>CALWES010000004.1 GCA_944377405.1 uncultured Lachnospiraceae bacterium | reverse complement strand
CTTTCACTTTTCTCGAATTTTCAGGGTCTGTGCATTAACTGTTCTTATCTTCAATTCTCAAGGTGCTTCCTGTCTCCCTCTCGGCGACAGCCCGATTATCTTATCACACTTCATCGCTCTTTGTCAACAGGTTTTTTGCAGTTTTTTTGAATCTCTTCAAACTGCAGCGCAGAAGGAGGGATTTGAACCCTCGCACCGCTATTAACGGTCTACTCCCTTTCCAGGGGAGCCCCTTCAGCCACTTGGGTACTTCTGCTGAATAAATGTTTTATTATTTAATTCCCATGCGGGGTACGCATGTGACGGAAAGGGAGGGATTCGAACCCTCGCGCCCTTGCGGACAAACGGTTTTCAAGACCGCCTCGTTATGACCACTTCGATACCTTTCCACTTTTGGGCGCCGCTTTCACAAGCGTGCCCAAATATAATAATAAAATCAAAATCAAATGTCAAGAGGTTTTGCGGGATTTTGTTTTCTTTTTTTTCAAGGATTCCGCAGCCCGCATTAATTTCCGCCCTTTTCCGCCTGTAAAAAGGCTTCTGCGATCAGCATGTCCTCCGGTGTGGTGATCTTCAGGTTCCGGTAATCTCCTTCGATCAGCCTTACCTTCCGGTCCGTCATCCCCTCCACGATCATGGCGTCGTCCGTGATCTTCGATTCATCCGGGTGATACTCCCGGATGGTCTGGAACAGCTTCCTGTAGGCCTCCATGAACAAAGGATAGGAAAAAGTCTGGGGGGTCTGGACCGCATAGAGAGACGACCGGTCCAGGGTCTCCGCCGCAAAGCCCTCCCCATCGGCCCGCTTCACCGTATCCTTCAGGGGCACCGCCGCCACGCAGGCGCCTCCCTTAAGCACCTCCCGGCAGCACCTTGTGATGAGTTCGTCGGAGACCAGGGGCCTTGCCCCGTCGTGGATCAGGATATAGTCCGTGTCCCCATCGGCCACCTTTACCCCGTTATAGACGGAACGGAACCTCTGGCTACCGCCCTCCACGATATTCTTTACCTTCCTGAGCCCATACTGCAGGGTCAGGGCCAGGGCATACTGCAGGTCCTCATGGGAGGTCACCAGGATCACGGAGTCGATCAGATCATTTTTCTCAAAACGAAGGAGACTATGGACCACCACCGGGATCCCGGACAGCTCCATGTACTGTTTTTTGATGTCGGAGTGCATGCGGCTGCCGCTGCCGGCTGCCAGCACCACTGCCGTATATTTGATCTTCTTTTTTTCTTCTTCCGGCATATCAGCGTTCCCCCAGCTTCAGATTCGGCACTGCGTTCAGATCCGTTCCGGACCGCACGCCCTTTAGAAATTCATAGTAGCCTGCAGCCGCGATCATGGCTCCATTGTCGGTACAATAGACAGGGGCCGGATAATAACACTCCATCCCCCGGGCCTCACAGGCCTTCTTCATAGCTTCCCGCAGGGCGCTGTTGGCGGATACGCCTCCCGCCATGGCCACCTTTTTGAATCCATAAGCCCTGGCACAGTCCACGGTGCGCTGCACCAGGGACTCCACCACCGCATGCTGGAAAGAGGCCGTAAGATCCGGCACACTGATCTCCTGACCGGTCATGTTGGCTTTGTTGATATAATTCAGCACTGCTGATTTCAGTCCGGAAAAGGTAAAGTCGTAGGGGTGGTCCTTGACCTCTCCCCGGGGGAACTGGATCGCCAGGGGATTCCCCTCCCTTGCCGCCCTGTCCACCTTCGGTCCTCCCGGATAGCCAAGGCCCACTGCCCGGGCCACCTTGTCATAGGCTTCTCCCGCAGCATCGTCCCGGCTCCTTCCGATGATCTCGAAGGAACCGTAATCCCGGACGATCACCAGATGGGTATGTCCTCCGGATACGATCAGGCACACAAAGGGAGGCTCCAGGTCCGGGTACTGCAGGAAGTTGGCTGCCACGTGTCCCTCGATATGATGGACTCCCACCAGGGGCTTCGACAGGGCATAGGCCAGGGCCTTTGCCTCGGAAACTCCCACCAGAAGGGCTCCCACAAGGCCGGGGCCGTAGGTCACCGCAATGGCATCGATATCCTGAAAACCCATGCCCGCCTCCTTCAGAGCCAGGCGGATCACACCGTTGATGTTCTCGCAATGGAGCCTTGATGCGATCTCCGGCACCACGCCTCCGTAAACCGTATGGATGTCGATCTGGGAGGAGATGATATTGGAAAGGACCTCCCTTCCGTTCTTTACCACCGCTGCTGCCGTTTCATCGCAGGAGCTCTCGATCCCTAATATGTAAATATCCTTTTTGGAATTGTTTTCTTCCATTTTTTAATCCTCGTAGACCAGTTCCCTCTGCAGGCCGTCCTTTCCGCACCTGACATTGGGGAATATCTTCTTCACCTCGTCCAGGTACTGGCGGGGATTCAGCATGGAGGGACTGTAGTGGGTGAACCACATCTCCTTCGGCGCCGGATCCGCTGCCTTTGCCATCTCCGCAGCCTCGTACATGGTCATATGCTTATAGCCCCGGGCCTTTTCTTCCATGCCCGGTTCTCCGTACATGCCCTCGCAGATAAACAGGTCTGCTCCGCAGGCTGCCCTGCGGATATTGTCGCAGGGTCTGCTGTCCGTTGCATAGGTCACCTTAAGTCCCCTGCGCTCCGGTCCCATAACCATTTCCGGCTTGTATGTGCGGCCTGTTTCCGGGTCCTTTACCGTCTCCCCGTGCTGCAGTCTGTTCCAGAACTTCAGAGGGATATCCTGCTCCTTTGCCGATGCCGCGTCAAAGAGTCCCTTTCTGGGTACCGTTACGGAATAACCGTAGCAGGGAATGTTGTGATTCACCTTGTAACAGCTGATCACATAGGGTCCGATCCGGTATTCCTCCGTATTCTGGTCCAGTTCTATGAAGCGGAGCTCAAAGGGCAGCTCCGGCGCAATGCTCCTCAGGGAACGCACCACATTGAAGAGCCCCTTCGGTCCTATCATCACCACCGGCTCCGTCCGGTCCGAATTGCCCATGGATAAGAGCATCCCCGGAAGTCCGGAGATATGATCCGCATGATAATGGGTAAAGCACATGATATCTATGGGTTTTGGGGACCAGCCCACCTCCTTCATGGCGATCTGGGTCCCTTCTCCGCAATCGATGAGTATGTTAGAGCCTCCGCAACGAAGCATCAGGGAGGTGAGCCAGCGCTTCGGCATCGGCATCATTCCCCCTGTTCCAAGCAAACAAACGTCCAGCATTCTCTTTCTCCTTGTTATTCTTCCCCTTTTTCCGGCATTCCGGCGGGTCCGGGGTCCCGTTTCATCAGGATCGCATCCTCCTTCGGATCCTTGTAATATCCTTTTCTGCGTCCCTCTTCCAAAAAGCCCTGACGGGCATAAAGCTT
The DNA here is from genome assembly GCA_944377405.1 of uncultured Lachnospiraceae bacterium. Taxonomy (GTDB): domain Bacteria; phylum Bacillota; class Clostridia; order Lachnospirales; family Lachnospiraceae; genus Avilachnospira. The sequence goes on along the minus strand of CALWES010000004.1, from coordinate 161,345 downwards.
CCTGGCTGCCAGGTTGCCCTCCCGGACTTCAAGCCATACCGGAAGCCCCTCCCCATAGGGAAGGAGTTCCCGGAGCAGGGCTGTTCCGATACCCCGGTTCCGGCATTCCTTCCGTACTCCAAGGATCAGAAGCTCCGCCGCATCCAGGCACCGCAGAAGGGCATAGCCCAGAAGCCGTTCCTCCTCCCTACATAAAAGCAGGGTATCGAAGCTGTTTTCCGTATTTTTTTGAAAGGCCTCCCTTCCCCAGGGAGAATTGGGAAATATCTCCCTGTCCAGCTCCCAGAGCCTGTCCAGCCAGTCCTCCCGGTCCTCGCAGCCCGCCTCCAGGCGGAAGATCCGGAGGCCTCCCTTTTCCGGGCAGAGGGTCCGGTCCTCCATCACGCCTCTTCTCCTGTCTTTTTCTGCGCCGGCTCCACAATAAGCTTCACTCCTTCTATGGAGAGGATCCGCACCTGGGTCCCGGGTTCCAGGATAAGGCCAGGTTCTTTTGTCCTGGCGCTCCACTCCTGATCCCCCAGGCATAAAATTCCCTGCTCCTTTTCATTATCGATGGTTTCCTTTACGGTGACCACCTTCCCGATGAGGCTGTCCGCATTGGTAGCCACATGCTTCTTCTGCATATATCCTGCGATCCTGCTCCTGAAGAGGCAGAGAACAAGAAGGGATACCAGGGCAAAGGCCAGCCACTGGATCACCGGGGAGAAGCCGAGGAGGCTGAACAAAAGGGCAGCCAGTCCCCCTGCAACGAACCACAGGGATACAAGGGCCGTGGTAGCCAGCTCCACAACGGCGGCCAGAACCATGACCACGATCCAGAATATCGAATAAAAATCCATCTCTCCACTCCTTTCCCGGGCTGTTCTTACTTATCTCCCCGGGCGATCTTCCGAAGGCTCTTCTGTCCCGGGTCTTCCAGAAGTCCCGCATCCCTTTCCCGTTCCGCCTGGGGCTTCCTGAGGTAGACCGGCACCAGCTCGTCGGAATTCATCACCGTATCCGTAAAGAGTCCGGCTTCAGAGATCCGGTCTGCCCCCATTTCCTTTACCTGCTCCGGGGAGAGCTCCTTCTCCCGAAGCCAGCTTTCATAGAGTCTTGCCCCCAGCTGTGCCACAGAGGCTCCCCTCTGCCGCTGCTGGTTTGCAGCTGCAAAGCGGCAGGGGAAATCCGCCTGTGCCAGGATCCATTCCCGGTACACCGGAACTCCGTCTCCCAGAAACAGGACGCTTTTTCCGGGGCAGCTCTGCAGGATTTCTTCGGAGAGCAGGGCCACCAGGTTCTCCACCGCCATGGCCTGTTCCTCCAGAAGTTCCTGTCCCAGAAGCTCTGCATAACAGTATACCTGTCCCCGCCTGGCGTCCATGATGGGGACGATCACATCCTCTGCGTCCCTTTCATTTTCCGCAAGGGCCTTCAGGGAGGACACACCGATCACCGGGATGTCCAGAGCCAGGGCCAGTCCCTTTCCTGTAGCCGCGCCGATCCGAAGGCCTGTAAAGGATCCCGGCCCTCTGGAGACGGCAATGGCGCTGGTCTTCTCCAGGGGCTCTCCGGAGGTCCTGAGCATGGCCTCGATCATGGGAAGCAGGGTCTGGGAATGGGTCAGACGGTTGTTGATGGTGTATTCCGCCAGGATCACCCCGTCCTCCCAGAGGGCCGTGGAGGCCACAAGCCCCGACGCTTCTATGCCCAGTATCCTCATGCCTTTACCTCCTTTGTTCCTGTTACGGTGATCCTGCGGTAGTCAAAGCCCTTCTCCGGGTCCTTTTCCAGCAGGATCTGCACAGCTCCCTCCGGGATCAGCTCCCGGATCAGGCTGCTCCATTCCACAAGGCAGACCCCCTGTCCGAAAAAATAGTCCTCGTAGCCAATGGCGTACATCTCGTCCGGATCCGCGATCCGGTATACGTCAAAATGGTACAGGGGAAGGCGTCCCTCCTCATACTCCTTCACGATATTGAAGGTGGGGGAGGTCACAGGCTCCCGGATCCCAAGGCCCGCCGCAAAGCCCTTGGCAAAGACGGTCTTCCCGGTCCCCAGGTCTCCTTCCAGACAGTAGATCTCGCCGGGAGAAGCCTGTTCCCCCAGCTGCCTTGCAAATTCAAATGTATCTTTTTCCTGAAAACTTTCTTTTATCATAGTGATTTCATATTATAGCCCAGGAAGGCCCGTTCGTAAAGCTTCCTTCCGGGAGATCACAGCCGGATATTGGCTGACTTGAACTCCCTTTCCAGCTCCCGCCGCTGGGTCTTCTTTGCCAGATCCTCCCGTTTGTCATAGAGCTTCTTGCCCCGGCAAAGCCCCACCTGGACCTTGACCAGAGAGCCCTTCAGATAAACCTGCAGGGGAATCAGGGTGTATCCCTTTTCCGTGATCTTTCCCATAAGCTTGTTGATCTCGCTGCGGTGCATCAGAAGCTTCCGGGTCCTTAAGGGATCCTTGTTGAAAATGTTCCCCTTCTCGTAGGGATTGATGTGCATGCCCAGCACATAGAGCTCTCCCTTGTCTGCCCGGATGAAGGCCTCCTTTACGGAGCAATGTCCCTGGCGGACGGATTTTACCTCCGTTCCGAAGAGTTCGATCCCCGCTTCGTATGTTTCATCCACAAAATAATCGTGATATGCCTTTTTATTGCTGGCGATCACCTTGATCGAGTCTTTTCCCATTCTGTTCCGTCTCCTTGTCCGGAAGCTCCCTTATGATCAGGCGGAAATCCACGGTCCGCATGACCTTGTCCGCATCTGCCACCAGGATGTGCACCGGCTGGCCCAGCCGGAAGCAGCGGCCTCTGCGTTCTCCCCGGAGCTCCAGGGTATTTTCATTGAAGATATAGTAATCATCCGTAAGGCTGTTCACATGCACCAGGCCCTCGCAGGTATTGGGAAGCTCCACATAAAAGCCGAAGGCCGTGACCCCCGAGATCACTCCGTCAAATTCCTGACCGATCTGGCTCCGCATGTATTCGCACTTCTTCATCTTGTCACATTCCCGCTCCGCCTCGTCGGCTCTCCGCTCCAGAGCTGAAGTCTCCTCTGCAACCAGAGGAAGCAGCGCCTCATAATGGCGAAGCCTCTCCGGCCCAAGACCGCCTCTTAAGCTCTCCTTTATGATCCTGTGGATCTGGAGGTCCGGATACCGCCGGATAGGGGATGTGAAATGGGTATAATATTTTGCTGCAAGTCCGAAATGGCCGCTGCATTCCGTGGTATATCTGGCCTGCTTCATGCTCCTTAGGGTCAGCCTTGCAATGAGGGCTTCCTCCGGCGAACCGGTGATCTTTCCCAGAAGGGACTGGACCGCTTTGGGATGGACCGTCTCCGTCTTTCCGGACCGGATGTAGTAGCCAAAATTTTCCACAAAAAGGGACAGGGACCGCATCTTTTCCGGGTCCGGTGCCTCATGGGTCCTGTACAGGAAGGGGATCTGCCTCCAGTAAAAATCCTCCGCCACCGTCTCGTTGGCGGCAAGCATAAAGTCCTCGATGATCAGATGGGCCCGGTTCCGTTCGTAGGGCTCCACCTTCGTCACCCTTCCCCTCCGGTCCAGGGTGATCTTTGATTCCGGGAAGTCAAAATCGATGCCGCCCCGGTGGTACCGTCTGTCCCGCAGGAGATCCGAAAGCTCCTTCATCAGAAGGAACATGGGCACGAACTCCGCGAACTGTTCCTTCCTGCGGCGATCCTGTTTGGTGATGATGGCGTCCACGTTGGTATAGCTCATTCTCCGGTCCACCCGGATCAGGGTCTCCGCGATCCTGTGGTCCACGATCTGGCCCTTCCGGTCGATCCACATGATGCAGGACAGGGCCAGCCGGTCCTCTCCCTGGTTCAGGGAACAGATCCCGTTGGACAGCTTATGGGGCAGCATGGGGATCACCCGGTCCACCAGATATACGGAGGTCCCCCGCTTCCTGGCCTCCCGGTCCAGAGCCTCCCCCTCCCGGACATACTCGCTGACATCGGCGATATGGACGCCCAGGCAGTAAAGGCCGGTCTCCTCATTGAAGCTCAGGGAGACGGCGTCATCCAGATCCTTGGCGTCTTCTCCGTCAATGGTCACCATCAGCTCCCCGCGAAGGTCCAGACGTCCCTTCTTTTTTTCCTCCGGAACGCTGTCCGGAATGGCTGCAAGGCTCTCCGTAACATCCTCCGGGAAGGCAGCCGTAAGGCCGTAGGCCTTTGTCAGGGACAGGATATCCACCCCGGGATCGTCCACATGTCCCAGGATCTCCGTGATCTCCCCTTCCGGGCTGTTCTGATCGTCTCCGTAGGACGTCAGCCGTACCATCACCTTATGGCCCTGCACCGCTCCCAGGTCCTTTCCCTTCGGAATGAAGATGTCCCTGGTGATCCGCTGATTATCCGGCAGCACAAAGCCGTAGTTCTGCTGCTTCTGATAGAAGCCCACAAGCTCCGTGTTGGCATGCTGCAGTACCCGCAGCACCCGTCCTTCGGGGCGCTTGCCCTTTTCCTCCTTTTCGATCAGGATACGGACCTCATCTCCGTCCATGGCCCCTCCGGACCGATCCCCGGGGATAAAGATGTCCTGGTCTCTGCCTTCCACGGTCACGAAGCCGAAGCCTCTGGCATTCCCCTGGAAATGTCCCTGAAGGGTGAAAAGCTCCGGCTTTCCGAACTTACCCCTGGAGCTTTTTCCGATCAGTCCCTCTTCCACCAGGGTATCCAGTGCCAGCTGCAGTTCCTCCCTGCGGCTTTTTGGCACCTCCAGGAGGATTGCCAGCTCCTTTAGCTTCATGGGCTTATAGAGGGGGTCCCTCATGAGCTCCAGAAGTACCTTTCTCTGATCCTCCGTTACGGTCTTTGCCTTTGGGGTCTCAGGCCCTGTTTTTTTCGCCCCGGCCGCTCTTTTCGTCTTTGTTGTTTTTATCGTCCTTGTCTTTTTTTTCTTTTTTTCCAAATGGCGCTCCTTCTCCCGACACAAAGAAAAGCCCCTGAATGTCACAGGAGCTTTTTCAATCATCTCTTATTTCATCAGAATGTTCATGACCAGCGCAAGGATCAGGAAAACGATGGTTCCGTACTTGGTGAACTTCTCCAGGTTTCCTTCCATGGAACGTCCCTTGATCTTACCCCAGTAGCTGTCTGCCATACCGCCGATGGAACCGAGTCCCTGGGTATTTCCCTCCTGCATCAGGATGATGGCTGAAAGCGCAACTCCCAGAATCACATATATGATTGACACAAGTATCGTCATTTCTTCACCTCCGAACATAAACAAAGCTTATGATAGCATATTGTTCCTGCATTTGCAAGATATTTTCGGCGGCTGTCCGCATAAAAAAAGAGGTATGCAGTGATCCGCATACCTCCTTTGGTTCCTGTCCGCAGGGCCCTGGGCATCAGCCCTCGATGGCAATGTACTGCTTGCCCTCCACAGCGGGCTTTGCTTCCTTCTTCGGGATATTCAGTGTCAGGATACCGTGCTTGAACTCGCCCTTGATATCCGACTGGGTTACATCCTCTCCTACATAGAAGCTCCGCTCGCAGGCTCCTGCATAACGCTCCTTCCGGATGTAGGTGCCGTTCTTCTTATCCTCCTCGTCCTTATCAAGGCCCTTGGCAGCGCTGATGGTCAGATAGCCGTTCTCCAGGGAGACCTTGATCTCATCCTTGGTAAAGCCCGGCAGATCCATTACCAGTTCATATCCGTTATCGTACTCCTTGATATCCGTCTTCATCAGGTTTTTGCTGTGACGGCCGTACAGCTTCTTTTCAATATCTCTTTCCGTCCTTCCATCATCGTAAAACGGGAAATCCCTGAAAAAGTCATCAAACATATTCTCTCCAAAAATACTGGGCATCAACATAAAACCTCACTCCTTTTCTTTACCTGAACCTATGTAGTTACCAGTTCTTTGGAACGGGAGGTTCCGGAACTCTTTTTCCTTCTCTTTCGTTCCTCTCCCTTCGTTCTGGCTATGTTATAGCACTCTTTGTTAGCACTGTCAAGCATTGAGTGCTAATTATTTTGTGAAGTTTTTGTGTCCTTTTTTTGCAATCAAAAAGCCTCGAAGAATATTGAGGGGTTCTTCAAATATTCGTCGGGGCTCTTATGTTTGAAACGGCCCGGCCACCACACCGGGCCGTCCAAAACCTTGTTTTTTACCGACCTTGTCGGTGCAGCCTATTATATATGAGTTTCCGGATTTGTCAAGGGTCAGGCCCTTGGGTCCAGGAATTTCTCTCTTTTTTCCAGCAGTTCTTCGATCCGGGGCAGGTATTCCGCCACGTTTTTGATGTTTTCAAAGCGCTCCACCCGGAATTCGTTTCCGTTGTTTGCTGCCGCATCCCCGTTTGGAAGCACCAGCTTGGTGGAGGCTCCTGCGCCGCAGCCAAGGACCGTGTGCAGCTCCTCCATCATAAGGATATTGTAGAGGTTTTCCTTTCCTTCCTCCGCATATCCCACGTTTTCCTGATTGCCTGCCATATTCTTCTGCCGGTAGAGGTAGTAGGGCTTAAGGCCCAGCTCCTCTGCCGTAAGGGCCCCCAGCTCCGTCATGCGGGAGGCCTCCTCCCTGCCGGCCCTGGCCAGATGGGCCCAGGCATTTCCCTCCGTGTTGAGACGGGCCGCCCGCTTCACTGCAAGGGCATGGACCGTCAGACTGTCGGGATGCAGCTTCCGGATCTCCGAAAGAGTATGCTCCACGTCGGAAAGGCTCTCCTCCGGAAGTCCCATGATCAGATCCATGTTGATATTCTGAAAGCCTGCGGATCTGGCCTCGGAAAAGGCCCGCTTCACATCCTCTACACTGTGTCTGCGGCCGATGAGGTCCAGGGTCTTCTGGTTCATGGTCTGGGGATTGATGCTGATCCGCTGGATCCCGTGATCCCGCAGTACCTTGAGCTTCTCCCGGGTAATGCTGTCCGGCCTTCCTGCCTCAACGGTAAATTCCGCAAGCTCCGAAAGGTCCAGGCGCTCCTTAAGGACCCCCAGAAGCTCCTTAAGCTGTGCTGCAGACAGGGAGGTAGGAGTCCCCCCTCCGATATAGATGGTCTGGAAGGGTCTCCCGAAGATCCGGCTTCCCGGCGTCTCCTGCAGTCTCCTGAGCTGGTCCAGCTCCCTCCTGAGGCAGTCCAGATATTCTCCCACCCGGTCCTGCCAGCGGGAGATGGGATAGGAGGTGAAGCTGCAGTACATGCAGGTGGTAGGACAGAAGGGGATGCCGATGTAAAGGCTCATGCCCTGTCGGTAAGGGATCCGGGAGAGGACCGCCCGCTCCCTGTGGGCGATCTCCAGGGAAAGGCGGGCTTTTTCTTCGGAAATCAGATACCGGTCCTGAAGCTCCTTCAGGATCTCCGGATCCGCCATCCCCTCCTTCATCATCTTCTCCGGAAGCTTCACCGGACGGATCCCCGTAAGGGTCCCCCAGGGAAGCTCCTCCCCCGTCAGGCCGTGCAGGAGTCCGTAAAGGGCCTTTTTGATCCGGGTCTTGTTTTCACTGCGGCTTTCCGTAAGGCATAAGGGCGCCTGAAGTGTTTCTCCGGCAGCCGCACCTTCCGGAAAAACCGCTCCTCCGGATACCCCCAGGCCATCCTTTTCTCCACAGACAAAAAGCCCTGCTTCGGGCTTTTTCTCATAACAGAAGGCCTCTCCCGGGAAAAACGCCATCAGAAGCTCCCGCAGGTCCTGTTCATATTTTTCGATCGTTTCATCCAGCAAAAGGGCGATCATTACAGCTTACCGGCTTCCTTGTTCTTTTTGTAGATCACGTTGCAGATGTTGTAGGTCCGCTCGTGACCAATGGTGGTGGCTCCCTCGTGGCCCGGGAACACCTTCGTATCCTCCGGCAGCACCAGAAGTTTCTCTACGATGCTCCGGACGATATCCTTCAGGCTTCCCGTAGGGAAGGTGAACTTTCCGTAGGACTCACAGAAGAGGGTGTCGCCGGAAAACAGCAGTCCGCTGTCCTCCACATAGTAGCAGCAGCCGCCTCCCGTATGGCCCGGGGTGGCGATCACCCGGAAGGTATGGCCGATCAGTTCGATCTCGCTTCCGTCGGACAGAAGCTCCACGCCCTCCAGGCGGAAGGCAGTCTCAAAACGGGCGGAAAGATTATACTCCGGCGTTACAAATACCTCCTTCTCTGCATCAAGACCGTAGGCCTTGATGCCGTAGCGCTCTCTCAGGGCGTCCACCGCCATGATATGGTCGAAGTGGCCATGGGTCAGAAGGATAGCCACTGGCTTTACCTTAAGGTCCTTTTCGCAGATATCGATCAGGCGCTCCGGCTCTGCCGCAGCGTCGATGACCACGGCCTGGCGGAATCCCTCCTGATCCGGGGTCTCCGCGTCGTCGTAAAGGATATAGCAGTTTGTGCTCATCATTCCCAGCACATAGGGATTTACTTTAATCATAGGTTCCTCTTTTCCATACAGTTTTCCGGAGGCCTTCCGCCGGTGGTCTTAGCCTGCCGTCCTTCCGATATCCAGCACGCCCTCCACGTTCCTGACCTTGTCCGTCAGCCGCTTCAGCTCTTCCTTTCCATGGATATCGAAGGTCAGCACCAGAGTCGCTGTTCCGTTCTTGGCAGTTTTCATATTGACGCTGGTGATGTCGATATTGGCCTCCGTAAAGATCCTGGAGATATCCACCACCAGTCCGATCCTGTTGTTGCAGTAGATCTTGATCTCGGTGGAGTAGGTGGCTGCCTCCTTGTCGTTCTCCGGAGTCTGCCACTCCGCCTCGATAAGCCGGCTTCTCTCATCGTCCGGCAGGTTCATCATATTGATACAGTCGGTCCGGTGGATGGTGATGCCCCTTCCCCGGGTCACAAAGCCCACGATCTCGTCTCCCGGCACCGGGTTGCAGCAGTGGGCGTAGCGTACCGCCACGTCATGGATGCCCTTTACCACGATACCGCCCTTGGAGTCCTTCTTCACCGTGGGGTTCGTGATCTCTCCGCTGGCAACCGTGTTGGCCTTGATGATCTCCTCATCGGTGATACGCTTCTGATCCAGCTTCCGCTTGGTATCCTGGAGCTTTCCGATGACCTGGCTCTCCTTCAGGGCACCGTGGCCCACGGAAGCCAGGACCGCATTCCAGTCCTTCAGGGCATAGCGCCTCAGGACTCCCTCCATGTACTCCGGCTTTGTCAGGTCAGGATAGTTGACGCCCTTCTGACGGCAGTACTTGTCCAGGAGCTCCCGGCCTCTTACGATGTTGTCCTCCTTCATCTCCGTCTTGAACCAGGCGTTGATCTTGTTCTTTGCCTGGGTGGAGCGGACCACGTTCAGCCAGTCACGGCTGGGTCCTCTGGAGTTCTGGGAGGTGATGATCTCGATCTGGTCACCGTTCTGGATCTTGTAATCTATGGGCACCAGCTTTCCGTTGACCCTGGCTCCCACCATCTTGTTGCCCACGGCAGAGTGGATGTTGTAGGCAAAGTCGATGGGAGTGGAGCCTGCGGGCAGGTGCTTCACATCTCCCGTGGGAGTAAAGCAGAATACTTCATCCGTAAAGAGGTTGAAGTCGGACTTTACCATGCTGAGGAATTCCTTGCTGTCGTCCGCATCCCGCTGCCATTCCAGCACCTGACGGAGCCAGGACATCTTTTCGTCCTCTGCGGTGTCCGCCCGCTTTCCGCTTCCCACTTCCTTGTACTTCCAGTGGGCCGCGATACCGTATTCTGCGATCTTGTGCATCTCGTAGGTACGGATCTGGATCTCAAAGGGCGTTCCTCCCTTTCCGATCAGGGTCGTATGGAGGGACTGGTACATATTGGGCTTCGGCATGGCGATATAGTCCTTGAACCGGCCCGGAATGGGCTTATACAGCTCATGGATCACGCCCAGGGCCGCATAGCAGTCCTTCACATTGTCCACCAGGATCCGCACTGCAAAGAGGTCGTAGATCTGATCCAGGGTCTTCTGCTGGTTCACCATCTTTTTATAGATGCTGAAGAAATGCTTGACCCGGCCCACCACCTGGGCCTTGATCCCAGCCTCCTTCATATGCTCGGAGACCTCGTTTACGATACCCGCGATGAACTCCTCCCGGGCATCCTTCTTCAGGGCGATCTTCTCCGCCAGGTCATAATAGACCTCCGGCTTCAGATACTTCAGGGACAGATCGTCCAGCTCGATCTTCACCTTGCTGATACCGAGACGGTCGGCAATGGGAGAATAGATATCCAGGGTCTCCCTTGCCTTTTCGATCTGTTTTTCCTGACTCTGGTACTGTAAGGTCCGCAGATTATGGAGGCGGTCCGCCAGCTTGATCAGGATGACGCGGATGTCCTTGGCCATGGCCACGAACATCTTCCGCAGGTTCTCCGCCTGCATCTCGATCTTGTCCTTGTCGTAATTCAGCTGGGTCAGCTTGGTGACGCCGTCCACAAGATGGGCCACGTCCGCCCCGAATTCCTTCTCCAGCTCGGAAAGGGTCATTCCCGTATCCTCCACCACGTCGTGAAGGAGGGCTGCGGCGATGGTCTCCTTATCCATCTCCAGGTCTGCCAGAATGATGGCAACGCAGAGGGGATGGATGATATAGGGCTCCCCGGAGCGGCGCTTCTGGCCGGCATGCTGCCGGTCCGCCACCTCATAGGCCTTCCGGATCATGGAAAAGTCTTCAGAGGGATGGTAACTGCTGATAGTCCTGATCAGGTCCTCATAAAGGACCTCCGGCTCCGTAAAGGGGGCCGGTTCCTCCAGCTCCCGCTCGCCCCGGAGCTGGGGTTTGTCGTCCGTTGCCATGGACGCAGCCACCTGGGCCCCGATGTCGGTGCCCACGCCTGCCCTTCTGTGTTCTTTCTCTATACTGTTTTGGCGTATCATATCTGCCATCGTTCTTCTCCAAATGATCCGGCCCCTCCGGGCCGTTCCCTACCTTGATTATGATTGTTTCTTTATTTCTGGAGCTTGAAGGAGCTCTTCAGCCCCACGATCCGGTTGAATACCGGTTCATGCTCCCGGCTGTCCCGGCAATCCACATTGAAATAGCCGTTTCTCACGAACTGGAAGCTGTCATAGGCCTTTGCCTCCCTGAGGGCAGGCTCCAGCATACATCCCGTCAGTACCGTCAGGGAATTGGGATTCAGGTTCAGGCTTCCGTCTTCGTTCAGCTTGCCCTTCTCCTCGTCCACCAGATTCTCGTAAAGGCGTACCGTAGCCTGGTATGCATCCTTTGCGTTGACCCAGTGGATGGTTCCCTTGACCTTCCTTCCGGGATCCGGTCCTCCGGACTTCGTCTCCGGGTCGTACTCCGCATGAACGCAGATCACGTTACCCGCTTCGTCCTTTTCACAGCCGGTGCACTTTACGAAGTATGCCCCCATGAGGCGCACCTCATTGCCCGGGAACAGACGGAAATATTTTTTGGGAGGATTCTCCATAAAGTCCTCCTCCTCGATCCAAAGCTCCCTGCCGAAGGTCACCTTACGGCTTCCCATCTCCGGCACCTCCAGATTGTTGGGGATCTCCAGTACCTCCTCCTGATCCGCCGGATAATTATCGATCACCAGCTTCAGGGGATGGAGCACAGCCATCATCCTGGGGCGCTTCAGCTTCAGGTCGTCCCGGATGCAGTATTCCAGCATATCCAGGTCACAGGAGGAATCCGCCTTGGAAACGCCTGCCAGCTGAACGAATTTCTTGATGGACTCCGGGGTATAGCCGCGGCGTCTTAAGGCGGCGATGGTCACCAGGCGCGGATCGTCCCATCCGTCCACGATGCCGTCCTCCACCAGCTTCTTGATATAGCGCTTTCCCGTCACCACGTTGGTGAGGTACATCTTTGCGAACTCGATCTGCCGCGGCGGGTTGGGGTACTCGCACTCCCTTACGAACCAGTCGTAGAGAGGCCTGTGATCCTCAAACTCCAGGGTACAGCAGCTGTGGGTGATGCCTTCGATGGCATCCTCCAGGGGATGGGCAAAATCGTACATGGGATAGATGCACCATTTGTCTCCCGTATTGTGATGGCTGAGCCTTGCGATCCTGTAGACCACCGGATCCCTCATGTTGATGTTTCCAGAGGCCATGTCGATCTTCGCCCGGAGCACCTTCTCCCCATCGGCATATTTTCCCTCCTTCATCTCCTGGAAGAGACGAAGGTTCTCCTCGATGCTGCGGTTCCTTGAGGGATCTTCCTTTCCCGGGGTATTGAAATCGCCCCGGTATGCCCGGATCTCCTCGGCGCTCAGGTCGGACACGTATGCCTTTCCCTTTTTGATCAGCAGCACCGCCTTCTCGTACATCTCGTCGAAATAATTGGAAGCAAAGAACAGCCGGTCTTCAAAGTCAGCTCCCAGCCACTTTACATCCTCCGTAATGGACTCCACAAACTCCGTTTTCTCCTTCGTGGGGTTGGTATCGTCGAAGCGCAGGTTGAACTTTCCGCCGTACTCCTCTGCCAGCCCGTAGTTCAGAAGGATCGATTTTGCATGTCCGATATGCAGGTAGCCGTTGGGCTCCGGCGGGAACCTGGTGTGAACGGTGGTATATACCCCCTCCGCAAGATCCTTGTCGATCTCCCGTTCAATGAAATTTTTGGAGTTCACTGTCTTCTCCCCGGTCTCCTCCGGTATCTCCTGATTTTTTATCTCCTCTGCCATACTCTGCTCCTTGTAAAAATTCTCGTGAATTCTTTTATTATACCATAAAAGCATGGAATAATATAGGTTTTTAAGGCCTTTACGCGATCTCCAGGGCAACTTCCATCATCCTGGTGAAGGTGTTCTGGCGCTCCTCTGCGGTAGTCACCTCATCCTCGCTGTCTGAGATGGTCAGGATCGTCAGGGCATTGGCCCCGCCTCTGGCTGCATTGGCATAAAGGGCTGCAGCCTCCATCTCCACCGCCAGGACGCCCATCTCGGACCAGGTATTGGCATAGGGCAGGTCATATCCGTAGAACATGTCGGAGCTCAGTACATTTCCCACATGATAACGGAAGCCCTTCTCCTCTGCTGCCTTCACCGCCTTTGCCAGCAGGCTGTAGGAGCAGATGGGGGCATAGTCTCCCGGAAGTCCGAAGAGCTTTACGTAATTGGAGGTGGTGCAGGCGCCCATGCCCAGCACCATGTCCCGGACCTTTACCTCAGGATTAAGGGCTCCAGCAGTGCCCACCCGGATCAGGTTCTTCACACCATAAAAATGGATCAGCTCATAGGAATAAATCCCCATGGAGGGGCAACCCATTCCGGTTCCCATGACGGATACCCGTTTTCCCTTGTATTCTCCCGTGTATCCGAACATATTTCTTGTGCTGTTGAACTGCTTTACATTCGTCAGAAAGGTCTCCGCAATGAACTTTGCCCGGAGAGGGTCCCCCGGAAGCAGCACGGTCTCTGCGATCTCATTTTTGTCTCCGCAGCTGATGTGAGGAGTCGGGATCCCCGTGGAATGTGATAAATCATTGATCTCTGCCATAAAAACAGTCCTCCGTTCCTGTAATGTGTTATTTTGAAACTATTTGATGATTTTTAATCTTATCATATTTATGCCGTATCGCGCAATCTCTTTACCTCAGAGGGCGGCCATGGTATACTGGGAAACACGGAAAAACACAGAACATTTTACGGGAAAGGCGGCAGATTGCCATGAGATACAGTGAAAATATCATCGAAGGAAGAAACGCGGTGCTGGAGGCCCTTCGGGCCGGAAAGCCCATAGACAGGCTCTTTGTACTGGAGGGAGCTCATGATAATGCCCTTGGAAGCATCCTCCGGGAGGCGACAGCCCATCCGGAAACGAAGGTCAGCTTCGTAAAAAAAGAACGCCTTGAGGAGCTTTCCGAAACCGGAAAGCATCAGGGCGTCATTGCCTACTCCGCAGCCTATACCTATGCCACGGTGGAGGAGATCCTGGAGCGGGCCGCTGAAAAGGAGGAACCTCCCTTTATCTTCCTTCTGGACGGCATCGAGGATCCCCACAATCTGGGGGCCATCATCCGTACCGCCAACCTCTGCGGTGCCCATGGGGTCGTGATCCGTCAGGACCGGGCCGTGGGCCTTACCGCCACTGTGGCCAAGGCCTCTGCCGGCGCCATCAACTACACCCCCGTGGCCAAGGTCACCAACATTTCCAGGACCATCCAGGAGCTGAAAAAAGCAGGTCTCTGGTTCGTCTGTGCGGATATGGACGGAGAGGTCATGTACCGTCTGAACCTGAAGGGCCCCATCGGCCTTGTGATCGGCAACGAAGGAAAGGGCGTATCCCCCCTTGTCCGGAAAAGCTGCGACATGGTGGCTTCCATCCCCATGAAGGGAGACATCGACTCCCTCAACGCCTCTGTGGCAGCAGGGGTCCTGGCCTACGAAGTCCTGCGGCAGAGAATGATGCCCTGAGGTCTCCCCCAGGGCAGATAAGGGATCTCAGGCAGCTTCTTTATGGCAGCTCCCTGGGCTCCAGATTTTCATATGTGGTAAAGCGATAGCGGATCCCTTCGGATTCCTGCCAGGCACCTGCCTCCCTCCGTCTCCAGCCGGGGAGGCTGTCCAGGTCCGGGAACCAGGTATCCGCTTTTTCCTTGCAGTCGTTTACGGTCACCTGGCATTCACCGCAGTATGGCAGAAGGGCCCGGTACAGCTGTTCTCCTCCGATCACATAGACCTCTTCCTCCTTCAGGGTCCCGAGAAGGGCCAGCAGCTCCTTCAGGCTTCCTACCGCCTCCAGGCTGGTCCCTGCTTCCCCACGGCCTTCCAGATAGGCCCTTGCAGCCTCCGGAAGCCCCGAGGGGTCCCTGGTCAGAAGGATGCTCCGGCGTCCCTTCAGGGGACGTCCCTCCGGAAAGCTTTCCAAGGTTTTTCGTCCCATCACCAGGGTCTTCCCCTTCGTCTGCTGCCGGAAGAACTTCATGTCCTCCGGAATATAGACCAGAAGGTCTCCCTTCTTTCCGATGCCCCACTCCTGATTTACGTTTACGATGGCCTTCAGCATGGCGTCATTTCTCCTTAGATCGCAATGGGGATATCCCGGATCTGCTCCCCGTGCTGATAATCGATCAGTTTTACGTCATCCGGCGTAAAGTCATAGAAGTCCTTCACCTCCGGATTGAGCCAGAACTTCGGTGCCGGATAGGACTCCCTGCTGATCAGTTCCTCGATCAGAGGGATATGGCGGTCATAGATGTGGGCGTCGGCTATGACATGCACCAGCTCTCCCGCCACCATGCCGCAGACCTGAGCCAGCATATGCACCAGCACGGCATACTGCACCACGTTCCAGTTGTTGGCTGCCAGCACGTCGTTGGAGCGCTGGTTCAGGATGGCGTTCAGCACCAGCTTCCCCGTTTCCGGATCCTTCGTGCAGTTGAAGGTCATGCTGTAGGCACAGGGATAGAGATTCATCTCGTGAAGGTCCTGGAAGTTATAGATGTTCGTCATGATCCGGCGGCTGTAGGGATTGTTCTTCAGATCGTAGATCACCCGGTCCACCATGTCGAACATGCCTTCCTTATACTGGTGTTTTACCTGCATCTGATAGCCGTAGGCCTTTCCGATGCTGCCGTCCGGATCCGCCCACTCGTCCCAGATATGGCTGTTCAGGTCATGGATGTTGTTGGACTTCCTCTGCCAGATCCACAGAAGCTCGTCGGTGGCCGACTTGATGGCAGTCCGCCGGAGGGTCAGGGCGGGAAATTCCTTCCGCAGGTCATAGCGGTTCACAACGCCGAAGCGCTTTACGGTATAGGCCGGCGTTCCGTCCGGCCAGTGGGGCCGTACCTTTTCTCCTCTGGTGTCCGTGCCGTTATCGATGATATCCCGGCACATCTGCTTGAATACGTCATCTGCGTATGCCATGTTTCCACTCCTTTCCGCTGCCCGGCAGCAAAAAACTCTGTTCTGCCATACAGTATAGCAGAACAGAGTTCCTATGTCATGGATTGTTTTCTTTCTGTCAAACGAGGCACAGCCCCCGCTTTTCGCAGCTGCCCTGGATGTTCTTACTTTGTCCAGCGCTTGAGGTCCGAAAGAAGCTGGTCCACATTTTCCTCCTTCGTGGCCCAGGAGGTGCAGAAGCGTACGGCGCTGTGCTTTTCGTCCACCCGGCACCAGTAGCCATAGGTGTACTTTTTGGAAAGCTTCCCCAGGACCGCATCCGGCAGGATGGGGAACTGCTGATTGGTGTAGCTGTCCTGATACATCTCGTATCCCAGGGCCTTTATACCCTCCTTCAGCTTGATGGCAAGCCGGTCCGCATGCTCGGAGATCTGATAATACAGGCACTTCTTTCCCTTGCCTTCAAAAAGGACCTCGAACTGCACGCCCAGGAGACGTCCCTTTGCCAGAAGGCCTCCCTTCTGCTTCATCAGATAGCGGAAGTCGTCATGGAGATCATGGTTGTGGAATACGATGGCCTCCCCGAAGAGGGCTCCTACCTTTGTTCCGCCGATGTAGAACACGTCCGTATATTTGTAAATGTCCGCCATGGTCAGGTCCGACTTTTCGGACATGAGGCCGTAGCCCAGACGGGCGCCGTCCAGATAAAGATACAGGTTATGCTTCTTGCAGGTTTTGTACAGGTCCTTGAGCTCTGCCTTGGAATAAAGGGTACCCTCCTCCGTGGCATAGGAGATGAATACCACCTTGGGCTTTACCATATGCTGCTTCATCTCATCTGCATTGTGGGCCTTAACATAGTCGTCCACCTGCTTTGCGGAGATCTTGCCCTCCTTGTTGGGCAGCGTCAGGACCTTGTGTCCGGTGGCCTCGATGGAACCGGTCTCATGAACGGCGATGTGTCCCGTGTCTGCGGCGATAACGCCCTCGTGATGGCGCATCAGGGCCGCCAGCACCGTCATATTGGTCTGGGTCCCTCCCACCAGGAACTGCACGTAGGCATCCGGATCCTTTACCTGCTCCCGGATCAGGGCCCTTGCCCTGTCACAGTATTCGTCCACGCCGTAGCCCGGCGTCTGGTCCATATTGGTTTCACAGAGCCGCTCAAGGATCTTTTCATGAGCGCCCTCCAGATAGTCACAGTTAAACATGATCATAGCGATACCCCTCCTCCGAAAGCCGCCTCCGTAAAAGCGGCATAATGGTCATAATGGTTCTTCTCACAATTTCTTTGATTTTATTTTAAATATCCCATGGGGCTTTGTCAATCTGTCGCGGAAATTTTAAACACATGTTTTTGTATCGCGGACAATCAGGGTGCAAAAAAGCCTCTGCAAACTGCAGAGGCTCTGTTCTGTGCGTGAGAAGATTCGAACTCCCGGCCTTCTGATCCGTAGTCAGACGCTCTATCCAGCTGAGCTACACGCACACACCTTATGGATGACGTCCGGTTTCCCAAACGCAAAATATATTATAGCGAAGGGCTCCATACTTGTCAACAATTTTTTACGCATTCCCCGTACCCCGGTAATCTCCGATCACAAGCTGCAGGGTCTTGTAGCCGTTATACTCGTTGATTTCCGGATAATAGGTGATATTGACCCGGGAAAATCCCTTAAGCTCCTTCTCCATCCGGTCCGCCTCTCCGAAGATCACCGCCGGCATACAGGTCCCCGTCTCCTCCCGGACCCTGCACTTTAACACATTCCGGTTTTTCCCTATGACCCGAAGATCCGTCAGCTGTACTCCCTTTGCCGCAAAGACCGGCTTTTCATTTCCGGTACCGAAGGGCTCCAGAAGGCTCAGCTCCTCCACCAGTCTTCCGCTGATGTAGGAAAGGGGCATTGCCATATCGATCCAGAGATCCTGAAGGAAGTCCTCCGGAGAAAGTCCGCACCCCCGGTTCAGTTCCCTGCGGAAAGCCTCCAGGTTTTCCTCCGGCAGGCTCAGGCCTGCAGCCATGGGATGGCCTCCGAACCTGGTCAGAAGCCCGGACACGCCGCAGAGTCCCTGAAACATGTGATAGGCTTCGATGGATCTGCCGCTTCCCTTCAGTCCCTCAGCTCCCCTGGTCAGAACGATGCAGGGCTTCCCCAGCCGTTCCCGGATGCGGCCTGCCACGATCCCTGCCAGAGACTCGTGAAGCTCCGGCAGAAACAGCACCAGCACCCGGTCCTCCGGAAAAGCTTCCAGGGCCTGCCGCTCCGCCTCCTTTACACCCTCCTCCGTCATGAGCTTTCGCTCCTCGTTCAGGGAACGGAGGTGCTCCGCCAGCATGGCCGCCTCCTCCGGATCCTCCGAAAGGAATAGCTTTAAGGCGGCTTCGGCTGTCTCCAGCCTGCCCCCTGCATTGATGCAGGGACCGATAACAAAGCCCAGATGATAAGCGGTAATGCGCTTTCCCGACAGGCCGCAGCGGTTTATGAGGCTGCAAAGGCCCTGGTTCCGGCAGCCTTCGGTGAGGCTTTTAAGACCGTACCGTACGATGATCCGGTTTTCTCCCTGAAGCTCCATCACATCCCCCACCGTGGCAAGGGCTGCAAAGTCCAGAAAGGAGAGCCACGCCTCCCTGGAAAGTCCGCACATGCGGTAGAGGAGCAGCAGCAGCTTCCAGGCCACCACTGCGCCGCAGATGTTCCTGACCGGGTAGCGGCTGTCCCGCAGCTTCGGGTCCACCACCGCCTCCGCCGGAGGAAGCTGTTCCTCCCCCTCCTCCGTAAGCCGGATGTCGTGATGATCCGTTACGATCACCCGGACCCCCTGTTCCCTTGCAAAGCGCAGCTCCTCCAGAGCAGCGATGCCGTTATCGCAGGTGATGATCAGGTCCACTCCATCCGACAGGGCCTTCTCTATGATGTGCCGGTTGATGCCGTAGCCGTCCCGGATCCGGTGGGGGATCACGTAGTCGATCCCTCCCTCAGCCTCCTTCCGGCCAAGGGCTTCCCGGACCTGCAGGAGTCCCCGGTACAGGATATAGGTGGCACATACGCCGTCGATGTCATAGTCCCCCACGATCCGGATCCGTTCTCCCCTGGAAATGGCCTCCCGCAGCAGGGCTGCGGCCTCCTCTCCCTGGGGAAGCAGGGCCGGATCATAAAGGTCATCCAGGGTCCCGAAGAGATACCTGCGCATCTCTTCCTCCTCCCGGATCCCCCGGTTCCTGATGATCCTTACGGTCACCGGGTCGATCCCAAGATCCCTTGCGATCCCCTGGAAATCCGCCCGTTTTGTATGTAGCATCCACCTTTTTTCCATTTATCTTACGATCCTTACCTCTGCATGGGTGTTATAAAGAGGGGTATAGCAGCGGCCGTGCTCGGATACATAGACGTCGATCCGGTTTCCCTTGATGGCCGAGCCTGTGTCCTCCGCCCGGAAGCGGGTCCAGCCCCGTCCGGGAAGGTTGATCTCCACGGTGCTTCCCAGGGGGATCACCCTGCGGTCCACCGCAATGGTCCTTCCTTCCTGATAGTCCGTCCCGAGGGCCGTGGGATGTCCCGTCCAGCGTCCGTTGCAGACGCGGCAGCCGCAGTAGGCGGTGAGACGGAAGGTCCCCATATAGCTATACTGCTCCTTTGCCTTAGCTGCCTCCTCCTTTTCTGCTGCCGCACTTCCTTCGGCTCCTGTATTTTCCAGGGCCACCATGGTGGCCTCCACCGGTGGTTCCGCCGCAAAAGCCCGGAGAGCTCCGGCTTCCGGCTTTCCCAGAAGCAGCAGGGCTGCTGCCAGCAGTACAAGTTTTCTTCTCTTCATTCATCCTCCCAAAACTGCCTGGGGTCCCGTTTTGTTCCGGGGATCCTCTGGCGTTTTTTCAAACGGGGCATTATGCTAGCACATTTTTTTCCCGCTGTCAACTTTCCGGATCTTCCCTAAGGCGGCCTGAGGCCGGGAGGCTGTCTGTTTTATAATATCAAAAAAGGGTGGCCCGGGCCGCCCTTTTCTTATGCTCCGGACCATGGGTCCGGAGGTCTCCGTTTTATGTTTATTCCTTGGGCTGCTCGCTGGTGCAGTGCGGACATCTGGTCGCATCGATGGCGATCTCGGACTTGCAGAAGGGGCATACCTTGGTGGTGGGAGCTGCCGGCTCCTCTTCCTTCTTCCTGCCCAGATCCAGCATCTTGTTCACTGCCTTCAGGATGCAGAACAGGATGAATGCGTTGATCAGGAAATCAACTACGGAGCTTACGAACTGAGATCCGAAGCCTGCGATCTGCTGGATGCTGTAGAGCTCAGCGCCGGTGCACACCTTTAAGATGGGTGTCAGAACATTTTCCGTCAGGGATGTTACGATACCGGAGAAGGCACCTCCGATAATAACACCGACTGCCATATCCATCACGTTTCCGCGAAGGGCGAAGGTCTTAAATTCTTCCATAAACTTCTTGAACATATTTTTTCCTTTTCCTTTCTCACAACCAGCCTTTTTTTCAGGGCCCCCTAATCCAAAATGATTCTTAAAAACCTTATAGAGGGTAGCAGATACTTTCCCGTCTGTCAAGCAAAGATTATGGGCACAGCCGTATTTTTTTGCTGCACCCATAATCTTCTAACGTTTTATTCTTTTATATTAGAAACTTTTTCCTTATTCTTCTCCTGTTTTGCCTATATCAGCATTACATATGGTCACAGATCTGCAGCCAGGAGCGCAGTTCCTCCATTTCCTCCGGACGTTTTTTGGTCAGCTGGGCAGCCGCCACAACCGGAAGCCAGTCCTGTACATAGGAGGGCTTTGTGCCGGTCTGTTTGCAGAAGAGCTCCAGGTAGTACTCTGCCATGCTCTTGTCATCCAGGGCCAGGATCAGGTAGGTCCTGGCGATATCCGCAGATGCATTTCCCTTGGTGGCATGGACCCAGTCGATGACATGGTAAGCTCCGGCCTCGTCCAGGATGATATTGGAGGGACGCAGGTCTCCATGACAGAGCTTTTCGTGTCTGGGCATCCCCGCAAGTCTTGTAAGGAGCTCGTATCTGGTCCCATCATCAATGTCCCCCAGCTCGTTGATCTGCCTTTGCATCTTGTCCTTCAGCTGCTCCAGCACCGGTACCTGATGGGACTGGATCTGCAGCTGCAGCTCCAGCATCTTCTCCAGGTATTCCTGTTTTCTGGAGGGCTCCTCCTCCATCAGCTCCTGGAGGGTCCGTCCCTTCGCATATTCCTTTTCCAGGGTCCAGCTTCCGTCCCTCAGGTTCAGAGACAGGACCTTCGGCACCATCTCTCCCAGGACCGCTTCTATGCGGGCATTGATAAAGGCTTCATGGAATACCTCCTCCTTCGGGAAGTCCCCGGAGAAGACCTTCAGGATCCTGTCTTCCTCCCGGTAGATCCTTCTGGATGTGTTTTCTGATAACAGTTCCTTCGACATGATCTCTGCCTCCCTTATTCTTCGCTCATCTCATGGTAGGGCTTACCGTAATAAGCCATCAGATACATTTCCCTGATCTCCTGCATCAGAGGATACCTGGGGTTCGCTCCCGTGCACTGGTCATCAAAGGCGTGCTCCGTCATCTCATCCAGAGTCGCCAGGAAGTCCTCCTCCCGGATCCCGTAATCCCGGATGCTGTCCTTGATCCCCACTGCATGCTTCAGTTCCGTAAGCTTCTCCAGAAAGGCTTCCAGCACCTTCCTGTCGTCCTCACCCTTTACGCCGCAGGCCCTGGCCGCCTCCGCGTAGCGCTCCAGGGTATGGGGATACTCGTACTGAGGGAAGGTACCCATCTTGGGGGGCTTCTCATTGGCGTTGAACTGCAGCACGTAATTGATCAGGAGTGCATTGGCCACACCGTGGGGGATGTGATGATAGGCCCCCAGCTTATGGGCCATGGAATGGCAGACTCCCAGGAAGGCGTTGGCAAAGGCCATACCCGCCAGAGCAGAGGCATTGGCCATGTGGTCCCGGGCCTCCCGGTCGCTTCCATCCTCGTATGCCCTGGGCAGGTAGCGGAAGATCTCCTGCATGGCCTTTATGGCCAGGGCGTCCGTATAATCCGAAGCCATCATGGAGGCATAGGCCTCCAGGGCATGGGTCATGGCGTCGATGCCGGAGGCTGCCGTAAGTCCCCTGGGCTGGGTCATCATGTTGTCCGTATCCACGATGGCCATGTCCGGCATGAGCTCATAGTCCGTAATGGGGTATTTTACGCCGGTGCTTTCGTCGGTGATGACTGCAAAGGGGGTCATCTCCGATCCCGTACCGGAGGAGGTGGGGATGGCGATGAAGTAGCATTTTTCTCCCATCTTCGGGAAGGTATAGATCTTCTTCCGGATATCGATATAACGCAGGGACATCTCTGAGAACTCTGCCTCGGGATGCTCGTAAAGAAGCCACATGATCTTTGCAGCGTCCATGGCGGAGCCTCCGCCAAAGGCGATGATGCTGTCGGGCTTGAAGCTCTCCATTACCTTGACGCCGGCCCGGGCATTTGCCAGGGTGGGATCCGGCTGTACATCCGAGAACAGGGTATACTGGATTCCCATCTCCGACAGTTTTTCCTCGATGGGTCTTGTAAAGCCGTTTTCGAAGAGGAAGCTGTCCGTTACCACAAAGCATCTCTTCTTATTATAATAGGAGCGTAATTCCTCCAATGCCACGGGCATGCAGCCCTGCTTGAAATAGATCTTCCCCGGGGTCCTGAACCAAAGCATATTTTCTCTCCTCTCCGCCACCTTCTTGTAATTCAGAAGATTCCTGATCCCCACATTGTCCGAAACGGAATTGCCGCCCCAGGAGCCGCAGCCCAGAGTCAGGGAGGGGGTCAGCCTGAAATTGTAAAGATCACCGATGCCTCCCTGGGAGGAAGGTGTGTTGATGAGGATCCGGCAGGTCTTCATGGCCTCGGAAAACCGGGCCAGCTTCTCCTGCTCCTTCAGGTCCACATAAAGGGAAGCCGTGTGGCCGTAGCCGCCGTCTGCCACCAGGCGCTCTGCCTTGGCGATGGCTTCGTCAAAATTCTCCGCCCGGTACATGGCCAGCACCGGGGAAAGCTTCTCATGGGCGAAGGCCTCGGAGGGTTCCACGGAGCTTACCTCTCCGATGAGGACCCGGGTCGCCTTCGGGACCTGAAAGCCCGCCAGCTCTGCAATGGCCGACGCCGGCTGGCCCACGATCTTTGCGTTCAGGGAGCCATTGATCATCATGGTCTTTCTGAGCTTGTCCATCTCATCTTCCTTCAGGAAGTAGCAGCCCCGCTTCTCAAATTCATCCCTGACTGCCTGATACACAGGATCCAGCACCGTCACGGACTGCTCGGAGGCGCAGATCATACCGTTGTCAAAGGTCTTGGAATGGATGATGGAGCTTACCGCCATCCGGATGTCCGCCGTATCGTCGATAATGGCAGGAGTGTTTCCTGCTCCCACGCCAAGGGCGGGCTTTCCGGAGGAGTAGGCTGCATGGACCATACCGGGGCCTCCGGTGGCCAGGATGCAGTCTGACTCCCGCATGAGTTCATTGGTCATCTCCAGGGTAGGAGAATCGATCCATCCAATGATCTCCTCCGGTGCTCCCGCCTTCACCGCTGCCTCCAGCACGATCCGGGCTGCCTCAATGGTACATTCCTTTGCCCTTGGATGAGGAGAGATCAGGATGGCGTTCCTGGTCTTTAAAGCGATCAGGGCCTTGAAGATGGCCGTAGAGGTGGGGTTCGTGGTGGGGATGACCGCAGCGATCAGCCCCAGGGGCTCAGCCACCACCTTGTAACCGAAGGCTCTGTCCTCCTGGATCACACCGCAGGTCTTTTCATCCTTATACTGGTGATAGATATATTCTGCCGCATAGTTGTTCTTGATGACCTTATCCTCTACCACGCCCATGCCGGTTTCCCGGACCGCCATCTTTGCCAGCGGGATCCTTGCTTCGTTTGCCGCAAGGGCTGCCGCCCGGAAGATCCGGTCTACCTGCTCCTGGGAATAAAGGGCAAAACGGGCCTGGGCCTTCCGCATCCGGGCGATCTTTTCCGAAAGCGCCTCCATGCTGTCAACGGGTCTTGCTGTCTCTGCTGCCATAATATCTGCTCCCTTCCATCATGACTGAACGATGCAATCCTTTATGATTGCTGGTTCGTTATTTTTTTAACAATTCTCCCATATCATACAGCATTGTTATTTTTTTGTCAATATCTTTTTTTGAATCCTGCCCCTTCTTTCGGGACTTGTACAGAAGCTGTTCCGGTAGTAGAATAGAGCTTGGCTGGAGAAAGACCTTCTTCAGTCATGATTTTTTATTCAGGAGGAAAGACACATGGCATCCTCAGCTTCATCTGCTGCTGAAAAAAGCCGGCAGAGCACCCTTATGACGGAGGGAAGCATCCCAAAAAAGATGATCTCCTTTGCCATTCCCCTCTTTCTCGGCAATCTGTTTCAGCAGCTTTACAATACAGCCGACTCCCTGATCGTGGGCAATTTTCTGGGCAGCACCGCCCTTGCAGCAGTCAGCTCCTCCAGCTCTCTGATCTTTCTGATGGTAGGCTTTTTCAACGGGATCTTCCTGGGAGCCGGCGTGGTCATTGCCCGTTATTACGGCGCCCGGAAGGCCCATCTTGTTTCCGCAGCCGTCCACACCACCATTGCCCTGGGACTCATCTGCGGGATCCTTCTGACCTTCATCGGCATGATCTTTGCGCCCCAGATGCTGATCCTGATGGGGACCCCGGAGAGCATCCTGCCCCAGTCCGTTTCCTATTTCAAGGTATACTTTGCGGGCTCCGTGGCCTTTGTTATGTACAATGCCGCCGTGGGAATCCTTCAGTCTGCAGGTGATAGCCGCCATCCTCTGATCTATCTGATCATTTCCTCCATTGTAAATGTGGTGCTGGACATCCTCTTCGTAGGTCTTTTCCAATGGGGCGTCTGGTCTGCGGCCTTTGCCACCATCATCTCCCAGTTTGTCAGTGCCTTTCTGTGTCTTTGGCACCTGATGAAGGCTGAGGATATCTACCGGCTGGAGCTTCGGAAGATCCGCATCTTCCCGCCCATGCTGCGGAAGATCGCCGTAAACGGCCTGCCCTCCGGCTTCCAGAATTCCATCATTGCCCTGGCCAACGTGGTGGTCCAGTCCAACATCAATTTCTTCGGACCGGATGCGGTGGCAGGCTGCGGTGCCTATTCCAAGATCGAGGGCTTCGGCTTCCTTCCCATCACCTGCTTTGCCCTTTCCCTCAGCACCTTTGTCAGCCAGAACCTGGGGGCCCGCCGTTATGACCGGGTCAGACAGGGCATGCGCTTCGGGATCCTCTGCTCCCTGTCCCTGGCGGAGCTGATCGGCATCACCATCTACCTGAGCTCCCCGATCCTGGTGGCAGCCTTCAACAGCGATCCAAAGGTGGTGGCCTACGGTACTGCCCAGGCCCACACCATCACCCTCTTTTATTTTCTCCTGGCCTTCTCCCACTGTGTGGCCGGTATTATGCGGGGAGCCGGAAAGGCCACGGTACCCATGTTCGTCATGCTGGCCTGCTGGTGCGTGATCCGGGTCAGCTATATCACGGCGGCGGTCCACTTCCTTCCGGATATCCGGGTGGTGTTCTGGGCCTACCCTCTTACCTGGAGTTTAAGCTCCATCGTCTTTCTGATCTATCTCTTCCGGGGTAACTGGATGCAAATGGAAAAGGGCGCCTGAGGCGCCCTTTATCTTTTTCTGCAACGGTAAAGCACCGAGGTACTGCTGCCCTTACCCTTGCCCCTTATGATCTTCACTTCGTACTTCTTCGGAAATGCCTTCAGGAAATCGCTGAGCTTGGTATATCCGTAGGAGAAGGTGGTGAAGTCCGGCTTGGCACGCTTGATATAGTTGCCTGCCAAAGCGATATTCACAAATCCGTCCTCATCCTGATACCGTTCAAAGGCGATGCGCAGAAGCTTGTGCACCTCATTGAGCTCATGACGTTTCCGTTTCAGCTCCGCCCTGCCTGCCGTGTCCGCAGAGGAAGCTGCCGTTGTATCAGGGATCTCCTCCTCTCCGTTCTTATCCTCTGTTTCCGCCGAAACAAAATCCAGCAGCAGAAAATCGTCACAGGCATTCCGGAAGGCCTCCGGCGTCTGATTCTCCCCAACGCCTATGATATAGGCCCCGGATTCCCGGAGGCGGATGGCCAGGGGTGTAAAATCACTGTCGCTGGACACCAGGGCAAAGGCGTCATACATCTCTGAATGAAGCATGTCCATGGCGTCTATGACCATGGCGATATCCGTGGTGTTTTTCCCGGAGACGTAGTCAAACTGCTGCTCCGTCTTGATGGCCAGACGCTTGACCTCCTCCTCCCAGTTTTTCAGAGACTGCTTTTTCCAGTTTCCGTAAGCCTTTTTCACCACGATACGTCCGTAGGTGGACAGCTCATGGAATACACTTTCCATCTTGGAAAGCTGGGTATTGTCCGCATCGATCAGCACTGCGATCTTCTGTGTATTATCCATATCTGCTTCCTGTTCCCCCTTTCTGTCTATCTGTCTTTTCTGTCTGTCTTATCTGTGGTATTCCCTGGGGCCGAAAATGGCGGTCCCCACCCGTACCATGGTGGCCCCCTCCTCCACGGCAACGGCGTAATCCCCCGTCATGCCCATGGAAAGCTCCGTAAGAAGCTCCGGAGTCTTTCCTGGCTCCGTGCCTTCTTCCTTTGTAAGCATCTCATTTGCAGCCTGGAGAAGCTTCTTCATTGCGGCAAAATAGCCCCTGTTTGTCTCCGGGTCCTCTGTAATGGGAGCGGAGGTCATAAGTCCCTTCAGCCTGAGATGGGGGCAGTCCCTTACGATCTTCCCCACCGCAGGAAGCACCTCCTCCGGGGGAAATCCGAACTTCGTGGCTTCCCCGGCGATGTTCACCTCCAGAAGGACCGGCAGGCGCCCCCTTTCCGGATGCTTTGCCAGCTGCTTTTCCAATTCCTCTGCCAGGTGCAGGCTGTCCAAGGAATGGAGCATACAGATATGGGGCAGAAGCTTCGCCGCCTTATTGGTCTGAAGATGTCCGATAAAATGGAGCCTCAGGTCCTCCGGAAGCTCCGGTGCCTTTTCCAGCACCTCCTGGACATAGTTTTCTCCAAAATCCCTGAGCCCCGCTTCATAAGCGGAAAGCATAGCCTCCACAGGCTTTGTTTTGGAGACCCCGATAAGCCGCACCTCCTTCGGATCCCTGCCGGAGGCCCTGCAGGCCGCTTCGATCCTGCGGCTTACTTTTTCCATGTTTGCTTCGATTCCCATGCTTCCATCCCCTTCTTTTCTTTATCTTTTTTTATTACAGATCGTCCAGAAGCGCCGTACTCTTGGCATAGGCCGTGGATCTGGCCTCAAAGAAATCTGTCTTCACCAGATTGGCGTTGGAATACTCCGATACCCATCTCATCTCCTCCGGCTCCCGGAGGTTCTCGGGATACAGGGCCTCATAGCCCAGGGAGGTCCAGCGCAGATTTCCCAGATAACGGATATAATCCGCCACCATAGCCCTGGTGAGGCCCGGGATCTCATCCCCTATCACATAATGGCCCCAGGCGATCTCCTGTCTCACACCCTCCATGAGCATCTCCCGAAGCTCTGCCACGGTCTCCTCAGAGAAAAGCTCCGGCTCCTCCTTCTGCAGCTCCCGGATAATATTCCGGAACAGCCACAGATGGGTGTTCTCATCCCGGTTGATATAGCGGATCTCCTGGGCGGAGCCGGGCATTTTTCCGTTCCGGGCCAGGTTATAGAAGAACATGAATCCGGAATAAAAGTAGATTCCTTCCAGGATATAATTTCCCATCATGACCTTAAGGAGGGTTTGGGGATCCTTCTGTTCCTGAAAGGCATTGTAGATATTTCCGATGAACTCATTCCTCCGGAGCAGATGCTCATCCGTCTTCCACTGGTAGAGGATGCTGTTCCGCTCATCCGGGGAACAGATGCTGTCCAGCATATAGGAGTAGGACTGGGAGTGGACGCACTCCTGGAAGGTCTGGATGTTCAGGCACAGGTTCACTTCATTCGCCGTGATATATTCTCCCACACAGGGCAGGTTCGCCGTCTGGATGCTGTCCAGAAACACCAGGAAGGAGAGGATCTTGTCATAGGCCCTCCGCTCCGGCAGGGACAGGGCCGGATAATCCTTTACATCCTGGCTCAGGTTGATCTCCTCCGGGATCCAGAAATTGTTCATGGCCTGGCGGTACCAGTCGGATACCCAGGCATATTTCATATTGTTGAAGTCGTTCAGATTGGTGGTGTTGCCCCCGATGAGCCGGCGGCTGCGCACCTCCGTATCCCCCATGGGATTGAAAAGCGGTTTTTTCGGCAGGGCCGCTCCTCCTGCATGCTCTCTGTTCATCTTCTGTCTCTCCTTCGTCGGTTCCTTATGCACTGCAGCTCTCGCATTCCTCCACCTCCAGGGATTTGGAACGCACGTAATAAAGGGTCTTTACCCCTGCCTCCCAGGCTTCGATATAGAGATTCAGCACCTGCCGCAGGGTATAGTCGTTGGTAATATACAGATTGACGCTCTGGGCCTGATCGATGTGGCGCTGCCGGATCCCGCAGGCCCTGACGCTCCAGCTCTGGTCGATGTAGTGGGCATTTTTATAATACCAGTAGGTATCCGGCCCAAGCTCCGGAGCCACTCTTGGCAGCATGCTGCCCTTCTTTTCCTCCAGGAAAAACTTGTTCATAACGGGGTCCACGCCGGCGGTGGTGCCTGCCAGAATGGAGGTGGATCCGGTGGGTGCGATGGCCAGAAGATAAGCGTTCCGCATCCCCTGCTCCGCCACCTTCCTCCGGAGGGCTTCCCACTTCTTTCCCTCATAGCCCCGCTTCTCAAAATAAGCCCCTGTCTGCCAGTCACTTCCTTCAAACAGGGCATAGGATCCCTTTTCCTCCGCCAGATCCGCAGAGGCCTCGATGGCCGCATAATTGATGGTCTCGAAGACCCGGTCCACAAAGTCCAGGTGTTCCTGGGATTCCCACATGATTCCGGCCTTTGCCAGCATATGGTGATAGCCGCTGCATCCCAGGCCGATGGAACGGTAGCGCCGGTTGGTGAGCTTCGCATAGGGCAGGGGATAGAAGTTCAGATCGATGACATTGTCCAGGGCCCGGACCGCTGTCCTCACCACCTCCCTCATGGCTGCCTCGTCCTCCACCGGCAGGTGTCCCAGGGACAGGGAGGCCAGATTGCAGACCACGAAATCTCCCGGTTTGGTGGTGCTTACCACCACCGGATCCCCGTCCCAGGTCTGGATCTCCGTCTGGAGGCTCTCGATGGGCTTCATGTTCTGAGCAATCTCCGTGCAGAGGTTCGAGCAGTAAATGATTCCCGCATGGCCGTTGGGGTTGGCCCGGTTGACGATGTCCCGGTTGAAGGTAAAGGGCGTGCCGGTCTCCACCACGGATCTGAGGATCAGCCGCACGATCTCCTTCAGGCAGATGGTCCGCTTTTCGATGCGGGGATCCTCCACACAGTCCAGATACCGCTTCTCCCATTCCTCCCCGTAGTAATCCTCCAGGGCATAGCCCTTTGTCATCAGGATATCATGGGGACACATCAGATGCCAGTCCTGATTCAGATCCTCCTTTGCCATGCGCCAGAAGAGGTCCGGATAACAGACTGCCGGGAACACGTCATGGGCCTTCATGCGGTCGTCTCCGTTATTGGTCCGAAGATTCAGAAATTCCGGCAGATCCCGGTGCCAGGCATCCAGATACACTGCCACGGCACCCTGGCGCATGCCCAGCTGGTCCACTGCCACCGCCGTATCGTTGACGATACGGATCCAGCGCACCACGCCGCCCGCAGCTCCCTCGAAGCCCCGGATCGATCCGCCCTTTGCCCGGACCTTTCCGAAGTAAAGGCCCATGCCGCCGCCGAACTTGGATACCATGGCGAAATTATTGATGGAACGGAAGATCCCCTTCAGGGAATCCGGCACCGTATCGATAAAGCAGGAGGATAACTGATGGTAGGGCTTCCTGGCATTGGACATGGTGGGAGTAGCCATGGTGACCTGCAGCCTGGAGAGCATGTCATAAAACCGTCTCACCCACTCCATGCGGTCCTGTTTTTCCTCCATGGCCAGATGAAGAGCGATCCCCAGGAACATCTCCTGCGGGGTCTCCAGCACAGTACCCTTATGGGTATGGATGGTATAACGGCTGATCATGAGGTCCAGACCGGAATAATTCAGAAGCTTGTCCCTTTCCTCATCCATGAAGCCCGCCGCCATAAGGAGCTCCTCCCGGCTGTAATGCTTCAGGATGTAGTCGCCGTAAAGCCCCTCCTTTACCAGATAACAGAGCTTTTCGTAAAAATCCCCGATCTGCCGTTCTGAAAGCTCCTGCCGGAGCCTTCTGTGGAAGCGATGATCCAGAAGCCGGGCCGCAATGAACTCCCAGCCTGGGGCTTCCTGGGAGGTGAGCTCCACCGCCGCCTTTACCAGGGCCCCAAGCCTTGCCTCCGTGTCCATCCCTTCCTTCATAAAACTCAGGAAGCGCTGCCGGAGCCTTTGAAGGCTGCAGCCCTCCTCCGGAAAATCCTTCTCTATCTCCAAAAGTACGGGAAGCAGCGCCGGATCCCCCGCAAGGCCGGTGATCTGCTCTGCTTCTCCCTGTATTTTCTCGTGTAAATAATCTTTCATCCTGTCCACCTTTATGTTTGATACCGGAGCAGCACTCCGGCGCTCTTTAGGGAGCCACCCCATTATATCCTCTATATATTGTTTATGTCAATGTGCAAACCACTAAATATTGTGTCTTAAAAGTAAAAAAGTTCTGCCGGCAGAAACCGGCAGAACTGCTTTTTCTGATTACTTTCTGTTCTTCAGGAAATCCGGGATGTTGATGGTCATCTCCTTGTTGACCTGAGGACGGAAGGGAACGTTGCTGTCGTTCTGGGGAGCCTCAGGCTGTGCCTGTCTCTGCTGTCCGCCAAATCCGAATCCCAGCTGGGGTCCCTCGGTCCTTGGGGTGCTGCCGCCGAAACCGAACTTCAGTCCATCCTGCTTCGGAGCCTGTCCGCCAAAGGAGGTCTGGGGCTTCTGTCCGAAGAGGCTTCCGTTGTAGCCGCTCTGGCTGAAGGTCTGCTGTGCCTTCGGCTTTGCCGGCTGATCGTGGGGAGTCTCGATGATGCCCGTTGCGATAACGGTGATGGTGCACTCGTCCTGGGCCTTCTCATCGTAGATGGCACCAAAGATGATGTTTGCGTTCTCACCTGCAAGCTCCTCAACGTAGCTTGCTGCCTCGTTGGCTTCGATCAGGGAGATGTCTCCTGATACGTTGATGATCACATCGGAAGCGCCCTCGATGGAGGTGTCCAGAAGGGGAGATGCAACTGCCTGCTTCACAGCCTCCAGTGCCTTGTCGTCGCCCTTTGCCTTTCCGATACCGATATGGGCGATGCCCTTATCCTTCATAACGGTCTGTACATCCGCGAAGTCCAGGTTGATGAGTCCCGGTACATTGATCAGATCCGTGATACCCGTCACTGCCTGAAGGAGCACTTCGTCAGCCTTCTTAAGGGCCTCCGGCATGGTGGTACGTCTGTCCACCAGCTCCAGAAGCTTATCGTTGGGGATCACGATCAGCGCATCCACGTTGTCCTTCAGGTTCTCGATGCCGTGGAGGGCGTTCTGCATACGCTGCTTTGCCTCAAAACGGAAGGGCTTCGTAACGATGGCCACAGTCAGGATGCCCATGTCCTTTGCAATCTTTGCCAGCACGGGAGCTGCTCCCGTTCCGGTTCCGCCGCCCATTCCGCAGGTAACGAACACCATGTCCGCACCCTTGAATGCCTGCTGTATATCCTCTGAGCTCTCCTCAGCCGCCTTCTCACCGATCTCCGGTCTTGCGCCTGCGCCCAGTCCCTTTGTCAGCTTCTCACCGATCTGCATGGCAGTAGGAGCCTTGCAGTACTGTAAAGCCTGTTTATCCGTATTAACCCCGATGAATTCCACGCCAGCCACATTTTCATCCACCATGCGGTTGACTGCATTGTTTCCTGCGCCGCCGACACCGACTACAATTATCCGCGCAGCTGCCTCTGATTCGGGAATCTTAATCTCTAACATCTTATTGACCGTCCTTCCTGTTTCCTAACGTTATAAATATAACGCCTCCGTGTTTTTTTATCAAGTATTTTCGCAGTTCAAAGCTTACGATTTGTTTAAATTTCAGCGATTTCCAAGTCCTACTCCGTCTCCTGGTCGTCCCGCAGCCGGAAGCTTGTGACGTGCTCCCTGTCCGACTCGTTGTAGTCCGTAAGGTCCAGAGTCCCCTTTTTCCCGGAGAGGGCCGGCAGCATATCGTTCAGCACCGAGATCCTGGTATCGATCTCCCGGGAGGGCCCCATCTCCGCAATGATGTTCCCGCCTTCCAGATACAGGCTAACGTTCCTGCTCTGGTCAAAGTGGATCCTGTCGCAGGGGATCCCGTAATAATTCAGCTGCTGGGTGATATTCATGATCTCGTTGAAGAGCCCTTCCTCCTCCACGGGAAGGGGGCGATTCAGGATGATATGGCCGAAGTTAAGCCCCGTCACCTCCGGGATCCCCGGCAGGGTCTCCTGGGAGCTCTCCACAATGACGCCGTCCTTGTCGAAATACATGTTGCTGCTCATGTAGCGCACATAGCCCACGATGCTTTTCTCGTAGATCACCAGATCACAGGAAAAGGGTCCTGTCAGCTGGATATCATAGTCCTGGACAAAGGGCAGCTCCTCATGGGAACCGAAAAACTCCTTCACAAGGCAGAACACGGTGTTTTTATCCCAGAAATCCGGGAACACCATCTCCTCCACCTCTTCCGCCGTGTATCTGCTGTTTCCTTTCACCGTAATGTTGGTGAGCCGCATACTTACCAGCACCACCAGCACCAGCAGGATGCACATGAGCACGATCCACTTTTTCAGTTTCCTGCGTTCAAAATCTTCCAAAAGCTTTCCTCCCTGTCTTTTCCGGGGCCGGCTTTATTCCAGTCTGATCCGGTTGGAGACGCCCAGGGCGATCCCCATCTCGATCATGGTGAACATGACCGCGGAGCCTCCGTAGCTGATAAAGGGCAGGGTCACACCGGTGTTCGGGATCACATTGGTCACCACCGCGATATTCAGGATGACCTGGAGGCTGATATGGGCCATGATGCCCACGCAGAGCATGGATCCGAAGAGATCCGGTGCATTTAAGGCGATCAGCATCAGGCGATAAATAATGAACAAAAAGATGAATATGATCGCAAGAGCACCGATAAATCCAAGTTCTTCGCATATGATCGAAAAGATCATGTCATTCTGTGCCTCCGGAAGCTTACCGAACTTCTGGATGCTCTCTCCCAGGCCCTGGCCCGTCAGTCCGCCGGAGCCGATGGCATAAAGTCCCTGAAGGGTCTGATAGGACTCGTCCGTAAAGCGTTCCGGCATAGCCCAGGCCAGGACACGGCGGAACTGGTAGCTGCTGGTCCCGGTAATATTATTGGCCAGTACCCAGCGGGCCACCAGGGGCTTCGTAAAGATCAGGGCTCCCAGGCCTGCCGCTCCCATGGCCAGGAAGGGCCACCAGATCCTGCAGCCTACAAAGAGCATGAAGACGGCGATCCCCGCCATGATGATGCCCGAGCTCAGGTTTGCCTGAAGGATCAGAAGGGTGGGTACCGCAGCCACCGCCAGGTAGATCTTGACATATCTGGACTTATTGATGTAATAGCCATACCTGGAGATCAGGGTGGCCAGAATAACGATCAATGCGATCTTCGCAGGCTCCGTAGGCTGAAACTGAACGCCGGCGATCCTGATCCACCGGGTCTGTCCGTGGGAAGCCACGCCCATGACCATGGTGCCAATGAGCAGCAGGATGGCCACGATGTAAATGGGCTTCGACAGCACCCGGAGCCAGTGATAGTTGAACTTGGAAAGGATGATGCCCATGACCAGTCCTGCGGAGGCGATCATGGCCTGGCGCTTGAAGTAGTAGGCGGAATCTCCTCCGTACTGCAGGGCCGCCGTATACTGGGAGCTGGAATAGATCATGATCAGGCCCAGGGCCGTAATAAAGATCACGGCAAACAGCAGGCTGTAGTCATAAAAACGCTTCGGCCTGTGTTTTTTCTGTTTTTCCCGGGGGGCATTCCCATTCCCCTGTGCCCTTCGATCCTGCGGCACATGATCTGGACGGTTCTGCACTTTTCCGCTCATCTGCCTGCTCTCCCTTCTTTTCCGTAACAGTGTCTTCTCCGGCACTGTTTATTACAGATTATTGACGCACTCCTTGAAGATCCTGCCCCGTTCCTCGAAATTATCGAACATGCCCCAGCTGGCACAGGCGGGGCTTAAGAGCACATAGTCTCCCACATCCGCATAGGAGGCACAGGCCTTTACGGCCTCGTCCATGTCTTCTGCGTACATGATCTCCGTAAAGCCGTACTTTTTGCAGCATTCCGAGATCTTGTCCCGGGTCTGTCCCAGAAGTACCAGGTGCTTGACTCTTCCCGGGAACAGCTTTACCCAGTCATCATACTGGGCATTCTTATCATAGCCGCCTCCGATGAGGATGGTGGGGCCGGGCATGGCCTTTAAGGCCTGGATGGCCGCATCGGGATTGGTCCCCTTGGAGTCATTATAGTACTTGACGCCGCAGCGCTCCCGCACGAACTCGATTCTGTGCTCCACCGCCTTGAACTTCTTCAGGGCCTCTATGACCTTCAGCAGCGGAACGCCCATCTTAAGCCCGATGGCTGCCGCCGCCATGACATTTTCATAATTATGCCTGCCAAGGAGCTGAAGTTCCCCTGTGTTCACCACATGGGTGGTGGTTCCCTTTTCCTTAAAGAAGATGTCGTCCTCCTTCAGATACATGCCCTCTGGCACCTCCTCCGTGGAGGAAAACCAGATGACATGGGGCTTCAGGGACTTCTCCTTCCCGAATCTGCGAAGCTCCGGATCGTCATAATTCAGGATGATCCAGTCCTCCTCCGTCTGGTTGAGGGCAATGGCCTCCTTGCAGCGGGTATAGTTCTCCATGGTGCCGTGACGGTCCAGATGATCCGGTGTGATGTTCAGGATGGCGGAGACATTGGGATGGAAGTCCATGATGGTCTCCAGCATAAAGGAGCTCACCTCCACCACCGTGGCGGAGTCCTCTCCCGTATCCAGGGCCTCCTCCGTAAAGGGGTTCCCGATGTTTCCCACCACGTGGACGTCCTCGTAGTGCTTTTTCAGGATCTCCCCCACCAGGGCTGTGGTGGTGGTCTTTCCGTTGGTTCCCGTAATGGCGGCCAGCTTTCCCTTGGAGGCCTGGTAAGCGAGCTCCAGCTCTCCGATCAGGGGGATCTTGGCGCTGTCCAGGACCGGAACGAAGGGGGCTGTCAGCGGGATGCCGGGGCTCATGATGGCCAGGTTGACACCCCGGAGCCGGGAAGGATAAAGCTTCCCCCGTACCAGCTCCACCGGATCTCCCGGAGCAAAATGGCTGAGCACCGCCCGTTCATCTGTTCCCTCGTTACTGTTATAGAGGATCACCTCTCCTCCCATTTTCAATATCATCTTTGCGGCGGAAATGCCGCTTTTCCCGGTGCCTGCCACGAACACCCTTCTGCTCTCTGCCATAATATCCTCCAACCTGCCAAAACCTGTTTACCCTATCCTGCTCTTATACAAGGATGCCGATCAAACCGAGAAGGGACAAGAGCGCCGTGACGATGGTGAATACTGCCACGATCCGTGTCTCGGAATTACCAAGAAGCTCGAAGTGATGATGGATCGGCGCCATCCGGAAGAACCGCTTTCCATGGGTCTTCTTAAAATACGTCACCTGGATGATGACGGAGATCACCTCGATCATATAGATGAATCCCACGATGGGGATGTAGAGTTCCATACCTGATACCACGGCTGCTGCCGCCACAAAGCCTCCCAGGGCCAGGGATCCCGTATCTCCCATGAATACCTTCGCAGGATATACGTTATAGATCAGAAAGCCCATCAGAGCTCCGATGACGCTGCAGGCTGCCACCAGGATCCCGGATCCAAGCATGGCTCCGCAGACTGCAAAAAAGGCAGCCGTCACGATGGTCACGGAGGAACAGAGGCCGTCCAGACCGTCCGTAAAATTCACTCCGTTATCCGTTCCCAGTACCACAAAGAGTACAAAGGGGATGAACACCCAGATCGGAAGGGAAACTGTAAGGGCCTCCTCTCCGATCCCCGTAAAGGGAATGCAGATCCTGCCTCCCATGGGGCCGTGGGTGTATACAAAGGCTGCAAATAT
Organism: uncultured Lachnospiraceae bacterium; assembly: GCA_944377405.1. Classification (GTDB taxonomy): domain Bacteria; phylum Bacillota; class Clostridia; order Lachnospirales; family Lachnospiraceae; genus Avilachnospira. The sequence goes on along the minus strand of CALWES010000004.1, from coordinate 125,344 downwards.
CACCGTCAGGAGCAGCTGCAAAAGCAGCTTCTGCTTCGGGTTCAGTCCTTCTGACTGGTGCTTCTTTATCTTCAGGAAGTCATCGGCAAAGCCCACCAGGCCGAAGCCCACGGTCATGAAGAGCACCAGCAGGAGATCAGGGTCTCCCTTGCCTCCCAGGACCGCCAGAAGGCCTGTTGTCACAATGGCCAGAAGGAACATGATGCCTCCCATGGTAGGCGTGCCCTGCTTTTTCAGATGAGCCTGAGGGCCGTCGTCCCGTACCTCCTGTCCGAACTTCATCCGATGCAGCATGGGAATGAAATAGGGTCCCATCACTGCCGTCAGCACAAAGGCTGCAAATATGGCGAGAATACCCTCTGTGATCTGTCCTGCCATGATACCACGTTCCTTTCAAAATCAGAATTTATGTTTTTCCGTCGTTACAATTCGATGTTCTGGGTTGCCTGGGCCTCTCCGGGCCGGATCCCTGCCGAGGGATCCCCCGTTTCCTCCTCCGCCGCCTCAGCGGTCTCCGGCGGAGCTTCATCCGCTGTTTCCGCTATGGAAGCTGCTGCCGAGGAGGCCTGTGCGGACTCTGCCAGGGAGCTTTCCATCTCCTGCAGACCTTGCAGCGCCGGTTCCGGAAGCTCCAGATCCTCTCCGCTGTCTCCCTGGATGAATTCCTCCGATGCGGCAGGTGCGGAGCTGGGATTTTCAATGGGATTTCCATCTTCGTCCGTAGGCTGCTCGCTTTCTGCTTCCGTGCTTTCCTGGGAGCCCATCACTGTCTGGGCGTCCCCTTCTTCGTTTCCGGGAAGGACGGTCTGAGGCGCTCTGTATTCGGAAGCATCCATTCCCTCCGGGTACTGGTTCAGCACCGGAAGGGCCTCTGCCATGATCTTTGAAAAGATCCCGGAGGCAAAGGAGGAATGAGCCTGAGCTTCACCCACTGCATTGGGCTGGTCCACGATCACGTAGCAGACCACCTGGGGATCCTCCACAGGAGCAAATCCGCAGAAGCTTACCAGATAGTTCTTGGCGCTTCTGGGGAGCTTCTCCGCCGTTCCCGTCTTTCCACCGATATGATAGCCCTCCACGCCGGCTGCGCTTCCCGTTCCCACCTCAACGGTCTGGAACAGAGCTTCCTTCAGGAAGTTGCAGGTGGACTGGGATACGGTCTCTCTTACCAGCACCGGCTCCCGGTCCTCCACCACGGCGCCGTCGGAATTCAGCACCTGGCGCACCACGTGAGGCTCATAATAATTTCCTCCGTTTACGATGGAGCAGTAGGCTGCCGCCATCTGGATCATGGTGCAGGTATAGTTCTGTCCAAAGGAGTTTGTAGCCAGATCCGTCCGTCCCATGGAAGCCGGATCCGGCACCAGACCGGAGGCCTCTGCCGGAAGGTCGATGTCCGTGTAATCTCCGAAGCCGAAGATCTGCTGATACTTGGCGAACATCTCCTGACCCTCTTCCAGGGCAATACGCATCATCACCACGTTACAGGACTGGGTAATTCCTCCCATCACATCCAGATAGCCGTGGCCGTTCCGGTTGACACACTGGATCTTCCAGTTGTTCACACCGTCGTTAAACTGAAGGTTTCCCTCACAGTTGAAGCTGTCGGTGGGCTTTATAACGCCCTCCTCAAGGCCCCCTGCCACCGTGAAGATCTTCTGAGTGGAGCCGGGCTCATAGGCGTCGCTGACTGGGATGTTCCTCCAGATCTTGTTCCAGGCCACCTGCTGGCCATAGGACATGATCTCATCATAGGTAAAATGGGAAGGGACCTCCTCCACTTCGATGGGGGCTGCCTCCGGGTTCTCACGCCGGTAAACGCCCACCGCCTCTTCCAGGCCGAACTGGTAGAGTTCCTCGTCGGTGTAGCTGCCCGTATTTCTGGGGTCATTCAGGTCGAAGGAATTGGTGCTGGCCATGGCCAGTACCTCCCCCGTCTTCGGATCCATCATTACGCAGGCTGCGGACTGGGAGCCCATTTCCCCGTTCTGCCACTCTGCCAGATATTTTTCCACAATGCTCTGGAGGTTGGCATCAATGGTAAGGACCAGGCTGCTGCCGTTCTCCGCGGATTTGATGACCCGCTCCAGATTCGCCTCATCGTCCAGATATCCGTATTCCCTGCCGTTGGTGCCCGTCAGGGTATCGTTGTAATACTGCTCCACACCGCCGGTTCCCGTGGTACCGTCTGCCGAAGCAAAGCCCACCACGTTGCAGGCCAGGGAGTTGTAGGGATATTTCCGCTTGTACTCATCCTCGAACCAGACGCCCCGGATCCGCTTCTTCCGGACATTGGCGTCCTCGCTCTGGGCAAATTCCTCCTCCTTCTGGTCACAGTAGGCCAGGAAGCCCTGACGGTCGTCGTAGCTGATCTCCCGCTTGTATCTGACGTAGGAGGAGTTGGGTCTGGCTTCCACAGCCGCCAGTACTTCCGCCCTGTCGTCCCCGAAATACTCCGCTATGGCGTCCACGGTGGTATCCACCACGTCGTAGTTTGCGGCCTGGCCGTTGGAGGTATCGCCCTCGGAAGCCACCATCTGTCTCGGATCCAGGATCAGGTTGTAGACCTTCTCGCTGTAGGCCAGGCGGTTTCCGTTCCGGTCATAGATATCTCCCCGCTTGTAGGGGATGGTCTGGGACACATACTCCGACTGCCGCTGGGACAGGACGATCTTGTTATAATCCTCACTGTTGTCCCGCTGGATCTGATAAATTTTCCCCACTAGCGCAAATAAAGCCAGCGCTACGATGATGACTGCGGCTGCCAGCTTTTCCTTCATATATGCTGCAAAAGGTGCGGGACCGTGGCCCCGCTCCCTTTCGTGATTATTCTTTTGGGATGTCCTCATATTGTCTTACATACTCGCTTTCCGTTTTGTCATAGCTTATGATGTTATCCTTGCCGGCATGGATCATGCCCAGCTCATTGACTGCGACATCGTACACATAGTTCAGATCCACGGAGGTATCGATGCTCTGCTCCAGAGCGTCGTTTTCCGTCTTCAGGTTCTCAAGCTGAGTCTCCAGAGCTTCGATCTGATCCATATGTGCATCTATGGAAGCGGTGAGGCAAAGGTACTGAAAGCAGATCACCAGAGTGGCGATGACCGCCACCGTCAGCATGAAAAGGAAGGGCAGGTCAATGGAAAGCCCTGTCCGGACAACTCTCTGCCGTGCCGGGCGCCGCTTTGCTCCTGTCTTCTGCCGCTCCTGCCTGGTCCGGGCGGGAAGTGCCTCGATCTTTCTGACCGTGTTTCCCTCCGTGTAATATCCCCCGGCGTAATGCATGCGGTTTGACGCTCTTCCATTTTTCGCACTCATGCTGCGTGCCATCTCATTTACCCCTGTTTCTCAAATACCCGGAGCTTCGCACTGTGGGCTCTCGGGTTCTCCCTCAATTCCTGTTCACCGGAAACGATTGGCTTCCTGGTGATGATCTTTCCTTTTGATTTCCTGCCACAGACACAGACCGGAAAATCCGGCGGGCAGATACATGGATCCTCTGCCTTGCGAAAGGCGGATTTTACGATCCGATCTTCCAGACTGTGGAAGGTGATGATGCAGAGCCTGCCTCCCGGATTCAGAAGATCTATGAGGCCCTCCAGGGAATCCCGCAGGATATCCAGTTCCCTGTTCACCTCGATCCGGATGGCCTGAAAGGTCCTCTTTGCCGGATGGCCGCCTCCCTCTCTGCAGCGGGCCGGTATGGCCTGTTTTATGATCTCTGAAAGCTCCGTGGTGGTCCGGATCGGGTTCTTTGCCCGTTCCGCCGCGATATGCTTTGCAATGTTCTTTGCGAAGCGGTCCTCTCCGTAATCCCGGATGATGCGGTAAAGCTCGTTTTCCGGGTAGCCGTTTACCACCTCGTAGGCGCTCTTTTCATCCCTCCGGTCCATCCTCATGTCAAGGGGAGCTTCTTCCCGATAGGAAAATCCTCTCTCCGCCTCGTCAAACTGATAGGAGGAGACCCCAAGATCCAAAAGCATCCCGTCGATCCCCGGGATCCCCAGGTCTTCCTTTACGATCCTTACTGTATCCTCGTAATTTCCGCGGATCAGAGTCACTCTGTCGGCGTAGGGCCGGAGCCGCTCCGTAGCGGCTGCAATGGCGTCCTCGTCCCGGTCGATGCCGATCAGCCGTCCGCCCTCCGTAAGCCGCTGGGCGATGCCGAAGCTGTGGCCGCCGCCTCCCAGGGTGCCATCCACATAGATTCCATCCGGCCGGATGGCCAGGGCTTCTATGGTCTCATCAAACAATACTGATTTATGTACAAACATCAGATCCCAAGTCCTTCCAGGTTCTGTGCCACTTCGCTCATATCCTCTTCATCATAGGAGCTTGCGGCGGTCCATTTATCCTTGTCCCAGATCTCGATGCGGCTGCCTACGCCCACAAGGACCACTTCCTTGTTGAGCTCTGCCGCCTGCCGCAGTACCTGAGGAAGCAGGATCCTTCCCATCTTGTCAAGCTCGCATTCAGCTGCGCCTGCCAGGATGAAACGGGAGAACTTTCTGGCGCTGGGATTGGTAAGGGGCAGTGCGTGGATCTTGGCTTCCAGAGCCTTCCATTCATTCATGGCGTAAATGCTCAGGCATCCGTCCAGGCCCTTGGTCACAACAAAATGATCCCCAAGCTCATCTCTGAGCTTTGCGGGGATGATCAGGCGTCCTTTTGCATCGATTGTGTGATTATACTCACCGATGAACATGCCACTTTACTCCACTAATTACCACTTTCTGCCACTTTTTCTATATTATCGACGATTCTATGGGCTGAGTCAAGCTTTTTGGACCGATTTTTTAAGGTTTTTGAAAGAATTTTCCCTTTCATAATGAAAACCACCACATCTTGTATTTCCATACTAGATGTAGTGGTTTTGTTTCTCCGAACACATGTACCCCGCGTAAATCAAGGACTTTTGTGTCCTGTTTTTCCAGTTTTTCCATTCATTCCCCTTCTGGTTTGAAATCGGAAAAGGCACATGATGAATTTTTTTTCATCACGTGCCCTTCTTTTCTTTCACAGTCTGTTTTACTGCTTCTTATACATTGAAGCGGAAGAGGATGGTGTCTCCGTCCTGGACCACATAGTCCTTTCCTTCCAGCCTTACCAGGCCCTTTTCCTTGGCTGCCGCCAGGGAACCGCAGTCCAGAAGTTCCTGATAGTTGATGACCTCTGCCCGGATAAAGCCCCTCTCGAAGTCGGAGTGGATCTTGCCTGCTGCCTGGGGCGCCTTGGTGCCCTTCTTGATGGTCCAGGCCCTGGTCTCCTTCTCTCCTGCCGTCAGGAAGGACATCAGTCCCAGCAGATCATAGCTGGCCCGGATCAGCTTGTCCAGGCCGGACTCCGTAAGGCCCAGGGTCTCCAGATATTCCGCCTTCTCCGCGTCGTCCAGCTCTGCGATCTCCTCTTCGATCCTGGCGGAGATCACGAATACGCCGCAGCCGCTCTCCGCAGCATATTCCCGTACGGCCTTCACATAATCATTGGAGGCTCCGTCGTCAGCCAGATCCTCCTCCGCCACATTGGCGGCAAAGATCACCGGCTTCCAGGTCAGAAGGAAGAGGGAGTTCACAAACTTTTCTTCCTCCTCGTCCTCGATCTCGATGCCTCTGGCGGGTTTTCCTGCCTCCAGCCGCTCCTTGATCCGGTTCAGGACCGCCAGCTCCTTCTTTGCTTCCTTATCGTTATTTGCCAGCTTTGCCGTCTTTCCGATCCGCTTTTCCAGCATCTCCAGATCGGAGAAGATCAGCTCCAGGTTGATGGTCTCAATGTCGCGGATGGGATCCACGGATCCCTCCACATGGATCACGTTGGAGTCATCGAAGCATCTGACCACATGGATGATGGCGTCGCATTCCCGGATATTTGCCAGGAACTGGTTGCCAAGGCCCTCGCCCTTGGAGGCGCCCTTTACCAGGCCGGCGATGTCCACGAATTCGATGACTGCAGGGGTGATCTTCTCGGAGTTATACAGCGCTGCCAGCTTTGTCAGACGCTCATCCGGCACCGCCACCACGCCTACGTTGGGATCTATCGTGCAGAAGGGATAATTCGCAGATTCCGCTCCTGCCTTTGTAATGGAATTGAACAGGGTTGATTTTCCCACATTGGGAAGCCCCACGATACCAAGCTTCATACCGCACCTCTTTATCTTTGCTTTTCCCGGCTTCCCGCCGGACGTCTTTCTTCAATATTTTAGTATAATCTCTAATGTATTTTTTGACAAGGCTTCTTTCAAAAGGTATAATCAGTTCACGCATTCTACTTTGATATTCAGAAAGGACTTTTATCTATGAGCTATCATGGCGCGGATCTGATCTTCCCCCATCTCGGTATCCTGATCCGGCATCTGCCGAATCACATTACCGTTTTCGGGTTTCGCATTGCCTTCTACGGCATCATCATCGGCACCGGCATGATCCTGGGACTCCTTCTGGCCCAGTGGGACGCCCGGCGCCGGGGCCAGGATCCGGATATCTATCTGGATTTTGCCCTTTATGCCATCATCATCTCCATCATCGGAGCCAGGATCTATTATGTGGCCTTCCAGTGGGACTATTACAGCGCCCATCCCGACCAGATCCTCAATATCCGGGGCGGAGGCCTTGCCATTTACGGCGGCATCATCGCCGCTGTCCTGACGGCCCTTGTGTATACCCGGATCAAAAAGCTTTCCTTTTTCCAGCTGGCGGATACGGGTGTCCTGGGGCTCCTCTGCGGCCAGATCCTGGGGCGCTGGGGCAATTTCTTCAACTGTGAGGCCTTCGGAGGCTACACCGATTCCCTCTTTGCCATGCGGATCCGGGAGGCTCTGGTGAACCCCTCCATGATCTCTCCGGAGGTGGCTGCCCACCGTATCATGGATAATGGGGTGGCCTATATCCAGGTCCACCCCACCTTCTTATATGAATCTGTCTGGAACCTTGCCTCTCTGCTCTTCCTCATCTGGTTCGGAAAGCATAAGCAGAAATGGACCGGACAGATCCTTGCGCTCTATTTTCTGTTATACGGGATCGGCCGCTTTTTCATCGAAGGCCTCCGGACGGATCAGCTGCTGATCCCAGGCACCTCCCTTGCGGTCTCCCAGTGCCTCAGCGCCCTGCTGGCGGTTCTGGCAGCCGCAGCCCTTCTCTACCGGTCCCGCCGCAGATAAGGCAGGAGATACCTTCCGGTATAGCTTTCCGGAACCTGGCAGATCTCCTCCGGCGTTCCCTTTGCGATGACGGTGCCGCCGCCGTCGCCTCCCTCCGGACCGATATCGAGAATATAGTCCGCTGTCTTGATCACATCCAGATTGTGCTCGATCACAACGATGGTATTGCCTCCTTCGCTGAGACGGTGCAGGATCTCGATGAGCTTGTGCACATCTGCAAAATGGAGTCCCGTGGTGGGCTCATCCAGGATATAGATGGTCTTTCCCGTGCTCCGCTTGGAAAGCTCCGCAGCCAGCTTGATCCGCTGGGCCTCTCCTCCGGAGAGTTCCGTGGAGGGCTGTCCAAGGCGGATATAGGAAAGTCCCACATCATACAGGGTTTGGATCTTCCGGGCGATGCTCGGCACGTGCCGGAAGAACTCCAGAGCCTCCTCCACAGTCATATTCAGCACGTCATAAATGGATTTCCCCTTATACTTTACCTCCAGGGTCTCCCGGTTATAGCGCTTTCCGCCGCAGACCTCACAGGGCACATACACATCCGGCAGGAAATGCATCTCGATCTTGATGATGCCGTCGCCGGAGCAGGCCTCGCAGCGGCCTCCCTTTACATTGAAGGAAAAGCGTCCCTTGCTGTAGCCCCTGGCCTTGGCATCCGGCGTAGCCGCAAAGAGGTCCCGGATCAGATCAAATACGCCGGTATAGGTGGCGGGGTTGGACCTGGGGGTCCTGCCGATGGGGGACTGGTCGATGCAGATCACCTTGTCCAGGGCTTCGATCCCCTCGATCCCATCATGCTTCCCCGGGATCACCTTGGCCCGGTTCAGCTTCCTGGCCAGACTCTTGTAGAGGATCTCATTTACCAGGGAGGACTTTCCGCTTCCGGATACCCCCGTGACGCAGGTAAATACACCCAGGGGGAAGTCCACGTCGATATGCTTCAGGTTGTTCTCCGCCGCCCCTTTTACCCGAAGGAAGCCCTTTGGGCTCCTGCGGACCGCAGGCACGGGGATCTGCTTTCTTCCGCTGAGATACTGTCCCGTAATGGATTCCGGCACCTTCATGATGTCCTCCGCCCTTCCCTGGGCCACCACATGGCCGCCATGCTCGCCGGCTCCCGGACCGATGTCCACGATCCAGTCCGCCGCCCGCATGGTATCCTCGTCGTGCTCCACCACGATGACGGAGTTTCCCAGATCCCGCAGGTGCTTAAGGGTGGCCAGCAGCTTGTCATTGTCCCTCTGGTGCAGGCCGATGGAGGGCTCGTCCAGGATGTAGGCCACTCCCACAAGGCCGGAACCGATCTGGGTCGCCAGGCGGATCCGCTGGGCCTCTCCTCCGGAAAGGGTGGCCGTGGCCCGGCTCAGGGTCAGATAGTCCAGTCCCACATCGATGAGGAAGGATATCCGGGCCCGGATCTCCTTCAGGATCATATCTCCGATCTGCTTCTGGAAGCTGCTGAGGTCCAGAGCGTCCAGGTCCTCCCGGAAGCTCCGGATGGAGCAGTCCGTCATCTCGAAGATGTTCTTTCCCCCAACGGTAACTGCCAGAGAGCTGGGCTTCAGCCTCTGGCCCCGGCAGGCAGGGCAGATATCCCTGCGCATATATTCTTCATAGGCCGCCTTCATCTCCTGGGAATAGGATTCCCGGTAGCGGCGTCTGGTGTTCTCCATCAGACCCTCAAAGGCCACGTCATGGACGTTGCCCTTACCGAACTGGCTCTCGTAGTAGACCCGGACCTTCTTCCCCTTCGTACCGTTCAGGATCACGTCCCTGGCCTCCTCCGACAGCTCCTGGAAGGGCGTATCCAGGCTGAAGCCGTAGGCCTTTGAAAGGGCCTCCAGCATGGCGTGGGTATAGGAGCCCTTCTGTCCGCTGGACTGCCAGCCCATAACGGAGATGGCCCCTTGATTCAGGCTCAGGCTCCGGTCCGGGATCATAAGGTCCAGATCAAACTCCAGCTTGTATCCCAGGCCGAAGCACTCGGGGCAGGCACCGTAGGGGTTGTTGAAGGAGAAGGAGCGGGGCTCGATCTCCTCGATGCTGATGCCGCAGTCCGGGCAGGCGAAGTTCTGGGAGAAGGTCATGGGCTCTCCCTCCTGCACGTCCAGAAGCAGAAGGCCGTCGGACAGGTGCAGGGCCGTCTCGATGGAATCCGTCAGTCTTCCTTCGATACCGGGCTTTATGATCAGCCGGTCCACAATGATCTCGATATTGTGCTTGAGGTTCTTGTCCAGGTGGATCTCCTCGGAAAGCTCATACATGCTGCCGTCGATACGGGCCCGGACATAGCCGGAGCGTCTGGCCTGCTCCAGGAGCTTTGCGTGCTCACCCTTCCTGCCCCGTACCACCGGCGCCATGAGCTGGATCCTGCTGCGCTCCGGCAGCTTCATGACCGTGTCCACCATCTCGTCCACGGTCTGGCGCTTGATCTCCCTGCCGCAGCGAGGGCAGTGGGGGATGCCGATCCTGGCGTAGAGAAGGCGCAGATAGTCGTAGATCTCCGTTACGGTGCCCACCGTAGACCTGGGGTTGTGGTTCGTACTCTTCTGGTCGATGCTGATGGCGGGAGACAGCCCTTCAATGCTCTCCACCTTTGGTTTTTCCATCTGGCCCAGGAACTGTCTGGCATAGCTGGAGAGAGACTCCATATAGCGTCTCTGTCCCTCCGCATAGATGGTGTCAAAGGCCAGGGAAGATTTTCCGGAACCGGAAAGTCCCGTGAGCACCACCAGCTCGTCCCTGGGGATGTCCACGTCGATATTTTTTAAATTGTGCTCGGAAGCACCTCTGATTTTGATAAATTCCTTTTTCATGGTTCGTATTCTAGCACGTATGTTCTGGTTTTTCAATCGTCCCCCTGTGATTCCGGTTGAATTTTCCACTCTGGGGCCTATAATAAAAGCAGAAGAAAAAGCTCCGAAAAGCAGTAGGAAAGGAGGATCCCCATGGAAGAACAGTTATCCCTTTTTGACAGACCGGATTCACAGCCCCTGGCAGCCAGGCTTCGGCCCGGAACCCTGGAGGAATTCGTGGGACAGAAGCACCTTCTGGGAGAGGGGAAGGTCCTGCGGCGTCTCATTGAAGAGGACCACATCTCCTCCATGATCTTCTGGGGGCCTCCCGGTGTGGGAAAGACCACCCTGGCCAGGATCATTGCAGGCCGCACCAAAGCTGCCTTCATCAATTTCTCCGCCGTCACCAGCGGCATCCGGGAGATCCGCTCCGTCATGGAGAAGGCGGAGCAGAATCAGCGCTATGGAGAGCGGACCATCGTCTTCGTGGACGAGATCCATCGCTTCAACAAGGCCCAGCAGGACGCCTTCCTGCCCTTTGTGGAAAAGGGCAGCATCATCCTCATCGGCGCCACCACGGAAAACCCTTCCTTTGAGATCAACGGGGCTCTCCTGTCCCGCTGCCGGGTCTTCGTGCTCCAGAGCCTGAAGACCGAAGAGCTGGTGGAGCTTCTTGACCGGGCCCTCCGGGATCCCCGGGGCTTCGGCAGTCAGAAGGTAAAGATGGAACCGGAGCTTCTGTCCATGATCGCGGAATTTTCCAACGGGGACGCCCGCACCGCTCTCTCCGTCCTGGAGATGGCTGTACTGAACGGAGAGCTTTCGGGGGATACCGTTACGGTGACCCGGGAGGACCTGGAGCAATGTACCTCTAGAAAGTCCCTTCTATATGATAAGAAGGGGGAGGAGCACTACAACCTGATCTCCGCCCTCCACAAATCCATGCGGAATTCCGACCCGGACGCCGCCGTCTACTGGCTGGCCAGGATGCTGGAGGCCGGGGAGGATCCCCTTTACATCGCCCGGCGGGTCACCCGTTTTGCCAGCGAGGATGTGGGACTGGCGGATCCCAGGGCTCTCGAGATCGCCGTGGCCGCCTACCAGGCCTGTCATTTCATCGGCATGCCGGAGTGCTCCGTCCACCTGACGGAGGCGGTGGTGTACATGTCCCTGGCCCCCAAATCCAACGCTCTCTACACAGCCTACGAGCAGGCCAAAAAGGACGCCCTGTCTCATCTGGCGGAACCGGTGCCCCTGGTGATCCGGAATGCCCCCACAAAGCTCATGCAGGAGCTGGATTACGGAAAGGGCTACCAGTATGCCCATAACACCAGGGAGAAGCTGACCAACATGCAGTGCCTTCCGGATTCCCTTCTTGGGCGGGAGTATTACCGGCCCACGGAGCAGGGACTGGAAGCCCGGTATAAGGAACGGCTCCTTCAGATCAAGGACTGGAAGAAGCGGCACAGCTGAAATTTTCATTAAGATTTGCTTGCTCTTATTGAAAGGGCGGGACTTTTCTGTTAAACTAAGCGATAATCCCGCGCGGCGTTTTACGCCGCTTTCAGGGGTGTCCAGAACTGTTCAGAAAATCGAGGAGCACTATGCGTTCAAATTATAAGCCCAATAAAAAAGACCAGCCAAAGATCCTTTACGACGCAAGAGGCATGCGGATCAAAAACAACCGTTTTTCCAATACGGTAAAGAAGACGATCCTCTTCTATCTGCTGCCCTACTTCGTCATCAACGGCATCATCTTCGCTCTGGTGACTGCAAAGCCGAAGATCGAGATCGCCGTTGCGGATACAGACAACTATCAGACCACTCAGGTCCAGTTTACGGTAAAGTCCCTGCTGCCTCTGAAGTCCCTGACGGCGGACATCGAGTCCAAGGAAGTCCCCTTCGAGAAGAACGGCTCCACCTACACCGCCACCGTGGATATGAACGGCACCTTCTATGTGGAGGCTGTCTCCTTAAACGGCATGCATGGATCCGACTACAGCGACGTCAGCGTCCTGGACGCGACTCCGCCCCAGATCCCGGAGGAGACCTGCGACATCTCCGGAGGAGATCTTCGCTTTGTCATCTCCGACAGCCAGTCCGGCGTCAATTTTGACAGCATCTACGGCGTTTATGATGGCACCCGGAATGTGACCCCCTCCAGCTTTGATAAGGAAACGGGCCTGGTAGTGATCCCCCTTTACTCCGACAGCATACAGATCCACGCGGAGGACATGGTGGGCAACGCCATGAGCGTCAACATCTCCGCCTCCACGGATTACAGCGGAGCGGACCTCCAGGAGGAGGATACGGAGGAGACGGAAGAGGATACGGCTTCCGAGGAATAAGCCAGACCTATCTGATACCAGAGACCTGCGCCGGCAGGCGCACCACTATAAAAGGCAGATACCCATGGGTACCTGCCTTTTTCATTGTCTTTTTGATCTGCCCTTCCGGGCCTTCGGCTTACTTGTAGCAGACTACCTTGCCGAAGTCCGGCTTCAGGGAAGCGCCGCCCACAAGGCCGCCGTCGATGTCCGGCTGAGCAAAGAGCTCTGCTGCGTTTGCCGCATTTACGGAGCCGCCATACTGGATGCGGATCGCCTCTGCCGTAGCCTCATCGTAGATCTCTGCGATGCAGGCTCTGATGGCTGCGCAGACCTCCTCTGCCTGTTCCGTGGTAGCGGTCTTTCCGGTACCGATGGCCCAGATCGGCTCATAGGCGATGACGCTCTTCTTCGCCTCATCAGCTGAGATGCCCTGGTATCCTACCTTTACCTGCTGACGGATCCAGTCCAGGGTAATGCCCTGCTCTCTCTGATCGAGGCTCTCGCCGCAGCACATGATGGGGGTCAGGCCGTACTCGAAGGCCTTCTTCATCTTCCGGTTCACATCCTCGTTGGTCTCATGGAAATAATCTCTCCGCTCGGAATGGCCCAGGATCACGTAGCTTACCCCTGCGTCCTTCAGCATGGCCGGGGAGATCTCTCCGGTATAAGCTCCCTTATCCTCGAAATACATATTCTCTGCGCCTACCTGGATGTTGCTGCCCTTTGCAGCCTCCACCACCGGCACGATATCGATGGCCGGCACACAGAATACCACGTCGGCCTCCTCATTCTTTACGAGGGGCTTAAGCTCCTCTACCAGCTTGACTGCCTCGCTGGGAGTCATGTTCATCTTCCAGTTTCCGGCAATGATCTTCTTACGCATGTTGAAACTCTCCTGTCTGATAACTTATCTGTCGTTGACTGCTGCTACGCCGGGCATCTCCTTGCCCTCCAGGAACTCCAGGGAAGCACCGCCGCCGGTGGAGATGTGGGTCATCTTGTCGCCGAAGCCCAGGGTGTTGACAGCTGCTGCAGAATCGCCGCCGCCAATGATGGTGGTGGCGTCGGTCTCTGCCAGAGCCTTTGCCACTGCAATGGTTCCCTTTGCCAGCTCCGGATTCTCGAATACGCCCATGGGGCCGTTCCATACAACGGTCTTTGCAGTCTTCACCGCCTCAGCGTAAAGCTCGATGGTCTTGGGACCGATGTCCAGACCCATCTCGCCCTCGGGCATCTTGTCAGCATCGTAAACAGCGGTTTCGATCTTTGCATCGATGGGATCCGGGAAGGCCTTTGCCACAACGCAGTCCGTGGGAAGCAGCATCTGCTTGCCGAGCTTCTCTGCCTTCTCCATCATTTCCTTACAGTAATCGATCTTGGTGTCGTCCACCAGGGAGGAGCCTACATTGTAGCCCTTTGCCTTCAGGAAGGTAAAGGCCATGCCGCCGCCGATGATGAGGGTGTCGCACTTCTCCAGAAGGTTGGAGATCACGTTCAGCTTATCTGCTACCTTTGCGCCGCCAAGGATGGCAACGAAGGGTCTTACGGGGTTCTCCACCGCATTGCCCAGGAAGTCGATCTCCTTCTGCATCAGGTAGCCCACTGCGGACTCCTTTACAAACCTGGTCACACCCACATTGGAGCAATGTGCTCTGTGGGCGGTACCGAAGGCGTCATCCACATAGACATCTGCCAGGGAAGCCAGCTCCTCTGAAAAGCTATCCTCGTTCTTGGTCTCCTCCTTGCGGTAACGGGTGTTCTCCAGAAGCACCACGTCTCCGTCCTTCATGGCGGCAACGGCTGCCTTTGCATTGGGGCCTACCACCTCAGGGTCTGCCGCAAAGGTCACGGGCTGGCCCAGGAGCTCGGAAAGTCTTACGGCTACCGGTGCCAGAGACAGCTCCGGCTTCGGCTCTCCCTTGGGCTTGCCGAGATGGGAGCAGAGGATCACCTTGCCTCCGTCTGCAATGAGTTTCTTGATGGTGGGAAGGGCTGCCACGATACGGTTCTCGTCCGTGATCTTTCCTTCCTTGAGGGGTACGTTGAAGTCACATCTTACCAGGACTCTCTTTCCCTTTACATTGATATCGTCAACTGTCTTTTTGTTCAGCTTAGCCATTGTTTTTACCTCACATCTGTTCTGCAGGCGTTTTGCCTGAAGTCCTTATAAAAAATGCGGCCCGGCCCGCAGGCCGAGCCGCATTTACGCTCTTTTTGGTTTTGTCTTCGATTACTTTACGAACTTCTCGAAGTACTTGATGGTTCTTACCATCTGAGAGGTGTAGGAGTTCTCATTGTCATACCATGAAACCACCTGAACCTCGTAGAGGTCATCAGCTACCTTGGTAACCATGGTCTGGGTAGCGTCGAAAAGAGAACCGTAGGTCATTCCGATCACATCGGAGGATACGATCATGTCCTCGTTGTAGCCGTAGGTCTCCGGGATCTTCTCGGAAGCTGCCTTCATGGCTGCATTTACGCTGTCAACGGTGATCTCCTTGCCGTTGCCCTTAACAACTGCGAAAAGCAGAGTGGTGGAACCTGTGGGAACCGGAACTCTCTGAGCTGCGCCGATGAGCTTTCCGTTCAGCTCCGGAATAACGAGGCCGATGGCCTTTGCTGCGCCGGTGGAGTTAGGAACAATATTTACGGCAGCTGCTCTTGCTCTTCTCAGGTCACCCTTTCTGTGGGGTCCGTCAAGAACCATCTGATCGCCGGTGTATGCATGGATGGTTGCCATGATACCGGACTGGATCGGTGCATAGTCATTCAGGGCCTTAGCCATGGGAGCAAGGCAGTTGGTGGTGCAGGATGCTGCGGAGATGATGTTGTCCTCAGCAGTCAGGGTCTCGTGGTTTACATTGTAAACGATGGTGGGAAGATCATTGCCTGCCGGTGCAGAGATAACGACCTTCTTGGCACCTGCGTCGATGTGAGCCTGTGCCTTTGCCTTGGAGCAGTAGAAACCGGTGCACTCCAGTACAACGTCTACGCCCAGCTCTCCCCAGGGAAGCTTGGAAGCGTCCGGCTCCTTGTAGATCTTTATGGTCTTTCCATCAACAGTGATGCTGTCCTCACCTGCGGAAACTTTATCGCAAAGTGCATAGCGTCCCTGTGAAGAATCATATTTCAGTAAGTTTGCCAGCATCTTGGGATCAGTCAGGTCATTGATTGCGACGATCTCCGTGCCCTCCGCCTCAAACATCTGACGGAATGCCAGACGTCCGATACGTCCAAAACCGTTAATTGCAACTTTAACTGCCATGTTATTGTTCCTCCTATACATGAACTTGTTTACCCTTACTCAGGCTACCTAATATAATACCCGTTTTGGGTCTTTTTTGCAAGATATTTATTGTTAAAGATATGTCAAAATACGGAGTCTTTTAGGCCTCATCCTTGACATATCCGGCAACGTTCATGGCATGATCACTGACACGCTCCAGGTTCGTCAGGATATCCAGGAACACAACGCCGGCCTGAGGCGCACACTTTCCGCTGGAGAGTCTTTCGATGTGTTTCTCCCGGAGATCCTCGTTCAGCACATCCACCTCGTCCTCGTCGTTGCTGCAGGCCTTCACGTCCGTCAGATTTCTCGTACGCTTTGCGGCGAGGGCATTTTCAAAGGACTCGATGGACTTCTCGAAGATCCGCCGGATGTCGGCAAGTCCCGTATCGGAGAAGGAGATGTGATTTTCGATCATGTAATCTGCCGTCTCCGCCAGGTTGTTGGCGTGGTCTCCCACACGTTCAAAGTCCGTAATGGTATAGAACAGGTTGTTGACATGTTCCTTCTGTTTTTCCGTCAGCTCCAGATTGTTGACCTTTACCAGGAAACTGGAAAGGATGCTCTCCATCTGGTCGATGGTCTCCTCGTCATACTCCACCTCAGCAGAAAGCTTCCTGTCCTTTTCCGTAATGGCCTTCATGGAAGACTTCAGGGACCGAAGGACCAGTTCGCCCATGTTGATGACCTCCTGGTCCGCCTCCTGGATGGCCAGAGCCGGGGACTTCATCAGACGGAAGTCCATGCGCTTTGCCATCTCCTGGGCCGGCTGCTGATAGTTCTCCAGGGAGAGAGCCTCTTCCTTTTCCCGTACGATGCAGCCGGAAAGCTCCACCAGCTTGTTGGCAAAGGGGAAGAGGATCACGGTGTTGGTCACATTGAAGAAGGTATGGAAGATGGAGATCTCCACGATGTTTATGGGAGAATGGGCAAATTCCGGCATGGCGGAGAACACGAAGAATCCGGCAATGCCGAAAATAATGGCTCCGATCACATTGAACATCAGGTGGATCACTGCCGCGCGCTTTGCAGTCCGGTTGGCCCCTGCCGCTGAGATCAGGGCAGTAACGCAGGTACCGATGTTCTGTCCCAGGGTAATGTATACCGCTGCGGACTTGGTAACGGCACCCGTAAGGGCAAGAGACTGCAGAATGGATACAGATGCGGAGGAGGACTGGATGATGCCCGTAACAACGACACCCACCAGCATACCCAGGAGAGGGTTCCTGCCAAGGGTAGCAAAAAGCTCCGCAAAGATCGGCAGCTCACTGTAGGGCTGTATGGAAACGAACATGAAGTTCAGACCGATAAACAGAAGGCCGATACCGATCAGGATCTCCGCCCAGAGGGCATCCTTTTTCTTCGGATTGAACAGGATATAGAAGACGCCGATGCCCAGAAGCAGCGGTGCAAAGAAATCAGGCTTGAAAAGCTCCACTGCATCACCCAGCTGTGTCAGGGACACGAGCCATGCGGTAATGGTGGTACCGATATTGGCGCCCATGATGACGCCGGTGGCCTGAACAAGATTAAGGATCCCCGCGTTTACAAGACCCACTACCATGACGGTGGTTGCGGAGGATGACTGGATCACTGCCGTTACAAGTGTTCCCACAAGAACACCGATGATGCGTTTATCGGTAACGGCGCTGAGGAAGCTGCTCATTTTGCTTCCTGCTGCCTTCTGCATACCGTTGGACATGACCTCCATACCGTAGAGGAACATGCCCAGGCCGCCGATAAACTGGAACAGACTGGACAGATCGCTGATACTCATATTCTTTTTCACCCCATTATTTCTTTGGCTGCAGCTGCAGCTGCAGCTTAGTTAATGATTATAGCATACAAAAAGGCTCCCCACAAGGGGAGCCTGGGGAAGAATCACTCATATCTGAGGGCGATGATGGGGTCCCGTTCCGCTGCCTTCCTGGCGGGATAGATGCCGAAAAAAATCCCCACAAGGGCAGAGAATCCCACCGCCATCAGGATCACCCCGGGCTTTATGGTCACGGGAAGGCCAAAGGCCGCCCCTCCGAGGCTTACAAGCCCCACCGCCAGGGTTACGCCGATGAGGCCGCCCACTGCGGAAAGGAGGGCGGATTCCGTCAGGAACTGGATCAGGATATCCCTGGTGGTGGCCCCCAGAGCCTTTCTGGTCCCGATCTCCCGGGTCCTCTCCGTTACGGACACCAGCATGATGTTCATGATGCCGATGCCTCCGACCAGGAGGGAAATGGCGGCGATGCCGCCCACTGCTGCAGAGACGCCTCCCAGCATGGTGTCCACCTGTCCCATCTCACTCTGGGCCGTCTGGAGATAGAAGTCCTCGGGCTTCCGGTCCTTGGTCCTGGCGATGTAGGCGCAGAGCTCCCGGTTAAATTCCGTAAGCTCCTGCTCCGACATGGAGGGGTCCGCAAAATAATGGTACTGGTAAAAGGTATCGTTGGGATGCGTCAGAAGGGTCCAGGGGATATAGCCGTAGCCGGTGCCGTTTCCCGTTCCCATAAGCAGCTTCTGGATGGCGGACTGCTCCTTTTCATAGACTCCCACGATATTGAATTCCGTCATGGTGCCGTTTACCGGGATCCGGAAGGTCCTGCCCACTGCATTCTCCGTACCGTAAAGGTCCCTGGCCGCCGAAGCCTCCATGACGCAGTTGGGCTTCTGCTCCCGGATGTCGCTCTGATTCAGGTAGCGGCCGTATCTGACCGTTACGGGCTGCACATCCATATAGTTATAGTCGATCCCCGTAAATTCAAACTTCTTTTTCGTAAGCCTGGTACGGATCTCCCCGGAGAGGCTTGCGGAGGCATCCGCATAGGCGATCCTGTCTCCGAAGACCTCCTTGTACCGGGCGATATCGTCCATGGTAAAATAATCGCTTTCCCTTTCATCCTCGATCCAGTATCCGATAAAAATGAATCCCTGGGTCACTCCGATATCCTTATAGATATCGGAAAACATCCGCCGCATGGTATCTCCGATGGAGGTGATGGCGATGACGGATCCGATGCCGATGATGATCCCCAGCATGGTCAGAAAGGAGCGCATCTTGTTGGATCTGAGGGCCGAAAGGGCCATTTTCATATTTTCTATCAGCATTCCTGTCTTCTTTCCGGGCCTTCCTGTGAAAGCCCTGCCAGTCTTTTTTAGCTCATCCTGCCACTCAGGCCCCTATGCTCCGATATAGGAGTGGGGTGCTCATTGATCTCGTCGGAGATCAGCCGTCCGTCCTGGAAGGTGATGATCCGATGGGTGTAGGCTGCGATATTTTCCTCATGGGTCACCACCACCACGGTGACTCCCTGCTGATGGAGCCTTGCAAAAAGCTCCATGATCTCAACGGAGGCCTGGGAATCCAGGTTCCCCGTGGGCTCGTCTGCAAGAAGCAAAGGGGGCCGGTTGGCCAGGGCCCTGGCAATGGCCACCCTCTGGCGCTGTCCGCCGGAGAGCTCATTGGGCTCATGCTCCATCCTGGATAAAAGCCCTACTGTCTCCAGAAGCTCCCTGGCCCGCTGTTTCCGTTCCGCCGGCCGGACCCTGCCGTAGATCATGGGGACCTCCACGTTCTTTTCGATGGTCATGCGGCTGATGAGATTGAAGGACTGGAATACAAAGCCGATCTTCCGGTTCCTGATGGCGGACAGCTCATCCGGCGTCATCTCCGCCACGTCCGTGCCGTCCAGATAGTAATGGCCCAGGGTGGGACGGTCCAGGCAGCCCAGGATATTCATAAGAGTGGACTTTCCGGAGCCGGAATGGCCCATGATGGCAACGAATTCCCCCCGGGAGATCCGAAGGTTGATCCGGTCCAGTCCCAGGACCCTGAGACTTCCCGTATCGTAGATCTTCACCAGGTCCTGGAGCCGGATCAGCTCCCGGCCTGCTTCCCCGCCCGTCATGAGGCAGCTCCTTTTCCGTCAGCCACGCTGCCCGTGGCTGCAGCTTTTTCACCGGTCTGCAGTTCCTGGATCTCCTGGCCTTCGGAAAGCTCTGCATGATATGCGCTCAGATACCGGCTCCCCTCCTGGAAGAGTTCCTGATCTTCCTCCCTTACGGGGCCCTTCACCTCCAGCTCCAGATCGCTTTCCAGACCTGTTTCCACCGGGACCACCCGGATCCTGCAGCCGCTTCCATCCTCCTTCGGGACCGCAAACTGCATGGCCGCCTGTCCGGTGCCATCCTCCCCAACGGCAGACACCGGCACCGTCCATACTCCAGAGGCCTCCTCCAGGATGATCTGGGCCTTGGCATTGATCCCGGCAATGAGGGCCGTATCCGGTTCCGTGATGCGGATGCGGGTGGGGATGACCCGTTCCGTGGAGCCGCCGCCCTTTTCCTCTCCCGTAGGACTGATGCTCATGACCTCTCCGGCCACGGACTTTCCTTCTCCCAGGATGTCTGCGGTGATCCTGACCTCCTGTCCCGGAGACACCTTTCCGATGCTGTACTCGCTGACCTTGATCTCCATCTGAAGAGCATCCAGATTCTCAATGGTGATCATGGGACGGTTGTTCTCAATATCGTCTGCAAACTGTCCCACCTTTGTATTGACCCGGGTGACGGTGCCGCTGATGGGGGCCAGGATGGTGGTCTCCGTAAGCTTCTCCCTGGTCTGTTCCAGGGCAAGCTCTGCGTTCTGGACCTGGATCTCCATGGAGTCCTCTGCCATGACCTTCCCATCTCTGATCCGGTATGCATCCACATTCCGCTTTGCCTCCTGGAGGCTGTTTTCCGCGGTGGCAAGCTCCACCTGGGAAATATCGCCGGTCTGGGCCAGGACCGCCTTCCGGTCATAATCCTCCTGGGCCGCCTTAAGCTCCTGCCGAGCCTTTTTCCAGGCCTCCGTATCCTCCTTCACCTTTTCGTCCCGCTGGGCTGCCGCAAGCTTATAATTGCCCTCTGCGATCTCTACCTCTTTCTGGAGCTCCCCCGTATCAAGTCTGGCAAGGACGGTCTTTCCGGCCTCCACCCGGTCTCCCTCCTTTACCTTAAGCTCCGTGATCCTGGCATGGAGCCGGGAGGTGACGTCCACGCTGTCCGTTCCCTCTACGGGGCCGGTCACCGTAAGGCTCTCGGTGATACTGCCTCTGGCCAGGGATCCAAGCTCCACCTGGGGCAGGCTGCCCCCGCCGCCAAAAAGGAGCCTGCTGCCTGCAAAGAGCAGGCCGCCTCCCACTAGGAGTAAAAGCAGGAATTTCCCGGCTTTTTTCCCGGGCCTCCGGCGCTTCTTTTCGGATGTCTCCTCTTTTTTGCCGCCCTCCATGATGGCCTGGATCTCCTTTTCGATGGCCTCTGTCTCTGTTTTCTGTTCCTGTCTGTCCATAACCGTATCCTGTTCTTTCCTGTTCTGATATTCTGTGTCCGCCGGACTTCCCGACAAATCTTTCTTTTCTGTTCATTATCTTACGTTTGCCCGTGGGGGAATACAAGACAGGCGGGACATATTTAAGGCGATTTAAGGCAGTGGAGCGCTTCTGTGGAATATCCCCAAAGGCACTCCCCGGGTGACGGTTTCCCCTTGATTTTTTCCGAAAACGTGGTAAACTTATGCACATATAGCTATGCAGATATGGTGCATCGGTAACACGCTAGCTTCCCAAGCTGGAGAGGCGGGTTCGACTCCCGTTATCTGCTGCATAAAAAAAGCACGGTTTTAAAAGGCGAATTTTTCAAAAACCTTTATATACCGTGCTTTTTGATGTTTTTGGTCTGGAGCTTATCCCCGCTCTACTCCAAGGGGCTCATAGCCCGCTTCCTTTACCGCCGCCATAAGGGTCTCATCCGGAACATCCCCCGAAAGCTCCATAACAGCTTCCTTATTCTCCAGGCTCACCTCCACGGAGGCAACCCCTGGGATATCCGCCAGGGCCTTGGTCACATGGGCCTGACAATGGGGACACATCATACCGTTTACCTTCATGATCTTTTTCATTTTTGCTTCTCCTTCTTTATCTTCCTTTTTCTCCTGCTTTTGTGCAGGGTCTGACATTCTGTCCGTGCTCTCCGTTCCTTCCGTCTCCTGCCGGCTTTCCTGCTGGGAGGAGGTTTCCTTTGGCTTAAAGAACCGCAGCCTCAGGGCATTCGTTACCACGCAGACAGAGCTCATGCTCATGGCCGCCGAACCGATCATGGGGCTTAAGCGGATGCCAAAGAGGGGATAAAGGACTCCCGCCGCCACCGGGATCCCCAGGATGTTATAGAAGAAGGCCCAGAAGAGGTTCATGTGGATATTCCGCACCACCGCCCTGCTGAGCTCGATGGCGGTCACCACGTCCTGGAGAGAATCCTTCATCAGCACCACATCTGCGGACTCAATGGCCACATCCGTTCCGGCGCCGATGGCAATGCCGATATCCGCCCGGGTAAGGGCCGGGGCATCGTTGATGCCGTCTCCCACCATGGCCACCTTATGGCCCTGCTGCTGCAGCGCCCTGATATGGGCTTCCTTTTCCGTAGGCAGCACATCGGAGATGGCCTCCTGCAGTCCCAGCTCCCTGCGGATCGCCTCGGCGGTGATACGGTTGTCTCCCGTCAGCATGATCACGGAGAGGCCCATTTCCCGGAAGGCCTCTATGGCTCTGCGGCTGCTTTCCTTTACTGTATCCGCCACAGCGATCACACCTATGATGCTGTCCTCCCTGGCAAAGAGCAGGGGGGTCTTGCCTTCTGCCGCAAAAGCTTTCATAGCTTCCCCTATAGAAGTTTCCCCTATGGAAGCCTCTCCAAGAAGGCCGTTTTCCTTCATGAAGGCTGCATTGCCCGCCAGGAAATGCCTTCCGCCCAGGGTGGCCTTTACGCCCCGTCCGGAAACCGACTGGAAATCCTCTGCCGGAAGGAGTGAAATCCCCCTTTCCTTTGCCCGTTCCACCACGGCCTCTGCCAGGGGATGCTCACTGCCGGACTCCAGAGAGGCCGCAAGCCTCAGGAAGTCCCCTTCGGAGAGTTCCCTGTCGAATACCCGGATATCCGTTACCTCCGGGTGCCCGGAGGTGATGGTTCCGGTCTTATCCAGCACAAGGGTATCGATGGAATGAAGGTTCTCCAGGCTCTCTGCGGACTTGATCAGGATGCCGTATTCCGCAGCCTTGCCGGTCCCCACCATGATAGCCACCGGTGTTGCCAGTCCCAAGGCGCAGGGACAGGAGATCACCAGTACGGAGATGGCGGAGGAAAGGGCAAACTCGAAGTCCTTTCCCAGGAGGATCCAGGCGATTCCCGTGATCACCGCAATGGCGATCACAGTGGGCACGAAGATCCCGCTGACCCGGTCCGCAAGTCTTGCAATGGGTGCCTTGGAATTGCCCGCCTCGTCCACCAGGCGGATGATCTGGGCCAGGGTCGTATCTCCTCCCACCTTCGATGCCCGGAAGCGGAAGGTGCCGTTCTGATTGATGCTGGCAGAGATGACCGTATCTCCGGGTCCCTTCTCCACGGGGATGCTCTCTCCGGTGATGGCGGACTGGTCCACATAGCCGCTGCCCTCCGTCACCACCCCGTCCACGGGGATGCTCTCTCCGGGCCTGATCACCAGGATATCCCCTGCAATGACCTGCTCCGCCGGGATCGTCTGCTCCATGCCGCCCCGAAGGACCACCGCCGTCTTGGGCGCCAGCTCCACCAGCTTTCCAAGGGCATCGGAGGTCCTGGCCTTGGAACGGGCCTCCAGATATTTGCCCACGGTAACGAGGGTCAGGATCATGGCTGAGGACTCAAAGTACAGCTCATGGGCATACTGATGTACCAGCTCCATATCCCCGTGTCCGAAGCCGTAGGCCATACGGTAAATGGAAAAGAGGCCGTAGAGGAAGGAGGCTCCTGAACCGATGGCCACCAGGGAATCCATATTGGGGGAGCGCTTCCAGAGGGCCTTAAGGCCCGTGGTAAAGAATTTCCGGTTCAGCACCAGCACCGGGATGGTAAGGAGCAGCTGGGTCAGGGCCGAGATCAGGGAGTTTTCCATCCCCGTAAGGATCCCCGGCACCGGAAGTCCCATCATGGCTCCCATGGCAATGTACATAAGAGGGATCAGGATGGCAATGGAGGAAAACAGCCGCCGCTTCATGGACTTCTGCTCATCCTCTTCTCTTTTTCTCCGATCCTTCCACTCGCTCCGAAAATCATTCTGTCCGCCGGAGGCCGCTTCTCCCGGAAGAGAGGCTCCGTATCCGATGCCCTCCACCGTCCGGATGATCTGTCCGGCGTCCGTCGTCTTTTCATCAAAGCTTACCTGCATCTGATTGGAAAGAAGGCTTACCTCCACCTTCTCCACGCCGGGAAGCTTTGACACGTTCCGGGTAATGGCTGCCTGGCAGGCGGCACAGGTCATTCCCGTAATGTTGAACTTTTCTGTCTTCATATCCGGTCCTTCCCTTATTTCAGCTTTTTGATCAGTTCCACTGCTTCCTCCACCACGGAAAGGTTCCCCTTCCGGATCTCCTCCACCACACAGGTCTCCATGTGGTCCTTCAGGATCATGTAGCCAAAGGACTGGAGGGCCCGTTCCACGGCTGCCACCTGGATCAGGATGTCTCCGCAGTAGCGGTTCTCATCCAGCATCTTTGCGATTCCGTTCAGCTGGCCGTTCATACGGTTCAGCCGGTGCTTCAGCTGCTTCAGCTCCTCCTGGCTCCTGGGAGTCATTTTATGATGGCAGCAGTTCTCTCTGCATTCTTCTTTTTCCTTTGACATATCCATCCTCCTGTCGGTACAGCTTCTGATCTGAAAGCTCTTGTTGTATACCCCTTGGGGGTATCTGTCTACAGGAGTCATTGTATACCCATATGGGGTATCTGTCAAGTGGTTTGGTCAGGTCCCGGTCCCCTTTTAATTCGCGTAGGCGATCTGCTGTTTTTCCTCCAGGGGATAACGAAGCAGCTTCTCCCCCGTAAGATCCTCCCGTCCCATATCCACGGCGGTGATCCGGCTGTTTCCGTAGGTCTTGTAATAATAGATTCCCCTGTCTCCGTCCACGCAGCAGGAGTAGGTGGTCTTATCGAAGCGGCCCTCCGGTGTCAGGACGCTTCCCTCCACCATGGCAACTCCCTCCAGGATATGGAAAAACTGGGTGACGCTTTCCTGCTCCGGAAGGTCCCTTCTGGAATTGGCCAGCAGGAAGGCCGCCTTTACGAAACGGGAAGCGGGGGAAAAGTCCCCGGGAAGGCCGATCCCGCCCATTCCCTGTCCGAAGGTCTGAAGGGGCAGTTCCTCTCCAAAGCGGTTCTCCGGATTTGCCGCTGAAAGGCCCATATACTGGTTCAGGTTCATGAGCTGAAAGTCAAAGGTGGGGTTATTGGTCAGCACGTTCACCGGGTCCTCGTGGATCCGGAGCCCCTCCCGCATGGGCTCCGCCACGATGGAGCGCCTGCGGTCCGCAATGTGCCAGTGAAGGGGTGCCAGGGGCAGCTGTCCGTTAAAGGGGATGGCCACAAGATGGGTCTTCCTTAAGAGGGCCTCTGCCTCCTCCACGGTGGCGCAGCGGCTGAGCACCCAGGGGATCAGCTCATAGGGAGTGATGTCTGTCTGCTCCTTCGACTCCTCCGGATCATAGAAGGCGTTCCCGGGAAAATTAAGCCCTGCGATCCCCAGTCCCTTTTCATTCACGGCTTCGGCATAAAGGGGGTATTCCTCCACCACATTGGCCATGCCCACCATGGCATAGCCTGCAGGGGCCGCCTCCTGTTTTTTATAGGTGAATCTGTAGTTCCTTGGGGTGATCACCACTTCCTCCCCAAAGGAATATTCCAGATCCAGGTTCCTTCCAAAATAAAAATGCTTTGTCGCATAAGCGATGCTTGTACACATATCTTTTCCTCCTGTTTGCTTCTTTAGGGTATTTTTTACAGTATAGCACCTTCCCCCGGGCTTTTCCGTTCTTTTTGCAACCTTTTCCCGGACAGCCGGATTGGGACTTGATTTTCTCCCGGATTTCACATAAAATAATATCGTTTATGATTCGGAAACGTATCGAAGTGGTCATAACGAGCTCGACTCGAAATCGAGTTGTCGGGCAACCGGCACGTGGGTTCGAATCCCACCGTTTCCGCGATTCAAAAAAACGGAAGGTCTTCCATCTCTTCGATGGATCCTTCCGTTTTTTGATTGCTGTTCGTTTTTAACCCTTTACGGCTCCGGCAGTCAGTCCCTGAATGAAATATCTCTGCAGGAATACAAAGATGATCGTTACGGGGATCGCCGCCACGATGCTGGCTGCCATCATCATGCCCCAGTTGGTGGAGCCTTCTCCCAGGAAGGTCATCACCAGGCCGGGTGCCAGCGTCTTTCTGGCGCTGTCCGTCACCAGGGTCATGGAGTACAGAAGATCGTTCCAGCTCCATACAAATCCGTAGATGGCAATGGAGATCATTCCCGGGATCGTCACCGGAAATACGATCCGCCACAGGATCTTCATGTGGCCGGCTCCGTCGATCTTCGCACTTTCAATGAGGGAATCCGGCAGCTGGTCGAAGTAGGACTTCAGGGTCCAGGTCCCCACCGGAAGGGTGAACACCACGTAGGAGATCACCAGCGCCCAGTAGCTTCCCAGAAGCCCCAGCTTCTGCATCAGCACATAGATGGCAAGAAGCAGGATGGCCTGGGGGAAGGCCTGGCTCATCATAAAGAGTCCCATAACGAATTTCCTGCCCCGGTAGCGGAACTTGGAAAAGCTGTAGCCCGCAAAGGCACTGACCAGGGTAGCCATGGCCGAGCTGGCAAAGGATACGATCAGACTGTTTTTCAGATACGTCATGATCTTGGGATTCGTAATGATCCCGATGATATTGTCCAGGGTCTTGGGCCCCGTAAAGAAGCTCAGGCTGAAGGTTTCCGTGGTGGGCTTCAGAGCCGTGTTGATCATCCACAAAAGGGGCAGGAACACGAAGGCGCCGATGAGCACCAGGGATACCCAGAAGAAGACCCGAAAGCCTGCTGTTTTTCTGAACATGATCCGTTTCCTCCTTCCTTAATCCGAATCCTTCACCTGTTTCAGGTATACGAAGCTGAAGAGCCCCAGAAGCACTGCCCAGATCGTTCCGATGGTGGCTGCCTTTCCGATGTTCCAGTTGTCAAAGGCAGTGGTATACACATCGATGGAAAGGGTGGTGGTGGCTCTCGCCGGTCCGCCCTGGGTCATGGTCCAGGGAAGATCGAAATGCTGCAGATTGCCGATGGTTCCCAGCACCAGGATCAGAAGGATGATGGTCTTCATGGAGGGCAGTACCACGTAACGGAATACCTGCAGGTTGTTGGCACCGTCCACCCGGGCTGCCTCCACCTGATCCAGCGGAACGCCTCCAAGACCGCCTAAAAGAAATGCCATGTACCAGGGCAGCATCTGCCAGCTGCGGGCGATGATCACACAGATCAGGGCCGTGTTGGTCTGTCCCAGCCAGGCGACCCCCGTCTCCAGGAGTCCGGTCCTTGTAAGGATGGCGTTCAGGATGCCGTACTGACCGTTAAAGATCCAGCTCCACAGAAAGCCGATGGCCGTTCCGGGGATGATCCAGTTCACCAGAGTGATCCCCCGCAGAAGCTCCGAACCCTTGAAGCCCTGGTTCAGTATGATGGCCCAGATGAAGCCAAGGGTAAAGGGCAGCAGCGTGGATCCGATCACAAAGAGGATCGTGGTGATGAGGGTCTTTCCAAAATAGGGATCCGAAAAAACCTTTATGTAATTTTCCAGCCCTACTACCTTATAGTTCGGCATCAGCAGGGATCTGTCCGTAAATGACATCAGGATGGCATTCACGAAGGGATACAGAATGATCGCACAGAAAACTGCCAGACCCGGTAAGATCAGAAGCACGCCAACCTGTGCATCCGTCAATCCTTTTTTTCTCAGGTTACTGTTCATTTCCCCTTCCTTTCCATAACCTGCAGCACAGACGCCTTACTGTGCGCTGTTCATTCTGCTGCCCATCTCAGCTACAGCTTCTTCCGCTGTCTTCTGTCCCAGAAGGGCATACTGCAGTTCTTCCGTAATAATGGATTTGATCTCGCTGGCATTGGTCATTCTTGCAGTTTCCTCCAGTCTTGCAGTTGCGGTGGATGCGCTGAAGGTGCTGAGATAGGGGTCGTTCTTGACCTCATCCAGCTCTGCTGCGGAATTCGTTACCGGCGGCATACCGTTCTCTTCAAAATACTCAAGTGCCACGTCGTCGCTGACCAGGGTCTTTGCCAGCTCTGCTGCAGCTTCCTTGTGCTCGGAGCTGTTGAAGATCACCAGCATGTGGCCCCACATGGTGGACTGAGGCGTATCGCCCTCGTTCTTCACCGGTCTCAGCATAGCCTGGCAGACATTTACCACGTCCTCAGGTGCAACGCCGTTGCTGACTGCCTGTCCCTTTGCAAGCACAGCGTCATCATAGAAGGCTACCTTTCCCTGGGCAAAGAGCTGACGGGCATCTCCTCTGCCTACGTCCATGGCGATGTAGCCCTTGCCAAGCATGTCCTGATACCATTTTACGCACTCCACTGCCTCAGGGCTGTCAACGGTCACGCTTCCGTCCTCTCCGTAAAGGGAACCGCCGAAGGTCCAGAGCCAGGGCATGAAGTCACCTGCACAGGTATCATCCTTGGTGGATACTGCATAGGGGATGATCTCCGGATCCATTGCCTTGATATCTGCAAGACACTGCTCGAATTCTTCCAGAGTGGTGGGTACCTCTTCCCAGCCTGCCTCGGCCAGGATCTCCGGATTGTATACCATGGAGATGGAAGCCATGCTCCAGGGGAAGCCGTACTGCTTACCGTCTACATTTCCCACGTCCAGAGTGGACTGCTGGAAGGTCTCCTTCATGTAGTCCTCTCCCAGGACTTCGTTCAGATCTGCCAGAAGACCGGCCTGCTGAACCGTGTTGAAGATACCGATATCCACCTGAGCGATATCCAGCTGCTCGCCTCCCTGGCTTCTGATCAGAAGCTGCTGTGCCGTATCGGCCCAGGTCCAGCCTACCCAGGTCACATCGTTTCCGGTCTCATCCCGGTAGGTCTGCATCATCCTCTGGAAGATGTCCCTGGATGCTTCTTCTTCCCCTGACCATCCTGCCCAGACGATGTTTTCTCCCCCTGAAGCAGCGGTCTCGCCGGCTGCCTCCTCACCATTTCCGGAAGCCTGGGCGCTGGTTTCAGCTGCGCCGTTTTCCTGTGTCTGGGTCCCGGAGCTGCCACATCCCGCAAGCAGAGCGGCTGACATGGCTGCTGCCATAGTTACTGCTACTAAACGCTTTTTCATGTTGTCTCCTCCTGACATTCATATAGTTTTACTTCAAATACTTCTGCATGACGGTAACCGTAGGCGGAAGTAAATTTGATTTTTAAGGTTCGAAGCTTCTGGGGCGCAAAGGAAAGCACCACATGCCGCTGCCTGTTTTCCGATACCCGGGAAAGAAGCGTTTCCGCTTCTCCATCCACCCGGTACAGGGAGATCTGCCGGCAAAGCTCCGGGGGCATTCCCCTTCTCGCCACGAATTTATGATGACCTGCCCATTCACTGGCTCTGCTGGAGCAAAGCTCCATGGACAGATCCGGGTTCAGATATAGTTCTACCCGGTCCAGCTGTT
The DNA here is from genome assembly GCA_944377405.1 of uncultured Lachnospiraceae bacterium. Taxonomy (GTDB): domain Bacteria; phylum Bacillota; class Clostridia; order Lachnospirales; family Lachnospiraceae; genus Avilachnospira. The sequence continues at coordinate 96,215 of CALWES010000004.1, read as the reverse complement.
TTTCCTCCTTCAGCCTCAGGCTGATCCAGGGCTCTGCTTCCTCTCCCGAGATCCACAGATGGGGGGCTTCCCAGGGCCTGTTGAAGCCGTCCGTAAGCCGTTCCTTTCCGTAGATCCTGCTACCGGAAAGCCGTACTCTGGGATAGTAAAGGGATCCGTCCTCCTGATCTGCCAGAAGGAAGCCGCAAAGCTGTATCTCAGAAAGGCCCAGGCGGATGTCCGCCCCTTCCGGGATCCGGAACCGGAAGCTCAGAAAGCCCTTCCTGTTCTCCTTTTCCGGGATCAGACTGATCCACTGCCAGCCCTTTGACAAAGTGATACGTCCCTCTTCCTTCCCCTTTCCGTAGCGTTGGGGCAGGGGGCTTTCCTCCAGGCTGTAAGCAAGACTGCAGGCCTCTCCTGCATAAAACAGGAGCTTCGCCTTCGGGGCGCTTCCGGGAATGACCAGGGTCATGTCCTCCCGCAGCAGGATGTCTCCGGCCTCCGCGGCTTCATTTCCATCCCTTTCTTCCGAGGAGACCAGCACTTCCGCCTCCATGGCCGGATTTTTTTCCCGGCTTTCAAAATAGGGAAGCAGGACGTCGTTCCGATAGAGCTGTTCCTGAAGCTCCCTCAGGTGTCCTTCCCTGATCCGGGCCGCCGAAAGGGACTTTTTCAGCATCATGGCCCCCAGGGTCCCGGCCGCCTGACCGCTTAAGGCACAGGTGTTCATGATCCTGGTGGAGGCAAAGGCCACATGGCTTACGCCGATGTCCCTGCCTGCAAAGAGCAGGTTTTTTACCTGGCTGTTGTAGAGACAGGCCATGGAAACGGGATAAGCCTTTACGGGGATCTGGGTGCAGAAATCCTCCTCTGCATAGACGCCTCCTGCGGGATGAAAGTCCAGATACCAGCCTCCGTAGAAGGCTGCCTCATCCCTGTGGAGACCCTCCTCCACGTCTTTTTCCGTCAGGATCCGGTCTGTCTGCATCCTGCGGCTCTCCCGTTTTCCTGCCCAGTTCCCCTGCCACAAAAGGGTCAGGTGGTCCGCCTGGAACTTTCCGCTGTTTTTGATGTAGTTCCAGACTCCGGCGGACAGACTTCTGAGCCTTCGGGTGATCTCCTGATTATCTCCGATGGTATCCTCCCTGCCTCCAAGCTCGAACCACCAGTAATCGCAGCCGTTCATCTCCTCATTTACCAGCCGGCCGCCCTTTCCCAGAAGGGTCTCTACCTCTTCTATGCTGAGGGCGTATTCCGGAGCCACATAGCGCACAGGCTCCTCTGATCTTCCGGTGAAGAAAAAGAGGGTGTTCCCAAGGGTCTCCTTTTCCCTTACCTCCGGGGCCAGCTTCTCTCCGTATTCGGAAGCGGCCTCCCGGCCCTGGATAAATGGAATGCCTGCCAGCTGGCCCAGGCTTCCGTCGCCGGTGGCGTCCACATAGACCTCAGCCTGGATCCGGAAATGTTTTTCCGTTCCCAGCTGCACCGCTTCAATGGCCGTGACCCGGTCCTCATCCATCTCCACTCCCACCATCTGGGTGTTTTCAAGAAGACGGATCCCCTTTTCCCGGTATATCCCGTCCAACAGGGTCTCATCCCAGAAAACGGGATTTCCTTCCGGATTGGCATAGAGATTTCTGAGCTTCAGTTCTCCCCAGATCCCCATTTCCTCTGCAAAAAGGCTTCCGCCTCCGGTAGCGCCCCTGGTCCACACCCGGACCTCGCTGCTGGAATTGCCTCCAAGAACGGGACGGTTATTGATCAGAATGGTGTCAGCCCCTTCCCGGGCTGCTGCAATGGCTGCACAGATCCCTGCCGGTCCGCCTCCGATCACCAGGATCCGGCTCTGTAAACTGCATATTTTTCCAGATTTGTACATAATTTCGCCTGCCATCCTCATTCTTTTGTTTTATGGGTTTTTCGTTTTTGTGCTTTTTGTCTAGCATTTTCTTTGATTATAAAATCCTGTTTATACTTTTTCATTAAATTATTGGTCTATTTTCTGGATTATTCAGCACAGATATTGATTTATTCCTCATTTCCGTATATATATGTCTATAAACGAAGGAGGAATCTGCCATGGAAGGACGTTATCAGAAACTCACAAGCTTTTTCCAGGAGCTGGAGCGGGAATATCATGTCACCATCTGCATCAAGGACTTTACCGGATTCATTCCCGTCAATAAAGAGCTGGACGCAGCCCTCCAGCCCTTTCTGGCCCATACCAACGATTTCTGCATGTATATCAAATCGGATAAGGCAAAATACCGGGACTGTCTCTCCATGATCGGAAAGATGAGCGATAAGTCTCTCCGGCTCCGGCACACCTTTTTCGGCATGTGCCATGCGGGGCTCTTTGAGTATGTCACCCCCATCATCGGCCACGGCATCGTTCTCGGCACCATCAACCTGGGCTTCTTCGACTATCCCAAAAAGGATCTCCCCATCCATCAGATCCGCCGGGTCTGCCGTTCCTCCTTCCTGCTGCAGGAGGAAGAGGCCCTGCGGCTGTATTGGAAGAGCATCCATCCCACCACCGCTCCCATCGAAAAGCTGCTGCCCTCCATCGAGCTTGTGGCGGACTATCTGGCCCTGACCTACGAAGCCCTCCAGGACACCCACGGCATCCGTACGAAAAAAAGGGTCCTCAGCAGTGAGGACACCATCCTTTCCGATGCCTGCGCCTACATCCGGCAGCATTTTACAGAGACCATCCGGATCTCGGACCTGGCCTTCTTCTGTCACTGCAGCGAGTCCTACCTCAGCAAGATCTTCCAGCGGCGCATGAAGGTCCATATCAGCACCTATATCAATAAGGTACGGGTGGAGGCCTCCAAGGATTTCCTGAAAAAAGGCAATACCACTGTCAGTGATATTGCCTCAAGTGTCGGGTTCAACGACCCGAATTATTATTCAAGGATCTTTTCCCGTCTCGTGGGGATCTCTCCCCTGGAATTCAAGCGCCGCTTCCGCGAGGACGCTCCCCTTTCCCGGCAGTCTCCCCGGGAAGAGGAAGGATAACCTCCACCGTATGCCGGTCCGGCCGGACGAAAAGGTTCCCTCCGTGGGCCTTTACGATCTGCTTTGCGATGCGCATGCCCATGATGTGGGGCCGGTCCGGAAGCTCTCCGGACTCCGCTGCCGGTTCTTCTTCCTCTTCCTGTGTAAGGAACTCGCTCCCTATGGAGTTTACGGTCCGGGCCACGGTCTCCGGAATACCGTCGCCATCATCCCGTATCTCCACGATGGCGGCCTCTTTGGCCCGGTAGGCCAGGATCATGATGCTGCAGCCCCCTGGGTTATGGCGTATGGCATTTCCGATCAGATTGTCAAAGACCCGGCGCAGGAGATGATGGTCTCCCTGCAGCAGCAGGCCCTCAAATTCCGGCAGGATCAAAAGGTCCAGGTTGTACCGGTCCAGAAGGTCCTGTTCCTCCCTTTCCGTCTCCCTGCCCTCCGGATCCAGGCCGCAGGAATTCAGCATCCCCGCCACGGACTCCCGCAGAAGCCCTGCCGGGCTCAGCTCCGTAAGCCGCAGGGGCTGACGGTCATACTCCAGCTTGGAGGTCAGGTTCAGGTCATCGATGAGGGACTTCATCTTGATGCTCTCTCCCTTTATGATGGAGATGCTCTGACGCTGTTCCTCCGTAAGGCTCTCATCCTCTTCCAGGATCTCCGAATACCCCATGACCATGGAAAGGGGCGTCCGGATATCATGGGAGATGCCCCGGATCCAGTCCACCCGGGCCGTATCCCGCCGGTCCAGGCTCCGCTTCTGCTCCTCCAGCTTCTCCGAGGTCTGGTTGATACTGTGGGCCAGCTCCTCCAGGACCCCTTCCTCCGGAAGATGCACGCTTTCTCCCCTGGCCAGGGCCTTCACCGCCTCCGTGACGGAACGCGTGTGGCGGTGGTACCGCCAGCCCACCACCAGAAGGAGCAGCAAAAACACCGCTCCATTGGTCAGGTTCAGGATCAGGGGGCTGAATACCCCCATGCCCTCCATGATCCAGGCCGCCAGAAGCTGGAGTCCGGACTGGAGCATCACCAGAAGGAAGGCATAGAAGAAAAACTTTTTATAGATCTGAAAAAGAGTATGTGGTTTCATCATAGATTCAGCTTATATCCGATCCCCCTGGCAGTCACCAGCCATCTGGGATGGCTCGGGTCCTCCTCGATCTTCTCCCGGAGCCTGCGGATATGGACCATGACCGTGTTCTCATAGGTATAGTACTGGGCGTTCCAGACAGCCTTGCAGAGATTGTCAAAGGTCACGATCTTGCCTCGGCTCTTGGCCAGGGTCTCCAGGATCCGAAGCTCCTTTACCGTAAGCTTCTCCTCCCGGTCCCCGGACTGTACGGTGCCGGCTTCAAAATCCACCCTCCGTTCCCCCAGCTCCAGGGTTGCCGGAAGGGGCGGCTCCTCTGCATAATCATAGCTTCGTTTCAGGATGGCTCCCATGCGCAGGGAAAGCTCCTTTGGCAGAAAGGGCTTCACCATGTAGTCATCGGCCCCCAGGCCAAGGCCCGTCAGCCTGTCCGCGTCCTTATCCCTGGCACTCAAAAAAAGCACCGGGATATTCCTGGACTCCGTATGCTCCTTGATCTCCTTCATAAGAGAGAATCCGTCTCCGTCCGGCAGATTGATATCCAGGATGATAAAATCAGGACTGCTGCTGCGGATCTCGGAAAGGGCACTTTTGCAGTCCACCGCCAGAGCGATGTTCCGGTATCCCTCCCGCAGAAGAAAGGTTCTCAGCATGGAACGCAGCTCCTGGCTGTCGTCCACGATCAGGATCTTGTTGTCATAAATGGTCTGCTTCATAGGGACCTCCTTCTTTCCGCCAACAGTATAGCAAAAGCAGGGTGCCTTTGCACCCTGCTTTCTCTGATCTTAAGGTAAATTTCATGTTTGAAAGGATCAGCAGATCCCCTGGGCCATCATGGCCTGGGCCACCTTCTCGAAACCTGCCACGTTGGCGCCCATGACAAAGTTCCCCTCCGCTCCGCAGCGCTTTGCCGCGTCTGCGGTCTTCTGATAGATATCCTTCATGATGGACTTGAGCTTCGCATCCACCTCCTCGAAGCTCCAGCTCAGACGCTCGCTGTTCTGGCTCATCTCCAGGGCTGAGGTGGCTACGCCTCCTGCATTTGCCGCCTTGGCGGGCATATAGAGGAAGCCATTCTCCACGAAGAATTCCGAAGCCTCCAGGGTGGAAGGCATGTTTGCACCCTCTGCCACTGCAAAACAGCCATTCTTCTGCAGAAGCTTCGCGTCCTCCAGGGTAAGCTCGTTCTGGGTCGCACAGGGAAGGGCAATGTCGCAGGGAATGCTCCAGATCCCCTTTCCCTCGTGGTAGGAGGCTGTGGGAACTGCCTCCAGGTATTCCCGGATCCGGCCTCTTCTGACCTCCTTGATCTCCTTAACCACGGAAAGGCGGATCCCCTCGGGATCCAGGATATAGCCGTTGGAATCGGAAAGAGCAATGACCTTTGCCCCCAGGGCCTGGGCCTTTTCACAGGCGTAAATGGCTACGTTTCCGGAACCGGAGATCACAACGGTCTTTCCGGAAAGCTCCTTTCCCGCATGCTGAAGCATCTCCTCCAGGATATAGATGAGGCCGTAGCCCGTAGCCTCCGTACGCACCAGGGAACCGCCGTAGGTCAGGCCCTTTCCTGTAAGGACGCCCTCGTAAAGCCCTGTGATGCGCTTATACTGTCCGTAAAGGTAGCCGATCTCCCGGCCGCCTACGCCGATGTCTCCGGCGGGAACGTCCTGATCTGCCCCGATGTGTCTGTAAAGCTCCGTCATGAAGCTCTGGCAGAAGGCCATAACCTCCCGGTCCGACTTGCCCTTGGGATCAAAGTCCGATCCGCCCTTGCCGCCTCCGATGGGAAGCCCCGTCAGAGAGTTCTTGAAGACCTGCTCAAAGCCCAGGAACTTCAGGATGGACTGATTTACAGAAGGATGGAAACGAAGGCCGCCCTTATAGGGGCCGATGGCGGAATTGAACTGCACCCGGTATCCCCGGTTGACCTGTACCTGTCCCCGGTCATCCACCCAGGGCACCCGGAAGGAAATGATCCGCTCCGGCTCGGTCAGCCGTTCCAGAAGTCCTGCCTTCCTGTAGGTCTCCTCGTTCTGGGAGATGACAGGCCTGAGGGACTCCAGGACTTCCTTTACCGCCTGCAGGAACTCCGGTTCATGGGCGTTCTTTTTTTCAACTGCTGCATAGATCTCATCAACGTATGACATATTTCTTCCTCCTGTGGTTCAATGATTGTAAGTCTTTGTTTCTGTTAGCCGGCTTCAGCCACGGATCTCCTTCACAAGCTCCACCGCTTCCCGTACCATGGCCTCGATCCGGTCAAAGCTTCCCTCCCGGATCAGGTCCTTTTTCACCATCCAGGAACCGCCGCAGGCCGCAACGGCCTTCATGGACAGATACTCCTTCAGGTTTCCGGCGTTGACGCCTCCCGTGGGCATGAAACGTGTCCCCGGGAAGGGTCCGGAAAGGGCCTTGATCATGGCCGGTCCCCCTGCCTCCCCTGCCGGGAAGAACTTCAGGACCTTAAGGCCCCGTCTGACGCCCTGGATCACCTCCGAAGGAGTCATGCAGCCGGGATACACCGGAATGTTTCTGGCAATGCATGCGTCCACGATCTCCGGGTCAAAGCCCGGGCTTACGATGAACCTGGCTCCGGCGCCTATGGCCCGGTCCAGCTGCTCCATGGTAAGGACAGTGCCTGCTCCGCAAAGCATGTCCGGATATGCCTCGGAGATCCTCCGGATGGATTCCTCCGCCGCGTCGGTACGGAAGGTCACCTCCGCACACAGCAGCCCTCCTGCCCGAAGGGCCTCTGCCAGAGGCAAAGCGTCCTTTGCGTCGTCGATCACCACCACGGGAACCACCCCAAAGGCTGACAGTTTCTCATTCATTTCCTCAAACATCCTGATGCACCCCTTTCTTTTTTATGTTCTTTCTATCTCTTTCTCCGCTTAAAGGGAGGAAAGGCGCTCCTGTACCTGCCTGAGCATATCCTCGTACTTTGCCAGCTTATCCTTCTCCTCCTGGATCTTTGCCGCCGGCGCCTTGGATATAAATTTCTCGTTGGACAGCATTCCATGGGAACGCTTCAGCTCTCCCTGGAGTCTGGCCTCCTCCTTCTTCAGGCGTTCCTTTTCCTTTTCAATATCCACAAGCTCTGCCAGTGGAAGATACAGGGAGGCTTCCGATACCACTGCCGATACCGCGTTGTCCGGAATGCCGGCCTTGTCCTTCTGGCAGAACACCTCTCCGGCTCCGCAGAGGGTGGCAAATACGTTCTTCGTGGCTCCAAAGGTCTCCAGCACCTTATCGGAAGCGGATACCACATAAACCGAAGCCTTTTTGCTGGGGGGAACGTTCATCTCACTTCTGACGTTCCGGATGGCCCTTACGGCTTCCTTGACGGACTCCACTCTGCCTTCCTCTTCCGTAAAGTTCCATTCCTCCCGGACCTCCGGATAAGCGGAGATCATGATGGAAGCTTCCCGGTCCTGGATATTCGTGAAGATCTCCTCCGTGATGAAGGGCATGAAGGGATGCAGCAGCTTCAGAGCGTTGATCAGCACCGTCTTCAGGGTCCAGAGGGCCGCGGTCTTCGTCTCATCCGTCTCGGAGTAGAGTCTGGGCTTTACCATCTCGATGTACCAGTCGCAGTACTCGTCCCAGATGAAGCCCGTTACATTGTCCAGGGCGATCCCCAGCTCAAAGGACTCCATGTTCCGGGTAACGGTCTCCGTCAGCTTGTTGAGTCTGGAAAGGATCCACTTGTCCTCAATGGTAAGCTGCAGCTTTTCCATTGCCTTTGCGACGCTGTCGTCCTTTCTGCCTTCCCGTCTCCTGCGGTCCGCCTCGTCTGCCGTTCCGCAAAGGCCTGCGTCCTCCAGAAGGGCTGCCGCAGAGGCATCTGCCTTATCCAGATTCATCATGATGAAACGGGTGGCATTCCATACCTTATTTGCAAAATTCCGCTCGCTCTCCACCTTCTCCCAGTAGAAACGCATATCGTTTCCGGGGGCATTTCCCGTAAGAAGGGAGGCCCGCAAAGCATCTGCTCCGTACTTGTCGATGACCTCCAGGGGATCGATGCCGTTTCCAAGGGACTTGGACATCTTCCTGCCCTGGGAGTCCCTTACGAGGCCGTGCATCAGCACCGTACTGAAGGGGCACTTGCCCGTATGCTCCACTCCGGAGAATACCATACGTACTACCCAGAAGAAAATGATATCGTAACCCGTTACCAGTACATTGGTGGGGTAGAAATAATCGAACTCCGGCGTGTGCTCCGGCCATCCCAGGGTCGAGAAGGGCCAGAGGGCTGAGGAGAACCAGGTATCCAGGGTATCCTCGTCCTGGGTGAAATGGGTGCAGCCGCAATCCGGACATACATCCGGAGCCTCTTCTCCCACCACCAGCTTTCCACACTGATCGCAGTAGTACGCCGGGATCCGGTGTCCCCACCAGAGCTGGCGGCTGATGCACCAGTCCTTGATGTTGTCGATCCAGTGCAGGTAGGTCTTGGCATAGTTTTCCGGAACGAAGCGCAGCTCCCCACTCTCCAGAACCTTTCTGCAGTCCTCGGCAAATTTATCCATGCGCACGAACCACTGGGGTTTTACCATGGGTTCGATGGTGGTGCCGCAGCGGTCATGGGTGCCCACGTTGTGCTCGTGGGGAACTACCTTGACCAGGAGTCCCTCCTTTTCCAGATCCTCCACCATGGCCTTCCTGGCCTCATAGCGGTCCATACCGTCATATTTTGAACCGGGACAGCAGATGGTGGCGTCATCGTTCATGATATTGATCTCCGGAAGGTCATGACGCTTTCCCACCTCGAAGTCGTTGGGGTCATGGGCCGGGGTGATCTTCACACAGCCGGTACCGAACTCCATATCCACGTATTCGTCTGCCACCACCGGGATCTCCCTGTCCGTCAGGGGCAGCTTCAGCATCTTGCCTACCAGGTCCTTGTAACGCTCATCCTCGGGATTTACCGCCACCGCCGTATCTCCCAGCAGGGTCTCCGGTCTTGTGGTGGCGATCTCCACAAAGCGGTCTTCCTCTCCCACGATGGGGTATTTGATATGCCAGAAGTTTCCGGCCTGATCCTCATGGATGACCTCCGCGTCGGAGATGGAGGTCTTGCACACCGGGCACCAGTTGATGATCCTGCTGCCTCTGTAGATATAGCCCTTGTTATAAAGGTCGATGAAGACCTTCTTTACGGCTGCCGAGCAGCCCTCGTCCATGGTAAAGCGCAGGCGCTTCCAGTCGGCGGAGGCACCCATCTTGTGCATCTGCTTCAGGATCCGTCCTTCATATTCTTCCTTCCAGGCCCAGGCCTCCTTCAGAAAGCCTTCCCGGCCCAGCTCATGCTTGTCCTTGCCCTCTTCCTTGAGCTTCTTGATGACCTTGACCTCCGTGGCAATGGCCGCATGGTCCGTTCCCGGCTGCCACAGGACCTCGTAGCCCTGCATCCGCTTGAAGCGGCAGATGCTGTCCTGAAGGGTATTATCCAGGGCATGTCCCATGTGCAGCTGGCCCGTCACGTTCGGCGGGGGCATCATAACGGAAAAAGGCTTTTTTTCCGGATCTACATGGGCATGGAAATAATCTCCTTCCAGCCATTTCTGATAAATTTCAGGCTCCATGGCCTGAGGATCGTAATTCTTTTCAAGCTCTCTCATCCTTCGGTCTCCTTTATCTTTGCCACGGCGCCTGTCAGCTCATGCGCCTGTACTCTTTTTTCCATTTTTTCAGAAGCTCTCCGCAGGTCTTCTGTCTCCTGACCGGATCCTGCAGGAAGGCATCCTTCACCTCCCGGTATCTGGGACTCTCCAGGGCCCGCTTCCTTGCCTCCGCTCTTTCCTCCGAGAGCCGTTTTTTTTCTTCGTCCGTCAGGCTCTCCGGAAGCTCCTTCTCCCTTCCGGCCTCCATAAGCAGAAGGCTGCGCATCCTGACGCCTCTCTGGGAGGTGGCTGCCTTTTCAGCCTCCGAAAGCAGCTCCAGTGCCTCCTCCGTCTCCAGAAGCTGGATCTTTGCCGCCGCCATATCGCAGAGGATGTCCGCCCGGCGTTTCAGAAGCTCCGCGGAAGGCTCCCTTCCGCTGATCTTTCCCAGCTTTTCGGAGACCTCTCTTTCCGCCTCCGAAAAGCTGTCATAGGCCATGTGATACCGTCTCAGACGGAACAGGGAGGTTCCCAGGGCCTGGGCATAGTCTTCTCTGCTGCAGCTGCGATAGCCCCGCAGCCGTTTCCGGCAGGCTTCGATCTCCCCCTGGGTATAGTAGTTGCACTCCCGGAGGATGGCCGTCAGGGCCTCATCCGTATGATCCTCTTCCCCTTCTCCGGGAGCCGAGGCCATCAGCTGCCGGATCCTGGCCGCCAGAAAGCCCATGGAAAGCTCATCCCGCAGCCAGTCTGCCAGCTCCGGGGTCACAAATCCGTGGAGGGTCAGCAGGGGATGGTTGTAGATCACATAGCAGAGCTCCTGCAGGGACCAGATCCGGATATCCAGTTTTTCATTATAAAAGGGGTTCCTGGCATCCCTTGTACACAGCAGTAAAGCCATCAGATATCTATCTCCTCATAAATACTTGCATCGGTCTTCGGGAAGATCTCCCCAAGGCCCTTATCCCTGATCCCGACCCGAAGCTTGTCTGCAGAGGGGAAGCTCAGCTCCACAAGAAGCCTTGTGCATCTGTCCGGCCGCTCCGGAAATCCCGTAAGGGGGATCCGGACGGTCTTCGGCTTCCGCAGCCGGTCTGCCGGCATGATGTCCAGATCGATATAGTTCTGTTGATAGGGGATCAGCTCGATACGGCTCCTGGTCTCTGCCCAGGGGTCTCCCGCCGCCGCCAGGATCAGCCGCTCCTCCCGGTTCCTGGTCACCACATTCATGCTGATGTCGCAGCGCAGTCTGGACTCGCAGATAAATACATAGGGGAAGGCCGTCTCCGGGCAGGTCCTGTCATAGGCAGCTGCAGAAGCTCCTATGGCAAAAAGCCCCTTTTCCGCCAGCACTCTGCGGCGCCGGCAGATATATTCCTTGAACTGAGGGAAGTAGTCGATCTCCTCAAAGCCCTTTCCCGTCAGAAAAACGGCCGAGTAATTTCCCTTTGCCATCAGGCGTTCGGCGCAGCCCAGAAGGATGCTGTCTCCCAGCTTTCGCCCCGCCTCGTTTTTCAGGATGTCGATATTGAAGCTCTCGTCCATGGGCTCTCCTTCTCCCACGACGCTTGCCCGCTGCATGCCCCGGACGACCCGCATTTCGTAATAGAAGAGCTTCTCCTCCGACAGGTCAAAGAGGGCCACATCATTGTTGTAAAGGTCCTTTTCACCGCTCAGGACATAATACATCATGGCCTCCGTATGCCGGATGATCCGGAAGTGTTCCCTGGGGACTCCCAGGGCCTCCGCCGCATAGAGCACGGCTCCATCCTCATCCTCCAGGGTACCGGATACCGCAAGGCAAAGCTCCGCGATCTCCGGCTCTTCCTTTTCTTCTCCGGAGATCTGCTGCCTGAGGGCGCTTTTTACCGCCTTCTTCAGAAAGATGGCCAGGAGGTCCCGGCCCTCATAGCAGGTCCCTCCGATGGTGGCCGTTCCCTTTCTGGCCGCAAGGCGAAGGAGCTTGTCCACCAGGATGCCTTCTCCCTTCAGGGTCTTGCGGTAGGCCTCTCCTCCGATAAAAAAGTGTTCTGTATCCCTGTCTCTGCAGATGACCGTAGGGATCACCACCGCTTCCTCGTTTCCATGGATATGTATGGCGGTGTAATCGCTGCAAAGATCAATTCCGATTGCTGCTTTCATCATTTCAAACTCCCTATTCCTTTACATCGAACAGGATCCGGTTCATCTCTTCCCGCAGGATGTACCCGGACATGTGCTCCCTCAGGCTGTTCATGTCCTCCCTGTCAAGCTCCGAGGCCATCTGCTCCAGAAGGCCGTAGCGGCCGCCGGGAACCTCCGTTCCTCCGTTCTTACCGGAAAGGACCCCTTCCTGTACCGGTTCTCCGGAGGCATCCTCCTCATAGATCCGGTAATGGAGCTCGTCATCCGAGAAGAGCTGCACCGCCTTCTGGTAGATGCCCTGATAGATCCGGCGCATCTCCTCCTCGTGGTAGCCGGAATCCTCCGGCTCTATCTTTATGAACAGACGGGGTCTTTTGTGTCTGTCCCCGTGATATTCGATGTAATTCTTTTCCAGGAATTCCGTCGGAAGCTCCGTCACATCGGACAGACGCTTCATATAGGAGAAGGTCAGTCCCTCCGAAAGGAGCTGCTCCAGAAGCTTTCCTGCCAGGCACTTCTGGTCTCCGTCCTTCCGGGAGCCCTCCCTGGCATAGTGCTTTGTCCAGGCCAGAAGGTAAATGCTGGGAAGCTTTCCGTATTCCTTTTTCCCGGACAGATAGCCCTGAAGCTCCTCAAAGAAAAGCTCCGGCAGTTCCCTGTCCTCCACAAAATAATCGCTGCATCTGACGGTGAAATAGGCCCGCAGGAGAAGCTCCTCCGGCTGTCCCTTCAGGTAAGCCGTAAAGGTCTCGTCCAGATGCTCCCGAACGTCTGCAAAGAGCTTTGTGATCAGCACCCTCTCTGCCATGCCGTCGGTTTCCGCGCCGGCTTTTTCCGCCTCCTCCAGGATCCGGTACATATCCTCCGTGGAGCCCTCGTAGACCCTGCACAGGCAGGACAGAAGCTCCTTGTCCCTGGTTCCCTCGTCAAACACCCTGCGGCAGGCGGACACGAAGAACCGCAGTTCCTTTTCCTCCTGGGGGATCCTGCCCTCTCTGATCAGAGACAGAAGCAGTTCCCGCAGGCTGTCGTGTTCTGCGATCAGAAGGCCGTAGCGGCGTATCATGGCATAGGCCTGCTCCGGCTCTCCGTTCTTTACCAGGCTCCGGAAGATCTTCTGCTTCTGGGAACCGGAAAGCTGGTCCACATGGATCTCTGAAATAAACTCCATGGACCCGCCGAAGTCGATGAGGGCCTCTGCGATCTTCTCCCGGAAGCTCTCCCGCAGGGGAAGGGTCTTCATGACATCCAGCAGTACCTCCATTTCCTGCTCATTGGAGACGCCCTTCCGGAGGATCTCCCTGGCGGCGGAAAGCCGTACCATGGGATGACCCGGGTCCTGCTCAAAACAACGTCTGAGGAGCTCCGGCCGGTTCATGACCGCAGTCTTCTCGTAGTGCACGCCCCGGCAGTATCTGCCGTAGTGGTCCATAAAGAGCACCTCTGCCTCCGGAAAATAAAGGGGCACATAGGCTCTGCCGTCCTTGATGGGGTAGATCTCCTCCCCCTGAAGCTCGGGATAACGGACCACCACCTTGCTCATGCGGATATCCGGGCAATGGATCAGAACCGTCTTCAGCACTGCAGGAAGGATCCTGGCGATGTGCTCGTCGATCATATCCGGATAGATCATGTGCTCATAGATCACTGCCAGCCGATCGTCGATCTTCCCTCTCAGGACAGAGCGCAGGGCATAGTCCCGCATTTCCGGTTCATAGTGCTTGTATATCTCGGAATCCGAATCGAAGTGGGTCAGGATGTTCTTGTATATCACGGACTTCAGATACCGGTCCAGGGTATTGTCATAGGAAAAATAAAGAAGGACTTCCTTGGGGATCGGATCCGTAAAGTCATCGGGAAAGGCATAGATATAGTACTCATAAAGCCGTGTCAGCTTGATATCCCGGGCTACCGCCTCCTCGTAAACCCGGAAGGCAAAAAGATCCGTCTGCTGCTCCCGTATCAGAAGGGCCGCAAGCTCCGAAAGGAGCTCATCGTCCTCCGGCAGGTTCTCCAGAAGGAAGCTCTGGAACTCCGTAAGGCTTCCGCCGGTACTGATCTGGTACCTGGGATCGTTGTCGGAAACCACCGTAAACTCTTCCTCCGTCTCCTCCCTCCGGTCATAGACAGAGGTCCCTGTGGCGGTAAAACGATAGGGCAATGTGAACTCTCCCGCATTGGTGATCAGGCAGATCCTGCCGTAGATCACCGTGCCCTCCTTCAGGAAAGAGGGGTCCACCCGGAAGATGATCCTGTTGCGGTTTCCCGTGATCACGGCGTCCTCCACCAGGACCCTGGGGTTATCGGAATAGCACAGTCCCTTTACGCCGATACCGTTTTTGCTCCGCAGCTGGAACTCCCTTCTGCCGCTTTCTCCAAAAGTGATTTCTTCATCAAAGGAAGCCGGAAAAAGCTCTGCTTCCGGCCGGTCGTTTTCCATGATTCCCTTTGCAAGACGATTGATTTTTTCTTTCATAAAAATGTCCTCTTGGCCCTGCCCGCCTTTCAGGGCAGAGACCCCCATAATTCTGTTTTATTCTATCACATTGTAGTTTTAAATTAAAGCGGAATATGGTAAGATAATAAAGAATCAGAGATCAAGGGAGGGAGCGCTATGATACAGGAGCCGGAAACACTCTATAAGCTTATGGTCCTATATATGCTGAAGGAAGTGAACTTTCCCCTCACCAATTCCCAGCTCAGCCAGTTCTTTCTGGACAAGGAATATACCACCTATTTTACCCTGCAGCAGGTCCTTTCCGAGCTGATGGATTCCAAGCTGATCAGCGCCCGGCGCTCCGGCAGTTCCACCCGCTATGAGATCACCTCCGACGGCATGGAGACCCTGAGCTTCTTCGGAAGCGACATCGGTGCCGCTGCCGTGGCGGACATGGACGAATACCTGCAGGAGAACAAGTTCCGCCTCCGTTCCGAGGCCGGGACCACTGCGGACTATTACGAGACCGACAATCAGGATTTCACGATCCACTGTGAGGTCCGGGAAGGGAAGACCGTCCTGATCGCTCTGGAGCTTTCCGTTCCGGAGGAAAAGCAGGCTGCACAGCTCTGCAACGCCTGGAAGGACAAAAGTCAGGAGATCTACAGCTTCGTCATGCGGAAGCTGATGGAATAGGCATACCGATATTTACCTATCAAAAGAGGAACCCCGAAGGGTTCCCTTTTTTTGATCCATATTTATCCAATGGCGGCGTTGCAGGCCCGGATCCCCTCCAGATAGGGTCCCGGCTCTCCGTGAAGCTCATAGATGCCTCCCTCCGTCAGATGGGAATAGAGCTTGATGTTATCCAGAAGCACCTGGCCTCCTCCCCGGATCTGGATCTTTTCTCCGGATTTCCCCGGAAACTCCAGTTCCAGAAGGCTGTCTCCCTGGACCGTCACCTTTTTGGAGATGCCTCCCACGGTCACCGTCAGGGTCGTGGGGCTCTCTGCAATGACTCTGGCTTCGAACATCACCTTATCTTCGCTGAGATAATTCCGGTAGGACAGGTCCTGGCTGATGGAGGCTCCCTGGGAAAGCTTTGCCATAAGGCTTCCATCCTGCTCCGTTACGGAAACAGTTCCCATGGTATCCCAGCCCTTCAGCTTCAGTCCGAACTCCGGATTATAGATCACGCTGTCCGCATAATCCCGATAGGTCCAGATGCCGTAGCCGATGGTCTGTCTGCGGAACACATCCCCCATCCTGGTAAGATAATCGTTGACCTGTTCCTCAGGAAGGTACGGCAGCTGTTCATAGCCCGGAGTGGTCTCCATATATAGGAACTGATCCACGAATACGGGCTTTCCGCCATAGGCAGCGGAATTGGACAGCAGATGGGCGCTCATGGCGGCGGTGTCCACCGCATTCAGCTCCATGCCCTCCGGATATCCCATGCTGGCAGAGAGCATGACGGAGCTATAGGCCGCGCTTCCGCAGGGAAAGGTAGCGCTGTGATTATATCCTGCCAGACTTCCGTCGGGAAGGGGATAGGGGTCCTGATCCAGTCTGCATTCCATGCTGAGGCCCGGGAACACCTCCTGGGTCTCCTGCAGCAGCTCATTGAGCCACTGGTCGTACCATTCAAAGAAGAGCTTGTAGGCCGGGCTGTCGGGAGCCGGGAACTCAGGATCCTCTGCCAGATCCTCCTCCCCGTAAAGTTCCAGAAGCGTCTCCCTATCATAGTGGCTCAGCACATAGTCCCGAAAACCCATGTTCTCAGCCAGCTTCCTGCCGTTATAGGTCCCCGGCAGGGTCTTTTCCTTATCCACGAAGTTCCAGAAATCCTCCCAGGTAAGGAAGGCTCCCTGGTAGGAGGCATAGGGAGATACGGTCTCATAGATCTTCTTCGCGTAAGCCTTCCAGGCGTCCAGATAGGTATCATCCCAGATCAGACGCTCATACCGGGCCAGCACATCGGAATTATCATAGTAATCCCAGCTGTATCCCAGCCGCAGCATCACGGAAAGCCCCTGCTCCTCTGCCTCTCTGCAGATCTCCTGAAGCTTTGTGATGGCATAGTCGTTAAAAAAAGAATTGGACAGGTAGGGCTGGAATTCCCTCCAGGGCACACAAAGGATGATGGTATTGAAACCATCCTCCCGGATCTGCCTAAGGTCCTCCTCCAGATATTCTGTCTCGGTGGACCAGAAATTGATCGCCCACTCGTGGCCCGCATAGGTCACTCCCTTTACCGGGGCCTTCGGCAGAGCCTCTGCCCCCAGGGCGCCTGTCACATTTGTCCCCAACAGAAGGGCGGTACATAAAAGGGTCAGAGCACCCCTGCGTAATCCTCTCTTATTCATCGTCCCTCAATTTCCTTGCGTTTCTTTACAGGAGGATCATGTTGTGCTCCTGGCACTGCCTCCTCATTTCTTCAGGCCACAGGCCTGCCTGGACCTCACCCACATGGGCCCGTCCCAGAAGCAGCATGCACAGCCTGGACTGGCCGATGCCGCCGCCGATGGTATAGGGGAGCCTTTTCTCCAGGATCATCCTGTGATAGGGAAGCTCCCGCCGGTCCTCAGCCCCGGCCTTCCGAAGCTGCTCCGCCATGCTTTCCTCCGATACACGGATTCCCATAGAGGAGATCTCCAGGGCCATGTGAAGGGGTTCGAACCAGAACAGGATGTCTCCGTTCAGCTGCCAATCGTCGTAGTCCGGAGCCCGTCCGTCATGGGGCTTTCCATCCCCCAGCTTGTCTCCGATCCGCATCAGGAAGACGCAGCCCTTTTCCCGGCAGATCTCGTTCTCCCTTTCCTTGGGGGAAAGATCCGGGTAACGCTGCCTCAGGTCCTCGGAATCGATAAAGTAGATCTCATCCGGCAGATGATAGACCGCCTGGGGATACTTGTACCAGACCTCATGCTCCATGTGCTTGATCACCTTGAAAATGGTCTGAACCACACTTCTTAAGGTCTCCTCCGTCCGTTCCTCCTTGCGGATCACCTTTTCCCAGTCCCACTGGTCCACGTATACGCTGTGGAGGTTGTCCAGGTCCTCGTCCCTGCGGATGGCGTTCATGTTGGTATAGAGGCCCTCCCCCGGTTCGAAGCCGTAACGGTACAGGGCCATGCGCTTCCATTTTGCCAGGGACTGTACCACCTCCACCACATCTCCGGGAATGGCCTTGATGTCAAAGGAGACCTTTCTTTCCACTCCGTTCAGATCGTCATTCAGTCCCGTATTCTTCTCCACAAAAAGCGGTGCGGAAATACGCTCCAGGTTCATCTCCCGTCCGAACTCCTTCTGAAAGGTGTCACGGATGTACTTGATGGCGTCCTGGGTCTCCCGTACGGTAAGCTTCGGATCATAGTGTTCAGGTAAAATAAGTGCCATAAATGTCTCCTTCCTCCAGCCTATGGTATCTGTCAATTACTGCAGTTCTTTATGTATCCTTCTCGATCAGCCGGTTCAGCTCCGCAAGTTCTTCCTCCGTCACGTCTCTCCACTGACCCTCCGGCAGATCGGAAAGTTCGATATTCATCACCCGGATCCGCTTCAGCCGGTCCACATAGTTTCCCAGGGCGTCGCACATCCTGCGGATCTGCCGGTTCAGCCCCTGGGTAAGGATGATGTCAAAGCTGTGGTCATCCAGCTGGGTCACCTGACAGGGCCTGGTGGTGACCGTTACGTATTCCCGGCCCCGGGCCTTTTTCTTATCCTTGTCCGATGCGTCGATGACCGGGATCAGGATCTCCACCCCCTGGCTCATCTTTGTCAGGAAGGTCTTCGTCAGCTTCTTCTTGCAGCGGACCACATATTCCTTCTCATGGCCATAGCGCTGACGGTTGATCTTATTGACCAGATCCCCCTGATTGGTCAGAAGGATAATCCCTTCGGAGTCCTTATCCAGGCGTCCGATGGGGAAGATCCTGACCGGGTAGTTGATATATTCGATGATGTTGGTCGCCCGGTCCTTGGCTGAGGTGGTGCAGACGATCCCTCTGGGCTTATTGAAGGCGATCAGCACGGGCTTGTCCTTCTGCTCCGCTGCAACGGGCTTTCCGTCCAGGGTGATCTCATCCGTCTCCCGGATCTTCTGCCCCAGCTCCGCAGGCTTTCCGTTCACCAGGACTCTGCCGCTTTCCACAAAGCGGTCCGCCTCCCGCCGGGAGCAGACTCCCATCTCGGAGAGGAATTTATTCAGTCTGATCTCTTCCATCCGATGCCGATACTCCTTCCTTTGCGAATAAATTCATATTTTGCTATTCTATCACGGAGGGGTATTTTCTGCAATGTTTTAATTTTCTGGCTTCCATATAAAAAGGGAAGCGCTTCGGCTTCCCCTTTCTCCTTATGCAATGTTAAGTTGTTTTTTCAGCGCATCCTGAAGCGTCTGCGAAAAGTTGATTCCTGCTCCAAGTGCAGCGGCATTCAACCAAACCGGTAATGTAACTGTACGGGTAACGGCTCTGTTTTCGTGCGCCAGTCTGACAGAGGGCATGTAAACATCTACCAGGACGGCCCTTTCATTGGCGGACAGCTTTACATCCCGGAGTGCCGAAGCCTCCGGAATCTCTTCTCCATCCTCTTCCAGTCCACTCATGGTTATTCCCAACAGCTCCCTGGCAGACATCAGTGCGTCATCTTCATCCACTCCGCTTGTTGCCACATCAAGGTCTGGAAATAAAACAGAAATTTCCTGTCCTTCCTCATAGCTGAATACAGCAGGATAAAAATATCTATCTTTCTTCTTCATGTTCTTCTCCTATATCAGCAACTCCAAGCTTACGGAAATTATCCTTTTTCGCCAAGCATGATCCCGAAGGCCATAGAAGCGAACATCAGAAGAAATATCGCCGAAATGGTGCTCTGCGTAAAGATATAAACAACCAGACTTACACTTGACAGAGTCCAGATTCCTCTTTTCAATATAATCATTTACTTGCCTCCTCATCCATATATCAGACTTTCATATCATTCGAGGCCCTTCTTATCCCTGATATTATTTCCGATGATCGTGACGATGTTTTCCGCCATTTTCCCTCTCTCAGATAACTCGTCCGATTCGCTATCGTCTGCCTTCACGGTTTCATCGATCTCTATATCGCACACAATATCATATAAGGACAAGACCTGATCTTCATCTGCTTTCTTGATTTCCTCAACGGATACACCGCATTCAATGCTCATAAATTCCAACTGCTTTTTACTGAGTCCTTTCAGGATATTATCCATTTTCCCTCCTGACTACATATGCGTGGTTTTGTTATCAACAACAGTTCCATCTTCTGACGTTATCGTAGCAAGATCATAATCCGCAGTCAATAAGTTTGTTTTTAAGGATTCCTCAACTGGCTTTATCAGATCCGGCATGATCAGCTCTCTGCTGTAATGCCATACCATTTTTATCCTTCTATTGTTTCAGCTTTACATTACTTAAACAGACTTGTAGAATGAAAAAGCGTTCATTTTTCCGATTATCGAACTGGGTAACGCATAAGGGGGATAACAGATGAAAAAATATAATGGACAGGAGCCGTTTACCGTCTCTGGCATGGAGACGGGGAAACAGCTTGTTGACTTCTGGAAATGGGCATACTCTGATCTGCTCAGGAACACTTCCCGGGCTGTTCTGGCAGAATATGTTGTAGCGACTGCACTGGGCGTAGACTATAAAGATAGAGTTGCCTTTGCGCCATACGATCTTCTCACTCGCGACGGATACCGGGTGGAGGTAAAATCAGCGGCCCGAGTACAGCTCTGGGGCATCAAACATCCGGACAGGCTTACCTTCCGTGTGGCCCCTGCCCGTCTTCCAGACGAGACCGGGGATTACAAGGAGGACGCTCCAATGCAACGAAACTCCGACGTATATGTATTCGCCATCTATGATGGTCTGTCCCTTGACGAGGATCCGCTGAATCTCGATCTATGGGAGTTCATGGTCCTTCCGACCATGGTACTGGATGAAATGGTAGGCAGCCAGAAGGTCATCACCCTTAAGAAACTTAAAGCACTGGGCCCCGTAGAGTGTGATTACCTGGAACTATCCAAGGCGATCCATTCCGTAATGGATCGGATGTAAAACTCCTGGCGAAGAAACATATATTATCATAGTTTATAGCGTAAAGAGCACCCACTATGCGGATGCTCTTTTTATGTAATAAAGAAATTCGGTAATCAAATTGAATGATTTTCACCAAAAGCCTTACTTTTGTGAGTTTTTAGTTCTAATAAACAGACAGGCGTCCCCGAATGAAAAAAATCTATACCGCTGCTCCACCGCCTCCCGGTAGGCCGCCAGCACCTTCTCCCTGCTGGAAAGGGCTGACACCAGCATCACCAGAGTGGACTGGGGCAGGTGGAAGTTGGTGATCAGAGCGTCGATCAGCTTCCATTCATAGCCCGGATAGATGAAGATCTCCGTCCAGCCGCTCTTGGGAGCCAGGAGATATTTTGGGATAATTTTCCCGTCTTCTCCGATGTATCTTTCTTTTCCTTCGATAATTTCTTTTCTGGCAGAAATTTTATTTCCTTTTTCTTCCTCTTCCTGCAGTTTTTCGTAGGCAGGATTCAGAACCGCTGCCGATTCCAGGGTCCGGGTGGAGGTGGTTCCGACGGAAATGACCCGGTGGCCCTCCGCTATGGTCCGGTTTACCAGCTCCGCCGTCTCCTCCGGAACGATGTAAAACTCCGAGTGCATATGGTGGTCCTCGATCTTATCCACCTTTACGGGGCGGAAGGTCCCAAGACCCACATGCAGGGTCACATGGAGGATCCGGATCCCCTTGTCCTGGATCTGCTGCAGAAGCTCCTTCGTAAAATGCAATCCGGCAGTGGGAGCCGCCGCAGAGCCCTCATGCTCCGCATAGACCGTCTGATACCGGTTCTTATCCTCCAGCTTATGGCGGATATAGGGGGGAAGGGGCATCTCACCCAGGCGGTCCAGTACCTCCTCGAAGATTCCCTCATAGTAAAATTTCACCAGCCGGTTGCCCTCGTCAACGGTATCCACGATTTCCGCTTTCAGAAGCCCCTCTCCAAAGCTTACCCGGGCACCCGGTTTCAGCTTTCTTCCCGGCTTTACCAGGCACTCCCAGATATCATCCTGCTTTCTCCGGAGCAGCAGGATCTCCACATGGGCTCCCGTATCCTCCTTGACTCCAAGAAGTCTTGCGGGAATGACCTTCGTATCGTTGATCACCATGCAATCTCCGGGCTCCAGGTACTCGATGACATCCCGGAAGGTCCTGTGGGCCGTCTTTCCGCTGTCAATATCCATTACCATGAGCCTGGAGGAGCTGCGGTCCGGAAGCGGGTCCTGGGCGATCAGCTCCTCCGGAAGCTCATAATCAAAATCCTTTACATCCATTTTTTTGCCTCGTCTTATCCGACCTGTACCGTGATCTCCGGTGCAGGGGCCTCTGTCTGTCCTTCCGGGACTTCCACGGCCTCCGTCTCCGGCGCCGTGTCCGCCGCAGGCTCAGCCGGGCTGTCCGTTGCGGCTTCTGTCCCCGTTATATTTTCTGCTCCGGCAGCTTCATCGCTTTCGGAGTCGATTTCAAATACCATGTCTCCCACCAGATCCGAATCCTCCGGATTCAGGAAGAGATCCACCTCCTGCTCCCGGTTAACATCCGGCGCCGTCTCATTATAGATCTCCCCGTTCAGGAAGGAGGTATAGATCAGGGCCAGGTCGCTGTCGGAAGCAAGGGCGCTGCGCAGTTCGCTGTCCACCTCATCCTGCATAGCGATCACATCCGGATCCTGCAGCTTCTCATTCAGGTATTTCACCCGCTGGCTGTCCGGATTCTCCAGGATCTGCCAGCTTCCGTCGCTGCGCCTTGTCATGTAGCAGTACATGATCCCTGCCGCATTGGTATTGGTCCTGCGGAAGTTGATCTTGTAGCGGATGATGCAGACCCTCTCGTCCTCCTCCAGTCCCGGCATGGTGTATACCCGGATCCCGTCAAAGGACTGGATCCAGGAGGCCTGGGCCTGAAGCTTCTGAGCCAGCTGCTCCTTTCCCGTATCCTCTGTCCTTCCGAAAAGACGGTAAAGGGTATCCGTATCGCTGTGGAGTCTGGCGGTAAAATATTCGTTGACTGCGGTGTCGATCCCCGGGTCCTCACAGGCCTTCAGCTTGTTGGGGTCCGTCTCCGGTTCCGTCTCCGTCTCGCCGCTTCCCTCCTCTCCGGAGGTCTCTGTTCCTGCAGAGGTGGTCTCAGCCACGGAGGCCGTGGCAATCCCCTGCCCGTCTCCGGAGCCACCCCTGCCTGCAATGGCCTCTCCGATCAGTATAATGACGATCAGGACCACGCATATCGCAGGAATCACTAAGAGACGGCCGTATTCCTGCAGGATGTACTCCAGTGAGAACTCCTGGGCATACGCCGTCTTCCTGATCCGTTCCTTTTTTTCTTTTCTGACGCCGGAGGGCTTCAGGAGCTGCTGCTCGATGTCCTCCAGCGTCTCAAATTTCTTATCTCTTTTTTTCAAAGTCTGTGTCTCCCGACAGAATTATCCGTTCCTTCAGGCAGCTTACTGCAGCTTCTTCACATATACGCCGTTTGCGTCTACCTGATAGATGCCGTCGATCACGGTGTTCACCGCCATGGTGCCGTCGCTCTGTACGTAGTAGGACTTTCCGTCCTCCGTGATCCACTTGTTGGTAACCATTGCGCCGTTCTGGGGATTGAAGTAATACCAGGCATCGTTGGAGAAATGTCTCCAGCCCGTTGCCATGTAGGTATTGTCATCGAACCAGTAGGTGCTGCCGTTCAGATCAAGCCACTCGGACTTGCAAAGACTTCCGTCTGCTTTCTTATACTGCCACTGGGTATCGGAAACCTTGATCCAGCCGGTACCGCTCTGGGCTGTGGTCCCGCTGCTCTGGGTACCGCCCTTTGAAGCTGCGATCTGCTGGAAGCCATAGTCCAGGAGGGCCTTGGTATCCTCATACTGCTTCTGGGTGGACTTCATAACAACAGCGATCAGCTCATGTCCGTCCTTCACCACTGCAGTTGCCAGGGTGTTTCCAGCCTTTGAGGTATAACCGGTCTTGCCGCCGATGATGCCTTCATAGTACTGGCTGTTGGCGGGGTTCAGCATCTTGTGGCCGTTCGTGATCTGAAGGGATCCCCGGTTCTTGGATGCCGGCAGGGTATAGGTAAGGGTCTGGTCGATGGTCCTTACGGTCTCGTTGTCCAGGGCTGCCTTCGTGATCAGGGCCATATCATAAGCCGTGGTGTAATGGGAAGCATCATTCAGTCCCGATGCATTGGTAAAATGGGTGTTCTTGCAGCCCAGCTGCTGTGCCCGCTGATTCATAAGCTCTGCAAAGGCTGCCTGGCTTCCGGATACCTTCTCCGCAAGGCCGTTTGCCACCTCGCAGGCGGACTTCAGCATCAGAGCATAAAGGGAATCCTTTACCGTCAGGGTATCACCCGTATCCAGCTGCACCGTTGCTGCTCCGGACTCCAGTCCGTGGGTAGCTGTCTGGGAATAGGTCACCGTATCATCCAGATTGAGACGCTCCGCTGCAAGCAGGGCTGTCATAAGCTTGGTAGTGGAGGCAGGATACATGGCCTTCTGGGAATTCTTCTCATAAAGCACCTGTCCGGTGGTTGCATCATAGAGGATCGCTGCCTCGGAGTAGATGCCGGGCTTTGCGATGCTGTCGCTGAGGGTGATCTGGCCGGTGGTATTTCCGGACTGTGCAGCCGTTCCTCCGGTCTGCTGTCCTGCCGGTCCCTGGACCGTTCCGCCGCTCTGCTGGGTACCAGACTGGGTTCCGCCGCTGATGATGATGTTGCCGCTTCCGGACTGATTGCCGGTTCCGGTTCCCGGAATGCCGCCCGCACCGGGGCCTGCATTCACATATTCGTTGCTGTTTCTTCCGTCAGAACCGACTACCACATAGCCGTCCGCTCCTACCTCCTTCTGTCCGGTAGGTCCGGTGCTGGACATGTGGTTTCCGGCAGCTTCCGTAAGCTCCGGCTGAGGTGCCGTGATAACAGTATCCGCATAGGCCGCCTGGGCGGATAACAGCGCCGCCGCAAGGCTGATGGCCAGTATCTTCTTCGCTTTTCTGAACATATTTCTGAAACTCCTTTTCGGTTTCCTTTAATCATCGGGACCTAGTATAGCATAATCCAGGAGCCATTAAAACCCCTCATAGCTTACAAAAGCTTTACACTTCTCTGAACTCTCCCAGCTCTTCCTCCGGTCCTTCCTGGGGAGTGTTTCCGGGCTGTTCCGGCTCCGCTTCCGCTTTCATTTCTCCGGAAGTTTCCGGCTTCGCCTCCTCAGCTGCTTCGGTCTCCTCCGGCTCGGGGATCCCCTTTGCCCTGCGGTAGATCTCCATGAATTCCTTACCGGTGATGGTCTCCTTCTCGATCAGGTAGGCCGCGATCTGGTCCATGATCTCCCGGTTCTCCGCAAGGATGGCCTTGGCCTCCTCATAGGCCTTCTGAAGCATTTCCTTCACCACCCGGTCGATCTCCGCCGCCGTGTCCTCACTGCAGTTCAGCACCGTCCGTCCGCTGAGGTACTGGTCCTGGGTCTTTGCAAGCCCCATGACACCGAAGGCGTCGCTCATGCCGTACTGGGTCACCATGGCCCTGGCAATGTCCGTGGCCTGCTCGATGTCATTGGAAGCACCGGTGGTGATGCTGTCAAATACCAGCTCCTCCGCAGCCCTTCCGCCAAAGGCCGTAACCAGACGGGCCTCCAGCTCCTTTTTGGACATCAGATACTTTTCTTCCTCCGGAACCTGCATCACATAGCCCAGGGCCCCCATGGTCCTGGGAACGATGGTGATCTTCTGAACAGGCTCCGCGTCTTTCTGGACCGCTGCGATCAGGGCGTGGCCCACCTCGTGGTAGGAAACGATGCGCCGTTCCTCCTTGGAAAGGATCCGGTCCTTCTTCTCCTTACCCACAAGGACCACCTCCACTGCCTCGAAAAGGTCCTTCTGGCTGACGGCCTTTCTGCCGTCCTTAACCGCCATGATAGCGGCCTCGTTCATCATATTGGCAAGATCCGCTCCCACGGCACCGCTGGTGGCCAGGGCGATCTCCTCAAAATTCACTGTCTTATCCAGCTTCACGTCCTTGGCATGGACCTTCAGGATATTGACACGGCCCTTAAGGTCCGGCTTCTCCACGATGACGCGCCGGTCAAAACGGCCCGGACGCAGCAGGGCGGGATCCAGGATCTCGGGACGGTTGGTGGCTCCCAGCACCATGATGCCTCTGCCGGGATCAAAGCCGTCCATTTCGGACAGAAGCTGGTTCAGGGTGTTCTCCCGCTCGTCGTTTCCCCCGTAACGGGAATTCCTGGACTTACCGATGGCATCGATCTCATCGATGAAGATGATACAGGGGGCCGTGCTGTTGGCCTGCTTGAAAAGGTCCCGGACGCGGGAGGCACCCACGCCCACGAACATCTCCACGAAGTCGGAGCCCGACAGGGAATAGAAGGGCACTTTGGCCTCTCCTGCCACGGCCTTTGCCAGCAGGGTCTTTCCGGTTCCGGGAGGTCCCACCAGCAGGGCGCCCTTGGGAAGCTTTGCGCCGATGCTCCGGTATTTTCCCGGGTTGTGAAGGAAGTCCACGATCTCCACCAGGGATTCCTTGGCCTCATCCTCTCCGGCCACATCTGCAAAGGTGACTCCGGTCTCCCGTTCCATATACATCTTGGCGTTGGACTTGCCCACTCCCATGATGCCGTTTCCGCCGCCCATACGCTTCATCATGAAGTTCATGATCAAAAAGATCAGGACAAAGGGCAGCACCAGGCCGATGACGATATCCCAGATGAAGCCGGAGGTATCCGGCGCTTCCTGGGCGAATTCGATGCCGTTGGCCCGGAGGGTGGGAAGGAGCTCCGGATCGTAGTCCATCTTATAGGTATAGTAATGGATCATGGAGGGATATTTCTCAGAATCCTCCTTTACCCGGATGGTGATCTCAGAAGAGCCGATGCTGACCTTCTCCACCTCTCCGGATTCCATCATCTCGTAGAACTGGTCGTAGCTGACTTCCTCCTCCGACTTGTCCCTCATCAGGCTGCTGCCCCAGTTCATCAAAAACAGGCTCAGCACTGCTGCGATGACCACGATCATCATATTCTGTCCGAAGCTGTTCTGCGGCGGCCTGCCGCCTCCGCCCCGGTTCTGGTTGTTCTGGTTTGGTTCCATGTATCTTTCTTTACTCCGTTTTTATCTGCTGTGGATCCCTGTATGGCGAAACTGCCTATCCGCGCTTTTTCTTTTTCTCCACCACCGGCTCGCTGGTGACCTCGATGCCCAGGGTCTTGAACATCCGTTCATCCACGTCCGCCAGAATGCAGGAGGTATGGACCTGGCAGCCCCGCAGCTTCGGCAGCTGCTCCATGGCCATGGCGGCATTCCGGTCCGTAGCCGCGCTCATGGACAGGGCGATCAGGGTCTCGTCCGTATGAAGGGCCGGATTCTGGGCCCCCAGATAGTTGATCTTCAGCTTCTGGATGGGCTCGATGGCAGCCGGCGCAATGACATGGGTCTTGTGCTCGATGCCTGCAAGCTCCTTCAGAGCATTGAGAAGGCCTGCAGCGGAGGCTCCCAGAAGCTTGGAGGTTCCTCCGGTAATGATGGTGCCGTCGGGAAGCTCGATGGCCATGGCGGCAGAGCCCTCTTTCTTTGCCCGTTCCAGACAGGGGCCTACCACCTGACGGTACTCCGGAGTGATCTCCGCCTGCTGCATCAGGATCTCGATCTTGCCGACCTCTTCCTCCGTGCCTGTCTCCTTGATCAGGGAATCCTTCGCCTTGTAATAGCGCCGGATGATCTCCTGCTTGGAGGCCTCACAGCAGGCCTCGTCGTCCGTGATGCAGAAGCCCACCATGTTGACGCCCATATCCGTGGGAGACTTGTAGGGGCTCTCTCCGTAGATCATCTCAAAGATGGCATTCAGCACCGGGAAGATGGCCACATCCCGGTTGTAGTTCACCGTGGTCTCCCCATAGGCCTGCAGATGGAAGGGATCGATCATGTTTACATCGTTCAGATCTGCAGTGGCCGCCTCATAGGCCAGGTTCACGGGGTGCTTCAGGGGCAGGTTCCATACGGGGAAGGTCTCGAACTTCGCATATCCCGCCTTGATGCCCCGCTTGTTTTCATGGTAGAGCTGGCTTAAGCAGGTAGCCATTTTTCCGCTGCCAGGT
Source organism: uncultured Lachnospiraceae bacterium (assembly GCA_944377405.1). Taxonomy (GTDB): domain Bacteria; phylum Bacillota; class Clostridia; order Lachnospirales; family Lachnospiraceae; genus Avilachnospira. Next base: position 68,749 of record CALWES010000004.1, on the reverse strand, counting down.
CCCGGTGCCGTAACGATCACCAGGGGCTTTGTGGTCTCGATGTATTCATTCCTGCCGTAGCCCTTGTCGCTGACGATAAGGGGCACGTTGTTGGGATATCCCTCAATGGAATAATGCTTGTATACCTTGATCTTTTTCCGCTCCAGGCGCTGCTTGAACTGGCTTACGGCAGGACTTGGGGTGTAACGGGTGATCACCACGGACCCCACCATGAGACCCCGGTCCCGAAAGCTTCCGATCAGTCTCAGCACGTCCTCGTCATAGGTGATCCCCAGGTCCTCCCGCTTTTTGTTGCGTTCGATGTCCTCCGCACTGATGGCGATGACCACCTCAGCTTCGTCCTGAAGCTGCAGGAGCATGCGCAGCTTGGAATCCGGCTCAAATCCCGGGAGCACTCTGGAGGCATGATAGTCGTCAAAAAGCTTTCCACCAAACTCCAGATACAGTTTTCCCTCAAAATGGCTGATCCTTTCCTTGATCCGTTCCGACTGGATCTTCAAATATTTTTCGTTGTCAAATCCGATGCGCATGAACTTCCTTTCCTCCTGAACTGTAAACTCTTTAACCTAATAACTGCACAATAGATTTATTATAGTGAGAAAACGCCGATTTTTCCAGTAGTTTCTTGCGTCTCTTCCATTTTTTCGAAGATCCTCCCCCCCTGGGCAATGGGTCCTGCATAAATAAAAGAAAGCTCCGTATCTCCATACGAAGCTTTCTGTCTGATCTTTTCTTACAGCACCTTGCTGAGGAAGGAGCGGAGCCGTTCCGATCTGGGGTTTGTGAAGAATTCTCCCGGAGGCGCCTCCTCCACGAAATCGCCGCCATCCAGGAACATGACTCTGTCCGCCACCTCTCTGGCAAAGCCCATTTCGTGGGTCACCACGATCATGGTCATGTGCTCCTGTGCAAGCTCCCGCATGACCGTAAGGACCTCTCCTACCATCTCCGGATCCAGGGCCGAGGTGGGCTCATCAAACAGCATCACGTCCGGCTTCATCATCAGGGCCCGGACGATGGCGATACGCTGCTTCTGGCCGCCGGAAAGCTGTCCCGGATAGGCGTCCCGCTTCTCCAGAAGTCCGATCCGCTCCAGAAGGGCTTCCGCCTCCTTGTTGGCCTCCGCCTCCGGTACGCCCAGAAGCTTCACCGGAGCCAGGGTCATGTTTTTCAGAATACTCATGTGGGGGAAGAGGTTGAACTGCTGGAACACCATCCCCATCTTTCTCCGAAGCTTGTCCACGTCCACACCCTTATCCAGGATGTTGGTGCCCTCAAAGAGGATCTCTCCTCCGGTAGGCTGCTCCAGAAGATTCAGGCACCGCAGGAAGGTAGACTTTCCGGAACCGGAGGGACCCACCACGAAGACCACCTCTCCCTTTTTGATGGTGGTGGTGATATCCTTCAGCACTTCGTTTCCGTAAAAGGACTTGCAGAGGCCCTTTACCTCGATGAGGGGCTCTCCCGTTTTGATCTCTTTCTTTGTATCAGCCATGCCTTACCTCTTTTCGTTCTTTCTGAGCCGCTGCTCCATCCGTCCTACCATTGCCGTCAGGAAGGTAACCACGATCCAGTAGACCAGAGCCACCGTAAGCAGGGGCAGGGCCGGATTATAGGTACGGCTTCGGATGATATCTCCTCCCTTGGTCAGGTCCTGCAGGGCGATGAAGCCGGAGACGGAGGTCTCCTTCAGCAGGGCGATGAACTCGTTGCAGAGAGCCGGAAGGACATTTTTGACTGCCTGGGGCAGGATGATGTACCAGATGGTCTGGCGATAATTGAAGCCAAGGCTCCTGCCGGCCTCAAACTGTCCCTGGTCGATGGACATGATGCCGGAACGGAAGATCTCCGCCACATAGGCGCCGGAGTTGATACCGAAGGACAGGATGGCGATGACCACCTTTGATGCATCCGGCGTGGCAAAGATGAAATAGTACATGATCATCAGCTGTACCACCACCGGCGTTCCCCGGATAATGGAGAGATAGACCCGGCAGATGCCGTTTAGGATCTTCAGTCTCCCGGTCTTGTCATAGGTGGACCGGACGGTCCCCACCAAAAAGCCCAGGGCAATGCCCAGAAGCACTGCAAAAAACGTGATCAGGAGGGTCGTCTTCAGGCCTCCCAGGATGTAGGTCACGAACCTGTCATCCGCAATGTAATTGATATAAAACTGTTCCGGGGAAAAATACTGTGCCCAGTTCACTTCCTTCTTCCTTTCCTTTTCACGCCACAATGCCAAAGCTCTGAAAAAGCTTCGGCATTGGGTTCATTTCTGTTTATGCTGTCCCCTTTGGGAAACAGGTTCCTGTTCCTTATTCTGCGGGGATGTACTTGTTCATGATCTCGTCGATGGTGCCATCCTCCTGGAGCTCATCGATGGCCTGGTTCAGCTGATCCAGAAGCTCCGTGTTGCCCTTCTGTACGGCGATGGCATACTCTTCCTTGTTCATGGGCTCTCCGGCCTGCTTCAGATCCTCGTTCTGTGCCAGGAATACCTTTGCGGGAGCGCTGTCCAGAAGGACTGCGTCGATCTTGCCCTGCTTCAGGGACTGAACTGCCTCGAAGAAGGAATTGTAACGCTCTACGTTCTCATCTCCCACAAGCTCCGTAGCCGTCAGGTCACCGGTGGTGCCTGTCTGAGCGCCCACCTTGTGATCAGCCAGGGAATCGGATCCCGTGATCTCCGTGTTGTCTGCCTGTACCAGAAGCACCAAAGAAGACTCTGCATAGGTGTCGGTGAAATCTACGGATACCTTACGCTCGTCGGTAACGGTCATGCCGGCCATGGCAAAGTCGCACTTTCCGGATACCACAGAGGGGATGATGGCGTCGAAGGCCATATCCTCGATCTGAAGCTCCATGCCCATCTTGTCGGCGATGGCCTGGGCGATCTCCGGATCGATACCTACGATGTCGTCACCGTCGTGGAACTCCCAGGGTTCGAACTCTGCGTTGGTTCCCATTACGATCACACCACCTGCTGATTCCTCTGCCTCTGCAGCCTCAGCCGTGGTCTCCTCCTCCGTATCAGCTGCCTCTTCCTGAGTCTCAGCCTCCGTAACGGTCTCCGCATTGGTGGCTGCAGTGGTCTCAGCCTCTTCGCTGCTGCCGCAGGCTCCCAGCACTGCTGCCATGGTCATAGCGGTCAGAACTGCCGCTGCTTTCTTCATCATTTTCATAATCTCCTCCTCTACCGCAGGGACTGCGGTGTTCACATTTGAATATTTATTCGTTTTTGTGAATATTTATTGCTATGTGGGCTATTATACCTCTTTTTTCTGAAAAAGCAAGCCCTTTCCCCTTTTTTTCGTTATATAATGGATCCGGCAGGGGCCTGCTGCCCCGAAAGGAGGCTTTTTCAATGGAAACAAAAGATCTTTCCGGAAAGGGACCGGAACGCCGCGTCCTTCTTCCCGTACTGATACTGGGCCTTCTTCTGCTCTTTATGGAGCTCTGGAAGCAGCTTTATCTGTACTTTTATGTCTTTGACCGGCAATACCGGGTATGGTATCTGCCCTGGCAGCTCTGCTCCATGCCCATTTATCTCTGTCTCATCTACAGTGTCGGCATGCTCGTCTCCGGAAGAAAGGCCGCCTGCGCCCTCCGGCCCCTGGCCGTCTTCATGGCGGACTACGGCCTTCTGGGGGGCATTGCCGCCCTCCTGGTGCCGGATGGCTTTACCTGGCCGGACCATCCCCTTCTGACTCTCCACGGCTACCTATGGCACATCCTCCTGATCCTTCTGAGCCTGTATCTGACCCTACAGGGCCTCTCGGACACCCGGAAGGGAGCCTTTTGGAAGACCCTCCCTGTATTTTTCACCGCTGCCCTTCTGGCGGAGGTCCTGAATGTGCTCCTTCACCCCTTCGGCGACTGCGACATGTTTTATATCTCCCCCTATCATCTGAGCTCTCAGCCGGTTTTCCGGGAGATCGACAGGGTGATCGGACGGGGCCCGGGGATCCTTCTTTATCTGGCAGCCGTCATACTGGGGGCCTTTTTATGCCACCTGCTCCTGGGCCGCCTCTACAGGGCTGTCCACAGGGACAGCCCCCGTTCCTGAAGCTTCTCCTTCCTTTACAGGGCCTCCATGGAAAGTTCCTTCAGGAATCTGGCGAAGGCCTCCCGGCCCTCCTCCGTGCACTTGTAAACGCCGGCGTCCTCCAGTACCCGGCAGAAGACCTTTCCGATCTCTTCCTGTACCGCAGCCTCCAGAGCCTCTCCTTCCGTGCGGTCTTCCTCTGCCGCCCCGGGAAGCCACCGGGATACCCAGTCTGCGTGCTTATTCAGGTTCTCGTCTCCCTGCAGCAGCTCAACTGCCTTCCGGACTGCCGCTTCTTTATCATCCGTCTCCTCAAAGGCCTTCCGGATCACGGTCTCCAGATCAGCCATCTCTCCCTTCAGTCTTGCAGGAAGCACTGCAAGTCCCATGACCTCGATAAGTCCGATATTTTCCTTTTTGATATGATGGAGCTCCTTATGGGGATGATATACGCCCATGGGATGCTCGCTGGTGGTGATGTTGTTCCGCAGCACCAGATCCAGCTCATAGACGCCGTCCCTGCATCTGGCAATGGGAGTTATGGTGTTGTGGGGTTCCCCATCGGTCTCCGCATAGATGAAGGCGGCCTCGTCCGTATAGCCTCTCCAGGCTGCCAGGACCTTTGATGCAAAGCGGCAGATGCTGTCCGTATCCCTTCCGGACAGCCGGAGCACGGAAAGGGGCCACTTTACGATACCGGCCTTCACGCCTTCAAAGCCCTCCGGCACGGAGAATTCCTTTTCCACCGGCGCCATGGCCATGGGGAACTGGTAGCTTCCTCCCTGGAAGTGGTCGTGGGTCAGGATGGAACCTCCCACGATGGGCAGGTCCGCATTGGAGCCCAGGATGTAGTGGGGGAAGCGCTTTACAAAGTCAAAGAGTCTCCGGAAGGTGGCGTCGGAGATCTTCATGGGTGTATGCTGGCAGTTGAACACGATGCAGTGCTCATTGTAATAAACATAGGGGCTGTACTGGAAGCCCCAGGCCTCTCCGTCCAGGGTCAGGGGGATGATCCTGTGGTTGTCCCTGGCAGGATGATTGGTCCTTCCGGCATAGCCTACGTTATCCAGGCACAGAAGGCACTTGGGATAACCGGACTGCTTCATCTTCTTTGCGGCTGCGATGTCCCTGGGGTCCTTCTCCGGCTTACTCAGGTTAATGGTAATGTCCAGGGGACCGTAGGGGGTCTCCGTCTTCCAGCGCAGGTCCTTCTTTACCCGGTAGCGGCGGATGTAGTCGCTGTCTCTGCTGAGCTTATAGAAGTAATCCGTTGCCTCCCTGGAGGACTTCTGACAGAGTTCTTCAAAGGTCCTGATCACCTCCGAGGGTCTCGGCATCAGGCAGTTCATGAGCTTTGTATCCAGAAGATCCCGTCTCGTTACCGTATCCTCCGGCAGAAGGCCCGCTTCGGCGGCATAGTCCAGAAGCCCCTTCAGGATCTGCTCCAGGGAATCTCCGGCAGCCTCGCCCTCTCCGATGGGGATCAGCTCCTGATCCTCCGGTTCCTCATACTCGTCCAGGCCAAGCTCACGGAGGATCTGGTTCCGGGCATAGATCTCATCCCCCTCCCCCAGGAGTCCCTGCTTCTTTCCATAATTTACAAGGCTTTTTACATAGGCATTGATATTCATAAAAACGCTCTCCCTTTCCCTATTAACGTATCATTTCCATTATACTTCTATAAAGCCGTTTTGTCACCATGCCGCCCAGGATCCCTGTCACCGCCCCTGCCAGAGTGCCTGCCAGAAGCAGCACCGGAAACAGGGTAAATACATAGGGGCTCCGGAGCACCAGAGCCGCACAGATCAGCTGCCCCATGTTGTGAAGGATCCCTCCTGCTCCGCTCACTCCCATCATGCCGAAGCGGCGACTGCGCTTTAAGGCCCACATCCCGGCAAAGCTCAGGGAAAAGCCGCAGAAGGAATAGAGCATGGCAAAGATCCCTCCGAAGGAAAATCCCGTAAGAAGGATCCGCAGGACTCCCAGCAAAAAAGCCTGGGAAGCTCCCAGGGTATAAAGGGCCATAAGGGTCACCACATTGGCGAGGCCCAGCTTGACCCCCGGGACCCCAAGGGAGATGGGGATCAGAGTCTCCATCCAGGCCAGGGCAAGACCTGCTGCAAGAAGCAGGCCAAGAAAGGTAATTCTCTTTACAGAAGTATTTTTTTTCATGATTTTCTATTTTATCATGGGGTCCCTTCAGAGAAAAGAAATTTTTACGAATTCTGTTTGACTTTCCGGACAAACCATGCTAGAGTGTGCTCAGCGGAACGGCGTTCTGCGAGTATATTTGGGAGGAACAACATGAAAGGGAAAGTTAAGTGGTTCAACAACCAGAAGGGCTACGGCTTTATCTCCGACGAGAGCGGAAAGGACGTATTCGTTCACTACTCCGGTCTGAACATGGAAGGCTTCAAGTCTCTCGATGAGGGACAGGAAGTGGAGTTCGATGTCGTTGAAGGCGCAAAGGGCCCCCAGGCAACCAACGTAACCAAGTTATAATCTTTTAATTGAGCACTAGCTTCCTTTCTTTAACATATTTAATGATTTAGACAGTCCGCCGGACTGTACGTAAGTATTAAACGCATGAAAAGAAGACACTAGAGATCATGAGGGATTAGGAAAGAGAGCACCCGCACAGCGGATGCTCTCTTTTTTCGTGTCTCTGTTCTTTTATCAGTGTCCTGCGTTGTAAAGCTCCGCATAAACGCCGTTTTTCCGGAGGAGCTCCTCGTGGGTCCCCTCCTCGGCAATGCCCTCCTCCGTCAGCACCAGGATCCGTCTTGCATTCCGGATGGTGGAAAGACGGTGGGCGATGACAAAGGTGGTGCGGTTTTTGGCAAGGCTCTCCAGGGATTCCTGGACCACCCGTTCGGACTCATTGTCCAGGGCGGAGGTAGCCTCATCAAAGATCAGGATGGGCGGGTTCTTCAGAAATACCCGGGCAATGGAAAGCCGCTGCTTCTGGCCGCCGGAAAGCTTCACGCCCCGCTGTCCGATGTCCGTATCATAGCCATCGGGAAGCTCCATGATGAAGCTGTGGGCATTGGCTGCCTTTGCGGCTTCAATGCACTCCTCATCCGTGGCCCCCGGTTTCCCGTAGCGGATGTTGTCCATAACGGTTCCCGCAAAGAGGTATACGTCCTGCTGGACGATGCCGATGTGATCCCGCAGGGACTTCAGCTGCAGCTTCCTGACATCCTGTCCGTCGATGCGGACCGCTCCCTCCGTCACGTCGTAGAAACGGGGGATCAGGGAGCAAAGGGTGGTCTTTCCCGCGCCGGAGCTGCCGCAGAGGGCCACATATTCTCCCGCTCCCACATGAAGGTTCACGTTCTGGAGCACCAGCTCATTGTGGTCCGCATAGTGGAAGGAAACATGGTCGAAGCTCACGTCCCCCTTACAGTCCTTAAGGGGCACTGCATCCGGAGCGTCCTCAATATCCGGGCAGACTGCCATGACCTCCCGGAAACGGGTGTAGCCGGACCAGCCGGACTGGAAGGTCTCCGTAAAATTGATCAGCCGCTTTACGGGTTCGATAAAGTTGTTGATATAGAGGATGAATGCCACCAGGTCCGCCACCGTAAGCTCTCCCCCTGCCATCATGGCGGCACCCACAATGATGGATATCACGGTGATCAGGGTACTGAAGAAGTTCATAGAGCTCTGGTAATTGGCCATATACACGTAGGAATGGCGTTTGGCCTCCACATAACGGCCGTTGTGCTTCTCGAAATTTGCGATCTCCTTATCCTCATTGGCAAAGGACTTCACCACCCGGATCCCCGCCAGGGAATCCTCCAGCTGTCCGTTCATGTCCGCAAGGGTCACCCGGCGCTCGGTGAAGGCCCGCTTCATCTTCCGGTTGAAGTAGATGGCCACCACCAGCATCAGCACCAGCATGAAGAGGGATACCAGGGCCAGCTTGCCGCTGATCACCCACAGGATGCCGAAGGCACCCAGGATCTTGATGATGGAGATCACCACATCCTCGGGGCCGTGATGCAGAAGCTCCGTAAGCTCGAAAAGGTCCGAAGTCACGCGGCTCAGAAGGGAGCCCACCTTGGCATTGTCATAATAGGTAAAGCTCAGCTTCTGGAGATGGGCGTAAAGCTCGGAACGCATGTCCCGTTCCTGGAAGGTACCCACCATGTGGCCGAAATAGACCGTATACCACTGGCAGACGAACTGCACAAGGCACAGGCCGATCATCACCGCCCCAAGCTTATAGATCTCCGGAAGGGCCTCGGAGAAGGGCTCGTTCACCACGGTCCCCGTAATGTACCGGATGATCAGGGGGATGATCAGGGTCGCCAGGGCCTCCATAAAGGCACAGAACATATCCCCGAAAAACAGCTTTTTGTATGGTTTATAGTAGGAGAAGATACTCTTTTTGCTTACATTTCCGGTCTTACCGGAAGTTCCATCACTGTTCGTTCCCATTTGTTTCCTTTTTCCGGAGCAGCTCCTGAAGCTCCTCCACCGTAAATTCATATTTTTTTCCGCAGAAATGACAGCAGAGCTCCACGGGCTTTCCATCCTGGATCATCTCCGTAAGCTCCTTCCTGCCCAGGCTGATGAGGGCCCGCTCCACCCTTTCCCTGGAACAGTTGCAGTAAAAACGCACCGGCATCCGTTCATTGATCTCCGGATCAAAGCCTGCCAGCACCTCCCGAAGGATGTCCTCCGGGGTCATGCCTCCATCCAGCATGGCGGTCACAGGACGGAGGGTGCGGATCCGCTCCTCCAGCTTTGATATGATCTCCTCGGAGGCGCCGGGCATCAGCTGAATGATAAAGCCTCCTGCTTCCCGTACCGTGTTCTCCCGGTTCATGAGCACTCCCAGGGCCACGGAGGAGGGGATCTGCTCGGAAGCTGCAAAATAATAGGTAAGGTCCTCTGCGATCTCTCCGGAGCAGAGCATGGTCTGTCCTACATAGGGCTCCTTCAGGCCGATGTCCTTGATGACGGAGAGGACGCCATTTCCCAGGGCCCCCGCCACATCCAGCTTTCCGAACTCATTTGCATGGATCAGCACCTCCGGCTGGTTCACATAGCCCTTTACGTTTCCGGCGGCGTCCGCCGTGGCCAGAAGGCCCCCGATGGGGCCGTCGCAGGAGATCTTCAGGGTGATCAGGTCCTGCTCCCCCTTCATGTCGGATCCCATCATCACAGCCGCCGTCATGAGCCTCCCCAGGGCAGCCGTGGCCACCGGCGCCGTGTTGTGGGCCTTCCTGGCCTCCTCCACCGTATCCCGGGTGGCCGCTGCAAAGGCCCGGATCATGCCCTCCGCCGCTGTTCCTCTTACCATATAGTCCATCTGTCTCCGGTCTCCTTTCAAAGAAACAGACACATCTGTCCTTACACCGATGTGTCTGAAATGAAAAACTGTTTGATTATGCGTTCTTACCGCAGCACTTCTTGTACTTCTTTCCGCTTCCGCAGGGGCAGGGATCGTTGGGGTATACCTTTCTTCCCTCTCTCTTTACGGTGCCGGAGATCTTGCAGGCGTGATAAAGCTCCTTGCGCTTCTCCTCCGTCAGGATCCCATCCCACTGAGGCAGGTTGTAAAGCCAGGTAGCCTTCGCGTCCACCATATTGTAATAGAGCTTCTCCGGATCGATCTCGATGCGGACCTTCGTGTCCTCATCCATGTTCTCGATGGGGTTCTCATAGCCCTTCAGGGACTCGTTGATGCCGTCCAGAAAGCCTGTCATGGTCTGAATGTCCGTTCCGTACTTCTCAGCCAGTTCCTTTACGCTTCCCTCTACCACCTGGGCGGGATCTGTAAGAAGCTGCTCATAGATGCCCTTCTCCACCAGGAAATAGTCGGTCCAGAGCTTCTCCTGAGCCTTCTTGTCCATCTGATCGCCGTAGGCTTTATTTCTCCACTGTTCCAGTAATGTCATGATCATTTACTCCTTATACCTGCAGGAAGCTTCGCTTCCCCTTATTTTTGAAAGAGGCCGGGCCTCTCGGAATACCGTTTTCCGATAACTAATTCATTATACAAAATGGCGGGCGTTTCAGCAAGCCCCTTTTTACGGGGCTCACACCCCTCCCGGGTCCCTTACCGGATATCCCGTCCCGCCGCCTGGAGAAGATGCCTGCAGAGCACCGCCGTGGTCACTGCCCCTACGCCTCCCGGCACCGGGGTGATGGCCTTTGCCCGGGTGCTGCAGCTTTCAAAGTCCACGTCCCCGCAGAGCTTTCCATTCTGGTCCGTATTCATGCCCACGTCTATGACCACAGCCCCCTTCTTCAGGAAATCCGCCGTAACGAAGGCCGGCTTTCCCATGGCGGAGATCAGGATGTCCGCCTTTTTGCAGAGCTTCTCCAGGTCCCTGGTGTGGCTGTGGCAGATGGTCACGGTGGCATTTTCCGAAAGCAGCAGCATGGAAAGGGGCCTTCCCACCACCTGGGAGCGTCCCAGGATTACCACATGTTTTCCCTCCACCGGGATCCGGTAATGATGAAGCAGCTCCATCACCGCCTCCGCCGTACAGGGAGCAAAGCTCTCCGTTCCCAGATAGACCCCTGCCGCATTCACGGGGCTTACTCCGTCCAGGTCCTTCATGGCGTCCATGATGCTGATGACGAAGCCCTCGTTCAGCTGGGGCGGAAGGGGGCGCATCAGCAGGATCCCGTCCACCTCCTTGTCTTCATTCAGCTCTGAAAAGCGGTGGAAGAACTCGCTGTCTCCGATGTCCTCAGGCAGGGCCACGGAGACTGCCTCCATGCCGAAGTCCTGTACCTTTTTCAGGGCATTCCGCTCATAGGCCAGATCCGCAGGCTGCTCCCCGCAGCGCAGGATCACAAGCCGCGGTCTCCTTCCCAGATCCCGGCTGATCTCCTCCGCCTGTCTGCGGACCTCCTCCCGGATATTGTCCGATACGGCTTTTCCTCTCAGTTCCTTCATACCTGTTTTTCCTCCTGTCCGCCCTTTGTCTCAAGTGCCCTGATCAGGCGCTCCAGTTCATCCGTTTCCGGCTCCGGATCCGGTCCGGGGCCTTCCGGTTCCTGCTCCGGAGCTTTTTCCGGCAGCTCCCTGTCCTCAAGGTCCGACAGCATCTGAAGGATGTCCTGCTTCCCTCCTGCCTGGCCGAATACCTCCAGGAGCTCATCCTCTCCCGGCTCCGGATCCTCCTCCGGGGCCAGGGCTTCCTCCGGGGCCGCATCTTCCCCGGGGGCTGTTTCCTCCGGTTCCATGGCCGCCTCCCGGGGCTCCGGTTCCGGATCATCCTTCAGGAAATACCGGGCCGCCCGGTCCTCTCCCTCAGGGAAGTATTCCTCAGAGTCCTCCGGGTATTCCCCGGACAGTGCCTCTTCTCTTATGCCGAGCTTCTTCCGCCTTCTGTCCAGAAGGGCCAGAAGGATCAGCAGCACAAGGCAGATGCCTGACAGGGCTGCTCCCTCCCGAAGGCCCGTGGGCATGAAGCGAAGCTCCACCGTATGGGTCCCTTCCGGAAGCTCCAGACACAGGAAGGTATCGAAGGCCTTCTCCGTGGGGACCTGTCTGCCGTCCACATAGGCTGTCCAGCCGCTGTCATAGGGGATGCTGAGGAAGAGGGGGGCACTGTCCCCCTGATAGCCCATGCGCTCCGGGTTCACCTGTACGGTACCCATGATCCGGCTGTCCTCCCAGACGCTCAGCTCCAGAGGATACTGGGAGAGCCTGTACCAGACCTCCCTTAAGGCTTCATAATCAAAACGGTAGATCTGGGCCTCCATGGCCTGGCCGCTGGTCTCCGATTTCATGGAGACGAATTCCCCCGCATTGCAGTGGCCCAGCTCGATAAAGTAGCCCCTGTCCACATTGTCGAAGGTCTGAGTCTGGCCCTTCCAGGTGACGCTGACCTTCTTTACCTGGGGATTGGTTACAAAGGCATAGTATTCCCCGGACTGGCCCAGGGTCACCGCCAGGTCCTCTCCTGACTCGCTGGGGAGCTCCTCGTTTGGCACCAGCAGGGCCCGGGTCCCCAGAACATCGCAGAGGGCGTCCTGTACCAGGGCCGGGTTGTCCATATCCTGGACCCAGCGGTCCTTCATCCCCTCAGGCATTACAAAGCCCAGGGGCAGGGAATAATTATTTTCATAAAGGTAGGATTCCCCCATGCTCTCGATGAAGCGCTTCTCCTCCCCGTTTTCCTGGGGGCTGTTGTAGATCCCGTATTTTACGGAAAAGAGCATGTTCACAAAGGGGGTGGAGCCGGTGATGCTGTAGGCGTTGGTGGATGCCTCGCAGCCCAGGGCCTTGAAGAAGGCGGTGCAGTCCGCGTTTGCCATGGAGGAAAACAGGGATACGGAGGGGAAATTCATCCAGGCGCCGTCATTCTTCGTTTTCCTGGTGATCTTCTCCACCCGGAAGAACTCGCTGGTGGGGAACAGACTGTCCACCAGGGCCCGGACATTTTCATTGTCCTCCGTATAGGCCTTCCGGGAGGTGGTGGTGATGGAGGTAAGGGCCGTGTTGGCCGCCGCCTCTCCAAGCACCAGGCAGAGGGCCAGAAGCGTCACAGTCCCTCTCCTTAAAACCTTCCTCCTCCAAAGATAGATCAGAAGCCCGTAAAGGGCCAGGAGCAGGAGGCTCACATAAAATACCCAGAACTGGAAATGTTCCGCCGTGATCAGCTTCTGACACAGGAGCACGAAGCCCGCTGTCAGCAGAAAAGCCCTGCCCAGGCGCCGCGCCCCCAGGCTCCCCAGGTGCATGTAGGCCCGATAGCCCACAAACAGGGCCAGGAAGATATAGATATAGGACTGGCGGGCCGGCAGGGAATTGGGATAGTGAAGGCCGTGCCAGATAAAGTTCAGTACATTGATGGAAAAGCTCAGCAAAAAGAAGAGCAGAAGCCCTACATACACGGCCTTTTCCTTCAGGCGGATCCGGGCCGTGGACAGATACAGGGCAAAGAGCAGCAGCACAGCGGTGCCGCAGTAGATGTTGGGCCAGTGGTTGAGCCCCTGCTCCGTCTCCACTCCCACAAGATGCCGGGCCAGCATGTCGATGATCGTAAAATACTGGGTGACGGTCTGGGGGAAGCTGAACTTATAGGAAGCCGTATAGGTCAGGGCCGCGATCTCCGGGAAAAGGAGCACCGCCGCAAGGCCTCCGGCCAGAAGGCTGCAGGCTGCAAAGCGCAGGCACCTGCCCAGGAAGGCCGGGAAGCTCTCCGGCTTATGCAGGATATTCAGGGCCAGGAAATAGATCACCAGGAACAGGCAGGTCATAATGGAGATATAGTAGTTGGACAGGATGCTGAGTCCCAGGGTCCCGGCATAAAGAGCCCCCCGCTTCTCCTCCACCAGAAGCTCCAGTCCCCTTACGATCAGGGGGAACAGAATGATGCAGTCCAGCCACATGAGGTTCCAGTAATAGGCTGCCATATAGCCGGAAAGGGCATAGAAGATGCCGAAGAAGGCGGTGCCGAAGTCCCGGGTCCGGAACCGGTTCCGCAGGTACCAGGTCATGGAAAGGCCCGCAAGGCCCAGCTTTCCCACCACCATCACCGTCATGAACTCGATGATATAGGCCTTGGGACAGAAGATCACAAGCCAGTTCAAGGGGCTGGCCAGATAGTAGGCATAGAGGGCCGTAAAGTTGACTCCCAGTCCCACGTCCCAGCTGTAAAGCAGGGAACCGCCGGTGCGGAGCTTCTCCTGGAGCTCCGAGAAAAAGGGAGCATACTGGTGATACATATCCGTCCGGAGGAAGCACTCCTCCCCGAAGGGGAACACGCCGTTACAGATCAGTACCGTCACAAGGATCAGCACCGGTCCGAAAAAGCCCGCCCCATAGGCCGCCATCGGGGAGCGGAAAAAGCTTCCGCTCCTCCTCTCCCCGTACAGATTTTCCATTTCCATGTTTTTACCGTTCATTCTTTTCCGCCTTTTTGAAGATCCAGAGCTTGCTGGCAACATAGTTGAAAACAAGGTTGAAGGCTGAGGTCAGGATCTTGGCAATGTATTCGTTGATGCTGCCAAGGTCCGTCATGATCCACATCAGAAGGATGGTGATGATGCCGCTGATGAGCCGGGCAGCAAAGAAGCCGGCAGCCTCCTTTGCAAGATAGGAGGGGGCAAAGCGGTAGTTCCGGAACACCAGGAGCTTGTTGGTGATATAGGCAAAGACCACCGCACAGAACCAGGCCAGGACCGTTGCGGTCATGATGGCGGTGTTTTCGGAAAAATGTCCGCTCCTCTGCATGCCCTCATTGACCAGGGCAAAAACGATATAGTCCACCGCCGTGGTCAGCACCCCTGCTACCACGTAGGAAACGGTCTCATAGTTCAGGATCTTCTTCCATTTTTCCTTCATCCGGCATATCTCCCGCTGATTACATTTTTATAGCTTATCGTGTTTTCTGTACCGGTCCACGATCTCCCGGAATTCCTCCTCGGAAAGGCCCATGGCCTCCAGGCGGCGTCTGCGCCGTCTGTGCATGCGCTCCATCCGTTTCTTCTCCACCCGCACATTGTGGACGTGCCATGCGGTGCCTCCCCCCAGAGCGAAGAAGGCGATGACGCCCACTACGGAAGCCAGGGAGATGCTGACGATGGCCACCTTGGCCGGGGTGGATACATCCAGGATGCTGAGGTTCGACTCCCTGGAGTTGAGCACGAAAAATTCACCCGCCGTATGGTCCCCGTAGGAAAGCTTCAGGGAAGCCACGGCGTCCTCCGGGGCATTCCCCAGAAGGTTGTATTCATAGTCGCTGGTAAGGTCTGCCGCAGAGGCTCCGTAGGGCAGGGATACCTGAAGCTTCCGGTCTGTCTCCAGATGGTTGGCCCCCTCTCCCTGGGGGATGACTCCGTCCGTGATCAGCTGGGCTTCCACTGCGTCCGCGTCGAAGAAATCGCTTGCGTCCACATTTTCAAAGGAGGAAAATCCAAGGTCCAGCATAGCCTTGGTATCCGTATAGTGCATGGGGTTCCGGTCCTGCAGCACCACTGCCACAAGACGTCTGCCCTGATCCTCCGCCATGGTCACCAGGGTATTTCCCGCGCTGCTGGTAAAGCCGGTCTTTCCGGAGACCACCCGGCTGTCCGTATAGGCGGTGCCGCTGCGCTTCATCTTATGGCCCAGGGTCACCGTCAGGCCGTTGGGCCGTTTCTGGGTGGGGCCGATGGTATAGCTGTCCACGGATTCCAGCTCCAGAAAAGCCGGATTTTCCATGCAGGCCCTGGCGATCAGGGCCATATCATAGGCTGTGGTATAGTGATCCGGATCATTCAGGCCGTTGGGATTCACGAAGTGGGTGTTCCTGCAGCCAAGCTCCGCCGCCCGCTGGTTCATCATGTCCGCAAAAGCGCTGACGCTGCCTGCCACATGCTCTGCCAGGGCGTTGGCCACCTCATTTGCGGAACGGAACAGAAGGGCGTAAAGACAGTCCTTCACCGACAGCTGATCCCCTGCGGAGGTAAAGGCCGTCACGGCCCCGGGCTCCAGATCGGAGACTGCTGTCTGGGAAAAGGTCACCGTCTCGTCCATGCTGCAGTTTTCCAGCACCAGAAGGGCTGTCATGATCTTCGTGATGGAAGCGGGATAATGGGTCACATTGATGTTTTTCCCATAAAGGATCGCTCCCGTATCCGCATCCATACAGATGGCGGATCCCGCATTGACGGATTCCGGCAGGGAAGGCCAGGCCACGGCGGCCCGGGCCACCATCAGCCCCGACTGGGGCACAAGCCCCAGGGCCAGTATCCCGGCACAGAAAAGCGCTCCCAGACGGCGCAGCAGATTTCGGATCGTATTGCTCATTCTATTACTACCATTCCTTCAGACAAAAAGCATTTACTCTGCGGCAAATACCTGCAGCGGATAATAGATCTCCTCAAGCTCGCTGTAGGCATAGTAGACCCGTACCCGGTCTCCGGCACTGCGGCTCATGGCGCCTTCCTGGATCTGACAGTTATCCTTGATGAAGGTGAAGGTCTCTCCGCTGTCGGTGCTTACGGTAAAGGCACTCATCATATTGCTTTCCGTAACACCCTCCGTCATGCCGAGGTGATATGCGGCAGAGGGAACTGCCGCGATGAAATATACATTTTCCGGGTCCTGGATAATGTCTCCGGAGAACAGGAAGGCTGCCGCGCTTCCCCTTTCCATCTCCGTGGAGATGGATCCGATATCCAGGGAGGACAGGGTCCATACATTTTCCGGGTCGTTGCTGTCCTGAAGGCTGTAAAGGGTGGAGCCGTCCTCCTCCTTCTGCACATCCACCACCGTAGCGTACATGACGCCATACTGGAAGGTGCTGTCCTCCTCAGCCGCTGCCATGGTGCCGGGATAGGTCTCGTCGGACTGGATGGTCTCCGGCTCCGGAGATTCCGTCTCCTCCTGGGTCTCCGCCTCCATGGTCTCTTCCTGGGGAGCCTCCGTTTCCTCTGCTTCCTCCTGGGTCTCTTCGGAGGCTGCGGTCTCCTCCGCCGCAGTTTCCGCTGCGGGAGCCGTCTCCTCTGTCTTTCCGCAGCCCTGGGCTGCCAGCAGCAGACCGCAAAGAGCCACTGCCGCCATCTGATGTCCTTTTATTTTCTTCCTCATATGTTCTGGTTCCTTTGCTTTTATGTCTTTGTTCCGGAAAGCTTTATTCTGAAAGCGCTTCCAGGGGCCTGTTCAGCTCCTCCGTCCCCGGCAGCACGAATCTGCCCTCCCGGATGATGTCTGTCCTGCGGCCCTCGGGATCGATCCCCTGAAGCAGGTCCAGCTCGCCGTAGGGGAGGGTGATGTCCGTATGGACATGGAAATAGGCCTTCTCCGGCTCACTGTTCCGAAGGTCCGCACATTCGTTGGAACGGGCGGTTATGGCCTTTCCGTCGGGATTATAGGTGATAAGATCCTCCTCATGGGCATAGCAGGTATCCCCTACTGCAAAATGGGGGCCCGTCTTTTCCGCAATGAGCACCGGAAGCCTGTCGGAGATGCCGTAACGCTCCCCCAGGGCGTAGGCCGTGGTATTGGTGCCGATGGCAAATTCTCCCATGGGAAGCTCTGTCTGTCCCCGGAATACCACCTGCTCCACAAGCCGCTTCCCCTCCTCGGGAGAAGCGCCGTTTCCGCAGCCGTAATCCGTGACCCGTCCTCCCTTAAAATGAAGGTACAGATCCTTCAGGCAATATCCGGAGATATAGGCCCTTCCCACATGCAGGGTCCCCTCGGTGCCGGAAAGCACCGGCGAGGTGAAGACCTCTCCCACGGGAATGTTCACGTCTGCAAGGCAATTCTCGAAGTTTGTCTCCTTCTCCGGGTCCTGCAGGGGCCGGAGCCTGACGGTCAGGTCCGTACGGTTCTCTCCCCTTCCCCGGATCTCCACCCGCTCTGCCCGGTCCAGGGCATCGATGAGGGTCTGCTGGATCTCCCGGTACCGGTCCTCCGGCAGGGTATTGAGGGCGATCACCTCCCGGAAGATCCTGCGGTAGCTCTCCTGATCCTCTGCCACCTCAGGCCTTGGCCAGGCGATGATGGTGAAGCTGGTCTCTCCTTCTGGAAGGAAGCTCTCGTCCATCTCCCGCTTTTCCTGCCGCAGCTTCCGGAAGAGATGCTCCCTGCGGCCGGAAAACTGTATCCTGCCGGGTCTCTCCTCCGGGGCAAAGCCCGGCGCGCCGAAGATCTCCACGCAGGCATTGCCGGAGCAGGCTGCCGCAGCCTCCCTGTGGGCATGATAGGCCTCCTTAAGGCTCCTGAGCTTTTCCGCCTTCATCCTGTCCCCCATGAAGAGGGCCAGATCGTCCTTATGGTCATATTCAAACTGCTCGTTTACGGCTCCGTAAAAACCTGGTTTTACATTGCCGGCAAAGCCTCTGTTGATCAGATGTACAGGATTCCGGAAGAAGATGGGGGTCAGCCCCGCCTCTTCAAAATACTCCACCGCCTTCCGCATAAAACGCTCAAAGCCCAGGGGCAGATAGACACGCACCGTGGATTTGCGGCTCAGGTCCTTCCCGGCCCGGCGGAAGCCCATCAGATACCCTTCTGTATAGGCCCTTGCCATGGAGCAGATCTCCTCCTCGCTGAGGCTGTTGAGAAGCTCCGCCGTTCCAAGCTCCGACTCCGTCACCCACTCTCCGTACCGGTACAGGTAGGAAAGGTCCGAAAGATCCGACTCCATCAGGATCCTTCGGGCAAGGCTGTCCGCGGGCTCCAGGCCGGCCTGAAGGTCTGCCTCCGTAAACTCGCTGCAGTAATCGTACAGATAGGAATAGAAAATATCCTGAAGCTGCTCCGGTGTAGGCCCATCGTTCGTATCAGGATATTCGAATTCGTTGTATAACTGTATGAAGGTTTCAAGTATAACCGTAATATCTTTTATGTTTTTCTCGTAAGCGAAGGGAATCAGTCCCCGCATCTCCCGGTACCAGGCGGAAAGCAGCGGTCCGTACTCCTCCCCCAGACGGGACAGGGCACAGGCAGGATTCCCGTAGGAGGCGGCATAGTGCTCCGGCTCCAGATCCTGGTAGAGCTTCCGGTTGATCTCCGCAGTGGCCTTCTGGTCCTCGTACTCGGACAGGGCCAGCAGGGCGAAGTCCCGAAGGGTCCTGAAGTAATCTCCGAAGGGCTCCCTTACGCCTTCTCCGCTGATGCTGCGGATCCGGTCCCGCGCCAGCTGGTAGCGCTCCCCGTATTCTTCCTGCCATCTATATATATTTTCTTCCATGGCTTATCTCCTTTTTTCTGTATCAGGCGAGCCCTGCCGCCACCACACAGATCCAGATCAGAAGCAGCACCGCCGAGGCGATCCCGCCGATCTTCGCAAACAGGTAATCCCGATCCGGCTCCAGGAAGCCAAGGCGCATGAACCAGAGGCTCATAAGGGCCATGATCATGCTGGAAAAGCCCAGGGCTCCCGCAGTCATACCG
The DNA here is from genome assembly GCA_944377405.1 of uncultured Lachnospiraceae bacterium. Classification (GTDB taxonomy): domain Bacteria; phylum Bacillota; class Clostridia; order Lachnospirales; family Lachnospiraceae; genus Avilachnospira. Next base: position 49,844 of record CALWES010000004.1, on the reverse strand, counting down.
CTGTTTCCTCCGGCCCGGACGCTCATAAAGAGCACCCCCAGCATCAGGAGCAGGGAAAGGACTGCCAGCACCAGGCTGATGATGCCGTTTCCCGCATAGGATTTCCGGATATAGGAATATTTTTTTTCTCCGGTCTTTTTTTCTTTTTCCATAGGGTCCCCCTTATTCCGGGTCCTCCGGTGAGACCTCCCCCTCAGGGGAGATTCGTCTGATATGTACCTTCCGCCTCTCCCGTTCCTGCTTCTTCCGGATCCTGACCTTCTGCACCATCCGGTTCAGAAGGAATCCCAGGGCCACCCCCAGGGTGTTCAGGATCATGTCATCCACGTCGAAGCTGCCTACCCGAAGCAGCAGCTGGGTGCACTCAATGAGGAAGCTGATGAAGAAGCCCACAAACACGGCTCCCCCGAACCTGCGGCTGCGCCTGGAAATGGCGGGCAGCAAAAATCCGCAGGGCATAAAGGCCACCACATTCCCCACCAGGTTCAGGAGCACCGCCGCCATCCCCAGCTTATGCCGGTATACGATGAAGCGCCGGATCTCCCGGAAGGGAAGCAGGTTGAAGCGTGCCACGGCGTCGCCGTCCAGGGGCGTGCCCCTTCCTAGGGCCTCTGCAAAGAAGGTAAAATATGTCAGGCCGATGAGGTAAAGGATGAAGATCACCCAGCAGGCCTTCTGATTTTTCGTCGTATTTCTGATCATGGTTTTAAAGGCCCCTCTGAGGCCGCTAATAAAATATTTTATCATAACGCATCTGCAGGGGCAAGCATTCCGGGGCATCTTTAAAAAGCTGTAATAATTAGGGGGCTTATTTATTATGTTGGAATCGATGGGGCTTGCAGGGATATATGCCGAAATATGGGCTTGCATTCAGGGCCCTTATCCGTTACTATGCTTTTATTATGATTATTTATCGGGATCAACTAAAGGAAACGGAACTTAATAGCCTGGCTGCCCTGTGGGAAGCGGGCAATGCCCTGGAAGCCCATCCCTACTCCCTGCCGGAGGACGCGGATATCTTCCTGCTTTATTATGGGGAGGGTGAGCTGGTGGCTGCCCTCTGCATCTACCACATGGGGGATACGAAGGACGGAAAGCCTATCGATGAGATCTGCGCCATGACCCACCCTGCCTGGCGGCGGAGAGGCTGCTTTACTGCGCTTTTCTCCATGGCAAAGGCCCTGCTGCGGCCGGTGCTGCGCTTTGGGGTCTACCCCTCCCCCTCCCCAGCCGGGAAAGCCGGGGGAGGCAGAGAATCCGGAGGAGCCGGGGACGCGGAGACTTTCCTTGAGCACCTCGGGGCGGAGTTCACATACAAGGAGCAGTTCATGACCCTTCCGCTGCCTGATCCGTGCTTCAAGGCGGAGACAGAGTCTCTGGAGCTAACCATAAGGGAGGAGGCAGAGGGTTCGGATTCGGCCCCGTCTGCGACTCTGACTGTGATCTGCCCCTTCGGGGAGTGTTACCTGACCCTCTTCGGAAGCCGGGCTTACCTCTTCGGAGTCCTGATCTACCGGCGCTTCCGGGGCCAGGGCTACGGCTACCGGATGCTTCATGCCCTCCTTTCCAGGCTTCCTGAGCGGGGGATCCGGGAAGTTTTTCTGGAGGTTTCCTCTGAGAACCTGCCCGCGGTAAGGCTCTATGAAAAACTGGGATTTGCCGTATCGGAAAGCCTGGCCTACTATATCCTGGAGCTTCCGGAGGAAGGGGCGTAGAGGGCCTAAGAGTATAGGGGTGTGGGCTGCAGAGGCGCAGTTTCCCGGGATTCCCTCAGGCTTTGCATCTTTTTTTCAAGAAACTTGATTTTTGGGTGTACATTTAGGAAGATCTGGCGGCTTTTTGAAGCATTTCTTCGATCCGGGGTGTACGTTCGGCCTAAACTGTACGGTCCTGGATCAAGTTTTTTGTTTCCGGGGTGTATCGCAGCCGGAAAATTACACCCCAAATTTAACATTTTCAAATCCGGGCCGTACATCCGCCGAAAAAGTACGGCTTTTTAAAACATTTTTCCGATTTGGGGTGTACACGCCCAAAAAACAGAGCGCAAGCTTGAATTTCACTCTCAAAATCAGAAATTTAAAATAAAGATGCTGACACATCTCCGATCCGAAGATCCTTGATATGTCAGCATCTTGTTTTATTTGTTATTCAGACCGAGGTCCTCCTCGATCCTCCTGGCCCGCTCCGCTCTCGCCTCCCGGACCTTCGGGCTCTTCCTCCAGAACTGCCTCGAGCACTTCTCGCTGCAGAAGACGCATCTTCTGTCCAGCTTGTGATTCTCGTGCCTTCCTTCCGCTTCGATCTTTACAATCTTCCCGCAGTTCTTACAGGCAAATACCTTCTCCTTCTTTACTGCACCCATGCGCCGTTTCCGTCTACCTGGTAGCCGTCCGGGGTCACTTCGTTCTGATACATGGAACCGTAAGGCCTTGACTGGCTTCCGTTATAGGTCCAGCCTCCCGTTGCCTCGTTGTAGTTCCAGGTCACCTGGGGTGCGTTCGGATTGAAGTAGTACCATCTTCCTCCGATCTCCTGCCACCCAAGCAGCATCTCGCCGCTTCCGGGCTGCAGGTAGTACCATCTTCCATCCTGCTCGTCATGGTGCCAGCCTTCCATCATGGTTCCAAGCATTCCGTCGGACTGGCGGTGCAGGAAGTACCACTTTCCGGTACTCTGATCCAGGTACCAGCCATAGTTCATGATTCCGTTCTCATCGAAGCTGAACCATCCTTCACTGGGCTGTCCTTCCACCGCATAGGGGTTCCGGATAAATGCCCAGCGGTTGGTCAGGGCCGAGCCATCCGTCAGGATGAACTTCCACTGATGCCACTCAGGGTTGCTTACCGGGGTTGCTCCATCCGGTACCATCTGGGAGATGGGGGTGTTGATGTCGTTGGGATCCATGTGTACCCAGTTTCCGTTAAGGCCTACGGTGTAGGCAACGCCGCTGCCGGAAGAACCGGAGCCGGAGGGGCTGCTACCGCCGGTGGACTTCCTGGAGAAGCTTACCTCAATGGTATGCCGTCCTGTAACATTCTCAAAGGTGTAGCTGTTCACAGTCTCTACCTCGTGGCCGTCTACTATGATCTTATCGATCTTGTAGCCAGCATCCGGGGTGATGGTGAAGGTCAGATCCTCACCTTCTTTTACCTCTACAGTTCCTGAAGGGCTGATGGAGCCGTGCTCGCCTGCTGTTGCGGTGATGGTGAAGGTCTTGTCTTCAGGTTCAGGCTGAGCTTCATTCTGCCATACCACTGCAAAGGGGCTGAAGCCGCCTTTATCCACATGGAATTTAATAGCAGTATCGAGCTTTTCAATTTGAACCTCTTCCAATTCGGCCTGGGCGATGTCCTCTGTATCAAAACCTGACGCCGTGCCATCACGATGAAGATTCTTAAAGTGTATCAGTTTAAGTTCTGTCTCTTTGTCCGTTCCTTCTGGATAGCCCCAGTAAATGTCGGTTCCCTTACTAGAGGAGATCCATACGTTACCATTATTAGCATCTACCAGATCTAAATACTGGAACTGATAGTTATCATACTCCGCTCCAATAGCTTCTTTTAATGCATCCTCACGATCTACGCCATCCGAAGTAATAATTTTATCGAATAGCAAAGCGGGAACACTATCTTCCGAAAGTTCCACATCTGTATCATTCAGCGTGTATACAGTACCTGCGAGTTCTACTGCAGTTGCAGAACCAGTTACCACTGAAGTAGGAACCTGAGACACTATTGGACTGGTAGCGCCGGTCTCCTTTTCTACCGCCCGAACAGTCAAGATTCCAGGGCCAGTGATAACAGTATAATAGTTTTCTGCAGCATTTGCTCTTACATTACCAGCAGTTCCACCAGTATAAATCGTTACGATATATTCCTTGAACACGTCACCCTCAACGCTTGGATCAAAATCATCTTCAACTACCGCACTTGTACCATCATTATACTCCACTCGGACTTGAGGCATCGTATCTTTAGTAGGAACGAAATAGTAATAGCCTTTGTCAGCATTAACAGTTTCCAGCCTCCAGCTATTGTTACTGTCGTCATTAACGAAAGTAAGATCTGTAAGTTTAATGCCTTGAGGTGCAGTTACTCGGAAAATCGGTCGTGGAAGGGAAGAGCTGCCACCTTTCACAAGATTTCCTTCTTCATCAACGACAGAATCGTAACCTCCGTTACCGCCCATGTAGGCAGTCAGATTTAAAGGTACCACTGACACGAGATTAGAGGCATTCTGCTCTTGCACAAATACTACAGCATAGCCATTTGTATTACCAGGGAGAGGCAAGGTGACTACACCATCAATATCAGGGCTGACAGCCTGCAGAGTGGGTTGTTGGTTATCAATGGGGATTCCATCTTCTTTGGTCTCTACGATAGAGACAAAGAGGGGTTTAGTTTCGTCATATTTCAATCCAGAAATCCGCAGTGTCAGGTCTTCCTGAGACTGATACCAGAAGGAGCCCTTTACTTCGGATAGGTAATGAGGCTGGTTGCCATATTTTTCCTTAACAACCGTCTCACAATCTTCTTTTGCATTGCCCAGCTTTGTATTCCGCTGAGGGTCAACCAAAGTAAAGTCATATTTCTGCATAAATATATCAGGATTGCCAATATCTGCCGCCTCTGAAACGGTAAAATAACGGTTGATCGTACTATAAGGTCCTAGATGACCATTTACAATCGCAAGATCATTCTCTATTCCGCCAGAAATGGGGGCATCGACGCTTGCAGGAATATCCACATACATCTTATTTCCGGATATCGTACCTCCGTTGATTTGTACCTGTGGTTCTCCTCCAAAGGGATTGCCGTTATAACCTATGCCGCCGCCGGGACCAGTGGTCACGTTATCTGTAATTTCGCCGCCGTTCATGATAAACGTACCGCCGTTAACAACCTGAACACCGCCGCCATAGCAATCCTCAGGATCCTCTTGACTGTTCAATACGCGATTGCCAGATATAACGCCGCCTTCCATAATAAACGTACCACGACGTACTGTTACACCGCCGCCGCCACTATTTTTTGTGTTTGGCCACTTGTTATACGTGCAGTTTAGCGTATTATCTTTAATTTCGGCCCCTTCGTGCATAATGACTTTTGAACCGTCCATATTGTGTCCCATAGCAATACCGGCTCCAGTATTAGCGACAGTATTCTTATAAATTTTTCCATAGAAATCGGTGGTGCCAAACGATTGTAAGTAAACAACTCCATAATCCGTACAGATGTTATCATGAAAAGCAGCTGACGGGGCAATGTACAAATTATATGGGTCATCTTCATCTGAGGCACCGCTGAATCCGATCGTATTCTTCGAATTGCATCCATAAATTTCTCCTGCAAAATGACCATCATTCCCGCCATCAGCATAGACGACTCGTCCATCTCCGTAGTCAGAAGAGGCAGCAGTTATGTTGCGAATTTTTGACCCTTCTTCTGTGATTATTGTAGAGCCTCCCATAACATAAATGGCAGTACCCTTGTTAGAAGAAATTGTTTCAGGAGTATCTTCGATAATACCAGTTTCCGTCAGGGTCATCTTGGCTTCATTTCTGAGATAAACAACAAATCCATTCGCAAAGATATCATTTTGCAACATAACTCCGCCGCCCGATCTGCCATTTGAAATAGTACCTCCAATCGTTGCTTTACCACCCTCATTATAGATGGAACGTCCAAAAATATTGTCTATCCTGGATCCTTCTTCCATAATGAGTTTTCCAGTCTGCATCCAGACAGCACCTGCCGGTCCGAAACTAATTAGCTGTTTATCTGGATATTTCCCTGTCACACGGCTTGTAACAGTCTCATCACAAATCAAACTGCCAGATTTCATGGTCAATGTACAACCAGAAAGTCGTACCGCGCTCATACCGCCAAAGTCTTTTAAAACAGCTCCCTCACCAAGCGTAATTTCACCCTTGCCATCATATGCAGCTATGATAGCGTCCTGCACGATCAACTGGCTTGAGACACCTGCTTCCGGCCCTGCCTGCATGAAATAAAGCTCATTTGGATCTTGATTATAGCCTGTTTTACCGTCATCGTCCAAAACAAGATTTTCTATTGTAAGGTGAGAGACGATACCATTATTCGGTTCACCAACCACTTCAATCATCGCCGGATTATAAAAATAACGCCTATCATCGCTGGACTGCTCAAACTCATCCCCTCGGGTAATGATAAAAGCATTACCACCATTTTTCTCCATTTCCTCAGGATCACTGGAAATTGTAATAGATTTATCCCAAACTTTTGCTACCTCTGTGTTTTCAATGTCACTCATCACATAGACAGTACCACCATTTGATACATCGTCCACAGCCTTTTTCAAAGATGCATACGGATTATCTTCAGTACCATCTCCGTTTTCATCATTACCAGTATTTGATACATAAACCGACATAGTTGCCCTTGGCGCTGCCATGACCCTGGCTATAAACAACGAGAAATGCTCCGCATCATAGGCAAGCTCCTCTCCCGGTGCATAGGCCTCTACATCCGGCTCCGCATCCTCGTCCTCGTAGTGCAGGATCTCGACTTTATCTGCTTTCTCCTGCTTCTCCTCAAGCTCTGCTCCGCTGAAGGTCACCTTGACGCTTCCGTTTTCTGCCCAGCTGTTGTCGAGCTCATTTCCTTCTGCGTCATAAAGGGTGATATCAAAGGCTACCGCCTCGATCAGCTCCTCGCCCTCTTCTGTCTCCTTTGCATCCTTCGGTACGGATACCTTCTTTACCTCTGCCTTCGTTCCATCCGGCAGCACTCCTTCTTCTGCTGTAAGGCTCACAGTGATGCCGTCTATGGTCTCCTCATAGGAGAAGGCAGGCTTCTCTTCTTCCGTAAGAGTTACTTCCACCTCCGGAGCCTGCATGATATTCTCCGCCTCGTAGGTATACTTGTTTTCTGTTTCCTCTACCGGCTCAAGCACATCTCCGGACACGGAAACAGAATCCAGCTCATACCCATCATTTACTCTTACCGTAAACTCCAGTGTCTCACCGGTCTTTACCTTCCTGTCTCCTGTTACCTTGGCTCCCTCTTCCGGTTCTACCTGATAGGTTACCTCAAAGGTCTCCTGTTCTTCCTTCGGAATATCCGTTCCTGTTCCTCCGTTTCCTCCGGATGTTCCGGAATCGGCCGTACTGTTGGTGGCCGGCGGAATCTCGGAACCGTCTGGTTCCGTGTTCTGGGTTGCGTCACTGTCCGTGGATACGGTCTCAGTCACTTCTGTGCTGGCCTCTCCGCTGTCCCCAGGCATTCCGCCTGCCAGTACGCCGGAGGGCTGGCCTGTCATGACCATTGCCACTGCCAGTAAAGCAGCCATCTTCCGTTTCAGTTGCTTCACTTTCATGTTTCCTCCCCTTTCCTTTTGCCGCCTTCCTCTGCGGCATATTTTTGTGGCTATGGTAGAGATAATTGAAATTATCAGTATCTTTTCCATAAGCAGTCCATATATTTGTGAAACATGATGCAAACACACTGTCAATTTTTGATATATTTGTACAAAGTGTATCATAAACATAGATTTTCCAATCTGAATGTGCTAATATAAATATTACTTAGAGGGGTCTATTATTTTTTAATAAATGGACCTAAATGTTTTTCTATGGTACTGATAATTTCAATTATCAGTATCCTTTTCTTTTGCAAGAAAACTCCCTCCCATTTCCATACTGATCTGTGACAATCCTGTCTGACTTGTGTCCACAGCAGAGATTCAGTTCAAAATACATGTGAAACTCCTTTTCTCCGTGTCCACCCTGTAGGGTCCAGTTTAATAGGCCATGCGACGGTCCGAAATCCATTTTGTTTGATTTGGGGTGTACGTTTACGGGGGCTAGTACACCCCAATTTTTAGAAACTTGATTTTTGGGTGTAAGTTTTTGAAGATATGACGGCTTTTTAAAGCATTTCTTCGATTCGAGGTGTACGTTCAGGCTGGATTGTACGGCCCTGGATCAAGTTTTTTGTTTCCGGGGTGTATCGCAGCCGGAAAATTACACCCCAAATTTAACATTTTCAAATCCGGGCCGTACATCCGCCGAAAAAGTACGGCTTTTTTAAGCTTTTTTCATAAGCAGGGTGTACGCGCCCCAAAAAGCAGGCCCAAAAGCAGCCTCAATCCGAGAAGATCATCGCCTCCACCCCCGCCGGCGCAAAAATCAGCGCAAACCAAAGCAAAATCCGCATCAAAAAAGCCGGCGCACCAGGTTTTCTGGTGCGCCGACTCTAACTTGTACTCTATGCTTGCTTTGTGCTTGCTGCTTATTTACTTTCTTTGGTCTATTCGATTGGCTTCCCTGAGGAGCCGGACTTTCCATGTCCTTCCTTGTTCCCGCGGTATTACTCCGCGGTATTACTCCGAGGCTTTACTCCTCGTCCTCTTCCTCCTTGGACTCTTCCTCCCGGATAGTCATGCGAAGCTTTGTGATCACCCGGTCCTTGACCTCCTCGATGAGGTAGTCCGCCTCTTTGTCCTTGAGGCTGATGGGACATTTATCCGCTGAGGGGATGTAGTCCAGAAGTTCGATGAGGTAGCCGCTGATGGTATCGCACTCGCTGTCGATGTGCATATGCAGTTCCTCATTGATGTCGCTGAGAAGTGCGGAGCCCATGAGCTCGTAGACATTGTCCCCGATCTGCTTGATGGGAATCTCCACTTCCTCATAGTCCTCGTAGATATCGCCTACGATCTCCTCGATCAGGTCCTCCATGGTCACCATACCACTGACGCCGCCGTACTCATCCACGATGATGGCCACCTTGTGGTTGTTCTTCTGCATCTCCTTGAAGACTGCATCCGTCTTCATGTTCTCAGAGATGAAGTAGGCGGGCTTGATGAGCTCCCGGACATTCACGTCATAGAAGCTTCCCTTCTCCTTTGCCTTGATGGCAAAGTCCTTCATGCTGACCACGCCGATAATATTGTCGATATTTTCCTCATAGACCGGGATCCGGCTGTGGCGGGATGCCAGCAGCTCGTCGATATATTCATTCACCGGAACCAGCAGATCCACTGCCACCATATCCTGGCGATTCACCATGACCTCCCGGACTCTCTTATCGTCGAAGGAGAAGATGGATGTGATCATTTCCTTCTCGATGTCGTTGAAGACGCCGGTCTCCGTTCCTGTCTCGATCAGGGACTTGATCTCCTCCTCGGATACGTCTGCCTCCAGGTTATCGTGGTGCAGGCCGAGGATCTTCAGGAAGCGGTTGGTACTTGCGGAAAGGAGCCAGATGAAGGGGGACAGCACCTTCGACAGAAACCATATGGGCTTTACACAGAACAGGCTGAAACGTTCCGCATACAAAAGAGCGATCCGCTTTGGCACAAGCTCACCGAATACAAGGTTGAAGTATGCCAGGATGATCGTTACGACAACGTTTGAGATACTGAGGCTGTAGGGGATCCCGTAAGCCGCCATTTTCTGTGCCAGCACCTGGGAAATGCTGTTTGCCGCGAATGCGGATGATGCAAATCCCGCCAGCGTAATTGCTACCTGAATCGTGGATAAGAATTTGGTTGAATCACCGGACAGGCTCTCTATGAGCTTTGCCTTCTTGTTTCCGTCCTCAGCAAGTTTCCGGATCCGGATCTTGTTGACGGAGACCACGGCCATCTCCGAGCCTGCAAAATATGCATTGACAAGTGTGAGTACTACTAAGACTGCGAGCTGAAAAAGAATACTGCCCGCTCCAGGATCTGCGTCCATTTTGAATAAATTCCTCCTATACTTAAAAAAATAATAATGTGCCATATACGATGATCCCACCGTATATGGCATTAATCATATCACATCTTTCTCTTTTACGCAATAATCTGCCTGATTGCGGAAAGCAGGTCCCCTGCAGTCCGGTCCGGCGCCTCCGCTGCTTCCAGTGTTTCTGCTGCCTTCACCGCCCCCTGCAGGTCCTGCAGCAGCAGGGTCCGGGTGCCGCCCCGCTTCCCGCAGAGCACGTCCTGAAGGCTGTCTCCGATCATCCAGGAGGCCTCAAGGTCGATGTTGTAGCGCTTTGCCGCCTCATACAGAAGGCCCGGCTCCGGCTTTCTGCACCTGCAGGCAAACTTCAGCTCCGGCACCTCCCCCGAAAAGCCCCGGTCCCTGTGGTGGGGGCAGAAGAAGATGTCGTCGATATAGGCCCCCTCCCGGCCCAGCTCCGTCTCCAGCTTCCGGTGGATCTCCTCCAGCTCCTCGAAGCTGCAGTCTCCTCTGGCCACCACCGGTTGGTTGGTCACCAGGATGCAGAGATACTCGGAACGGTTGATGATCCGGATGGCCTCCGCCGCCTCCGGCTTCAGGACCAGCTCCTCCGGCTTCTTTACGAAGCCCCGAAGCTCGTTTACGGTACCGTCCCGGTCCAGGAAGATGCACTTCTGCTTCCGGCTCAGGTTCCTGGCTGCTACCACGCCCTTTTCAAGGTCCGCGGAAACGCTCTCATACCGGTCCGGGGTTCCCATGTCCTTCACATACTCCGTGGAGCGGTAGGCATAGACCCTGCCGGCTCCGATCATGGGCCGGATCAGATCCTTATCCAGGTCCACCTTGCCCTCCGGCTCCTTCATGTCCGAAAGGAGCTCCTTTGAGAGCACATAGATCCCCGCATTGACCTGGTTGCGGTAAAAGCAGCTCCGCTCCTCCTTCTTCCCAAGGACTCCCGTGACCCTGGCTCCTGCCGGGTCCGGTCCCTCCTCTGAGATGGGCACCTCCCGTCCCTTGCGGTCCTCCAGGTACTCGGAAAGCTCTCCCGCCGTATCCGTCACGATCACGTCGCTGTCATAGGGATGGGAATTAGGATGCACAAAGAGGGTGGCTGCTCCGCCGCAGGCCCTGTGGAAGTCCAGCATGCGGCAGAAATCCACGTCCAGCATCAGATCCCCCATCAGCAGCAGGAAATCATCGGACAGCTGCTCCCTCAGGTAATAAAGGGCGCCGCCGGTGCCCAGGGGCGCCTCCTCATGAAAATAGCTGATCTCCGCTCCGAAGGCGCTGCCGTCTCCGAAGTACTCCTGTACCGCCTCCCCCAGGTAGCCGGTGATCAGGATGATCTCCCGGATCCCGTTGGCCAGAAGGCAGCGGATCTGATATTCCAGGATGGGCTTTCCCAGTACCGGCACCATGGGCTTCGGAAGGTCCTTTGCGATGCTTCTGAGCCTGGTCCCCTGGCCCCCTGCCATGATCACTGCTTTCATACTGTCTTATCCTCTCTTTCCTCCGGCTCCTGCATCCGATCCAGGGCCTCCTCCTGCACCAGCTCCCGAAGCCTCGTCTCCAGGGTGGAGATATGCATGCTCATGGAAAAGATCTTCATCACCAGGATAAAGATCATGAACAGAAAGAGGAAGTTTGCGGTGGAATAGATCCCCAGGCTGTGGGCCAGGAAATCCGGGATCACCGGAAACAGGGCAAATATCACGAACATGATGCACAGAAGCACCCAGAACACCGCATCCTCTATGCGCATCCTGGAATGCCGGATCTTTTGCATCACCACTCCGAAGGTTCCCAGGGATACCAGTACCAGTATCACCCGGAATAAAGGCGTCATCATTGTTTCAGTTCCTCCTTGTGTTTTTCCACATAGATCTTATTGGAAGAAAAGGCATGGATCAGTCCGTAGGGCAGGTGCCGGTAGGCCTTTCCCAGCCGGTAGCCCAGATATTTGGCCCCGGACTGGAGGATCAGTCCCGGAAGCTCCCCGTAAAGGCCCTGCTTTACAAGCTTTCCTGCCGTATCCTTTACCAGCCGGATCCCCTCTCCCTCCGAGGGAAGCCCGGAGAACACCTCCGGGTGCTGGGCCTGGCTCATGCCCATATCGAAGTTTCTGTGAAACTGCTGCAGGGGGCTGTAGTTATGGGAATGGATCACCATGGCATCCCCGCAGTAGGCAATGCGGTAACCCGCCGTCACCGCCTTATGGGCGTAGATCATATCCTCATTGAAAATGGCGTGCTCACAGAAGCCCCCCAGCATGAGGAAGATATCCCTGCGGTAGGCGCAGCACACATCCGAGGCGAAGTAGGTCTTGATCCCAAGACGCTTCAGGTCCTCCTGCCCCTTGATAAAGGAGGTCGCGGGATAATTGAAATTCCTGGTAAGGACCTCCGCCGGACGGCAGTCCTCCCTGGGGATCTGCCGGGCATAGGCCGCCTCCACGATGGCCTCCCCCTCCTTCTCCTGAAAGAAAGCCCCATAAAGCCGCTCCAGAAGCCTGTCGTCCGCAGGTACCGCATCGTCGGTCATGCACACGAAGACCGGAGCCTCGCAAAGCTCCGTCCCCAGGTTTCTGGTGGCGGCATGGTCGAACTCCTCCCTGCGGATATGCAGAAGCTGGATAGATCCGATGGCATTCCGTTCCCCGGAGAGACGTTCTATCAGCTTCTGGGCTTCTTCCGTCCAGTCCTTTTTTTCCGTATTGATCAGCACCAGGGTCCCGATTGGCATGGTCTGCTCCGCCAGTCTGGCGAGAAGCTCTAAAAACCGTTCCCCGGGACGGTAAACAGGAATGATCACATCTATTTCTGCTGCTGGTCCCATGTTTTCCGTTCCTCCTTCAGATGCCGGCCGCACAGCAGGGCAAAGCCTGCTGCCAGCACCAGCATAAAGCACATGTAACTAAAGGCCGCTCCGTCGATCCCGAAGCCCTTCACTGCAGCGGGAGCGGCAAAGAATGCCAGCAGGGCGCCTGCGGCATATACAAAGAAGATCTCCTCCTGCTTTCGGATGATCACCAGGATATAGTAGAACAGATTGGCGGCGGCGTAGATACCGCCTCCCAGGATGATCAGCACAAAGGCCTGCCGGTAGGGGGTGAGCCTGCCGGCGTATACCGGTCCCAGAAGGAGCTCGAAGATCCGAAGCACCAGGGGCCCCAGAAGCCAGCTCAGAAGCCCCGCCAGCACCGTAAGCCCTCCGATGAGGCCCAGAAGCTTCCGGCAGATCTCCGAAAAACGCTTATGATCCCTGAGGGCATAGGCCTCCGCCAGGTAGGTCATGAAAGGGCGAATAATGAAGTTCGCCACAAGATAGATGACGCTGGTGGGCATGAACAGGATGTTGAAGACCCCGTTGTCCGCATCCGTAAGCTGCAGATCCACGGCATACTTTGCCGCGGAAAACACATAAAAGTCCAGAAATACGGAGAGGAACAGAAGCCAGGTGCTGCGAAGGAGGGGCACCATCTTTCCCCTTCGGCAGCTTAGGTCGATCTCCCCCGCATTGGTTCCAAGGGAAAACTGCTTCCCCGCCTCCCTGCGGTAAAAGCCCAGGAATAAAAGCTGCAGAAGGGCCGACAGAAGGGCCGTAAGGGCCAGGTCCCGGCTGAGCCAGAGGCACAGCATGAAAAAGCCCGCGCATACCGCCGTCCGGAAAAACAGGAGCTTTCCCGAAAGGTAAAGCTTCCCCTGTCTCTGGAACTCCGATTCGTAGACGTCCCCATAGCCGTCCGCCACCTTATAGGCTGCCAGAAGGCCGATGATCACCGCCTTATAAGCGCTGTACCGCCCCAGGGCTGCCAGTCCACCAAGATAGACCACTGAGACCGCCAGGGCAAGAAGAGAGGTCAGGAGGCGGAAGCGTTTATATTCCCCGAAGCTGTATTCTCCCCGGACGTCCGTGATCTGGAATGGCCGGATGCCGAAGTAGGCCACGATGAACATCTGCTGCCCGAAGGTGGAGAAGCCGAAGCCGAAGATCCCTCCGTCCTCCGGTCCCTGCAGGTGCATGACGAAAAAGGCCAGCACCATGGAGGCCAGGGCATAGAGCAGGCTCCCTGCCGTGTTCCACAGCAGGTCCCTGGAAATATGTCCGAACTTTTTTTTCAGCGATCCAGCCCTCATTCCGGTCTCTCTCCTTATACCCGGAAGTTCTGCACCAGAAGGATGGAGGTCAGCATCTTCAGCATATAGGCTGCTGCCCTCACAGGCCGGAGATAGGACTGGCCGCTCTCCCGGTCCGCCACCCTCACGGGGACTTCCGCGGTCCTTGCGCCGTTTTTGATAAGGAAGGAAATGGTATCCGGCTCCGGCGCATAGTTCAGTTTGTTTGCAAAATCGTCGATGAGCTTCCGGCTGTACATCCTAAGGCCGCAGGTGGGATCCGTTACGGTCACCCCCGTGGTGAGCCGGATGGCACAGCGGATCAGAAAGCTTCCCAGGGAACGCATGCCGTGCATCTCATTTTCCTGAAGTTTCCTGCCGCTTAGGCTGCTGAGCTCCTGCCGCTCCGTCTCCCGGTCCAGAAGGAAGCGGCTTCCCAGCACCAGGTCATAGCCCTCCTGCATCTTCCGAAGCATGGGCAGGATGTATTCCGGCCTGTGCTGGCCGTCCCCGTCGAACTGCACCGCATAGTCGTAGCCCTTCCTGCAGGCGTACTTCATCCCTGCCTGAAAGCAGCCTCCAAGGCCCAGGTTCACGGGAAGCCGCAGGAGATGGTAGCCCCGTTCCGCACAGAGCTCCGCCGTACCGTCGGAGGAGCCGTCCGTCACCACCAGATAATCCAGCTGGGGATAGTTTTCCCGCAGCTCATCCACCACGCCGCAGATGCTCTGAACCTCATTATAGGCCGGGATGATCACCAGCACCCGCTCTTTTTTTTTTCGGTCGGAAAGGAGGCGGACCTTCGCATTCCGGAAGTATTCCTCCGACAGGATGCTGTGGAGCACCCTCTCATAGTCGGCAAATTCGATCTCTCCTTCCGATAGCAGAAGCTCGAAGTCCACGCCGAAGCAGCTGACCATAAGGCCGCTCTCCAGCAGGCCGTTCTTCATGTAGAAGGACTTCCTGCGGCGGCGTTCCTCCGCATTTTCCGCCTGATCGTCCAGACGCTCGATCTCAAAGATCAGCCGTCTGCCCCGGAACCGCTCCAGGAGAAGCTGAAGGGCCTTACTGCCGTAGCCGCCGCCCCGGATCTCCGGGCTGATGGCAAAGTAGTCCAGCATGGAAAGGTCGCTCCCCGGTACATTGATGGTGATGCAGAGGCCCACAAAGCGGTCCTCCTCCACTGCCGCCAGGATCTCCATCCTGCCTTCCTCTTCCAGCTTTTCCATCATGGCAAAAGGCTTCTTCTCCGCAGGAGGAAAGGCGTCCTCGTAAAGGGCCCTGATGGCCTCCATATATCCGTCTTTTCCCTTGATCAGTTCCATTTATCCTTACTCCTTTTTCCCTTCATCAAAGGGCTTTACCGTAAGCTCCTTGTATCCGTGGACGTGGGGCTTTGCCGTAAGCCATGCAGGCTCCGCCTCCCTGCCCTCCGCCCAGGCCAGATAGGCCCTGGGCAGGTCCGCTCCCGCCAGATGGGAGAAGGGATAACCTCCCCCGAAGCGGGCGTTCATATCGATCACATAGGGCCGCATATTGTCCGGGTCCAGGATCACGTCCACATCCATGTTTCCGATATGGCCGAATCCCTCGGAGATGGCCCTTCCAAGCTCCGAAAGCACCGGATACTCCGGGTCCTCCGGTCCCAGGATCAACGCCTCATCCGTCTCCCCTGCCCGCATGGCAAGCTTCTTCCGGATGATGACTGCAGCGAAGCTTCCGGAAAGGTCATTGACCACATCCAGGCCATACTCCTGGCCCTCCACCGCATCCTGGATCAGGACACTTTCCTTCGGGCAGGCTGCGGCCTCATATTTCAGATAGCTGTCCTTTATGGCCCTCTCGCACAGGCCGTAAAGGGCCTTCAGCTCCTCCTTGCTCCAGGCCCGGCTTATGGAGATGGAGCCCATGCCGAAGCGGGGCTTTACCACCACGGGCCAGTTCAGGGACCGGGCCATGAGCTTGAGCTTTGCGTCGGAAAGGGAGATGCAGGTCTCGGGACAGCGGATCCCCAGCTTCCAGAGCTTCAGGAACATGCCGTACTTATCGTTGCAGTTCCGGATCACGTCCTCATCCGAGACCGCCACGCAGACCCCAAGCTCCTCAAATTCCTTCTTATGTCTGGCCAGCACCGGCAGGTCTATATCGAAGAGGGATACCAGAAGGCCAATCTCCTTTTTCCGGCAGAGCTCCTTTAAAAAAGGAATGTACTCCTCGCTGTAGATCAAAGGGCTTATGATCCCCTCATCCGCCACCATGAGGGCGGGACTCATTTCCGAATTAGACGCAAAAACGAGGCCCCTGCCGGAAAGGGCCTCTTTGAAATATTCCACCAGATAGCTTCTGCGGCCTGCGCTTGTGAGAAGTACGTTCACTTTTCCCCTTCCTCTCTTTCCGGGATCCTCAGTCTTCCCGCCAAAATATGTATCCTATCATATCACATCGGGCTTTTTTAGTAAACTATTGCCCCCATCCCCCTCCTGTGCTATACTTTTTGGAAATCATTTCCCGAGGGGACTTTTTTACCTTCAGAAAGGAGCAGCCAATGAAAAAGAAATACAGCGACATGGATATCCAGGAGCTTCAGGACCTTCTGAGATCCCTCACAAAGGAGTACAAGGAATATCAGTACAAGGCCCTCAACCTGAATATGTCCCGGGGCAAGCCAAGCCCCGAGCAGCTGGATCTGTCCATGGGAATGATGGACGTGCTGAACAGCAGCGCGGACCTGACCTGTGAGGACGGCCTGGACTGCCGCAACTACGGGGTGCTGGACGGGATTCCGGAGGCCAAGGAGCTTCTGGGAGACATCATGGAGGTCCATCCCGACAATATCATCATTTACGGAAACTCCAGTCTGAACGTCATGTTCGATTTCATCAGCCGCAGCATGACCCACGGGGTCATGGGCTCCACCCCCTGGTGCCGCCTGCCCAAGGTAAAGTTCCTGTGCCCCGTTCCGGGCTATGACAGGCATTTTGCCATCACGGAGTACTTCGGCATCGAGATGATCAACGTGCCCATGCTGCCCACAGGCCCGGATATGGACCTGGTGGAGAAGCTTGTGGCAGAGGACGACAGCATCAAGGGGATCTGGTGCGTTCCCAAGTATTCCAACCCCACGGGAAATTCCTACGACGACGAGACCGTCCGCCGCTTTGCCCGGCTGAAGCCGGCAGCCGCCGATTTCAGGATCTACTGGGACAATGCCTATACGGTCCATCACCTTTACGACCATCACCAGGATCACCTCATCGAGATCCTGGCGGAATGCAAGCGGGCAGGAAACCCGGATCTGGTGTACAAGTTTGCTTCCACCTCCAAGATCAGCTTCCCGGGCTCCGGCATCGCAGCCTGCGCCGCTTCCTTAAACAATCTGGAGGATATCCGCAAGCAGCTGAAGTTCCAGACCATCGGCCACGACAAGGTGAACCAGCTCCGGCATGTGCGCTTCTTCAAGGACATCCACGGCGTGGTGGAGCATATGCGGCTCCATGCGGACATCATGCGACCCAAATTCGAGGCGGTGGAGAACATCTTCGAAGAGGAGCTTGGGGGCCTTGGCATCGGCAGCTGGACCAAGCCCAACGGAGGCTACTTCATCTCCTTTGACTCCCTTCCGGGCTGTGCGAAGGAGATCGTGGCAAGGGCCAAGAAGGCAGGGGTAGTCCTGACCCCCGCCGGAGCTACCTACCCCTACGGCAGGGATCCGGAGGACCGGAACATCCGCATCGCCCCCTCCTATCCTTCCCTGGAGGAGATCGAGACTGCCGCAAGGCTCCTGGCCCTCTGCACGAAGCTGGTCAGCGCCGAGCACATCCTGGCCCAGAAGACTGCGGGCCCCAGGGACTAAGGGAAGGGAGGCAAGGCTTTATGCTGATACTGGCTTCCGCCTCTCCCAGGCGCAGGGAGCTGATGGAAAAGCTCCACCGCCCCTTCCTCTGCGAAGTCTCAAGCTGTAAAGAAGAGCTGCCGGAGGGACTTCCCGCCACGGAGGCTGCGGAATATCTGGCTGTACAGAAGGCCCAGGATGTCCTCTCCTGGCACAGGGAGGCCCCGGAGGCGCCTGTGGTCATCGGCTCCGATACGGTGGTGATCTGCGACGGGCAGATCCTGGGAAAGCCGAAGGATACGGAGGATGCCTGCCGGATGCTCCGGGCCCTGTCTGGACGGACCCACCTGGTTTGCACCGGAGTCTGCATCTGCTCTCCCAAAAAGACCTGCAGCTTCACCTCCACCACGGAGGTCCGCTTTTACCCCCTTACCAATGAGGAGATCCAGGCCTACGTCCAGAGCGGAGAGCCCATGGATAAGGCCGGGGCCTACGGCATCCAGGGGGATGGGGCCCTTCTTGTGGAGGAGATCCGGGGAGACTATTACAGCGTCATGGGCCTTCCCATCGCCCGTGTTGCAAGGAGCCTCCGGAGCTTTTAACACAGGCTTTAACACTTATCTTTTCCGTATAAAAAAGCTTCAGAAACCGTACTGTGCGGTTCTGAAGCTTTTCTTTTTTGTTCGTTGATCCGGTCCTTTCCCGGGACTTAGAATCCGAAGAAGCTGTTGATCCCCTTTACCAGGCCGTCCGCCTCCTGGGTCAGGAGGGAATCGTCATGTCTGGAACACTGATTTCCCAACTCGATGTCCACGGAGGGGATGGTACTGAAGGAGGTCTGGGTCAGGTCCATATCCAGGGGATTGGATCCCCAGATCTTCATGCCCTGGTCCCGGAGGCCCTCAATGAGGCAGTCTCCCAGCTTCTCATGCTCCTTCCAGTGGGATGCCACCGGCTCCATGTCCTTAAGGGCATCGGGAACCGACATATAGAAGCAGCCCTTGATGGTATTCAGGCCGTCTCCGTCCCAGTGAAGAGCGATGTGGCAGTCCGCCACATTGTTGGCGATGACGCTTCTGGCCACATTGTCCAGCTGCACATCTTCTCCGTCCCGGAGCATCAGCACGTCATAGCCCTGGGCAAGGAGCTTTTCCTTCAGGATCTGAGCCATCCTCAGGGTCACGGTCTTCTCCGGGGTGCCGTCCTTAAAGGTCATGCCGGAGGACACTGCCACTGCCTTTGTGGCGCCGGCACTGGTGGTCCCTCCCGTTACCTTGGGGGTCTTGTCCGGATGGCACCAGGTCTTTACGGAGGTGCCGCCCTTGGTGCCGTGGCCCGCGTTGACTGCAATGATCTTGCCCTTCCGGTTTTTCTCCGCCCGGTAGAACACTGCCTTTCCGCTCTTGATGGCTGCAAAGTCAGCATATTTCCACTCGCTGTTAAGGCTGATCTCCTGGCCGTTCTCATAGGACGTCCCCTGGGCTGCCTCCGCCCGAAGCTGTCCCGGCATCTCCTGGATCATGGGAGCGCCTGTCATAAGCAGGGCGCAGCAAAGAAGGGCTGCCCTTTTCTTTATCTCTTTTCTGATCATCTGTCCATACTCCTTTCTCAGCCTTCGATGAGGCCGCCGCCCAGGATCCGTCCGGCGTCGTCATAGAACACCGCCGCCTGTCCCGGGGTAATGGCCCGCACCGGCTCCAGAAAACGGACCTCGTAGCCGGAGGGCTCTCCGTCCTTCTCCAGCTTCCGGATCAGGGCCGGGCTTCCGGCGTGGCCGTAGCGGATCCGCACCCGGGCGGAAAGCTCCGCTCCCAAAGGCTCCTTCCCGAAGTCCCTAGCCTGCCAGTTGACTTCCTTTAAGTACAGCCGGTCCGAAAAGACCTCCTCATTGTCCGCAAGGACCACTTCGTTGGTCTCAGGCCGGATCTCCTTTACGAAGATCCGCCGTCCCAGGGCGATCCCCAGGCCCTTTCTCTGGCCTACGGTATAGTGGATGATGCCCCGGTGCTGTCCCAGCACATGGCCCTCCCGGTCCACATAGTTCCCTGGCTCCTCCCAGCGGATCTGTTCCAGGCTGTCCAGCAGTTCCGTCTCCCGCAGGAGGCCGATGTTGTTCCGGATAAAGCCTGCATAGTCCGTGTCCGAGATGAAGCAGATCTCCTGGGAATCCGGCTTGTCCGCCGTAAAGAGACCGATACGGCCTGCCAGGTCCCGGACCTCCTCCTTGGTATAGGAGCCAAGGGGGAGAAGGGTCTTTGCAAGCTGTTCCTGCTTCAGGTTATAGAGGGCATAGCTCTGGTCCTTCCGCAGGGTCAGGGCCTGGCGGATGCAGTACCGGCCCCCCTCTTCCTCCGGAAGCTGTTCCAGCCGGGCATAATGGCCCGTGGCCACCATATCCGCTCTCTGGGCCCTGGCACAGGACAGAAGGGCCTCCCATTTTACCTTCCGGTTGCAGATGCAGCAGGGGTTGGGGGTCCTGCCCTTCGTATATTCACTGATAAAATAGGTGATCACCTCCCGGAGGAACTCCTTCCGGTAGTCCACCTCGTAGAAGGGAATCCCCAGACGCCTGGCCACTGCCTCGGCATCCGCTGCTTCCCTGCGGCTGCGTTCCGTATCAAAGGTCCGCATGGTACAGCCAATGAGCTCATGGCCCGCCTCCAGCAGGAGGTGGGCCGCCACGGAGCTGTCCACACCGCCGCTCAATCCGATTGCGATCTTCATTCAGGTCTCACTTTCACTGTGTAAGGCGTATCGGCCCGCCGGGACTATCCTCAGGGGGTCCCTGCCAGGGCCTTTATGCCGAAGAATACCAGGACGATCACGCCCAGTACGATACGGTAATAACCGAATATCTTAAAGTCATGCTTTCTGATGTAGCTCATCAGATAGCGGATGGTCACCACTGCCACCAGGAAGGATATCAGCATACCCAGGAGCATGATGATCCACTGCTCTCCCGTAAAGGCCCCCTCCTGCAGCAGGTATTTGACGATGCGCAGGAGGCTGGCTCCGCACATCACCGGGATACCCAGGAAGAAGGAAAACTCCGCCGCCACCGGCCGGGCACAGCCCAGGAGCATGGCTCCGATGATGGTGGCGCCGGAACGGGAAGTTCCAGGGATCAGGGAGAGACACTGGAATGCGCCGATCAGAAGGGCGGTCCTGTAGCTCAGCTCCCCCGTCTTCTGAATGGGGAACTCCATTCCCTGGTTCCTGTTTTCCATCCAGATGAAGATGGCTCCGTAAAGGATCAGCATCAGAGCCACCACGGTGGAATTGTAAAGATGGGCGTCCAGGAAATCATCCAGGGGAAGGCCCACCACTGCCGCAGGGATACAGGCCAGGATGATCTTGGACCAGAGGATCCAGGTATTCCGTTTCTGCATCGGAGACTTTTTCGGGCTGAAGGGCCAGAGCTTCGACCAATACAGGAATATCACCGCCAGGATGGCTCCCAGCTGGATCACCACCAGGAAGACGCTCCAGAAGGCCTCCGGCTGATTCAGCTTTACGATATCCTCCACAAGGATCAGATGTCCGGTCGATGAGATGGGGAGCCATTCCGTATAGCCCTCCACGATACCGAAGAGAAGCACCTTCAAAAATTCCAGAAAATTCATAATGGTTTATCCACCTTCGTTGTTTATTGACGGTACAGATCCGGGATCTGCCAGTCTATGGGAGTCTCCCCGTTCTGCACCAGAAACTCGTTGCAGCGGCTGAAATGCCTGCAGCCGAAGAAGCCTCTCTGGGCGGAAAGGGGGCTTGGATGGGCCGCCTTCAGGATCAGATGCCGGGGATTGTTCAGCATGGCCGCCTTCTCCTGGGCAGGCCGTCCCCAGAGCATGAACACGATGGGCCGGTCCTGGGCGTTCAGGGCCCGGATCGCCGCGTCCGTAAACTGCTCCCAGCCGATCCCCCGGTGGCTGAAGGCCTGATGGGCCCGCACCGTAAGCACCGTGTTCAGAAGCAGGACTCCCTGCTTTGCCCAGGGCACCAGACAGCCGTTGTCCGGGATCCTGCAGCCCAGGTCCTCATAAAGCTCCTGATAGATATTGACCAGGGAGGGGGGGACCGCCACCCCCGGTTTTACGGAAAAACAGAGGCCCTGGGCCTGGCCCTCTCCATGATAGGGGTCCTGACCCAGGATCACTGCCTTCACCTTGGGAAGGTCCGTCAGCTCAAAGGCAGCAAAGAGGTCCCGGGAATCCGGGAAGACCCGATGGTGCTCGTACTCATAGCGGACCTTCTGATAAAGTTTCTTATAGTATGGCTTTCTGAACTCCGGACTCAGGGGCTCAAGCCATCCGTTCTCGATCATGCATCCTCCTCCAGGGGGAAATGACAGTAAACGATCCGGTCTCCCACCTGCCTGCAGGGGGGCACCTCCGAAGCGCAGATATCCTTCGCATAGGGGCAGCGGGTATGGAACCTGCAGCCTGTGGGAGGATGTACCGGTGAGGGGATATCTCCCTGGAGCAGTTCCTTTTTCTCACTGCGCAGCTTCGGATCCGCCAGGGGGATCGCGTTCAGCAGGAATCTGGTGTAGGGATGAAGGGGCTTTGCATAGATCTCCTCCGTGTCCCCGATCTCACAGATCATGCCAAGGAACATGACACAGACTCTGTCGGAAATGAACTTCACCACCGACAGGTCATGGGATATGAACAGGTAAGTCAGTCCGTACTGCTCCTGCAGATCCTTCAGCAGGTTCAGCACCTGGGACTGGATGGATACGTCCAGAGCCGATACGGGCTCATCACAGACGATCAGCCGCGGATTCAGGGCCAGGGCCCGGGCAATGCCGATCCTCTGCCGCTGTCCCCCGGAAAACTGATGGGGATAACGGTTGGCAAACTCTCTGGCGATGCCCACCTCGTCCATCAGCTGATAGACTTTTTCCGCCAGCTCTTCCTTACTGTATTTATGATGGGTCCTTAAGGGCTCCGAGATGATCTGAAATACGTTCATCCTGGGATTCAGGGACGCATAGGGATCCTGGAAGATGATCTGCATCTGGGTCCTGTACTTTGCAAAGGCCCGCTCCGGCATCTTCGTGATATCCACGCCGTCGAAGGTGATCTTTCCCCCGTCGGAATCATAAAGACGGATCAGGGTCTTTCCCAGGGTGGACTTTCCGCAGCCGGACTCCCCCACCAGGGCCAGGGTCTCCCCCTCCCGGATCTCCAGGTTGATATCCGTCACCGCATGGACCACGTCCTTTGTCCTGCTTTCCTCCACAGGGAACTCCTTATAAAGATGTTCTGCGGAAAGAAGGACCTTCTTTTCCTTCTGATGGTTCTCCGGCATATCAAACACCTTCCTTTCCCGTTTCCGCTGCCCTCAGAGTCTCAGGCTCCGGGGCCGCTGTCCCGCAGGCGCCCTGGCAGAGGAAGCATCTGACCTTGTGGCCCGGACTTACCTCGTAGAGGGGCGGCTGCTCCTTTCCGCAGCGCTCCATGCATTCCCCACAGCGGGTGGAGAAGTTGCAGCCTGCAGGCAGGTGGAGCAGGTTGGGCACCACGCCCTTGATGGTATAGAGCCGGTCCGTCTTCTCATCCAGCTTGGGGATGGAGCGGAGCAGGCCCTTTGTATAGGGATGCCGGGTATTGGCAAAGAGCTCGAAGGTCTCCGCCTGCTCCATGACCTGTCCCGTATACATAACATAAACATAGTCGCATACCTCTGCTACCACGCCCATGTTGTGGGTGATAAGGATGATGGAGGTACCGATCTCGTCCCGGAGCTTTTTGAAGAGCTCCAGGATCTGGGCTTCGATGGTCACGTCCAGAGCCGTGGTGGGCTCGTCCGCGATCAGAAGCTTTGGCCGGCATACCATGGCCATGGCGATCATGACCCTCTGCCGGAGTCCGCCGGAAAGCTGATGGGGATAAGCGTTGTAGCGCTTTTCCGCCTCCGGGATCCCCACCTCCTGAAAGATCTGGATCACCCGTTTCTTTGCCTCCGCCCTGCTGCATTTTTCATGGAGCAGGATGGTCTCCTCCACCTGCTTTCCCACGATGGTCACAGGGTTCAGGGAGGTCATGGGCTCCTGGAAGATCATGGACATTTCGCTGCCCCGGATCTTTGCCAGCTCCCTGGGGGATAAGTGGGTGATGTCCCTGCCGCACAGCAGGATCTCTCCAGCCACCACCTTTCCCGGATGGCGCAGAAGCCCCATCACGGACATGGCGGTCATGGATTTGCCGCAGCCGGATTCTCCCACAAGCCCGACGATCTTTCCCGCCGGGACTTCTATTGATACATCGTCTACCGCAGGCAGAACACCCTTCCGGGTGAAGAACTGGGTTTTCAGATGTCTGATTTCCAAAACATTTTCAGCCATATCCTTCTCCTTACTGTTCCTTCAGATAGGGATCCAGCACATCCCTGAGACCGTCTCCCAGGAAGTTGAATGCCATTACCAGGATCATGATCGCCACACTGGGAGCCAGAGGCACCCAGGGCTCGGAAAACAGATAGCGTTTGCCCTCCGTTACCGCCAGGCCCCAGCTGGCGCTGGGGGGCTGGGCTCCCACTCCCAGAAAGCTCAGGGAGGATTCACTCAGGATCGCCGAAGGGATGTTCAGGGTAAAGAACACGATGAGGGAGGGCAGGCAGTTGGGCAGGATATGCCGGAAGATGATGGTGGTCTTTCTGACCCCCATGGATCTGGCCGCCTCCACATACTCCGCCTCCTTCAGGGACAGGGTCTGGGCCCTTACCACCCGGGCAGTGCTGGCCCAGTTCACCAGGCTCAGGGCGATGAAGATATTCACGATGCCGCCTCCCAGGGTGTACATCACCACCATGGCAAGAAGCAGGGAGGGGAAGGCCAGCATGATATCCGCAAGGCGCATGATAACAAAGTCCGTCTTACCGCCGTAATAGCCGGCAAACAGACCCAGGATGGTTCCGATAAACATGGAGATAAAGGTGGGAAGCAGACCGATCACAAGGGATACCCGGGCGCCGTAAATGATACGGGACAGGATGTCTCTTCCCAGCTTGTCCGTCCCCAGCCAGTGCTCTGCACTGGGGGCTGCGAGCCGTTCCCTGAGGGACTGGGCCGCAGGATCGTAGGGTGAAAATACCGGGGCAAATACCGCCAGTATGATAATGGCCAGGATCACCAGGGCGGAGAATACCGCCAGCTTGTTCTGCCGCACCAGCTGGGCCAGCTTGTCCAGCAACGTATCGCTTTCGCCGATATCTGCGCTGTGATCCTCCGGGTTAAAGGGGCTCTGGAGGTCCACATAGACCGCCTGATCCCGGGAGGCTGTTCTGTTCTGTTCCATTTCCTGTTTCTTCATCACTTCACCTCCCTGATTCTCGGATCCAGTACGGAATAAAGGATGTCCGCCACCAGATTGCCGATGATGATCAGCACCGTGGTAAACAGCACCGTTCCCTGGAGCAGGGGCATATCCCTGTTCTCAATGGCGTTCACCGCCAGTCTTCCGATCCCCGGGATGCCGAAGACGGACTCCGTCAGTACGGCTCCGGAAAGCATGCTGGAGATCTGGATGGCCATCATGGTCACCACGGGAAGCAAAGCATTCTTTAAGGCATGGAATACGATGACACCGGCCTCCGTACGTCCCTTGGCCCTGGCTGTACGGATAAAATCGTCCTGCATGACCTCCACCAGGTTGGAACGGGTCATGCGGGCGATGCTGCCTGCGGAGTTCCAGCCCAGGGCTATGGCCGGCAGGATCAGGGCGGAAAATCCCTCATAGCCGGAGATGGGGAACAGCTGAAGCTTATAGGCGAATACATACTGTAACAGCAGGGCTGCCATGAAGATGGGCATGCTGACCCCCAGAAGGGCCGTACCCATGAACAGGCGGTCCAGGATCCGATTCTGCCGGATGGCTGCCACCACCCCTGCCACCACGCCGATGGTCCAGGAGATCAGGGCTGCCAGGATGGACAGCTTCACCGTGTAGGGGAAGGCATCCATGATCATCTGGGTAACGCTGCGGTTCATCCGGTAGGAGGTACCGAAGTCTCCGTGGAGGGCGTTCCAGACATATTTGAAGAACTGGACATAGGCCGGTTGATCCAGGCCCATCTCCACTGTCAGCTTGTCGATGGTCTGCTGATTGACGTGCTCTCCCAGCATGGTGACGATGGGATTGCCCGGCACGATACGGAGCATGATGAAGATCACCAGCACTACGCCGATGAGCACCGGTATCGATATGAGAATACGTTTGATGATTTTCTTAAGCATGGGAAACCTCTTATACTTGAAAGGACGGAACTGCAGGGACTGCAGTTCCGTCCGGGTAATGGTCGTCCTTTATTCCTCAAAGTATACCGGATAGAACGAGCTGTCTGAGAAGCCGTTCCAGCTGACCTTAAAGCCCTTGGTCCGCTGGCTTACTGCAAACAGGTGATCCAGAGACCACAGGGGCACCATGCAGGCGTCATCCTGTATCAGCTTTGTCTCAAGCTGGTGATAGGTCTCCATACGCTCATCCTCATCCACGATGGTCCTTGCCTTGGCCACCTCCTGCATCACGGAAGTGTCAGGATAATTGATGGAACGGATCTTGCTGTTCTCCTGGGTTCCGAAGAAGGTATAGAAGAAGTTGTCCGGGTCGTTGAAATCTGCAGTCCAGGAAGAAACATACATGGGCATCTCGCCGGCTCTTCTGGTCTCAAGCCAGGTGGACTGATCGTACTTCTTGATCTCCACATTGATTCCCACCTCTGCCAGCATGGACTGGATGATCTCCGTGATCATGGTCCGCATCTCGGAGTCGGAGGAATCGGAACCCAGCTCGATGGTAAAGCCGTCGGGATAACCCGCCTCTGCCAGAAGCTCCATTGCTCCTTCCGGATCATAGGGGATCTCCGGCAGGCTGTCGTTGTAGCCGATCATGCCCGTTGCCAGAAGGCCGTTCTCGACGTTGCCTCTGCCGCCGTAAAGCTCGTCCAGGATCATCTGTCTGTCGATGGCCATCTGGATGGCTTTTCTTACCCGGACATCGTTGAGGGGCTCAACGTTCTGATTCATAAATACATAATCCACTCCCAGGATGGGGCCGGTTACGATCTGATCCGGATATGTCTCCGTGATCCGGTCCACTGCCTCCGGGTTGGTCTTCAGATCCAGAAGGTCCAGTTCTCCGCTCTCGTACATCATGGTCTGGGTCTCCGTGTCGGGGATGATCCGGATCACGACGCCGGGGATCTGGGCCGGGCCGTTCCAGTAATCGTCATTTCTGGTGAGCACCAGCTCTGCGTTGGGGGTCCAGCTCTCAAAGATGAAGGGACCGGAGCCTACCGTTGCCTCCGGCACCATGCCGAAGTCAGCTCCAGCCGCCTCGGTGGCTTCCTCATCGTAGATGCTGCAGGCCGTGAAGGCCAGAGCGGAAAGGAATGCGCCGAAGGGCTCCTTTAAGGTGATGCGTACCGTGTAATCGTCAAGGACTTCCAGGCCGGACAGCTCCTCTGCTGTTCCTGCCATCAGTTCGTCCGCGCCCTTGATCTGGTCAAGGAAGGAGGAATTGACCGTTCCGTCTGCCGTAAACATCCTGTTGAAGGTGTACCTTACATCCTCTGCCGTAAAGGCATTTCCATTCTGGAAGGTCACATCGTCCCTCAGATGGAAGGTGTAGGTCAGGCCGTCTTCGGAGACCTCCCAGCTCTCCGCCAGCATGGGCTCGATGGAGGAGCTGCCGTCATCTGCCACCTTGATCTGCACCAGGGTGTCGTAGATGTTCATGGGGATCTCGTAGTCATTGGAGGTCTTCTGCACGTCTGCGGTCATGATATCCGCACTCAGGCATACGTTCAGATATCCCTCGTGTCCCTCTGATACTGCCGGGATATCCGTGCCTTCTGCAGCACTGGCGCCACTCTGCTGAGCAGCGTCTCCCGACGCGGTTGTACCGTTTGATGCGCTCTGGCCTCCGCATGCGGAGAGCAGGGAGCCTGCAAGCATCGAAACGGCAAGTGTCATTGCCAGCTTCTTTTTCATTTTTTTCTCCTTTGTCGGACGATCTTCCGCCCGAATTTTTAATATAGCACTTTAAACTATACCATAATCAACCCATCATGACAAGAAATTTTTGCCCGGAAGGGGCTCCAGGAAAGCCCTCTGATCCTTCATAAGCCTCCGGAGGATGATGGCGAAGGTGATGGTGAACACGATCCCCTTTATGATGCTTGATACCGTGAAGGCCCACCAGATACCGCTTAAGGCCAGGGCCGTGGAGGAAAGCATCAGAGCGATGGGGATCCGGGATCCCGTAAGGGTCATGCTGATGATGGAGCAGATCCCGGTGCGGCCCAGTCCCGACAGGGCTCCCACCGTCATGAGCTCAAAGCACATGGGGATCTCCCCGAAGGAGAGGATCCGCAGATAGTTGACTCCCTCCGGTACGATCTCCGGCTCGTGAATAAAGATCCGGAAGAGGGGCTCTGCCCCGAAGTACAGCACCAGGGTGGTAAAGGCGCCCCAGATCAGCATCAGGATCAGGGATGCCCTGTAGCTCTGTTTTACCCGGTCCAGGCGTCTGGCGCCGTAGTTCTGGGCCATGAAGGCATTCACCGCAGCGCCGAAGCCCTCTCCCGTCATCCATCCCAGGGATTCGATCTGATTGCCTACCCGCTGTACCGCAACGGCGGCATCTCCCCAGCCGGATACCAGACGGGTCAGCACCATACTGATGCCGCAGTAGACCATGGTCTGGACCGAGGCGGGCAGGCCGATCCCGATCATGCGCCGGTAGTGGAAGGCCGAGACGGGCTTCTGGAGGGCCATGTTTTCAAATACGGGGGCATGGCTCCTTTTCCGCATGAGGAACAGGGCCAGGGTCACCACCGCCTGGGCGGATACGGTGGCCAGAGCGGCTCCCGCCACCCCCATCCGGGGGAAGGGGCCGATGCCGAAGATCAGCATGGGATCGAAGATCATGTTGCCGAAAAGGCCGATACAGTTGGCCAGAAAGGGGGTCCTGGAGTCTCCCACGGAGGTGTAAAGCCCCGTCATGGTCTGGTTCAGGAAGGCGAAGAGGATCAGTCCGCAGACGATGCGCAGATAGATCTCCGCCTGCTCTCTGGTCTCCTGGTTGGAAAACTGGAAAAAGCCGATGAGAGGCTTTGCAAAGGCCAGACAGGCCAGTCCGTAGACCAGGGCCAGAAGCAGGGTCAGCTGCAGGCTTCCCCTCAGGTAGGCCCTGGCCTCCTGTTCCTCTCCGGCACCGATGGACTGGGCCACCATGACCTGGCCTCCCATCTTGGCGATGTTCATCACCCCCTGGGCAAACCAGGTGAACATGCCGGCGGCTCCCACCGCCGCCACGGAATTGGAACCCAGAAATCCGATCCAGGCCATGTCCGTCAGGTTATAGGCCATCTGGACGAAGGCCGTGGCCATAATGGGCAGGGCCAGTCTGGACAGGGCCGGAAGGATCGGACCCTCCAGAAGATCGATGGTCCTTGCTTCTGTTCCGCCTTTCATGCCTACTCTTCCCAGCCTTCAAAAAATTTGATAGTGGTGGAGATGTTCCGGAGGATCTGTCCCTCCTTCAGGGCGATCTCCGAAGCTTCACTTCTGGGAGGCAGCTCTGCTCCCTCCTCCTCCAGCTCGGCAGAGATCCAGTTGAACTCCGCCTCCTTGGCCTTTTCGATGACCTCCTCCAGGCTGTCCGCCTCCACGACGCACTGGGCCAGGTCCGGAAAATGGGCTCTGTAGCCGCCGTCTTCCTTCTGTCCGATCACTGCCGGATATATAAATTTCATAGCTGGTCTCCTTTTTCTCTTCTGTCGGTTCCGTCCATATCAGGCCTCGGGCTCCTGGGGCTCAAAATGGGCAAAAACCGTCTCGTTTCCGTGCTCCCGGATCAGGCCCTCCAGGTCCTGGAAGGAGATCCAGAGGGTGGCCGTGTTGTCGTTGGGGTGCACGCCGATCTCCTTTTCCTGCTTCAGATCCTCATCCGCCACGAAGATCACGGTCCTGCTTTCGTCATTCAGGATGCACAGGGGAGAGACGGAGCCCTGCTGGATCTTCAGGTAGCGCTCCAGCCGCTCCGGGGAGGCAAAGCTGAGCCTGGTGGAGCCAATCTGGGCCGCCAGCTTCTTCATGTCCACCCGCTTATCCTCCGGTGCCGTTACCAGATAGTGCTGCTTTCCCTTGGCGTCCCGAAGGAACAGGTTCTTGCAGACACAGCCTTTTTTTGTGATGCCTGCCCGGTCCATCTCCTCCATGGTAAATACCGCCTCATGCTCCATTTTTTCGAAGGGGATCCCCTTCTGCTCCAGCAGCTCGAAAATTTCCTTTTTGTATAATCCTTCCATCCTCAGGTCCTCATAGATACTTATAGATACAGTTATCCCGCACCGGCGGCAGCTTAAGCCGCCGTCTGTGCGGGAGCATGTTATGGTTTCTGTTCGGTTTTGATTCCCTGCCGGGACACAAAGCTTCCTGAATGGAACGCTTTAGTGGTTGCTCAGGTACTCGTGGATACCCTTTGCGCCGGCCTTACCTGCCTCCATGGCCAGGATAACGGTTGCTGCGCCGGTTACGGCGTCGCCGCCTGCATATACGCCTTCCTTGGAGGTCTTTCCGGTCTCTTCCTCAGCGATGATGCACTTGTGGGAGTTGATTTCAAGTCCCTTGGTGGTGGAGGAGATCAGAGGGTTGGGAGAAGTTCCCAGAGACATGATCACTGCGTCGCAGTCGATCTCGTACTCGGATCCGGGGATCTCTACGGGCTTTCTTCTTCCGGAAGCATCCGGCTCGCCCAGCTCCATCTTCACGATCTTCATGCCTCTTACGTTGTCGTTTTCATCCATGAGGATCTCTGTGGGGTTCTGGAGCAGATCGAAGATCACGCCCTCTTCCTTTGCATGATGAACCTCCTCCACACGGGCAGGAAGCTCAGCCTCGGAACGGCGGTATACTACATGTACCTCTGCGCCGAGACGAAGAGCGGTACGGGCAGCATCCATGGCTACGTTTCCGCCGCCTACTACCACTACCTTCTTTGCTCTCATGATCGGTGTATCATAATCCTTGAAGGCCTTCATCAGGTTGTTTCTGGTAAGGAACTCATTTGCGGAGAATACGCCGTTGGCGTTCTCGCCGGGGATGCCCATGAACTTCGGAAGTCCTGCGCCGGAGCCTACGAATACGGCATCGAAGCCCTCTTCGTTCAGAAGCTCATCGATGGTGATGGACTTTCCGATGATAACGTTGCACTCGATCTTGACACCGAGGTTCTTAACGACCTCGATCTCCTTTGCAACGATCTTTTCCTTGGGAAGACGGAACTCCGGGATACCGTAAAGGAGTACGCCTCCGGGCTGATGCAGAGCCTCGAAGATGGTTACATCGTAGCCCAGCTTTGCCAGGTCTCCTGCACAGGTAAGACCTGCAGGGCCTGCGCCTACTACAGCAACCTTCTTGCCGTTGGGCTCACCCTTTTCAGCAGCAACGATGTTGTGCTCGTGGGACCAGTCAGCAACGAATCTCTCCAGCTTTCCGATGGAGATGGGCTCTCCCTTGATGCCTCTGATGCAGCGGCCCTCACACTGGGTCTCCTGGGGACATACACGTCCGCAGATAGCCGGAAGGGCGGAGGAAAGTCCGATGACCTTTGCAGCCTCCTCGTAATTGCCCTGCTTTACCTGACGGATAAAGCCCGGGATGTCGATGTTTACGGGGCAGCCCTGTACGCAAAGGGGCTTCTTGCAGTCGATACATCTTTCAGCTTCGATCTTGGCCTCTTCCTCATTATATCCGTAGCAAACCTCTTCAAAGTTGGTTGCTCTCACCTTCGGGTCCTGTTCTCTTACGGGAACCTTATGTAATACGTCCATTGCCATTATTTATCACCTCCGCAGTTTCCGCAGCCGCCGTGATGGGTTGCGCCTTCCTGAACCTTCAGCATTGCTCTTCCTTCTTCTGACTTATAGGTATTCATACGCTTCATTGCAAGCGCCCAGTCAATGAGATGTCCGTCAAACTCCGGTCCATCCACGCAGGCAAACTTGATCTGATCGCCTACCTGTACACGGCAGGCGCCGCACATACCGGTACCGTCCACCATGATGGGGTTCATGGAAACAATGGTGGGGATGTTCAGATCCTTGGTCAGCTGGCAGACAAACTTCATCATGATCATGGGGCCGATGGCAACCACTACATCATAATGCTTGCCCTGATTCTTAACCAGGTCCTCCAGGACAACGCAGACATTTCCGTGAGCCTTGTAGCTTCCGTCATCCGTGCAGACATAGAGGTTGGTGGCAACTGCTTCCAGCTGCTTCTCCATGATCAGGGTGTCATGGGTCCTGGTTCCCAGGATCACGTCGCACTCGATACCCTGCTGATGGAACCACTTGACCTGAGGATAGATGGGAGCAGCGCCAACGCCGCCGGCGATAAAGCAGTAGTGCTTTTTCTTCACTTCCTCCAGGGGTTCCTTAATGAAATCGGAAGGATTGCCGAGAGGTCCTACCACGTCCTCAAAAGCGTCTCCTGCCTGCAGCTCCGCCATACGGAAAGTAGATGCGCCGACTACCTGGAAAATGATGTCAACGGTTCCCTTTTCCCTGTCGAAATCGCAGATCGTAAGCGGGATTCTCTCTCCCCTTTCATCCATCTTTACGATCAGGAATTCTCCCGGCTGACAGGATCTTGCCACGTACGGAGCTTCCACTACCATACGATAAATCTTATCAGCCAACATTTCAGCCTCAAGTATCTTATACATGTATCTCCCCTCCTAAAGGTTTTTAAGGTGTCTTTCTGCGTCTTTACTCAAAGTCACTGTTGTTTATATTATCACAAAAGCCGGAACTCTTTCAAGCAGTCCCGGCTTTCTTTTGAAGAAAATTTAACAATGATCCTGTTCTTTTTTTGATACAGTCAGAGGGGGAGGGTCCTCCCCAGGAAGGTGCTGTAGATCAGCTGTTCCTTCACCGGTTTCCCAAGAAGCTGCTCCAGGGCCCTGCTGTAAAGGCCCAGCTGGATGCCGTAGCGCTTTCTGAGGCACTCCTCCGCCTCCTCCCGGGACAGGCCGTAAAAGCCGTCCGTCTTATAGTCGATGAGGCTCAGGCTGCCGTCTTCATTTTCCATGTAGGCGTCTATGATACCCTGAAGAAGCTGAAGGCTCCGGGACTCTGCCCCCGGGGACAGCTCCCTGGCGGGGACGCCGATCATAAAGCGCCGCTCCCGGTAAAGGGCCCCTCTGGCCGCCGCCTCTGCCATCCGCTTCCCAAGGCCGCTTTCCAGGAAATGTCCGATGACCTCCGGATCCACCAGGGCGGCTTCCTCCTTTGTAAGCTTTCCCTGGGCCTGCATCCGGAGGATCTCCTGCCGGGCATCTGTCTCCGTCCCAAAGGACAGGAGCTGGAACACCCTGTGATAGGCGGTTCCCCTGCGGGCGCCCTGGCCCTCCTGGGAGAGCCTTCCGGAAAGGATCTGAAGGGCCTCCGTGATCTCCGGGTCCTCGCACTGGAGGAGGAACTCCGATTCCGCCTCCGACAGGTCGTCATAGTCCCCCTCTGCATCCGCCCGCAGCTCCGATACGGTCTTTTTCGGAGACAGGCGGGTATCCTCCTGCCAGGGATAGCTCCAGGACTCCCGGTCCGAAAGCTCCTCTGCCAGGGACAGATCCCCCATCTCCCGCAGGTCAAGGCTCCGCAGGCCCTCATATTCCCGGAGCCGATCCGTCTCCCGGACCTCCTCCCGGTCCGAAAGCTCATAGGGGCTTATGATCTTTTTCTCAACATTCGTGCCCTTTTCCGAAAGCCCCATCAGGATCAGGTCCAGATAGCTGCTTCCGTTCATAAGGACGCCCTTGGGGAGCTTTTCCCCCTCTCCCAGAAGGCCGCTGATGCCCTGCCATTTTTCCAGTTTTTTTACCGCGTCGTTTACGGCGGCCGTAAGGATCAGCTTCTCCCTGGCCCTGGTCATGGCCACATAAAGGACCCGAAGTTCCTCTCCGTAGCTGTCCGTAAGGAGCTTCTGCTTCAGGACCTCCTTTTTCAGGCCGGGATAGCGCACCCGGCTTTCCAGGTCCACATAGTCGCTGGCCACCCCCAGGTCCGGATCGATGAGCACCGTTTCCTTCGTGTCCTGGCGGTTGAACTGCCGGTCAAGGCCTGCCAGGAATACCACCGGATATTCCAGGCCCTTTGACTTATGAATGGAGGTGATGCGTACCAGATCATCCTGCTCGGAAGCGGTCCCCGCCTCGCCGTAGTCCGTATCGTACTTCCGGAGCTCCTCGACGTAGCGGACGAAATGGAAGATCCCGCTGTAGCTGGTCTCGGAAAAGATCCGGGCCCGCTCCAGGAGCATGTCCAGGTTCTTCCTCCGCTGCATGCCGAAGGGCAGGGCGGAGACACAGGCATAGTAGCCTGTCTCCCGGTAGATCTCGGAAAGGAGCTGGTATACGGGCATGAAGTCCCCGTGGCGCCGGAGCTCTTTCAGAAGCTTCAGGAAACGGGCCGCCTTTTTCCCAAGGGGCGTTTCCTCTCCCCGGGTCCGGGCCATGTCCGAAAGGGCCGCATAGAGATCCCGGCACTCCGGCGTTTTTTCTTCCATGCGCCGGTCAAACTCTCCCCGTATGAAGGCCAGGTCGTCGTCGCCAAAGCCCCCTGCCTCACTGCGGAGCACCGCCGCCAGAGGGATGTCCTGATGGGGATTGTCGATGACGGAGAGAAAGGCCAGCATGGTCTCCACCTCCGGGGCGCTGAAATAGCCGGAAGCATTTTCCGTATAGGCAGGGATCCCATAGTCCCCCAGGGTGTCCACCAGCTGTTCCGCCGTGGTGCCGGGGGCCCGCAGAAGGATCACCACGTCCCGGTACCGAAGAGGCCTGAAGCCTCCTTTCCCGTCGGAGATCATAAAGGGAGCTTCCTTCCCTCCCAGGGGGATCATCTCCCGGATCCTTCCTGCAATGAGCCGGGCCTCCAGCTCCAGCTTTCCGCTGTCATCCTCCTCTTCCTTCTCCGCCAGGTTAAGAAGCAGAAGCTCCGTCCGGTAGCTGCCGGGCTTTTCCCCCTCCGGGAAGGAGGCTCCCGGGTAGAGGGCGGTTTTCTCCGTGTACTCCACGCCTCCCACATGCTGCTGCATGATTTTGTAAAATATGTCGTTTACGCTGTAAAGAACCTCCGGTCTGCTGCGGAAGTTTCTGTTAAGCTCGATCTTCAGATCGTTTTTCTCCTCAAGGAACTCCGAAGGATAGCTTCCGTATTTGTCCATGAAGAGCTCCGGCTTTGCCAGACGGAAGCGGTAGATGCTCTGCTTCACATCCCCCACCATAAAGACATTGGGCCTTCCGAAGCGCTCTCCCGACAGGGCCTGCACCAGGGCCTCCTGGACCAGATTGGAGTCCTGATATTCGTCGATAAGGATCTCATGAAAATGTCCTGCCAGCTCATCCGCAAGCTCCGAGGGCACCATCTCCCCCTCCTGCTCCCGGTACAGAAGCCGCAGGGCCAGGTGCTCCATGTCACTGAAGTCCACCAGGTTCTTTTCCCGTCTTCCAGCCTCATAGCGCAGCGCAAAGGCTTCCACCAGATTGCAGAGCTCCAGAAGATAGGGAGCCGTTTCCCGGAGCTCCAGCAGAAGGGCCTCCTCCGGCAGCGTTCCATAGCTCTCCCTGAGGCCCTTGACATAGGCCTTCATCTGGTCACAGACCGCCTTGACCTGAGCCTTCTTCTCCGGGTCATATTTGGGGCCCCGGACCTGCTTTAAGCTCTGGAACTTCAGTCCCGCAAGGAGCTCCTGCAGCTTCCCGTAGTCCTCCGCTGCCGCAAGGGTCTCCCCCCACTGCTGCAGCTCCCGGACGCCCTCCAGATAGGGCAGGGGGCCGTCGGGCTCCTGACAGCAGAGCTCCGCCCTCCGGAGCAGGCTCCGGTATTCCTCCATACGGCCCCGAAGGTCCCCAAAGAGATACTGCATCCAGGGAAGGCTGCCCAGCTCTCCCCGGCTCTCCCTGAGGATCTCCTCCCGCTGCTGCTGCAGACAGCGAAGGGGCCAGGGATGGGAATCGATGAAGCGGTAGGCCTTCTCCACCAGCTCCCGCAGCCGGTCGTCGGAGCGCCCCGTTCCGTAGATCTCCGCAAAGCGCAAGAAGGTCTCGTCTCCCTCCTGGTATTTTTCCTCCAGGATCTCCGTCAGGATATCGTTCCGCATCAGCTTGAGCTCTCCCTCGTCCGCCACCCGGAAGCCCGGATCCAGGGACAGAAGCTCGTAGTTCTGCTTGATGAGGTTCTGGCAGATGCTGTCTATGGTGGCGATGCGGGCCCTGGGAAGCAGGGCCTTCTGGAGCCTGAGCCAGCGGTCTTCCGGGTCCTTCCGGATGGCCTCCCGAAGGGCTGTTCCGATCCGTTCCCGCATCTCCTCTGCCGCAGCCCTGGTAAAGGTCATGATCAGAAGACGGTCCACGGATACCGGATCCTCCGGATCCGTCAGCATCCTGAGAATCCTTGCCACCAGCACCGCTGTCTTTCCGCTTCCTGCCGCTGCGGATACCAGCAGATTTTTATGCTCCGTATCTATGACCTTCTGCTGCTGTTCCGTCCATTTCATGACTGATCTCCTGTTTCCTTCCTGTCTTTTTCCTCTCCCGTATCAAAGGAAAAGCTGTCTTTGCTGACGGTCCGGATGTTCCTGCAGCTAAAGCCCGGAAGCTTTTTGTCAAAGCCGCAGACGCTGTGGTAGGGGCAGTAATCGCAGCCCGTCTCCATTCCCCGCCGGAAGGGGTGGGCGGAGATATTGCCTCCCAGGATCTCCCGGGACATACCCCGCATCCGGTCCGAAGCATAGCGGGACAGCCGCCGGAGGAGCTCCTCCGGAGCCGCGGCGGAGCTCCGTCTGTCGATCTCGCCGTTTTTCAGCTTCACGGGGATCACATCCGACTCCACGGTGCCGCCGTTCTCCAGCTCCCGATCAAGCCGTGCAAGGCTCTCCGGCTCCTCCGCCGCAAGTCCGTTCATCCGAAGCTTCCGCAGAAGGCTTTTTTCCACTGCCTCCCGGTCCGCCCCCTCCTCATATCCCGTAATGGGATCGTCGATATGATAATAGAAGAGGCCTGCGGGAAGGACGTCCTTTCCTTTTCCGGCAAAGTCCGCCTCCGCCCGCTCCAGGGCCACATCCATATAGGCTGCCAGCTGCAGCTGGATCCCTCCCTGGATCAGGGACAGGTCAAAACGGGTCCGGCCGGACTTATAGTCGATGACCTTTACATAGACCCTTGAGCTGTCCTCGCTGATATCCACCCGGTCGATGCGGCCGTGAAGACTCATGCCCTCCGTATCAAGGCGGAAGGGCAGCTCGCAGCCATAAAGCCGGAAGTCTCCCTTCCGGAGCTGGGCCTGGAGCGCCCAGAGGGTCCGTCCCGTGATGCGCCTTACCCGGCTTAGCAGATACCGGTTCCTGGCGCTGGACTGCATCACCTGGTTGTTGTATTCCTCCGCCGCCCTCCGGACACATTCCTCCGAAAGGCTCCGAAGCTCCTCCCCTGTAAGCTCCGAAAGCTCCTTTCTCTCAGCCTGCAGGCTGCGGAAGGCCAGGTCGATGGCATTGTGATACATATTGCCGATATCCAGGGCCGCCACCTCAAACTCCTGCCGCTCCATGAGCCGGAGGCCGTAGCGCAGGAAGTGGGCGTAGGGACATCTGGCATACTGCTCAAGCCGGGTAACGGAGCCGTAAAGCCGCTCTCCGTAAAGGACTGCTGCCGCCTCCCGGGACAGCCTTCCGCCCCGATACCGGAACACGGAGGCCTCCAGGAGCCGCTCCGGGTCCAGGGCAGGGTCCTTTTCCCCTTTGCGGCGGAAATGATTGTAGACCGTACGGGCTCTCTGATCCCCATAGTTTCCCTGGGAGAAGGCCTCCGCAAGGTACAGAAGGGCTTCCCCCTCGTTGTGGATCTCATCCTCCCCCGGTTCCTCCAGAGGAAGGGCCGTCCCCCGGTCCCGGGCCTCCTCCTGAAGCTCCCGGATCACCTCCGAAGGCTTCATTGCCTTTCCCTGCAGGTCATTTTTCCCGTAGCTCAGGAACAGCCGGTCTCTGGGCTTTCCCATCACCAGATAGAGATAGAAACGCTGGATACAGCTGTCCTGCCTGTCTGCCGGAGCCAGCTCGCCGATGCCTCCCGCAAGGATCTCCTGCCGTTCCAGGTCCGTAAGGATCCCCCCGCCGGATACGGTTGAGGGGATCTTCCCGTCGTTGACCCCCAGAATAAACAGGGCCCGGATGTCGTCAAAGCGGCTCCGCTTCAGATCTCCTGCCACCACCCGGTCCATGACCTCTGGAATGGTGCCTGCCTTAAGCTCTCCGAAGCCGGCCTCCAGGATACCTGCAAAGTCCTTCAGGGACATTTTTTCCTCCCCCAGGTGGGACTCCATCCGCAGAAACAGGGTCAGGATCAGCTCATAAAAGCGCCTGTTCTCCTCGGCTTCCCGAAGGAAGCCCTCCTCTTCCAGCTCCCGGCAGAAGGCTTCCAGGGCTTTGGCCGCTCCGCTTTCCTCCAGATGCTCCGTCAGGGCACGGAGACGCTCCGCCACGGTATGGCTTCCCTTCCCCATCCGCTCTCCAAGGGTCTGGAGGGGCCCCAGGACCTCTGCCTTATACTCGTTCAGCTTCTTCAGGTTCAGGTCCTCCATGCCCCGGACGGACCTGTCCCAGTCCTCCAGAAAGGCCTTCCGGCCCCGGATCCCCCGGCCCCGGACATAGTTGTCCAGAAGGTCCGTCAGCTCCCGGTCCCGCTGCACCAGGGGGTTCCGGAGGTAACGCAGGACCGCCCCGCTGCTCCAGGATTCCGCCAGCACCGCAAGGGCTGCCCGCAGGAACTCCGCCAGGACACTCTTCCCCCCGTCGGTCTTGTCATCCATGAAAAAGGGGATCCCTGCCTCCTGAAGGGCCTCCTTCAGAAGGAGCCTGTACTCTCCCAGCTCCGACACCGCCACAGCGATCTCCCGGTAGCGGAAGCCCTCCTTCCGTACCAGGGCGTCAATGCTGTCCGTAAGGATCCGGACCTCCCCCCTGGGATCCCGGGCCTGCCGGATCCGGATCTCCGGTCTGCAGTGGCTTTCCTCAAACCACAGATCCTCCATCCGTTTCAGTCCGTTTTTCTCTCCCAGGGTGCAGAGCTTTGCCACGGTCTCCTTGGAGAGCCAGAAAAGGTCCGTCTCCGCTCCCAGGGACAGATCCCTCTGATAGGGTCTTGCCTCCCGGGATACGGTAAGGGAAAACCGCAGGCTCTCCGCCTGGGTCATGATGGCGTCGATGATCCGAAGCTGCACCGGAGTGAAGCCGGTATAGCCGTCAAAGATCACCTCCGCCCCGGAAAGAAGCTCCGAACGGAAGATGTTCCGAAGCAGGATCAGGGGGATCTCCTCCGCTACTGCGGACCGTTCTCCCAGGGACTCCTGGAAGGCAAGAAAGATCTCCCGAAGGTCCGAAAGCTTGGCTCCAAGCATGGGGTTTTTCGTCCTGTTCCGGATCTCCAGGAGCTTCTCCGGCGTCATATCATACTGATAAAATTCAGAAAAGGCTGATTTCAGCTGGGCGATGAAGCCCGGCCTGTCAGCCTTTCCTCCGTACAGCACAAGCCTGTCGGAAACCTTCCGCAGGCTTGCCCGCAGCAGCATGGATTTACTCATTTCGTCCAGGATATCCGGCCTGCGGATCCCCAGTTCCTCCATCACCCGCCAGGAAAGGAGCTGGAAGGACAGTACGTCCAGGTTCAGAAGTCCATGGGTCTTCCCGTAACGGCACAGCTCCTGCTGGGCCTTCAGGGTGTTCTGCTCCGGTACGAAGAGATAGTACTGCTTCTCCGGATGTTTTTCCGCCTCCTGGGCCAGATAACGGTATATATAGGTGGTTTTTCCGGTGCCTGCCGCACCAAAGATGAATCCGTACATAGCCTGTTTCCTGTTCCTGACTGTATCCTGTTCCCGATCTGACACTGCTCCTAGCGGTAGGTCTCCGGTTCTATGGAGCAGATCACCAGATCATCGTATCCCTTGAATCTTTCACGGATCAGAGCCGTGATCTCCTTCACATAGCCCGGAGCCGTGATCATGACCACGTCCACGGGGTCCTCAAAAAAGTGATCCGGTGAAACGATGGGGATGTGGCTCGCCGGGGCGTAGCGGCCCTGCTTGAAGGGAGCAGAGTCCATCATATAAAGGGCGGCATCCTTCAGTGCCGTGGTTGCTGCGATGGTAAAGCCCTGATGTCCCGCTCCGAAGAGGGCCAGGCGCCTGCCCTCCTGCCGGAGGTGCTCCGTATAGGCTGCGATCTGCTGCCGGAGTTCCTGATAGTTTTCCAGAAGGGGAGTCGCTCCGCAAAGCTCCGGGGCCCCGGAGAAAAACTCCTGCCGGGATGTAGTTTCTCTCTCCCGGGCTTCCCGCTCCTGACCTGCTGCCGGTTTTCGCACCACAAGCCGCAGGGTGTCTCCGATGCCGATGCGGCCCTGCTCCAAGATCTCAAAGCCCTGGGCCCTGCAGAGCCGGATCAGGGAATCCAGGGTATAGTTTGCGATGTGGTCCCGGATCAGCTCGTAGTACCTGCCCCGCTCCAGGATATATTCAAAGGAGGGAACCGTGATCAGTCCGTATCCCCCCTCCCGGAGATTCCGGTACATGGCCCCCAGCATGCTGCAGGGGTCCGGCTGATGCTCCAGAAAATTAAAGGAAAGGAAGCAGTCGAAGGGGGCTCCGGGGATCTTCAGATCCGCCCGGTCCGGAAAGAGGTTCATCACATGACAGCCCTCCCCCAGGAGCTTTGCCGCAGCCTCAGCGGCTTTGGGGTCTGCCTCCGTGGCATAGACCTCTGCCGGGAACTCCTTCAGGACCTCCATGAACTCGCCCCTGCCGCAGCCGCACTCCAGAAACTTCTTCCCGGAAAGGCCGTAGGTCTCTATCATATGGCGGTAGTCCTCCCGCCGGAGGTTCCGCATGGTCTCGGAGAGGCCCACTGCCCGGATTACATCCCGGTAATAGGCCACGGGCAGGCAGTCAAACTGCACCAGTCCGCATTTCCTGCACTGGAAAAGGGACAGGCTGATCCCCCGGTCCTCTGAAAGCTCCTCCTTTGCCGGGATATCCTGGGCGCTGGCGGGCATCCCCGGAAGGGTCAGGAGAGCCTCTTCGGGAAGGGGGCTCCCACAGGCCAGGCATCTGGTCCTTCTCTCCTCCCTCGGGTATCTGATCTTATCCTTCATGGGCATATCCTTTATGGCTGTCTCCTTCATGGGTATTTTCCTGCTCCTTCGGTTCAAAGTTGATCCGTTCCTCCTCGATCACAAGGGGTCTGTGCATGACCCTCTGGTTGATGCTGAGGATATATTCTCCCACCAGTCCGATAAAGAAGATCTGGATACTTCCCAGAAACAGCATGCCGATCAGGAGGGGTGCGGTTCCTGCAGGGAAACGGTCCCACCAGATCAGCTTCATAACCAGGTAAATCAGGGCCGTCACAAGGCAGATCCCGGAGCAGATGGCTCCGGCGAAGGTGGCGAGCCTCAGGCCGATCTTCGTGTAGGAGGTAAAGCCCAGCATGGCCGCATCATAGAGGGTGTAGAAGTTGTTGGAGGTCTTCCCCGCCCGGCGCTTCGGCTGGTCGTATGGGATCTCCTTTCTCCGGAATCCAAGCTCCGCCACAATGCCCCGCAGGAAGGGGGTGGGATCGTCCAGGTCCCGGAGCACATGGATGAAGGCCCGGTCATAGAGGCCGAAGCCCGTAAAGTGCTCGATCTGCTCCACCTGGGAGAACTTCTTGATCATCTTATAGTAGAGACAGCGCAGGGCGTAGATGAATCTGCCGTCGGTGCTGTGCTCCTTGACGCCGATGACGATCTTATAGCCCTCCAGCCAGTATTTCACATATTCCCCGATCAGCTCCGGGGGATCCTGAAAATCCGCCGCCATGAG
Source organism: uncultured Lachnospiraceae bacterium (assembly GCA_944377405.1). Taxonomy (GTDB): domain Bacteria; phylum Bacillota; class Clostridia; order Lachnospirales; family Lachnospiraceae; genus Avilachnospira. The sequence goes on along the minus strand of CALWES010000004.1, from coordinate 8,269 downwards.
CATGGTGGCATCCCCATCCGTCTGGAGCATGGCATAATAGGGGGAGTTGAACTGGCCGAAATTCTTGGCGTTGAAGATCGCCTTGATATGCTTTTTATCCGCCTGGCAGAGCTTCCGGATCTCCTCCCGGGTCCGGTCCGTGGAATCGTTGTCGATGTACAGGATCTCATAATCCAGATCCTGAAGGACCGGCTGTTCCGCAAACTGCCTTCCGATGGCCTCCGCCATCATGCTCACGTTCTCCTGCTCATTGTAGCAGGGCACTACGATACTGATCTTTTTTTTCTGTTCCGACATTTGACTTTCCTTACCACCTATCTGTTTCCACCATGACCTTCAGAAGGCCCTGGGGCTTTTCCTTCATCATCTGAAGGGCTCTGGGGATCTCCCCGCTTCCCGACAGCCTGCAGGTCACAAGCCCTCCCGGATCCGGGATCTTCTTTTCTGCAATGAGCTCCATCATGGACTCGATCCGCTTTCTGCCGCCCCGGCAGAACTCAAAGCGGAAGGTTTTTCCCGCCATGCCTCTGCCCAGGGAGAAAATGGGAAGTCCCGTCATCCCCTTCCCTTCCATGTAGGCCACATTGACGGCGATACCGCCGCCATATCTCAGCACGTCGCAGGCCTGGGCCAGGGCCTCGGGTCCGCCGCCGCAGATCAGGACCCGGTCCACTCCCTGACCCTCCGTCAGGTCCAGGATCCGGTCCACTCCGGGGCTCTTTGTGGAGTTTGCCATGGGATGCCGCTCCGCGGCTCCGGACCGATGGCTTCCTGCCCTGCCGTCCCGGTCATAGAGGATGCTGCCGTCCCGGTAGGACACCAGCACATCAACGCCATATTCCTCTGCAAGCCGGAGGCTCTCCGGCCGTCTTTCCGAAGCCAGGGCCAGGATCCTTCCGGCTCCCAGGGACTTTGCCGCTGCCAGGGCCATAAGCCCCACGGCCCCCAGTCCGAAGACGGCTACGGTCTGGCCTTCTTCGATCTCCGCCGCCTCTGCTGCCGTAAAGCCCGTGGCCATCACGTCCACACTCATAAGAGCCTGCTGTGGCGTAAGGCCCTCCGGGATATGGGCCAGGTTCCGGTCCGCCTCCGGCACGTAAAAGCGTTCCGACCACATGCCGTTGATATTCCTTCCCAGCTTGCTTCCGGAAAAGGGGAAGCCCTCGTGCCCCGTTCCCTCCGGCACATCCGGCATAACGGCGGACACCGCCACCAGCTCTCCGGGGCGAAAATCCCGCACCTCCGGTCCCACTTCCAGGATCTCCGCCAGGCCCTCGTGTCCCAGCACAAGGCCCGGCCTCCTGGGGCCATCTCCGGCAAATACCGTATGGACGTCCGAGGAGCAGGGGCTTAAAAATCTGGGCCGCAGCACCGCAGCCCGCCGGTCTGCCGGCTCTCCGGGGGAGAGTCTGACCTCAGGGATCTCCTGAAGTCCGATCTTTCCTTTTTCCGTAAATACGTAAGCTTTCATTTATGATTCCTCCAGGCCTCCTGCCTCAAGCATCCGGCGGATCCCCTCCTGAAAGGAGACCCTGGGGGCAAAGCCGCAGTCCCTCCGGATCCGCTCCAGAGAGGGCCGCAGGGGGACCGGTCCCTCCGCATTGTCCTGCCGTGCGCCGAAGCAAAGGAGGCTTTTGCTGTTCAGAAGTCCGTGGAGCTCCTCAATGTAATCCCGCAGAGGCCGGATATCTCCGGAACCGATGTTATAGATTCCCTCCGCATCCCGGGAAAACAGAAGTCCCAGCACCGCCTCCAGGGCGTCGTCGATGTAGAGATAATCCCAGTCCTGGGTACAGGGACCAAGTTCCATTTCCTCCCCCTTCGGAAACTTCCTGAGGCAGGTACTGATCAGGGAGTTCTCATGGTCTCCCGGCCCATATACGGAAAAAAGCCTCATGTGGATGAAGCGAAGGGGGACCTCTTCCTCCTCATTCCTGGAGTCTACCCAACGGGAACCCAGCTGGCCAAAAAGGAGCTTGGTCTTTCCGTACTCGCTGCGGGGGCTGCAGGGATCCTCCTCCCGCTGAAGGCCCCCACCATGGGGCGCCCTTCCGTACTCTGCCTGGGAACCGGCAAAGAGGAAGCGGCTGCAGCCCAGCTCATCCGCCTTCTTCAGGGCTGCCATGGACATCTCCAGGTTGTAGGCCTGTATGCTTTTATCATTTCTTCCGGCGCTGCCCACTCCGGCCCAGGCCAGGTGCAGGAAGGCGTCCGCCTGCTCCGGAAGCCTCTCGGGGGCCTCATCGAAGCTGTGGCGGAAGGAGATGAGCTCCACCGGTTCCGGAAGCGCTCCCTCCCGAAGCCTTCTGCAAAGCGCCTGTCCCAGGAAGCTGGTGGCGCCGGTAACGATCACTTTCATAATTCCGTCAATTCCGTCCTTCTGTCAGATGCTCCGGTGATCAGATCCGCCGGATGATCATGTTTTTCTCCATTTCCTCGTCGGAAAGGAAGGGCACCAGATCCTCCAGAGGCGGGCTCACCAGACTTCCGTCCGGCAGCTTCTTGGCGGAAGACTTGGGCTCGAAGTTCTGGTCGTGGGATACGAATACCTCGCAGATGGCGGGGCCTTCCGTGGCCAGGGTCCTGTCCACCGCCTCCTGCAGCTCCGTGTTGTGCATGGCCCGCACATAGGGGAAACCGAAGGCCGCCGCAAGCTTCTCAAAATCCGGGAAGCTCAGGTCCCGGCTGTCGGTGCCGATGCCGATGAAGGGCTCGTCGTGGAACAGATTGCTCTGGGTCTGGCGGATGCTGTGGTATCCTCCGTTATTTATGATAAAGATCTTGATGGGCATCCTGTGGCTTATGATGGTCTGGAGCTCCTGCAGATTCATCATGATGGAGCCGTCTCCCGTGGGGCAGATGATGTCGTGCTCGTAATAAGCCGGGTAATGCTCATGGCGTCCTGTCCACCAGGGATCCCTTCTGGCTGTCTCCAGCTCTCCCAGGGCATAGGCCTTGTCCCGGATCTTCTCCTCGGCGGCGTCCTCGGCTCTATCCTCAGCCTCATCCACCCGGCCGCAGACATCGTGGCAGGCGGCGCAGGCTCCGATGGCTGCCGGCAGGTCGTAGCCCATGCTGGCGATGGCGGAGTTGGAGATGAATCTGCTCCCCTCCTTGATCACATAGCTGTGGCCTCCCACCACGCAGGCGGAGCCGTTCCCCACCACGGTGATCTGATCCCGGGAAAGGGAATTGCTCAGGATGTGGAAAAACTCATATACATTTGCAGGCTCATCGGATCCGTGGGCCGCATACTTGTCCTGATATACAGGGTAGGTCTTCCTCCAGTGGGCGCAGGTCTCAAGCCAGCTCATTCCCGGAAGTCCGCTGCCTCCTCCGAAGAGACACCGTCCCTCCCGGGCCTTGCTTCCGTAGCCAAGCTTCGCAAGCTTCTCCGGGTCGTCATAGAACCTGCCGTGTCCCTCATAGCCCAGCTCCTGGAGCTTTTCGATCAGGGCCGTAAACAGGTTCCGCACATCCCCGTGGACCGGAAGATCGCAGTGGACGGAGGGCTTCTTCAGCTCCTCCTCATCCACGTCACAAACGATGACATAGGCCTCCCGGGCCCAGGTCTCGTAATTATAGCCCACCTGGCGGATGCTGAGTCTGGAGCCTGCGGCAAACACCAGGTCGCTGTTCTGTACGGCAAAGTTTCCTGGACGGTCTCCCATGTTTCCGGGGCGTCCCGCATAAAGGGGATGGCTGTCGGGAATGGTATCCTGGTTGTTCCAGCCCGTCACCACCGGGATCCCCAGCATATCCGCCACCTTCATAAAGAGATCGTGGGCTCCGGCGATGCGGATGCCGTTTCCCGTATAGAATACGGGCCGCTCCGCCTGCTGGATCCGCCGGATGATCTCCTGGATCACCGGGCTGTCTTTGGTCAGGGGCTCCGGCTGTTTTTTCAGCTTCTGAAGGAGCTGCTGATCCAGCCTGCCTCCGCTTCCCTCCAGGATGGAGAGGCGCTCCGCGCACTCCCTCTCGTACTCCTCCGGGGAAAACTCCGGCAGTCCCTCCGTCTCCACATAGGCTCCCTGGATATCCAGGGGGATGTCCAGCCAGCAGGGGCCGGGACGTCCGGTCTGGGACAGATAGATACACTTTTCCAGGGCATAGAGGATCCGCCTGGGGTCGGTGATCATCTCGCTGTACTTGGTCATGCAGTCGATGCTGCGGGTGATGTCGAATTCCTGGTCTCCCATGGCCCGGATCCCCACTCCGGACCAGCGGGCGGTGGTGTCGTAGCGCACCTGGCCGGAAAGGACGATCATGGGGATGGAGTCCAGCCAGGCTCCCACCACCCCCGTGATGGCATTGGTGCCTCCCGGGCCCGTGGTGACACAGAGGCAGGCGGGCTTATTGTAGACCCTGGCATAGGCCTCTGCGGCAATGGCGCAGGCCTGCTCATGATGCATGTAAAGGGTGGTGATGCCCGGGGCATGGCCCAGGCCGTCGTTCAGATGCATTGCCCCGCCTCCCGTAACGGAAAAGCAGTGGGTGATGCCGTTTTTTTCAAGAATACTAGCAATCAGCTTCGCGACTTTTATTTTCATAAATACATATCCTGTTCTCCGGATATCTGCACATCCGGTTTCTAAGCTTTATTCATCAGCCGGAAGAGTTCCTCTCACCAGCCTGTATCCGATTAAGTATACCACAAAAAAGAAGCCGTCGGAAACGGCTCCTTGTTTTTTTATAAAAATGTAATGATTGGTCCTGCTTACAGCCGCACCATATCCCGGCTGATCTCCGGGAGGCTGGTGGCGCCGCACATGGCCATGGTATCCCGAAGCTCCTCTCCCAGCTTCTCCGTAAGGAGGCTTACTCCTTCCTCTCCGCCGCCATACACTGCGGTCACATAGGGCCTGGCCACCAGTACCGCATCTGCTCCAAGGGCAAGGGCCTTGAAGATATCCACGCCGCTTCTGAGGCCGCCGTCCACCAGGATCTTTACCTCCGGCGCCTGCTCCCTGACTGCCTTAGCGATCTCGCAAAGCACCTCCGCCGTAGCCGGGCACTGGTCCTGGACCCTTCCCCCATGATTGGAAACGATGATGCCGGAGGCCCCTGCCTCCACAGCCTTAAGGGCGCCCCTTACGGTCATGATGCCCTTTACGATAAAGGGGATTCCCTTTGCCCGAAAGCCATCTATGATCTCCCGAAGCTCCTCCACAGACTTTCTTCCTGCCGGAGGATCCTGATTTTTCAGGAAGGGAAGCCCTGCCGCATCGATATCCATGGCCACCGCAAAGGCGCCGCTTTCCCGGATCAGCCGGAGCTTTTCCTCCACGATATCCCTGCCCCAGGGCTTTACCGTGGGGATGCCGCAGCCATCATTTTTCCGGATGGCCTCCGCCGCAGCCTCCATGACCCTGGGATCCGTTCCGTCTCCCGTAAAGGCTGCGATCCCTGCCTTTCTGCAGGCAGGCACCAGGATATCGTTATATTCCATATCCGTAAATTTGTCCCCGTAATGGAGCTTCACCGCGCCTACCGGTCCCGCAAAGATGGGGTAGCGGAACTGCTTCCCAAAGAGTTCCACCGACGTATCCGTATCCTGATAGGCTGTCAGGGTATCCATGTTTACCCGGATCTCCTGCCACTTTTCATAGTTGCGGATGGCCGTGTCCCCGACGCCCTTTGCCCCGGGCCCCGGCATACGGTTCCCGCAGGCCCTTCCGTTGCAGACCGGGCAGGCTTTGCAATAGGGGCCGGAACACTCCCTGGCCTTCTCCAGCATTTCCTGATATGTCATGTTGTTTTCCTCCTTGCTTCGGCAGCTCTCTGTATTTGCAGTAAATCGTTTGCAATAAAAAATTCCCTTCAGGCCCCAGTTTAGCACGAATGGGACCTGTTGGGAATATCCTTCGGTCTTTTCTCAGTGATTCATTTTTCCTGATCAGCAGACCCTGCTGCCGTTTGCCTCCAGGCGGAACCTGCAGCCCAGCACCTCCGCCGCTCTCCGGCACATGATCATCCGCTCCAGGAATATCTCAAAATAGTCCATGACCGTACACATGGAATCGTCCAGCTCCATGTCCATCTGGATGATCTTCTTATCCTTCCTGACGGAGAGCTTTGCGGAAAGCACCGCATAGTTTACCCGGTCATGGGCGTCAAAGGACGCCCGGTTTTTGTTCCGTACCCGGTTTCTCCGCACATCGGTCTTGTCCGCCAGGATCAGGGCTGCCGAAACGGGATCCACGGCGGTTCCCGTGCTTTCATCGTGGTGGCCGATGGCTGTCATTACCGTCATGGCGTCCGCAAGGTCTATGCCCTCCTTTTTCAGGATCTCATAGGCCAGGATGGCTCCGCTGTGGGCATGATCGTGGCGGTTTACGCTGTTTCCGATATCATGCATGTAGCCTGCGATCATGGCGAGCTCCGTCTCCCTGTCCGTTGCTCCCAGCTCCTTCAGGAGCTTTCCCGCCGTATCCGCCACCTTGGCTGCGTGCTTTTCGGAATGCTCCGTATATCCCAGGGCCCCAAGGACCTCATTTCCCCTTTGGATCAGGCCCCGGATCTCCTTGTTTTTCCTTATCTTTTCGTAGCGGGCAAAAGCCGCATTTGAGCCTTTGGCCGTCTTCTCTTCCTTGGCTGCCTTCGGTTCTTTTACCGTCTTCTGTTCCTTCGTTTCCTTTTTCTTCTCCATGATACACCTCGTCTCTTACACATTTCGCACCCTGCTATCATAAGCCGCAAATGTCTGTTTTCCATCAGATTTTCGTAAAATGTTTGTAAAGCCGGGGGCTTTCATGCTAAGATACGGGGAGGCCGGACAGACCCTTCCGGCAGATCAGAGCCGTCCCGGACGGCAGAATGGAGTATCTTATGGAAAATATTGCAAGTTATATCGATCATACCATGCTGAAGGCAGATGCCACAGAGGATACCATCCGCCGTTACTGCGATGAGGCAAAGGAATATCATTTCTGTTCCGTCTGCGTCAACAGCTGTCATGTTCCCCTTGTACACCGGGAGCTTGCGGGCTCCGGCGTAAAGACCTGCTGCGTGGTAGGCTTCCCCCTGGGGGCCATGTCCACGGCGGCAAAGGCCTTTGAAGCAGGACATGCCGTATCCGAAGGAGCAGAGGAAGTAGATATGGTCATCAACATCGGAGCCCTGAAGGACCACCAGGATGAGGTGGTAAAAAATGACATCGCAGAAGTGGTCAAGGCCTCCCGGCCGGCCCTGGTGAAGGTCATCATCGAGACCTGCCTCCTCTCCCAGGAGGAAAAGGTAAGGGCCTGCCAGCTTTCCGTGGAAGCCGGAGCTGATTTCGTGAAGACCTCCACGGGATTTTCCACCGGCGGCGCCACCCTTGAGGATATCCGTCTCATGCGGGAAACTGTAGGGGACCGGGCCAGAGTCAAGGCCAGCGGCGGAATCCGCACCCCGGAGTTTGCCCGGGAGCTGATCGAAGCCGGAGCGGACCGCCTGGGGGCCGGGAATGGTGTGATACTTTTATAATCTTCTGGGGAGTGCTGCAAAGTTATCTACTAGTGGATCATGGAGCGACACTCCTCAATTGCTGTATTCATCTTTTCATCCTCTGCAATAATAAAGCCAGTTTTCTAACATTTCCAGAATGATAATGCTCAGCTAAAAACGCCACTTTGTCTGCTTCCAGTTTACACAGCTCTGTTTCCTCGATCCGCAGCTCTTCTGTCAGGAGCGTAAAAAGCTCTCTACCGCTTGCTACAGGATGCATGGTGTACAATTTATCACACAGGGCCTTTTCTGGTTCTGCGATACGATAAAAATAATCTTTTTCCCGCACGATCTTAAATCCTAGCGGAAAAGCTTCGGATGGAACATCCCGATACGTAAAAGTTCCAAATATCGTTTCATATCGCTTTTTTTTCTTTTTTTCAAATGTAGCACAGGTGATCGTATAAACAGCTTCAGGAATCAATCCATAGTACGCAAGGGCATACTCAAAGGAAATATAGGATGGTCCATAGATGCTCCCTGCCAGCAAATATCCCGGGACTGTCCGATCTGTCTCATATAGTCCTCTTACAATTGGAAAGCACTCTCCCTGTTTTGCCATGCGGGAAAGCTTGGCCGCCGGATTAGAATATTCTTTTAATCCTTCCAACATCATTTCAGTAGTTTTTATCATATTTTCACCTCTTAATACAATATTATGATATTATCTGGTGAAAATCAAGTTTTTGTGATAAGGAAAAGGTGAATTGTAGCCCGAAAGTCCCGTTTGTAAGGCAAAAATCCCTTTTTGTAAACGAAACGCTACTTTTGTAAGCAA
>CALWES010000003.1 GCA_944377405.1 uncultured Lachnospiraceae bacterium | reverse complement strand
TAGAATAAAGTCTTTCTCAAATGACCGTTTTCAAGAATACTGGGAACGGTCATTTGTTAAATTCACGCCAGATACATTTTCTTTTACCCGCCTTCCTGCTGATGGCTGTTCCGGTATTTTTGAAAATTCCCCTTTGGGTCATTCAGGCTTTTGTTCCTGACGTTTTCTTGACCATTATTGTTTCTGCTGTACTGCTTCTGGCCGTAGGCTTTCTGAAGGGAGGGATTCTATGGGCGCACAAGAAGACAATACGAACAAGAAAAGTCTCCGGAGGAGGCCATTGAGCATCAGACTATGCGCCGGATTGTTCATCCTGATTTTTACAGTTGGTTTTATGCTCATCGGTGGGGGGATTCTCTATTCAGCCCAGCAAGAAGAAGCCAGTTATACCGACACCACAACGGGCACAGTTGTGGGATACGAAAGCAGGATGGGAGATGCTGATGATTCCTTCCGATATTTCTATGCGCCTGTCGTTCGCTATAAAACCACGAAGGGCAGCCTCTGCACAGGGATTGGGAACGTATGGACATCCAACCACCCATTTGAAGTTGGGAAACAAATAAATATCCGATATAATCCGGCACAAACAGATGTAGTCAATATAGAAGGCTACGGCGTTTCCGTGAGCTATAAGCTGGGCATTGTCTTTTTCCTGTTTGGCTCTGCAGTATCTGTGCTCCTGCTGCTTTTCCTGATTTTGACAAAGCTCATCCGCAATCCGGATAAAAGGGAGCGGATCATGGGCAAACTAGTGGCCGCCATTATTGCGCTGTTTATTGCCGGAGTATGGTGTATGCTTACAGGGATAAAAATCACGCTGGCTGTTTTTGGGCTGCTGGGGCTATATGCCCTTTTCCAGCATTATAAAAAGAGGAGGGAACCATAAAGTCCTCTCCTTAACTTCTGGATCTCCGGATATTTATTTTGCGACCTTCTCCAGTGCCTCGCATATCTTCTGCATTCCCAGTTTCTGGTCTTTCACTTTTGCTGTTATGGTGTTATTCACCAGAGAAAGCTTGAGCTTCGTTTTTCCACTTTTCATTTTAATAATCCGCTGGGATGGTACGAGCCCCTTTTTTATCTTCACTTCATCAAACTGATCGAAAGGAATACAGATCTTTCCATAAATGTGTGAGATATCGAATGTTTCAAGGACGGCAATGACCAGTGACTTCTCCGTCACGCCCACATAACAGGATACATTGCTCAGTGCTCCCAGTGCCAGCATCTCCGCAGTTCCTGACATAAGCGTCCCCCATGCTTCTCCCTGATAAGTTTCCCCTTCCGGGCGGATAGATTCCAGCATTTGTTTCATGTCCGTATCATTCATCAGTAGTGCCATTTTTGTTAACATCCTTGTTTAGACATGTTGTCGCAAAAATCAACTTAATATTCTCGGTAATACTCATGGTTTTGAATCACAATACCACTCAGAAATCCGTTATAAAATGTCAGATCCAAGTACTTTGTATATTCGGCTCCTTCCAACTCATAAGTTACGTTGTAATTTTCATATCTGTCTGATGGCTCGCCATATTGATCGATCACGTCCTCCACCGTAGCCCAGCCAAGCATCAGGCCACCCGGAAGCTGGAGGTCAGCTCCATAAAAGTCCAGGCTGCCGTTGGATACCGACAGACGTCCGACCGTTCCATCTTCGATCGGTACCGATGATTCCGATGTGTTATATACCGTGACTGAAATGCTTTGCTCCTTATCATTGGTCAACGACAGCTCCCGATTAGGAAATTCGCCATATGGTTGATCAGCTCCAGCTAATCGGCTGTCAGGATCCCCCTCTGACAGCGACCATCCATTTTCAAGGAAATCGGAAAGCCTGCATGGGATCGTGTACACATCGTCATCGATCTGGATAGCAAAACTGTCCCAGTTGTTTGGCAGTTCAGGATTGGGCAGGTACATTTCCCGACCGGAACCATCAAGGTCTTCCAGATATTCCAGCGTGACCAATACAGATGTATGGGGCAGATAGACTGCTTTGGCAATAATATCTTTTTCTCCTCTCAGCTGGATCCCCTCATCATATCGATCTTCGGTGATTTCGAATGAGTGCTTTTTACCTTCTGCATCCCGACCGCGCAGGTAATATCGTGTCGGGGCATCCCCCGTTCCGGATGATCTGTCAAGATCAAACTGATGGAGATAGGTTAAGAGCGGATGGTCAAGGTATGGCGCGTCCAAAACAATCGGACGTACAGCAAAGAATATGACTGCAGCACATAGGAAGATTCCAGCAAAATATCCGATAATATGTCTTATGCGTTTCTCTGACAGAAAAAATTTTACCAGACAGACAATTGCGATAATCAGCACAGCCAAACTCAGCGCGCTTCGGAAAGCCACCTTTTGAGCGAAACCGGTTATTCCTATCACCAAATCTGTATCATTGATAAACCAGTCTAGCGCAATTAGAAGGATAATTGGTAAGACGATCATGACGCAGACTATTGCAATAAAAAGTTTTACTCCTCTTTCATAGCCTTTATTCTTCTCCACTTTGACTTTCTCCTATTTGTTTTTCTGCATAGTATATCATTCGTTGAGAGGAGGCCGCTATCGCATTTTTGTAAAATTTAAGTATACAAAAAGGTGAAAAGTCTGCCTCTGGCGGGATCGCGCTTTTGCCAATCGATGGCCCGATTTCTGTGGAGGTTTTCCGAAAGTTCCTTTGTGACCGCAATAAGCGCATCGTTTTCGTAAAAATCTTTGATAGCGCGCGGTTTAGTCAGTGCGTCATAAAAGGGGAATGATCCTGTATCGGATCAGGAAAACGTATTCGTTCAGGTATTGCGGTCACAATTAACTGAGAAAGAAGCAGAGTCCTTTTTGGCGCAACCTCGCAGAACCCTCATTTTTTGATGATGGTTTAAGTAAGGACGATCTGCTGCAATCAGATGATGAGAAAAGTATAAAAAAAGTGAGCAGTCCAACTCACCAAATCGCACTGCCCACTCTATAAAAACTACTCAAACCGCGAATTTTTTCGTGCAGGTTTAAGTATGGCTATTCTAATGCACCGAGTACGGATAAATCCGAACCCTCAACCTCCGCCAGTGTGATGGTCTTAGAACCGTCCTTATAGTTGAAAGTAAGGATTATCTTGTCCTCGTAAAGATACACTGCATTTACAAAGCTGTCAATCAGTCTTTGCCGCTGTTCCCGCTTTGTTACATCAAACTTGCGGAAACGGTAAATGAAAAATGCAATCTGCTCTCTGGTAAGCAAAGGCTTGTGCATCTCCTCCTGCAAAATGCTGACTTCAAGCTGGCTTTTTGTTTCTTCCAACTCGTCCAGTCTTTGCTTGGTGGACGGGGTAAAAATCCCTGCTTGAATAGCGTTGAGCATATTGTTAATACCTTTTTCCGTTTCTGCAAGCTGTTTTTTCAAAAGTGGTAGGTCGGTGCTTTCTCTTTTCTGCAATTCCATCAGCGTATCAATCAGCCGTTCCATGACTTCATCATTCATTATCGCTTTCATGGTGTAGCTGACAACTAAATCTTCAATCAAGTCTTTCTTGACCGCTTTCTTGTCACAGAGTTTCTTTTTCTTGGTATTCACACAACGATAATAACGGTGCACTTTCATGGTATGGCTTGTGCCGCTTTCCCCTACCATGAAAGAGCCGCACTTCCCGCAATACAGCTTCGTTGTCAACAGATAATCGTCCTCGGCTTTGTGACGAGCGGGAGCCTTTTTGTTTTTCGCCAGCCGTTCCTGCACTCGTTCAAACAACTCTTTCGGGACAATCGCTGGAATACCGTCCTCCTTGACTACATCACGATAGCTGTATTCTCCTATGTAACGGCGGTTCTTCAAAAGATGGTTCATAATATTCAATGTGATTTTCCCACCACGAATAGAACGCATACCCCGGCTATTTAACAGATTGACAAGTTCCTGCATGGTCGCACCCTCGCTGTACTTTGTAAACATTTCCAGTACCACCGGGGCGGTCTTGGGGTCGATTTGATAATACTGCTGTTCGTCAATGTAGTATCCCATCGGGACAGTACCGCCGTTGTATTTACATTTCAGCGCATTGTCGGTCAGACCTCGGATAACCTTTTCAGAAAGCTCCGCAGAATAGTATTCTGCATACCCCTCCAGCATAGCTTCCAAAATAATTCCCTCGCTGCCCTCGGAGATATTTTCCCTTGCGGAAATGACTTTCACACCGTTCTTTTTCAAGAGATTTTTGTAGCGTGCGCTATCATAACGGTTTCGTGCAAAGCGGTCTAACTTCCACACAAGGACAACATCAAACAAGCCCTTTGCGCTGTCTTTAATCATCTTCTGAAATTCAGGTCGGTTGTCCGTTTTGGCTGATAGTGCCCGATCAATGTAAGTTCCTAAAATCGTGATACCGTTTCGTTCTGCATAATCCTTACATTCTCGCAACTGCCCCTCAATACTTTCTTCTCGTTGATTATCGGAAGAATAGCGGGCATAGATCACACCTTTCATTTGTCCACCTCCATCATTTGAAGAAGCGTCTGCTTTAACTTCTCACTCATTGGCGATTGCGGGTCAAAACACATTTCAATAAACTGCCGCATTTCCTCACTGCCCGTTGCAATCTTAGGGCGGTATTCGTACAGCTTGCCTTGGGGCTTATCCGTCCGGGCAAACAGGTAATCCATAGACACATCAAAATAATCTGCATACTTCACAAGCGTTTCCAAAGACGGAGCAGATTGTCCCTGTTCATAGCGGTTAATGCTGGACTGTTTTACTCCCAGCAAATCCGCCATCTTTACCTGTGACAGCTTCACGCTCTCCCGCAATATCCGCAGGCGTTCTCCCAATTCTTTCATAGCAGCGACCTCCCTGTTTTCTCTGTGCTTATTATAACATTTATACGTTTGGTTTTCAACCCGTATCAAGCATAACAATTATGAAAATTATTCGTATAGAGAACAGAGAAAACAGGGACAGCAGAAAGAAAATAAGCGGTCAATCTGACTGTGATGTTACAGCAGACTGAAACCGATTATTTTGCGTTTTGCGGGGAATATGGGTACACATGACCGCAAAACAGGGTTTCCAAAGGGTATCCCTTTGGCACACGACTTTGCTTGCAAAGTGTAGTGTGTTATACGCTCTGTCGGCGTTGCTACGAAAATGAAGTTGCCGGGGGAGGGCAAGTACATTTGAAGCAGCAGGAAAACAGGGCTGTGATTGCGTGGCGTGGAGCCGCAAGCGCAGGGCTGGTTTCATCAGCAGACAGGGCGTATAGGAAAGCCCCCGTCCCTCTTCCCGCGTTGGACTTCGGAACAAAATGTCCCGAACTTGTGGACACACTCACGAAAAAGCGGTCGGGTTTTTCTCTCAAAATTGAAATGGGCGGGAAGCCATTTTAAGGGCTTTCCCGCCTTGATTGCCTGTCAGCAAAGGTGGGCGAAACTGTCAACGGCGGCGCATTTATGCGCCGTTCATCTTGACCGCCCGCCGGCTCGGCTGGCTTTGCAATTTCCCATCACTTTAATAAATGCGTTTTCTTTTCAATCGCCGCTTTTACAAGCAAAACTGTTTGGGGATTGACAATCAACATTTCGTAAAACTGGCAATATGAAAACCAAAACGGCAACCGCAATAATCCCTATTCCACAAAGTAAAAACCATTTTTCTACACCAATTCGTTCTGCAAAAATACCGGAACACAGCAAACCCAGCGGCATGGCAAAGGACATCACGCTTCCGAGCAATGAGAAAACCCGTCCCAGATATTCCGGTGGAAGCTGCTCTTGAAACAAGGCGTTTTGTACTCCGTAAAATGGAGAAGTTAACCCCATGACCGTACAACAAATTACAAATATAAAAAACGCATTGGTGGGCAGCAAACCGGAAATCGCAATGCTTACCCCCATCACAAGAACCGATAGACCGATTGAAAAAATCCGGTTCTTGAATCCACCCCAAACGCTGAGCAAAATTCCCCCTGCAAGCATACCGCCTGCAAAGGCAATTTCTGCTATGGACGCATGGGTAGGTGTTCCACGAAAGTATCCCATGCTCATCAAAGGGTACAATGCACTGATAGGCATAAAGAAAAACATATATGCCGTTCCAATCCAAAGTAATGCGAACAAACCCTTGTTTTTCTTTAACTCAAAATATCCCTCCTTCATATCCCGGAAAAAGCTGTTTTGGCTTTCGCCTGTGCATATTGGCGGATTTGGAATCGACAGAACCACAACAACGCCGCAAGCCAGAACTGCGCCGATAATATCCAATAGAATAATCGTGCTTAATGACCAGACACTATATAAGAAAGCGGCAGCGGCTGGGCTAATCAGGGACACGGCGGCCTGCATGGTCTGATTATAACCGGCACACTTTGTTAGCTGGTCTTGAGGAACCATAAGCGGCGTAACTGCGCTGGACGCAGGAGAATGAAAAGCGTTGCCGATACTTCTGACAAATAAGACCAGCATAATGAGCCATATGGGCAGTTCCATAAATATCGAAACGACTGCCAGGAATCCTCCTGTTGCGGCAATCATAAGGTCTGCTCCAATCATCACTCCTTTGCGGCTATGGCGGTCCACAAAAGTCCCTGCAAAGGGGCCGATCACAGCTTGAGGAAGAAAGCCCATCAAGGTTGCAATGGATAAGACCATAGCGGAATTTGTTTTTGCTGTGAGATAGAATATAATGGACATTTGCAAAATCCCGCTTGTAATGAGAGAAACGCTCTGTCCCGCCAGCATAGTAAAATACTTCTTTTTCCAAAATTTAGTTTCTGTTGTCATATCAATACCTCCTGTTTTTGTCACATACTCTTTCCTGTGCAACAAAAAGCAGGTATATGCTCCACTATGGGCATATACCTGCATAACAAAAGGCACGACAAGAAATCCTCTATGACAATCATTGTCATAAAGAATTGACCTATGTGTTTCTCTGTACGCACGACAAAAAAGCCCATCACATGGAATGAAAAACCGACTTTTTGTTGTTTATTAGCGTACAAAAATTAACACACGTAAGCCTCCTTTCAACTTCAAACTGATTGACAGAATATCATATAACAGATAGATTGTCAATCAGTTTGAAAAATTTTTGAAGTGGATTGGTTTGTTATAACTGAAAATTTAATTTCTTTGAACCTGCAGGGAATGGCATGCTCCGCTTACTTTTTTAGCCCTAACAATTATAATATCTGGAATTTCCTTGTTAAAATAGCATTCTTCATAAAAGCCGTCAATTACAAAACCAGTGTCAAAACAAATATTAAAAATATCCTGCAAAGAACGATGATAGTAACATTGCTTTTGTGGTTGGCCTTCAATCGCAATATCATAGTAGCTGTGTGGTGTCATGTATTTATCTGTCAGTGTAACAAAGCACGGATGCTGTGTTGCAAATACGAAAACTCCGTTATCCTCAATCAGTTCGTAAACTGAGGTAAAAAGCGGCTTAATATTTGTAATATCCATGACTGCCATATTGGAAACCGCTTTTGTGAACATTCTGTTTCTTTTTAATGCCATCAGACTGATTTCATTAGTGGCATCTGCTACACAAAATTCAATTTTATCCATATTGCGTTTTCGTCGTTTCTTTGCCAGTTTAATCATTTTTTCACTATAATCAAAACCTACAACCGAAACACCTTTTTCTGCAAGATATGCCGAATAGTTTCCGTTTCCGCACGCAATATCTAAAATATAATCTGTAGGATTGGGATTTAGGAGTTCTGTGACCTTTGGACGAACCACGTTTCTGTGAAAATCATTTGATTCATCACCCATTGTATAATCCCAAAATTCAGCATTTTGATCCCATATCATTTTACTTTCTTCTTTTGAGTACCGCATAGTTCCTCCTTCAATTAGAAGTTTTCTATCTATTCAATAGGCAAATTATGTTGTTTCAAAAAGGATAGTTTATCCCAGTAACCTCTTTGAAATAAAATTTTCCCATTCACAACATGGAAAAATCCGCAGCCTCTTAATCCTAATGGGTCTCTCCATTCTAAAATTGCCCACTGCCCATCTTCAAATATATTTTCTACAATGGCTGTCATATCAGCTGTGGTAAATTCTGTTGTGAACATTTCTCTGATTGCCTCTATCCCAATCACCGGTTCATTTGTTACCTGATGATTGATTGCGTTATCATGGTACAGACTCACGATTGCCTCAACATCGTGGTCGTTAAAAGCATCTACCCATTTACATACTACTTCTTTTGGTCGTAACATCATGATTTCCTCCATCTATCTTTGTTTCCTTGCCTGCCAGTTCAATCATTTTCTTCGCCAACTGCTGGAACTGCCCGGCAGTTTCCTCGTCCATCGGAAGAAGCTGCCCGACCTGTCCGGCGATCATAGCGGTCACATCATCCATAGAAAGCGGCTCCTGCTGGTGGTTTTTCATGGCTTCCTGCATAGTTTGGAACATGGTGGCGGTAATGGTTTCTCCCGGCTGCTCGCTGCTGTCCATCTCTTTCTTAATGTCCCGCAGGATAGTAAGGAACACATTTTTGATTTTTTCAATCTCTGCTTCATGGTCGCCCATCTTCTGTGCGTTCAAGAACTGCAAGTCCTGTCTTGCTTCTGCCCGGTGTTCCGGGTGTTCTTTCATCAGATCAGACAGGGAAGCCGTTGCCATTTCAATCAGCTGGTTTCGTGCCATAATGCCCTTTGCCGCTGTGTCCTGAAAATAAATCCGTATCAAATCCATCAGCTTGGGGAAATTCCTGTGTTCCAGCAAGCGATTTAGGATCTGCACATTCACAGCACCCGTCACAAGCCCTTTGACTGCTCCCTCGGACAAGCCCAGCTCGGATATATCATAGCTTTTGCGAACGCTGATATTGGATAGCCCCAGTATGTAGTCGGTGGACACCTTAAATTCCTTTGCCACACCGATGAGAATATCGCTGCTGACTGTCCTTGTTTCGCCGCTGACAATGCGGCTCAACTGGGAAGCGGAAACGCCGATCTTCTCTGCAAGTTCTTTTTGTTTGATTTTGTTTCCGTTGCATAAATCGGAAATCCTCTGTCCGGGTGTTCCGGGTAAAGCCATAGTACGCACCTCCTCCGTATAACTCTATTATACACCAAAATTGCAAAAATGCAATTTTCAAAGTGTAAACTTCACAGAAATGCAATTCTCGCAAAATTCCGAGGATTGCATTTTTTTCGTGTAGACTTAGGGTAGTTCATCGATGAGCTGCACCTTGAAAACAGAATGACCGTCCGAAAAGGAATATTTCTCCCGGCGAAGTATCGCATTTGCGTACCAACGGAGAACACACGCCGCAGAAATGGGGCAGGAAACCTTTTCGGGGAAAACGGCAATCAGACAAAGCGGAGGACACACATGGAAAACAATCTCAAAAAGCTGCCGCCGTTGGAGCGCAAGCCGGACGGCTCTCTGCACCGCATGACCCCAGCACAGCGGAAACGGGCAAACGCCTTGATTCGCCGGGAATGTTGCAGCTATGATAGCGGCAACTGCATTGTGCTGGATGATGGCGATACCTGTATCTGTCCGCAGACGATTTCTTTCTCGGTCTGCTGCAAGCATTTCCGCTGGGCTGTCCTGCCGCTGGATCGGACGCTGGAAGCAGAGATTTTCCGGGATAAGGACGCAAAACGGTGTATTGTCTGTCGGAAAGCTTTTGTTCCCGGCTCTAATCGGGCGAAATACTGTCCCGACTGCGCCGCCAGCGTTCACAGGCGGCAGAAAGCAGAAAGTGAACGGAAAAGGAGGGCGAGCGTGGACAATTAGGGGCGAAAAAGCCTGTATTTATGGGGCTTTCCGAACACCAAACCGGGGCAGGTGGTATTCTTTATCGCTAACCCTCAAAACAGGGCTTCTAATTGTCCATAAGACACTATGACAAAGTTTATCTATCACTACCAACAGGAACGGGCACAGAGCTTCACCCAGCTTCCCAATTTCCTGTTTGAAGCACCAACCTATCAGCCGCTGTCCAATGAAGCAAAGCTGCTGTATGCCTTTATCCTGCGCCGGGCAGACCTATCCCGCAAAAACGGATGGGCGGACGAGTACGGGCGGATTTACCTGTACTATCCCATCTGCGAGGTGGTAGGGCTGCTTCACTGTGGGCGGCAAAAGGCGGTCAACACCCTGCGGGAATTACAGTATGCAGAGCTGATCGACATCAAGAAACAAGGCTGTGGAAAACCCAACCGCATTTACCCAAAATCCTATGAGGGCAGTTCCAATCCCTGACTTCTTGAATTTCCGTTTTGGTACGCCGGAGGGCTGAAAACCGTACTTGACGAGTACGAAAATCAGCCCTCTTGGAGTACCGAAATCGGACGGTATATAGAAATACAGAGATTAAAATGATTTATTTATATCGATTCCATTCCAATCCTATCAGAGCTATTTTCAGGGGGATTTTCCCTGTGGAAAACCCCGGAACGGAAGGGAAAGGAACGAGGAAAGGAGTTTATGGCACAACACGCAATTTTACGATTTGAAAAGCACAAGGGCAATCCGGCAAAACCGCTGGAAGCCCATCACGAACGGCAAAAGGAACAGTACGCCAGCAATCCCGACATTGACACCAGCAGGAGCAAGTACAACTTCCACATTGTCAAGCCAGAGGGCAGATACTACCATTTCATTCAAAACCGCATTGAACAGGCTGGCTGCCGTACCCGTAAGGACAGCACCCGGTTTGTGGACACGCTGATTACCGCCAGCCCGGAGTTTTTCAAGGGCAAGCCCCCAAAGGAGATACAGGCATTTTTCCAGAGGGCGGCTGATTTCTTAATCGGGCGGGTAGGGAAAGAAAATATTGTGTCTGCGGTGGTACACATGGACGAAAAAACACCCCATCTGCATTTGGTCTTTGTTCCGCTGACGCAGGACAACCGGCTGTGTGCAAAGGAGATTATCGGAAACAGAGCCAACCTCACAAAGTGGCAGGACGATTTTCACGCCTATATGGTGGAGAAATATCCCGACTTGGAGCGTGGAGAAAGTGCCAGCAAGACAGGCAGGAAGCATATCCCTACCCGGCTGTTCAAACAGGCGGTCAATCTCTCCAAACAGGCAAGAACTATTGAAGCCACGCTGGACGGCATTACCCCGTTCAATGCAGGGAAGAAGAAAGAGGAAGCCCTCTCCCTACTGAAAAAGTGGTTTCCCCAGATGGAGAATTTCGACCGGCAGCTCAAAAAATACAAGGTCACGATCAATGACCTGTTAGCTGAAAATGAAAAGCTGGAAGAACGAGCCAGAGCCAGTGAAAGCGGCAAGATGAAAGACCGTATGGAACGGGCAAAGCTGGAAAGTGAACTACAGAACATTCAAAAATTTGTTGACCGTATCCCGCCGGAAGTGCTGGCGGAATTGAAACGGCAACAGCGACACACAAAGGAAAGGTGATTGATTATAAGCAGATTTTTACGCCGCCCCTATGCGGCATTGTACCTTGACAACTGAATAAAGAAAGGCGAGCTATGGCAGAAAAGCACTCGGACAAAACCCCACAGCATGAGATAAATGCCCTTGCCCGGTGCTTGCTTCCCGAAATTCAGAAATTCTTTGCCAGCCCGGAGGGGCAGAAAGAATTTGAAGAATGGAAAGCACAGAGGGCAAAGGAAGCAGAACAACATAAAAGCGTATAACAAAAGCGGCGGTATCGTTATGATACCGCCGCTTTTGCTTTAGCATAGATATACTAAAAATCCGAATCCGTCCCCGATTGGAACCGGGTTCGGATTATCATGGTCTGGTGCGGTTAACAGGACTTGAACCTGCACGGTTGCCCACTGGAACCTAAATCCAGCGCGTCTGCCAATTCCGCCATAACCGCAAAACACAGCGGAGGCAATCCTGCTTCCGCTGTGTTTTATTGTATCTGATTTTCTGAAAAAACGCAAGCTGTCTGCGCTTAATCGAAGTTGGGCTCCTTTCCGTCCAGAAGCTCCTCTCCTGAGATACCCGGCTCCGTCATGGAATAGGGGTCCAGGATGATATCCAGCTCCTTCTCCGTCAGCAGTCCATCCCGCAGGATCAGATCCCGGACGGAAGCGCCGGTGCGGATGGCTTCCTTGGCCAGGATCGCTGCCTTCTCGTAACCCACATGGGGGCAGATGGCGGTGATGATGCCTACGCTGCCCAATACCTCGTCCCGGCACTTGTCCACGTTTGCCGTGATACCGGAGATACAGTTGTCCACCAGGGTATGCACTGCATAGGACAGGGTCTCGATGGACTGGAACAGGTTGTAGAAGATAATGGGCTCGAAGGCATTCAGCTCCAGCTGGCCTGCCTCCGTTGCCATGGCGATGGTCATATCGTTGCCGATGATATTGAAGGCAACCTGGTTCACTACCTCCGGGATGACCGGGTTTACCTTACCGGGCATGATGGAGGAGCCGTTCTGCTTCGGCGGAAGGTTGATCTCCCCGAGGCCGGCTCTGGGACCGGAGGACATCAGACGCAGGTCATTGGACATCTTGGAGAGGTTAATGGCACAGGTCTTTACGGTTCCGGAGACGGAAGCATAGCCGTCCAGGTTCTGGGTGGCGTCGATCAGGTCAAAGGACTGGTAGAGATCCAGGCCGGATACCAGAGCGATGTTCTGGACCACCTTCTGGAAATACTGAACGTCCGCGTTCAGTCCCGTTCCGATGGCGGTACCGCCGATGTTCAGGGCGCCCATCTCATGTCTTGCATTTTCAAAACGGCGGATATCCCTCTGGATGGCGGAACCGTAGGCGTGGAACTCCTGTCCGAGTCGGATCGGCACTGCGTCCTGAAGCTGGGTACGTCCCATCTTGATAACATTGTCGAACTCCTCGCTCTTATGCATCAGAGTCTCATGGAGCCGCTCCAGTTCCTTCTTGGCCTTGTCCAGAAGCTTCATGGCGGTCATCCTTCCGCAGGAAGGGAAGACGTCATTGGTGGACTGGCCATAATTTACATGGTCGTTGGGGTTGATGATGGAATAATCCCCCTTCTTGCCTCCCAGGATCTCGATGGCCCTGTTGGCAATGACCTCGTTTGCGTTCATGTTCAGGGAGGTACCGGCGCCGCCCTGGATGGGATCTACGATAAACTGATCCAGGAGCTTTCCGTCGATGATCTCTTCGCAGGCCTTTACGATGGCTCCTGCCCGCTTCTTATCCAGGCGTCCTGCCTCAAAGTTTGTGATGGCGGCTGCCTTCTTGATCTGGGCGATACTGATGATCATCTCCGGATGCATCAGAAGTCCCGTAATGTGAAAGTTTTCTGCAGCCCGCAGTGTCTGGACACCATAATAGGCATCTGCCGGAACCTTCTTCTCTCCAATCGAATCATGCTCCAGCCGGAATGCCTTGATTTCTGTTCCCATATTTGATTTTCCTCCGATTTTTTGCAGATTTCTGCCGTTTTATGTTGATTTCATTATAGATTCAGGCTAGGATAGTTTCAAATACATATATTGGTATAATGGATATAGGCAAATGTCTATAGTTCTGCCCCGCACCCATTGGCGCGGCCACTGGGCCGGCGGAAAGGAAGGAAAGCATGTTTGAAGGAAAGGAATATATTTACGAGGTCTATAAGACCGGAAGCTTCTCAAAGGCTGCGGAAAAGCTTTACATCACCCAGCCCTCTTTAAGCGCCATGGTAAAGAAAGTGGAGCGGAAGCTGGGGGCCCCCATCTTTGACCGGAGCACCGTGCCTCCGCGGCTTACGGAATGCGGGGAGCGGTACATCCGCTGTGTGGAGCGGCTTATGGATATGGAAAATGAGTTCGATAACTACCTGAATGATCTGGAGAGCCTCCGCATCGGCCATCTGGCGGTGGGGGGCACAAACCTCTTCACCTCCTATGTGCTGCCGCCCCTTCTCCAGCGCTTCATGAAGCAGTTCCCAGGAGTGGAAATGAACCTGGTGGAATCCAACACGAAGCAGCTGGAACAGCTTCTTTTTTCCGGCTCCCTGGACCTTGTCATCGACAATTACCCCTTCCCCGGGGAGATCTATGAGCGGCGCTGGTTTAAGACCGAGCATCTGCTTCTGGCGGTTCCGAAGGCCATTATTTCTGACAAAGCAGAAACTTTCGATGATTCCGTATTATCCTCAGAGGATATCCGCAATGACAGACACCTTCTGGACACTGTCAGGCCTGTGGACCTGTCTCTGTTTGCGGAGGCCCCCTTCCTGCTCCTGCGGCATGGCAATGATACCAGGGAGCGCTCCGATATCCTTCTGAACGAGGCCGGGATCCGGCATCCCAGGATCCTCCTGAATCTGGATCAGCAGATGACCGCCTACCACCTGGCCTGCCGGGGCATGGGCATCGCCTTCGTAACGGACACCCTCATCAAAAATGTCCCCTCCGACAGCAGGATCCTCTTCTTCCGGACCGGAGGAAGCGTCAACTGCCGCCATATCTATTTCTATTATAAGAGGAGCCGCTACCTTACCAGAGCCATGGAGGAGTTCCTGAAGCTCCTTCCGAGGGAAGAAGAGGCAGCAAAAAAAGCCTGCCCCGGATCTTGTGATCTGAAAGCAGGCTCCTGAGTCCAGGGCCAGTTGGATTCGAACCAACGGATGCAGCAGTCAAAGTGCTGTGCCTTACCGCTTGGCGATGGCCCTAATTGATCTATGCGCCTGGAAAGCGCCTGTTTATTATAAGCGATTCTATCCAAAAAGAAAAGAGGGGGAAGGACTTTTTCTCTGAAAAAAGGAACCAGGCAGTTCTGCCTGGTTCCTCATTTTTTAAAGATTCATTCCCTTCAGGGATCCATTACTTGTAGGATGCCGGAAGCACATATCCGTTTCTGTCACGGCGCGGGCTCTTAGGCATCTCCCATGCGTTGTGATCCGTATGAAGAAGCTGATGAGCCTTATGGCTGTTGGGCTTCTCATAGAAGTTGTCATAGAGAGCCTTGATATCCGGGTTCTCGTGTGAGTAACGGAGCTTTGCGTTGCTATCCAGGAAGTAGAGGTTCTTACCTCTCTCGAAAGCCATCTCATATCCGTCGTGGATCGGCTGGCCGCCGCCGCCTACGCAGCCGCCGGGGCAGGCCATGACTTCTACGAAGTCATACTTCTTCTCGCCCCGCTCGATAGCTTCCAGGAGCTTTCTGGTATTGCCAAGGCCGTTTACAACTGCAATGTGCAGCTTCACGCCCTTTAACTCAAACTCTGCCTCTGTCAGATCGGTCTCCTGAGAGGTTGCACGGACTACCTTGAAGGCATCCGGCGGGCAGTTCTCGCCCATCAGTGCGAAGTATGCCGTTCTCAGAGCAGCCTCCATAACACCGCCCGTAGCACCGAAGATCACACCGGCACCGGAACCGTCATGGAACAGTCTGTCGGGCTCCACATCCTTCAGGGTCTGAGGAATGATGTGGGAAGAACGGATCATACGATCCAGCTCTCTGGTGGTGATAACACAGTCCGTATCATGTCCTGCGTACTCCTCATAGAAGAGCTCCATGTTCTCCTCGCCCTTCTTTGCCACACAGGGCATAACGGCTACGGAGAAGATATCCTCCGGCTTCTTGCCGATCTGCTGTGCAAAGTAGGTCTTCATGGTAGCACCGAACATCTGCATCGGGGATTTTGCCGTTGACAGCTGCGGTACCAGCTCCGGGAACTGGCTCTTGATGAAGCGGATCCATCCCGGACAGCAGGAGGTGAACATGGGTCTGTCCTTCAGCTCGCCGCTTGTGAAGCGGGCCAGGAACTCGTTTGCCTCCTCCATGATGGTAAGGTCTGCAGAGAACGTGGTATCGAATACATAGTCAACACCCATCTTCTTCAGGGCGTCAAAGATCTTTCCTACGGTAGCTTCCTCAGATGAAAGTCCCAGAGGCTCTCCCCAGGCTGCCCGGACTGCCGGAGCCACCTGTACGACAACGGTCTTGGAAGGATCTGCAATGGCTGCCCAGAGCTTCTCGGTATCGTCTCTCTCCCGAAGTGCGCCTACGGGGCAGTGGGTGATACACTGGCCGCAGAGTGAGCAGTCTGCGTCTGCGATCTTCCGGCTTCCGGATACATTTACCGTAGAACGGGCACCGGTGCCTTCAAAATCCCAGATATTCAGGCTCTGTACCTTGTCGCAGATCTGGATGCAGCGCATACATTTGATACATTTCTGGGAATTACGGATCAGCGGGAAATTCTGATCCCAGGGCTGCTGCTCCAGTCTCTCGCCGAACAGGGTGTCCTGGATGTTCAGATCGTTTGCAAGGGTCTGCAGTGAGCAGTTTCCGCTTCTTACGCAGGTTGCACACTTGCAGTCATGCTGTGACAGGATAAGCTGAACGGTACGTCTTCTGTCCAGTCTTACCTTGGGGCTGTTGGTATAAACGACCATGCCGTTTTCCACAACATTGTTACAGGAGGTGATCAGTCTTTCCTTGCCTTCTACCTCCACAACACAGACACGGCAGGCCGCGATCTCATTGATCTTCTTCAGGAAGCAGAGATGAGGGATCGGAATACCGACGCTCGCTGCCGCTTCCATAATGGTTGTCCCTTCCGCAACGGATACGGGGATATTGTCAATCGTTAAACTTACCATAACTTCTCACGACCTCCTTTGAATATTCCGAAACCGAAGTGGTCACATCTCAGGCAGCGACCTGCCTCCTGACATGCCTCTTTCCTGTTCATGCAGTTCTCAATGCCTTCAAAATCATGCATACGCTCGCAGGCCTCGCGCTCCTTGAGCTCAATGCGGCCGCATGCGGGATGGTCGTCGATATTGGGATCCGGGATCTCCACGTCACAGGTAATCTCATGGCGATAGCCAAGATACTCGTCGATGTTGGCAGCCATAACCTTTGCTGCAGCCACGGCCTTGATAACGGTAGCCGGGCCGGATGCACAGTCTCCGCCTGCAAATACGCCGGGGATCTCCTTGAAGCCTCCGTTGGGAAGCGTTACGATCTTGCCCCTTGATACGGGGATACCGGATTCCTCATAATGCTTTGTTTCGATATTCTGGCCGATGGCCACGATCAGGGTATCGCAGGGGATAAACTCATCCGGGTCTCCCGTTGCGATCACGGATGCTCGGCCGTCCTTGATGGCGGAGATCATCTGAGGCGTTACCCAGATGCCCTTCAGCTTGCCGTTCTCCACTTCGATGCGGGCCGGTGCCTTCAGGGTCAGCATCTCAACGCCCTCTGCCATGGCGCCCTCTACCTCTGCAGGCAGAGCCGTCATATCGGCTGTTCTTCTTCTGTATACGCAGCTGACCTTCTTTGCTCCAAGACGCACTGCGGTACGAACGGCATCCATTGCCACGTTTCCGCCACCGATGATGGCTACGTTCTGTCCGGACAGATCAGCCTGATCGCCCATGCCTACGTTTCTCAGGAAGTAAACGGCGGGGATCACACCCTCAGCGTCCTCTCCCTCCAGACCAAGCTTCTTGTCGGTGGAAGCACCTACGGTGATCAGCACTGCGTCATACTGCTGACGGAGCTCGTCAAGCTTGATGTCCAGTCCGATCTTAACACCGTACTTTACTTCGATGCCCGTCTCCAGAACTGCCTCGATATCCTCGTCCAGACGGTCCTTGGGAAGTCTGTAGTTGGGGATACCATAGCGCAGCATACCGCCAAGCTTCGGAAGCATCTCGTATACCGTTACCTGATGTCCCATAAGCTGCAGGTAGTAAGCTGCAGAAAGTCCGGAGGGGCCTCCTCCTACTACGGCGATCTTCTTGCCGGTAGAGGGGCCGCAGGCCGGTGCGGGAACCTTTCCTGCCATGTCGGCAGCTACCCGCTTCAGTCCTCTGATGTTGATGGCATCGTCCACCATGTTCCGGCGGCAGCGTGCCTCACAGGGATGCTCACAGATAAATCCGCAGGTGGTGGGGAAGGGGTTGTCCTTCCGGATCAGGCGAATGGCGTCTGCATATCTGCCTTCCCTTACCAGGGCGATGTAACCGGGCACGTCCACATGGGCCGGGCACATAGCCACACAGGGCACCGGCTGAGTGGTCATGCAGGTACATCTTCCGTTCTCCACATGCTCTTCATAATCCTGGCGGCAGTTTTTGATGCTGCGGTACACCATATGGGCTGCCTCGTATCCGATGGCGCAGTCTGCCGTCTCCATAATAGACTTTGCCGTATCCTCAATGAGATCCAGTGTCTCCATGGTGGCATTGCCGTTGAGAACATCCGTAAGAAGATGCTTCAGCTGCAGGAGTCCCACACGGCAAGGTACACACTTACCGCAGGTCTGTGAATGACACATCTCGATAAAGGCACGGGTGATGTCCACGGGGCAAAGTCCCGGCGGGCTCGCCACGATTCTGCGTTCAAGATTCTTATATAAATCTTCAACCACAAGTTGAGCCTTACTCGGTGTAAGTATCTCAAGTCTGCTCATAATCCTTTTCCCTCCGTCTAATGAACATTATATTTTCCCTTGTACCCAGAAAAGTACATGTTACTGGCTATATTGTACGATATTACAATAAAATCCGCAATGAAAATCTATTTTTTGTCATTCCTGATAGTTTTTTGCGTTCATAGGAAAAATAATGCACGGTCCCCTGCCTGCGATTTATTTCATAGAGGAGCTTTTGTCCCCGATTTGACATTTTTCCCTCCGGGCATTATAACTTTACTCATAAACCGGACTGATCTGAAAGACGTTCTATCTATAACCATATTGAGGAGGATCATCATGGACAGCATTATTTTTGATATCGACGGCACCCTCTGGGACAGTACGGAGCTTGTGGCTGAGGCCTGGAACCGGGCCATTCTGGAAAAGACGGACCTGCGGACCATGATCCGTCCCTCCCGGCTCCGGGAGCTCTTCGGAAAGCCCATGGAGGAGATCTTCACCTCCCTGTTTCCGGGACTTTCCCCGGAAAAGTATCAGCAGGTCATGGAGATCTGTTACCAGGCAGAGGAGGACGCCCTTAAGGAGGAGGGCGGGATCCTTTACCCCGGCGTTGCGGAGACCCTGCCGGCCCTTTCCCGGAAGCACCCCCTTTATATCGTCTCCAATTGCCAGAAGGGCTATATCGAAGCCTTTCTCCGAAACAGCGGCCTTGGCTCCTGTTTTTCCGGCTGGCTCTGCTACGGAGACACAAAAAAGAGCAAAGGGCATACGCTCCTTGCTCTTATGAAACAGTATGATCTGCGATCCCCCATCTATGTGGGAGACACCATGGGAGACGCTCTGGCCTGCTATGAGGCCCGGATCCCCTTTGTCTGGGTCTCCTACGGCTTCGGGGACCTGGATGAAAGCTGCTATGCCAGAAAGGTACAGAAGTTTTCCGAGCTTCTGGAGGCCTGATTCCTTTAATCCACCAGCTTCTGCAGCTCCTTGACATGCTCCGTCTCGTTGGAGGTCTTGTGCTTTGCCTGAGCTGCGTAGAGCCCCACTGCTGCCTGGGATTTCTTGATGGGCTGCATGGTGCCGGCGCCGGCAACGCAGCCGCCAGGGCAGGCCATCCCCTCCAGCAGATATCCGTTATACTTTCCGGCCTTTGCCAGAGTCATCATCCTCCGGCACTCCCGGAGCCCCTCTGCATTGACTACCCGGATCTCCTTATCCGGGTATTTTTCGTGGATCACATCCACCACAGACCGGGCAACGCCTCCCGCCACCGCAAAGTTACGGCCGTCCTCGGAAGCGTCGTTGACGCCCTCCGGGTCCTCTTCGATATGCTCGATGTCCACATGCTTCGCATCAAAGATCCCCGCCATCTCCTCAAAGGTCAGGACGAAATCCACATCGCTGCGGATATCCGTCCGCATGGCCTCCAGCTTCTTGGCGGCACAGGGTCCGATGAACACCACCCGGGCATTTTTGTGCTCCGACTTGATAAGCCTTGCGGTAAGGGTCATGGGGGTGAGGGCCATGGAGATGCAGTTGGCATATTCCGGGAACAGCTTTTTCGCCATGACGGACCAGGCCGGACAGCAGGAGGTTCCCATGAAGGGAAGCTTCTCCGGCACCTCCTCCACAAAGTCGATGGCCTCCTGGGTGGCGCAGAGGTCCGCCCCCACCGCCACCTCAAAGACGTCCGCAAAGCCCAGCTGCTTCATGGCTGCCCTGAGCCTTCCCGGGGTCACCTTCGGTCCGAACTGTCCCACAAAGGCGGGGGCCACCGCCGCATAGACCCGTTCGCCCGACTGGATGGCCCGAATCACCTGGAAGATCTGGGACTTGTCCGCAATGGCGCCGAAGGGGCAGTTCACGAGACACATGCCGCAGGAAACACATTTTTCGTAATCGATGTCCGCCTTTCCGTTTGCATCGGAGCCGATGGCATCCATACCGCAGGCTGCTGCACAGGGCCGCTCCTGCACCACGATGGCATGATAGGCGCATACGGAGGCGCACTTTCCGCACTTGATGCATTTTTCCTCTTCGATATAGGATCTGCCATAGGTCCGGTCCAGCCGCACCGCATCCTTGGGGCATACCTCCACACAGGGGTGAGCCAGGCAGCCCTCGCAGGCGTCCGTTATGAAGACCCGTTTTTCATGGCAGGCATTGCAGGCAAACTTGATCACATTGATCAGGGGCGGCGTATAGTAGGTCTCCGGCCGGTCCGCCGCTTCGATGTTATCGGAAAGGGGCGCGTGCTCCGCAGCGCTCCTGCAGGGAAGTCCCATGGCGAGCCGAAGGCGTTCGCCTACGATGGCCCGCTCCAGGAATACATCGTTCCTGAAATTCCCCACCTCTCCGGGTATGATCTTGTAGGGAAGCTCCTCGATACGCTTATCCACGGGCCACTCCGTGTGATACGCCATGCGGGCCACCTCTCTGAATATCTTGTGTCTGATCTCCTGGATCCTTGTCTCAACGCCTCTCATGTTGTCTGTTCTCTCCTTCCTGCTGTCTGTCTCCGGCGTACCGGGATCTTATGGCTGCGATATGATTCAATATCAGATATTTGAAAAGCTTTACCAGGGTCCCTGCCAGAAGGATCCCGAAATTGATGGCGGCGATCTCCAGGATCAGCCGGATCCCGTAAAAGGAAAACTGCTCCATATCATTCTTGATCAGATTGAAAAAGGTGTTATAGAGGTCGCTTCCGGGGATCAGGGGCGGAACGATCATGGGCACGATCATGAGCACCGTAGGAGTCCTTGTGATCCTGGCCAGGCCCTCGCAGATCAGGGCGATCACGGTGGTGGCAGTGAGAAAAGAGATAAAGATATCCTCTGTGATCCCATGGACCAGCAGATACACCGCCCACACCAGGGAGGCCCCAAGGGAGTTGATCAGCACCCTGTATCCGTGGACATTGAAGAAAACGGAAAATCCCAGGCTGGCCACAAAGACCACCACAAGCTGCAGTACTTCTTCCATCTTCCCCTCCTTAATGCTCAAACACGGTAAAGGCCGCCACGAAGCCCAGGGCGATGGCCGCTGCCTGGAGCAGCGCTCCGGAAAGGCCCAGAAGCCCCGTGATCAGGTCTTCGTTGATCATATCCCGGACAGCCGTGGTAAGGCCCGTGCCCGGGATCAGCAGCATAATGTTTCCCATGGCGATCCGGTCGTAGCTGTGGCCGATGCGGAAGCGCACCAGCAGATAGATCAGAAGTCCCGTAAAGAAGGCGTCCAGAAAATAGACCGCCAGGTTCTGGATCCCCGCCGCCTTTCCGGTATTGAAGACGTAACGGATAAAGGGGCCCACCAGGGCGGCCGCCACAAAATCGTACAGATCTCCCCCGAAAAAAACGCTCATGGTACCGGCGATCAGGGCATAGCTCAGATAGGTCACCCGGGAGCTGTAGGTCCTGGTTTCCGAAAGGCCCTCGATCATCCGCTCCAGTTCCTCCGGTTTCGGCGGTTCCTGGCAGATCCGTCTGGAAAGCTCGTTGCACATCCGGACCTTTTCCATGTCTGTATTGATGTGCTTCACTCGCCGGGTCTGGGTGCGGATCACTCCCTTTTCATCCTCCGCCGTGGTGAAGATACAGCTGGTGATGGTGAAGACATCCACCTTCCGGAAGCCGTAGGCCTCTCCCATCCTGGAGATGGTGTCCTCCACCCGGCCTGCTTCTCCTCCTGCCGCAAGCATGGTCTCTCCCAGGTCCATCATGGAGGCCAGGATCCGGCTGCTTTCCGCTGCGGCCTCCTGCCCATCTGTCCGTTCCGTTATTGTTTGAATCCGCATATCCTTTACTCCTGCCGGGATGGTTTGATCCCGATCTTTTTTCTCCAGGCACCGAATTTATAGTAGATACAGAAAAGGAAGGCTGCTGCTGCCCAGGTCACGGGGTAGCTTACCACCACCATGCCGAAGGTCCTGTGAAGGGGGAAGATGAAGAGCATCCAGACTGCCCTCAGGACACAGATTGCGAAGAAAGTCACCAGCATGGGCTTGAAGGTCTCGCCGGTTCCCTGGATGGATCCGGCATACACCTCCGTAAAAATGGTCACCCAGTAGAAGGGCGCATAAAGCCGCAGTACAAAGGCCGCCAGCTCCAGCACCTCCCCGTCGGAGGTAAAGAGCCTTCCCAGGGTCCCTCCGAAAAACCACAGCAAAAGGCTTATGGGCACCAGCATCAGAAAGGCATAGCCCATGCATACATGGACGCTGCGGAACACCCGTTTCCGGTCCCCGGCACCGTAGTTCTGCCCCACAAAGGTGGTGGCGGACACACTCAGGGCCTCAATGAAAAACCAGACGATCATGTCCAGCTTTCCCGCCACTGCAAAGCCTGCCGCCGCATTGGAGCCGAAGGAATTGACTCCCGCGGTGATCAGGACGTTGGAAAAGGAAAACAGGGAGGACTGGATCCCCCTAGGGAAGCCCAGCCGCAGGATCTCTCCCAGAAAATCTCTGTCGATATGAAGGCCTGCAAGCTCCAGCCTGTAGGGCTCCGTGGTCTGGAGGAGGGTCCGCATCACCAGAATGGCGCTGACCAGCTGGCTGATCACCGTTGCAGCTGCCGCTCCTGCCACTCCAAGACCCAGGACCGGAACAAATACCAGATCCAGGACGATATTGATAAAGGAGCTGATCAGCAGGAAGTAGAAGGGCCGCCTGGAATCTCCGGCACTCTTCAGGATCCCTGCTCCCATGTTGTAGATCACGGTAAAGACCGCACCTCCGAAGTAGATCCGCATATAGCTTAAGGCGTAGTCATAGTTCTCCGGAGGCACGTTGGTGGCCTCCAGGAGCAAGGGGGACAGAAGGATCCCCAGCACGCTTACAAAAAGGCCCCCCAGGAAGGCAAAGGCCGTGGCGGTCTGCACCGCCCTGCGGGCCGCTCCCTCCTCCTTTCCCCCCAGAAGCTGGGAGATGAGGATAGTGGCGCCGGAGGCCAGGCCCACCAGGAAAAAGATCAGGAGCCTGGTGATGGCTCCCGTGGAGTCCACCGCTCCCAGGGCCTCCTTTCCGATGAACTGCCCCACCACGATGGCGTCCACCGTGTTGTAAAGCTGTTGGAAAAGAGAGCTCAGGATAATGGGGATCATGAACCGGATCATCTCCCGGCCGATGCTCCCCTCCGTTATGGGATTGTATGCTGTTTCTGTCCGCTGTGTATCCATGGACACTTCCCCCCTCCGATCCTTACTGCTCCTGACGCAACATATTGATAAACCCTTCTTCTGTTATGATCGGAATTCCGAGTGATTTTGCTTTTTTATTCTTTGACGACCCACTCATACTGTCGTTATTGATGAGATAGGAGGTCTTCTGGGACACGGAGCCTGCTGCCTTTCCAGAGAGGCTCTCGATCAGATCCTGCAGGGCCCTCCGGTTCGGAAAATGCTCCAGATCCCCGGTAATGACGAAGGTCCTGCCGGAAAGCAGGTCTGCCGGAAGGGAGAAATGCTCCTCCTCTATCGTAAACTCCACAAGGCCTTCTCCCTCTGTACCGCTTCCTTCCTGCTGCAGATGAAGTTCTGACAGAAGGTCGTCCAGGGCCCGGGCGTTCCGCTCCTCGGAAAAGTATCTGACCCAGGCCGATGCCAGCACCTCTCCGATGCCCTCCACCTGGCAGAGCTCCTCTGTCCCTGCCCTTCGCATGGCGGAAAGGTCATTGTGGAAATGTCTGCACAGAAGCTTTGCATTGGCAAGGCCGATGCCCGGGATTCCCAGGCCGTAGATCACCCGGTAGAGCTCCGTCTCCGAGGCCCTGCTGCAGGCCTCGATCAGGTTCTGATAGGACTTTTCTCCAAAGCCCTCCATGGCGATGATCCGCTCCCTGTGGGCAGAAAGGCGGAACAGATCCCCGTAGGTATGGATAAAGCCCTCTGCAATGAATTTTTCCAGAGTCATCTCCGAAAGCCCGTCGATATTGAGGGCATCCCGGCTCACCATCAGGACGAAGGCCTTGATCTTTTTTGCGGGGCACTCCGGGTTCCTGCAGTAGAGATAGGCGGCGTCGTTATCCTTCCGGATCTCCGTATCCGCCCCGCAGACCGGACAGTGGGCGGGGATCTCAAGGCTGCCGCTCTTTGTCAGGTTTTCTGCGATCTGGGGAATGATCATGTTTGCCTTATAGACGGAAAGCCGGTCCCCGATCCCAAGCTTCAGTTCCTCCACGATGCTCAGGTTATGGACGCTGGCCCGGCTCACGGTGGTGCCCTCCAGCTCCACCGGTTCAAAAACAGCTACCGGGTTGATGAGTCCCGTTCTGGATGCGGACCACTCCACGGAAAGAAGCCTTGTTTCCGCCGTCTCATCCGCCCACTTAAATGCAATGGCGTTCCTGGGGAACTTTGCGGTCCTGCCCAGGGACAGGCCGTAGGCGATGTCCTCATAGGCCAGCACCAGTCCGTCGGAGGGGAAGTCCGTCTTCTGAATGGTCTCCTTAAAGTATTCCACCCCTTCCTCCAGGGTATCCGCCGTCACCATCCGGTACTCCACCACGTCAAAGCCCTGCTCCGAAAGCCAGCGGAACTGCCCGGAAAAGCTGTTCTGAAAATCCAGGGGCACGCCCCCTTCCTCCACCTGTACCAGGGCAAAGGCAATGAGGTTCACATGGCGCTGCCGGGTCACTGCCGGATCCAGCTGCCGCACGGAACCGGAGCAGAGGTTCCTGGGATTCTTATAGCGGGCATCCGCATCCGGGATCTCTGCGTTGATCTTTTCAAAGTCACTGTAACGGATCAGGGCCTCTCCCCGGAGGATGAGCCTTCCCTGAAAGGGGATGGATAGGGGCACGTTCTCAAAGTTCATGGCGTTCTGGGTGATGACCTCACCGATCTCCCCGTTGCCCCGGGTCACTGCCTTCTGAAGCCTGCCGCCCTCATAGGTCAGCACCACCGTAAGGCCGTCCAGCTTCCAGCTCAGGACCCCTTCCCGTCCGGACAGCCAGGTCTTAAGGTCCTCTACGGACTTGGTCTTATCCAGGGACAGCATGGGACTTTCATGGCGTTCCTTCGGAAGCTCCGAAAGAACCTCATAGCCCACCCTGTGGGTGGGAGAGTTCCCCATGACAATGCCTGTACGCTTCTCCAGCTCCAGAAGCTCGTCGTAAAGCCTGTCATATTCGATATTGGGCATGATCTCCCGGCCTTCCTGATAATAGGCCCTGGCGGCCCGGTCCAGAAGCTCCGTCAGCTCCCTGATCCGGTCCCGGTCTGTTCCTGTCTGCTGGTTCATTCTTCCGTTCCATCCCTTCCTGTTACACTTCAACGCCCATTTTAACACAATTCCAGGACCCTGGGAACAGGTCCCCTTTTCCCGCCCCGGCAAGTTCCGAAAAAAGTACAGAAAAGCCCCGCCGCCAGGATTTCTCTTCCTGGCAGCGGGGGCTCATTGCAATCGTTCTTACAGCTTCTGGTCGATCTCCAGACGCTCCCCGTTGGGGCCCTCAAAGATGAAGAAACGGATGCCGTTCTTCCAGCAGGGCAGGGCTTCGATGCCCTTGCTCACGATCCGGAGTCCCAGCTTCCCGGCTTCCTCATAGGCTGCCTCGATGTCGCTGCAGTCCATGGCGATGTGGTTGATGGCCCCGTCCCTGCGGGTCTCCTCATCCTCATAGAACTCCAGCACCAGGTCCTGAAGCTGCAGGAACATGATCCGCTGACCCACCTTCTCCGGGTCCGGCTCATGGACCGCCTCAAAGCCTAGCTTCTCATAAAAAGCCTTTGTCTCCTCAAAATGTCTTGTGGGGATACCGATATGCTGGATCCCCTTCAGATAATCTCTGATCATCTCTCCACCTCCATCAGTCCTTTGCCGGAGGATACTCGTTGCACAGAAGACGGTAGGGGGCCTCATCCTCTTCGATCTTGGGGAATCTGCCCACCGGCTCATAGAAACGGTTGTCCGTATTGTCGTCGTTACACTGGGATACCTCTCCGATCAGCACGCTGCCGCTGCCCGGCACCACATGGAACTCATGGTACTGATGGGGCCAGATGGTGATGCTCTCTCCCGGTGTAAGGGTCACCATGGAGCCTGCCTTTACATAGTAGGAGCGGCCGTCGGAATTCACCAGCACATCCGTATCTGCCAGTCCTCCCTCGCCGTCGTCATTATATACCTTGATCTGCAGGGTGCCGCCGCCCCGGTTGATGATGTCCTCAGATTTATACCAGTGGAAATGCATGGGAGCCATCATGTCGTCCCGCAGGAACAGGAGTTTTTCCGCATAGACCTTTTTATATTTCGGGTCGTGCTGGTTTCCGTTCCGGAGGGTCACAAGGCCGAAGCCCACCTCATCGAACTTCCCCAGGCCGAAATCCGTAATATCCCAGCCCAGCATATTGTCCCGGATCTCGTCATACTCATGTCCCTTGTCCTGCCATTCCTCCGGCGTCCAGTTGCAGAAGGGCGGCAGGTGGAAGCCGTTTTCCCTGATCAGGGCCTCCATCTCCTTAATGATCCTGTTGATCTCTGAACGTTTCATACCTCTCCTTTCTGCCGCATCGCGGCAGGGCGCGCCTTCCCGGGCGCCCGTTCTGCCTTTTCATCCCCCATTATAGGGCGCAGCCCTGTAAAAATGAAGTGATAAATATCATATCATTTGTCTATGAAGTTCTGGACCTTTCGCTGGATCAGCCGCATGGCGTTGTCCAGGTCCGTATCCTCGTCAAAGAGCTTCAGGATCTCGCCGTCCGCCAGCTGGACCGCCTCCTGATAGGAGGCAAATTTGGGCTTGATCCTGCCGTTGTCGATGACCTTGCTGATAAAGGCTCCGTCGATCATCTTCTCCGTGCCGTCCAGGGTCTCCCGGATAATGGCCTCTGCCTCCTGGGATTCCGTCACGGACCGGAGCACGGAGGCTGCAGGGGTATACTCGAAGATCTTCATCTGGATCTCCTCATCGCTGGTAAGGAGCTTCAGGAATTCCCAGGCCAGCTCCTTATGGCGGCTCCGGGAGCTGATGCCCACGTTCAGGCTGTCCACCAGGGACACGTTATCTCCGTAGGGACCCTTGGGCATGGAGATGCAGTCCCACTGGAAGCTGGTGTATTTCTTGATCTTGTAGGGATAGGACTTGTAGGTCCTGTACTCCGCAAAGCTCAGGGGCATGAAGGCCACCTTTCCGCTGTCAAAGGTCTCCTGGGTCACCCGCTGGTTCTGGTTCAGGGCGTCCAGGGATTTTACAAAGCGGATGGCATACAAAAGCTGGGTGCTGGTGAAGTTGCAGGTCCTTCCGTCGTCGGAGAACATGACGGCACCGTTGGCCCAGGCAGCGTCCAGCCACGAATATTTGTAGATCCCGAACTGATCCGGGATCCCGTCTCCGTCCGTGTCCTTCGTCACCTTCCTGCAGATATCATAAAGGTCTGCAAAGGTATAGTCCTCCTCCGGGATCGGGATATTTTCCTGGTTCAGGAGGGTCTTGTTTACAAACATAAGATAGGGAACCGTCTCCATGGGGAGGGCATACTGTCCCCCCATGATATGTCCGGACATGAGGGCGGTCTCATAGTAGGCCTCCGGATCGAAGTCCTGATCCATCTCCATCCAGGGGTCCAGGTCCTCCAGCATCCCCAGCTCCACCAGGCGGCTGAACTCCGAATCAAGGACCATCATCACGTCCGGAGTCTTCCCCATGAGCATCCGCTCGCTCAGCCATTCCGGATAGTCGCCTTTGGGGATGCCGCTGACATAGCGGACCCGGACGCCCGGGTGCTCCTCCTCGAACTTCCGGATGGCGTCATCGATGACGGGGTAGCTGTCCTGAATGGCCACATCCCAGTTGCTTCCGTTGAACATGGCAAATTCCAGCACCGTCTCCTGCTTCCTTCCTGCAAACAGCAGGATCCACAGCAGTGCGCCGCAGCCGATCAGAAGGCACAAGGCCATCCCCCATCCTGTTTTCTGTTCCCTTTCTTTCAATCCTTCCGCTCCTTGATCCGATTCCCGGATCTGATCCCTTCATTCCGTTCCTTAAAATTTCTGGTGGGACTGGATGGCCCAGATCGCCAGCTGGGTCCGGTCCCGAAGCCCCAGTTTGTCCAGGATCGTGGAGATATAGTTCCTGACCGTTCCCTCCGAGAGGCTCAGGATCTCCGATATCTCCTTGTTGCTGTGGCCCTTTGCCACCTCATCTATGATCTTCCACTCATTGCGGGTAAGCTCCTCCACCTGCCGGTCCTCGATGTGGATCGGAGACTGGTCCGAAGCCATCTGGGAGAAGAAGCGCAGCACCTTCGTAGCAATGTCCGGGTTGATCATGGCCTGGCCCTGGTAGACCGTCATGATGGCCTCCGCCAGTCCATCCATGCTGACGCCCTTCAGCAGATAACCGCTGGCGCCGAAGCGCAGAGCATTGTAGACATACTCGTCATCGTCAAAGGTGGTAAGGATGATGATCCGGATGTCCGGGTAGCCCTCCTTTACGATCTTGGTGCACTGGACCCCGTCCATCTTGGGCATCCGGATATCCATGAGGATCACGTCCGGTTTGTCCCGGCGGATGCTCTGGATCACTTCCACCCCGTTTGACACCGCGTCCGTCACCGTAAATTCACTTCTGCTGTCCAGAACGATCCTGAGGCTCTGCCGGATCAGTTCCTGATCGTCTGCGATCAATACCTTAATCATATTCTTCTCCCCATCTGATCGGTATTTCCGCGTCCACCCGGAAACCGTTGTCATTGGTAAATGTCACTTCGCCGTTCAGCATCCGTACCCGTTCCCGGATATGCCGGATGCCGAAGCCCTCCTTCATGTGTTCGCAGCCCTTTCCGTTATCGGAAATGCTTAAGTGCAGGACGCTGTCCCACTGCCCCCGCTCGATCAGGATCCGGATCTCCGAAGCATGGCCATGACGGATGGAATTGGTGATGCTCTCCTGAATGATCCGGTAGATGACATTTTCCTCATCCTCATCGAATTTCAGCACCGGCACCTGACAGATAAAGCTGATCTTCGTGCCGCTGACCTGCTTCATGTTGTCCACCATCTGCCGGATGGCCGCCTCCAGATTGAGGTGTTCCAGAGAGTCGGGTCTCAGCTCATTCACCGAATGCCGGACGTCTGAGAGGCCCTTACGGCTCACGTCGGAAAGAATCTTCAGCTGCTGCTTCACAAGCTCCGGAGAGCTGTCGGAAAGGGCGATGCAGGCGTCGATGCCTGCGGCGATGCCCGTAAGGGTGTGGCCCATAGTATCATGGATCTCCCGGGCGATCCGGTTCCGCTCCCGGACCTCCGCCATCTTGGCCTTTTCCTCCATGATCTCCGAGAGCTCCTCGTTGGCCAGCTTCAGGTTCTCGTTGGCCTCTGCCAGCTGCCGGTAAAGCTCGTTGGTCTGCTCCAGCTTTTCCTCCCGGTTGGCAATGATCCCCAGGCAGCAGCCCACAAAGCAGACGATGGAAAGGATCTCCAGGAAATTCCAGGCCGCAAAGAGATAGGTCTGGACGGAAGAGCTGTAGACCTGGATATAGTCGTCGATGTTGAAGAGCCGCATCCGTACCGACACCATCTCATAGCCGGTTCCCACGTAGCTGATGATCCCCAGGGCAATGATGGCAGGCCAGTAACGGTTCTTCCGCACATAGCTCAGGATGTTGGCAAATACCCAGAGCAGAACTCCATTGTAATTGAAGTCCAGCAGCATGATCACCCAAAGGCCGATCAGAAAATCCATCCCGAGGGTGGCCAGAATCACCCAGTCCTGTTCCCGGGTCTGGTTGACCCGGATCTGATAGGTAAGCCCCAGCAGCAGCATGCCTGCCGTCACCTGCAGCACGCAGGAAAGGGTCCCTCTTGGGATACTTTCCGTCACGCTCAGAAATTCCCTGGCTCCATGATAGTCCAGGATATATCCCGTGGTCAGCCAGATAAAACCGGCTGCGGACATGGCTGTGACGCAGCACACGATATACAGCAGGAACAGCATCCGGTTATTCAGTTTTTCTCCCACTGCCTTTGTCATCCTTCTTCTCTCTTCTTCCCTTCCTTACTGCCATCCGCTGATGTCAAAGTCCGAAAGATTGTTTTCCGTGATCATGGTAACGGGAATCAGCACCGTATCCTGGACTTTCTGTCCCTCCAGATACCGATAGGCGGTCTCCGCTGCCTCTCTGCCGACCTGTATGGGATACTGAGCTGCAGAGCCCTCCACAAGACCCCTCTGGATCATGGTCTTGCAGTCCGGGGAACCGTCCACTCCGTAGATCAGGATGGGCTCCGTCACGTTGTTCATCTGAATCCCCGCCAGGGCTCCCAGGGCCGTGGGATCGTTGTTTCCGAAGACCGCATCAAAGTGGATCCCCGACTGGATGATCCGGTTCATCTCCGCCGTGGCCACCTCGATCTCCGAGGTGTTGTGGGTCTCCGCCACGATCCGGTACTCCTTCCGGTCTCCGATGGTATCCAGGAAGCCCTGGCGGCGCTCTACGGTGGAGTAAACGCTGTCATGATTCATCAGAACGATATCCCCTCCCCGGGGCATCTTCTTCATCAGATCCCGGGCCACCAGCACCCCTGCCAGATAGTTGTCGGACTGGATGATGGAAACGATGCCTTCCCGTTCCCGGACGTCCGTATCCACCACGAATACCGCCACTCCGGCCTCTCTGCAGGCCTCCAGGGCAGGGCCGATCTTGGTCCAGTCGGCGGCATTGGCAAAAAGCACCGTCATGCCCTCGTCGATCATCTCCTGGATCTGCTGATTCTGCCGGTCCTGGTCCTGGGCCGGATCCCGGGTGATGAGGATGTCTCCGTTTGCCTCCACCACCTCCCGGATGCTCTCGTTGAGAGCCGTAAAGTAGGGATTGTTCATGGTCATGTAGGTGGAGCCGAAGATCCTGGGGGCTTTTTTCTCCTGAAGGCCCCGCAGGAAAAACAGGCCGTAAAGAAATAAGGCTGTCAGCAGAAGGGCAGCCAGGATAAGTTTTATGATCTTTTTTTTCTTTGCTGAATTTTCTTCCATAGGGTCAGTAAAAGGGACAGGTGCCGCAGCTTTCCTGCCGGACATCTGTCCCTTTATTTTACCTCTTTTCGATTTTTTTTACAATCGATCAGTCATTCTTCTTGATGTTTCTGATGTAGTCAAGGAATACGGCCAGAAGGATCACCACGCCCTTGACAACGGTCTGCCAGAAGGAGTTGACGTTCATCAGGTTCAGACCATTGTTCAGGATACCGATGATCAGGGCACCGATGAGGGTACCGCCCAGCTTACCGGAACCACCCGCCATGGAGGTACCGCCTACTACAACGGCTGCGATGGCATCCATCTCTGCGCCCTCACCTGCTGTGGGCTGTCCGGAATACATACGGGATGCAAGGATGATACCTGCAAGACCTGCCAGGAGTCCCGTATAGGTGTATACGAAGAACTTTACCTTCTCTACCTTGATACCGGAGAATTTTGCCGCCTGGACGTTACCGCCCACGGCGTATATGTAACGTCCCATCTTGGTCCGGTTTACGATCAGGATCGATATGATGAATACCACCACCATGATGATGACGGGAACCGGGATGTTGGCGATGTAGCCTGCACCCAGGAACTGCCATTCCTTGGATACCACACGTACCGGTGAACCGCCGGTGTAAACGCCTGCAAGGCCTCTTGCGATGTTCATGGTAGCCAGGGTCACGATGAAGGGCGGGATGGTGGTCTTTGCCACTACCGCACCGTTAAAGGCACCGAACACAATGCCGATGAGAACGCCTACCAGCATGGCTGCCGGGATCGCCATTCCGTAACGGGATACGCAGCCTGCCGCCAGGACACCGGAAAGGGCAATGACGGAACCTACGGAAAGGTCGATACCGCCCAGGATGATGACCATGGTCATACCGCAGGCCAGCAGCAGGTTGGATGAGATCTGTCTCAGTACGTTAAATACGTTTCTGACCGTGGGGAAGGACTCGCTCGTTCCCGGGAATACGGACAGGAATACGCATAAGATCACCAGGGCAACGAGAATACCTGCATTTTCCCGCAGGAAGACCATTCCCTTGTTGTTGGAAGTCATGACACTTCCGGTTTTCTTTGTATCGCTCATTTTTTCCCTCCTAAAAGAACTCTGAAAAATTGCCGGATCAGATCGCTGCCAGCTTCATGATCGTCTCCTGGGATACGTCCTCATGCTCGATGCAGCCGGTCACTCTGCCGTCCGCCATAACGTATACCCTGTCGCTCATGTTGATGATCTCCGGAAGCTCCGAAGAGATCATGATAATGGAAACGCCTGTTTTCAGGAGATCATTCATAATGGAATAGATCTCGGATTTTGCACCTACGTCGATACCTCTTGTAGGCTCATCCAGGATCAGGATCTGGGGATTGGTGGAAAGCCATCTTCCGATCAGCACCTTCTGCTGGTTTCCGCCGGAAAGATTTCCGATCACCTGATGCTGGGAAGGAGTCTTCGTAGCCATCAGATCGATGTACTTCTGGGTGATGGCGGCCTCCTTCTTTTCATTTACCATCAATTTGCCGATGAATTCCTTCAGGACCTCAATGGTCGTATTATATCTGACATCCTGTACCAGGTAGAGTCCCTGTTCCTTACGGCTCTCCGGTACAAGGGCAATTCCATGTTTGATCGCATCATTGGGGGATTTGATCTCTACCTTGTTTCCGTTGATAAAGACCTCTCCCTTTGTTTCCCTGCCCAGTCCGAAGAGGGCCTGCATGGTCTCGCTCCGTCCTGCGCCTACCAGTCCGGCGAAGCCTACGATCTCGCCCTTCCGGACCTCAAAGGAAACGTCCTTTACCCGGTCTCCGTCCGTCAGATGCTTGACGGCAAGAACTTCTTCTCCGGGTTCCTGATAGTCCCTGACATAGTAGTTGGTAAGGGTACGTCCAACCATCATGGCGATAAGCTCGTCCTTGTTGGTCTCCTTTACCACCTTGGTTCCCACATACTCGCCGTCCCGCATAACGGTGACCCTGTCACAGATCTCCTCCAGCTCGCTCATCTTGTGGGAAATATAGATGATGCCAACGCCCTTCTTTGTCAGATCCCGCATGATGCCAAACAGATTTTCGACCTCCTTGTCACTGATGGAGGAGGTGGGCTCGTCCATAACCAGGATCTTTGAGTTCTCGGAAACAGCCTTGGTGATCTCCACCATCTGCTGCTTCGCAATGGGAAGATCCTTCACCAGGGTCTTGGCATCGATGTCCATCCCCAGCTCGTCCAGGATCTTCTGGGCGTCCTTTACCATCTGGGCCCGGTCTGCCACGATTCCCTTTCCCGGCTCTCTGCCCAGATAAATGTTTTCCGCAACA
The DNA here is from genome assembly GCA_944377405.1 of uncultured Lachnospiraceae bacterium. Classification (GTDB taxonomy): domain Bacteria; phylum Bacillota; class Clostridia; order Lachnospirales; family Lachnospiraceae; genus Avilachnospira. Next base: position 163,708 of record CALWES010000003.1, on the reverse strand, counting down.
TTCATGTAGGGGACAAGCACGAGCTCCTGATGAATAATGGCAATTCCGTTCTTCTCGGCGTCCTGTACGCTGTTGATCTGTACAGGCTTTCCTTCGATCTCGATCTCGCCCTCCTCGGCGTGATAAATTCCTCCGAGTACCTTGATCAGGGTTGACTTTCCGGCTCCGTTCTCGCCCAAAAGCGCGTGGACTTCCCCAGCCCGAAGGTCGAAGTCAATGTTTTTCAGCGCATAAACTCCAGGGAATTTTTTGCTGATGTGTTTCATTCTTAAAATAACATTGTCGCTCAAATTATCACCCGCTTTTCATTATGATAGGAAAGGCGCTTACTCCTTCCTTCCGGATGAAGAAAGCGCCTTCATGTTTGTGTCAGTTATCGGTTTTCCGTATCCCGGATTACTGCCATCCATCGGTGCCGTAATCAGCAACGTTGTCAGCGGTGATCAGGAATGTGTCAACCGGATATCTCTCGTCTACCTGCTCGCCTGCAAGGTAGTCATACATGATCTCTACAGCCTTCTCTGCGATGGCGATGGGAGACTGTGCACCGGTACCTTCCATGAGAGACTCGCCGGAAGCCAGCTCAGCCTTCACGTCAGGAGATCCGTCAACGCCGTAGATCAGGCATTTGCCCTTCTCAAGGCCTGCTGCGTTTGCTGCTGCAAGAGCACCAAGAGCGGTCGGATCGTTTCCGCCGAAGATAGCAACTACATCAGGATTAGCCTGAAGCAGGTCTTCTGCGATACCCATTGCTTCCTGAAGGTTACCCTTTGCATCCTGCTGAGCAACGATCTCGAAGCCGTGTCCCTCGATCGCATCCAGGAAACCGTTGGTTCTGTCTACAACGGACTGCATGGTGGGGGAGTCAAGAACGATGATGGGGCCGCCGTCCGGGCACTTCTTCACAAGGTCCTCACCTACGACCTTACCTGCGTTGTAGTTATCGGATCCGGTGTAGGATACCAGATAGGACATGTCGCCTACTTCCGTATCGAAACCAACCATGGGAACGCCTGCTGCCTTAGCCTGATCCAGTGCCGGGATGATACCCTGAGCATCTACCGGGTTCATGAACAGACCGTCAAGATCCTGTGAAAGCATATCCTCTACCTGAGAGATCTGCTTGGTAACATCGTTACCGGGATCCGTGATGATGAGCTCATCGCCGTTGGCCTCAACCAGCTCCTTCATCTTCTCCTGAATGGTTACGAAGAAGGGGTTCGTGCCGTCCATGCAGGTGTAGCCGAACTTGTAGGGACCGCCTGATGCAGCTTCTGCCTCAGCCTCGCCCTCAGCTTCCTCTGCAGGCTCTGCCTCTGCTCCTGCTGCCTCGGTTGCTGCTTCAGTCTCTGCTGCTGTGGTAGCGGTATCCGGGCCTGTTGTGCTGCAGGCTGCCAGAGATCCCACCATGGCTGCTGCCAGGGCGACTGCTAAAACTCTCTTTTTCATTTTGTATTCCTCCCTTTTTTCCGATGTCATCTGCATCGGTTATTTTCTGTATAAATTATACTAATCCGCTTCTGTTTTTTCACCTGTAGTTTGTAATTTCCCACATATGACAAATGTCACATCTTCCCTGTGTCAGCTTACTTCAGGTTTGAGAAAACACGGATGGTATCCAGATAGGTCTGCTTCATGGACTCCATGCCCCAGACTGCGATATCATGGAAGTATACGTTTCCGCTCTCCGCATTGAGCTTTTCCTTCACCGCATCTCCTGCGTACTTTGCGGCATAGGTATAGAAGTTGATCTTTCTGACGCCGTTTTCGATGCACTTGCGGAAGTCCTCATCGCTGATCCCGGAGCCGCCATGCATGACCACCGGTACCCCTGTGGCTTCCCGGATATCCTTTACCCGGTCGATGTCCAACTTCGGCGCCTTCAGGTAGATGCCGTGGACCGTTCCGAAGGAGCAGGCCAGTGCGTCAATGCCCGTATCCTTTACGAACTGGGCTGCCTGTCCCGGATCCGTATAGCAGCTCTCCACAGCTTCTTCCTCTCCGCTGCCGCCTGCGGAGGCAAATTCCTCTCTTCCCATGGAGCCGATCTCCGCCTCCACGGAAGCGCCGTAGCCCTCTGCCAGCTCCACTGCCGCTCTGGTGTTGGCCACGTTCTGGGCATAGGGAAGGGCGGAGCCGTCATACATCACGCCGGAAAATCCCATATCCAGCGCCGTCTTGATCTCCTCCAGGTTCTCGCCGTGATCCAGATGTACGCATACAGGCACCTTTGCCCGGTCCGCATACTGCATCATCACGGGGCCGATCTCCGTCAGGGGGATATAGCCCTTATGAGCCGCGTTGGCAAACTGCAGGATCACGGGCTGATTCAGCTCCTCCGCCGCAGCGATCACTGCCCGGATACCGGAAAGGGTGGTAACGTTGAAGGCTGCCACTGCCGTGTTGGTTGCCTCGGCCATGCCGAGAATGGTTTTCAGTGAAACGATCATGTTTTTGTCCTCCTTGGGATATTCCCTGATGTATGATTGATCATTCTTTTATAAAATGCTGCTTCTGCCAGCCGCCCCGGATCTTTTTCATCAGATCCTCTATGGGCAGGAGTCCTGTCAGAGCATCATATTCCGTAATGCAGGATGCGCCGGTCCCCGTGGCCAGCTGCAGACATTCCTCCGGACCGAAGCCATGGCTCAGGCCGTAAAGGAAGGCTGCGATGGAGGTATCTCCGGCACCGGTACCTGAAAGGATCCGGTCCGGTACATAGCTATCCTCGAAGATGGACAGGCCGCTCCAGGCCGCCGGGTCGGAAAGACCCGGGATCCCGGCCATCTTTTCCTCCTGCGAGGTCCTGAGGTACATGCCTGCGGCCCCGCACTTCAGCAGGATCCCCCGGCAGCCCATGGACAGGGCTTCCTCTGCCAGAGGCTTCACATCCTTCTCCAGGGACAGGTCCATGCAGATATCCTCGTCTCCGCTCCGCCTCTGCCATTCCTCATACCGGTCCCGGTCCAGCATGAAACAGAGCTCCTCGATACTGGGTACGAAAAAGTCCACATAGGGCAGGGTATTTGCCAGCGCCTGCCGCCAGTCCGTGGCTGCCGCCTCTCCGTCAGGGTCGATGGCCACCGCATCCAGGCTGGTCACAAGCCCCAGCTCCTTGACCCTGCGGAACATCTCCGTAAGCTCCCTGGCCCCGTTCCGGTAAAACTGCCGCATGATCTGGGGATAGCCGAAATGGAAGTACTGTGCCTTCCCGATCTCCTCATAATCCAGATCCGAGCTTTTGAAGCTGTGGTTTGCCGCCGAGTCGTGCAGGAAGCAGCGGTCACAGCCCGGAGGTGCGATCACCACCGTATAGGAGGTGTTGTCTTCCTCGGATACGATGAATTTCGGTTCCACTCCCAATTCTCTGTACCGTTCCATGATCTGTCTGCCAAAGGCATCATTTCCCACCTTTGCTACGATCGTCACGTCTGCACCAAACTTGTGGAGGGCAAGTCCCGTATTGGTAACGCAGCCTCCCGGAGCCATCTCCGCCTTGCCTACATTTACCAGTTTTCCCGGCCTGATCCAGTCATTCAGGCTCTTCCTGCTTCCCCGGTCCGCCGGGAAGGAGGGTGTCATATCCAGGGATACATGTCCCGCCACGATGATTTTCGGTTCTTCCATAGTTTTGCCTTTCTTTCCTTTATCCTCTCCCGATACGCTCAAGCACCTGCTCAAGGGACGGCATGGCGGGAATGGCTCCCCGTTTTTCCACATTCAGGCTGGCCACCGCATTGCCGAAGACCGCTGCCTCCCGTACCTCCTCCAGGCTGAGCTCTTCAGGACTCTTTTCCTTTCCGAGCCCCTGTTCCTCCAGTTTCCACAGGAAGCCTCCGAAAAAGGAGTCCCCCGCTCCTGTGGTATCCACTGCCCGGGTCCTGTAGCCCGGTACCTTTACCATGCCCTCCCGGGTGGCTGCCAGGGCTCCCTCAGCTCCCAGGGTGACCGCCACTACGGAGATCCTCTGATCCAGGAGAGCCTTTGCCGCCTCCTCCGGGTCCTTCCTTCCCGTCAGAAGCTCCGTTTCTTCGTCGGAGATCTTGATGATGTCCACATCCGGAAGGATGGAACGCATGCCCTCCATGGCCGCTTCCCGGCTCTTCCAGAGCATGGCCCGGTAGTTGGGATCATAGCTCAGGATGGTCCCGGTCTCCTTTGCGTAGCGTACCGCCTGAAGGGTGGCGCTCCTGGCAGGCTCGTCCGTCAGGGACAGGGAGCCCACGTGAAGGATCCTGGCGGATCCGATATAGTCCTTATCGATCTCCGAGGGCTCCAGACAGGTGTCTGCTCCCGGCTTCCTGGCGAAATAGAATTCCCGCTGTCCGTTCTCCATAAGGTCCACGAAGGCCAGGGTCGTGAATACCCGGTCGTCCCGCTTTACGAAGGCGGTGTCGATGCCGGCCTCCTGCATGGTCCGGATCAGGAAGTCTCCGTGCATGTCCGCCCCTACCTTTCCGATGAAGCCCGTCCGTTTTCCAAGCTTTGCCATGGCCGCCATCACATTTGCCACGGCGCCTCCCGGGTTCTGTTCAAACAGCTTCATCCCGTCTTCGGAAAGTCCCTTCGGCGTAAAGTCAATGAGGCTCTCCCCCAGGGCGATCGCATCCATATATTTTTCCATTTTCGTTTCCTCTTGTTTTTTCTTTCTCAGATCGCTGCCAGCTCCCGGAACTTTGACTGCAGGGTCCCGTAGAGGCTCTTATAAAGCTCAAAATAGGGCCCGTAGGCCTTTGTGTTCTCCGGTATGGGCTGCAGGGTCTCCTTTCTTTCGATCATCCTCTCGCAGGCATACTCGATGGAGGGATACACTCCCGCTCCGACCCCTGCCAGGATCGCTGCTCCCAGGGCACCGCCCTGCTCCGACCTCAGGATGCTGACAGGGCAGTCATAAAGGTCGCAGAGCATCTGCCTCCAGAAGGGATTTTTGGCGCCGCCGCCGCAGAGGAACATATCCTCGATATTGACTCCCATCTCCCGGAAGATGTCCACACATTCCTTCTGGGAATAGGAGACGCCTTCCATCACCGCCCGGATCAGGTGCTTCCGCTCATGCCCTGCGCTGAGGCCGATAAAGGTGCCCCGGCAGTCCGGATCCAGATGGGGAGATCTCTCTCCCATCAGATAGGGCTCATAGATCAGCTTTCCGGCTCCGATGGGAACGGTCTCCGCTTCCCGGCTCATGATGTTGTAGGCGTCCTCTCCGGTCTCCTTTGCCTTACGCATCTCCTCCGTGCAGACATTGTTCCGGAGCCACTGGAGGGAAAGCCCCGCTGCCTGGGTACAGCTCATGACCGTCCATTTTCCCGGAACGGAGGCACAGAGGCTGTGGACCCGGCCCTTCGGGTCGATGCGGATCTCATCGGATACCGCGTAGACCACCGCGGAGGTACCGATGGTGGTGAAAGCCCGTCCCTCCCGGAACACGCCGGTACCGATGGCCGCCGCAGGGTTGTCTCCTGCCCCGCCGCAGACAGGAGTCCCAGGCAAAAGCCCTGTCTCCCTTGCCGCCTCCTCCGTTACATATCCCGTGATGTCCTGGGACTCGTACATCTTCGGAAGCAGGTCCATATCCACCCCCAGCATCCGGCAGATCTCTTCGGACCAGTTCCGTTCCCGGATGTTCATAAGCTGCATGCCTGAGGCGTCGGACACCTCTGTGGCATAGTCCCCCGTAAGGCGGTAGCGCACGTAATCCTTGGGAAGAAGGATGTGCCTGCAGGCCTCATAAAGCTCCGGCTCGTGGCGCTTCACCCACAGGATCTTGGCTGCGGTAAATCCGGTGATGGCCGGGTTCCCCGTCACGGCTACCAGCCGGTCCCGACCGATGTGCTCCGTCATCCACTCTGCCTCTGCTCCCGTTCTCTGATCACACCAGATGATGGAACGCCGCAGGACGCTGCCCTTCTCCGAAAGCATCACCAGGCCGTGCATCTGTCCGGAAAGGCCGACTCCCTTCACTGCCTTTGGGTCTACGCCGCTTTCCTCCATCACCTTCCGGATGCCGGTCTTCACGCCCTGCCACCAGTCCTCCGGATCCTGCTCTGCCCAGCCGTTTTCCGGCTGCCATACCGGGTATTCGTAGCTGAAGGACTTTACGGGAGTCCCCTCCTTATCAAAAAGTACTGTTTTGACTGCGGATGTTCCTATGTCGGAACCGATCAGATATTCCATGGTCCGCCTCCCTTCTCACTTTGCCTCCAGTATAGCGCATTTCCCTTCTTTTTTCCTAGTTACAAACGTAACTTTTCCCGAAATCAAAAAGCTCCGGAGGGGCGCTTTTCTGCGTCCTTCCGGAGCTTTGCTTCTGTCTTCTTTTTCCTTATGCCAGAGGATCCGTGGGATCGTACTTCTGGTCTGAGGGGATGGCCTGCTCGATAGCCGGCCGGTCCAGGGGACCGATGTTCCATACATCGTCGTAAATGGTGATCTGGGTCCCGTTGGGGCAGTTCTCATATACCCAGTAGGCGTCTCCCGCCTTCAGGCGGATACAGCCGTCGGAATACTGAGCTGCCAGGAAATTGTAGGTATCCGCATCAAAGTGATACATGTCCGCCTTGTCCCAGTAGATCAGGGAGTGTACCAGATAACCGTTGTAGAAACGGTTCAGGAACTGGCAGTAGATGGGGCGGCCGTTGGGGCCGTCATGCATGTATTTCCAGCGGTACTTGGCATAGAACTTATAGGTTCCAAGGGGGGTCTCCGTGCCGTTTAAGGTGCAGAGGAATACCTTGTAGGGAAGGATGTATCCGTTGTCTCCGTCCCTGGTATAGATGGTGAAGGAATTTCTCTGCCGGTTTACCTTGATGATGAAGTCTCCCGGGTTGCCGATAATGGGCTCCAGGTCCGTCACCAGCTTGCCGCTGGCGTCGAAGTAGAACTTATAGCCGTCCAGATACTGCCAGCCGGTAAGGGGCACGTTGTCCTTGATGTAATACTTGTCGTTGTTCACATAGGCCCAGCCCGTGTAGGGAGTGCCGTCGGTCTTCTGATATCTGAGGCTTCCGTCGGCCATCTGGATCATACCCTCATACTGGGCTCCCTCAAAAAAGTTTGCCGTCTGATGGGGGAAGGCCACGCCCTTCTTCCAGAACATGCACTGGATAGCGGTGATATACTTTCCGGTACCGATGGTTCCGGCGGTCTTTCCGTTGTTGGTCCAGCCAAGCTCCGTGCCGTCGTTGAGCTTTGCTCTGTACCACATGTCATAGAGGTTTCCGGTATAACCCTGAAGGCGCATCTGGAAGGCCTCTACCCTGGCTCCGTTGGTGGAGGGAGTCTGGGTATCGTTGAGTCCCCACTCGGTCCATCCTGTAGCGGAGGTGTAGACTCTGTAATAGATGCTTCCCACGCCTTCCTGGAGCTGACACTTCATACCGGTGAATCCGTCTCCCACGGTATTCCACTGCCCTTCGTCCAGGGTGGTCTTCATGGTATAGACATCCACAACACCATTCACATCCACAAGCTGGGTGATGACAAAGGGCCTGCGCTTCAGGATATCGTCCGCCACACAGACGCCGTCCCCTGCGGGAAGCTGGCTCTGATCGATGGTCCCTGCGGGAAGTCCGGCTCCGCTTACGGAGATGTTGCCGCTGGGATCCACCTGCTGTACCATGCTGTCTGTGGTGCCTCCCGGAGCCGTGCCGGGCTGTACCACCGGTGTCGTCTCCTGGGGTCCCGCACTCGTACCGGGGCCTGTCGCAGCTCCAGGGCCTGCGGTCTCTCCGGGGCCTCCTGAGGAACTGCCGCCGTCCTGGGTCCCCGGCGCATAGATCACGCCGCTGGTGCCAGAGGGCGCCGTGGTCTCAGGAACTGCTGTTTCCGTCTGGGCAGCCGTACCGTCCGGATTTACCGGGATGATGATGGTGTCCGCCATGGCCTGGATGGGGGACAGACAGATGGATACGGCCGTAAGCCAGGCACAGACTCCGGTCGTAATTCGTTTCTTCATAGTGTATCAAGATCCTCCTGCTTTTTCATATCATACCCTCCCGGAAGCTTCCTTCCGGGCGTGAGGTTTATTTCTTCGGGCACGCCTAGAGTCTAACACAGATTTCCTTTTTGTGCCATAGATCTTTTTTATTCTTACGAAAATGTAAATTTTCCGTAAGGGCCCCGTTAAAATCTAAAGTAGATAAAGGGATTATAGGCATCACTGGCCAGCATCAGAAAGCACAGGAACAGAAGCGCCGGCACATATATCATCCGCAGGGTCCCGTTGTCTGCGATCTTCTTCGTAAACCGCTCCGGAAGGACTCCCGCAAAGAGGATGCCGATCACTGCCGTCAGGATACAGCGGCGGCCCAGAAGCTCCGTCATGGTATAGGTCAGCTCATATCTTGGGCAGAACATGGCCAGGATATACTCTCCCGCCTGGGACAGGGTGTCCGCCCGGAAGAAGACCCAGCCCACCAGCACCACCAGCAGGGTGTAGATGTGGTTCAGGACCCGGAAGCGGTTCTTTTCCAGGGCCTCCCCCAAGAACATCCGCTCCAGGACGATGAAGAAGCCGTGGAACATTCCCCAGACCACGAAGGTCTCTCCCGCTCCGTGCCAGAGCCCTGTGGCAAAGAACACGATGAGGAGGTTCAGATAGGTCCTGACAGTTCCCTTTCGGTTCCCTCCCAGGGGGATGTAGAGGTATTCCCTGAACCAGGTACTCAGGGAGATGTGCCACCGTCTCCAGAATTCCCGTATGGATGCGGAGATATAGGGCAGGTTGAAGTTCTCCAGGAAGTCAAAGCCAAACATCTTTCCAAGGCCGATGGCCATGTCGGAATAGCCGCTGAAATCATAGTAGATTTGCAGGGCATAGAGGATGATCCCCACCCAGGCGATCCAGGTATTCAGATAGGTAAAGTCCATGCCGAAGATCAGGTCCACGGCCCGGGCCATGGTGTTGGCGATCAGCACCTTTTTCCCAAGGCCAATGGTAAAACGCTGGATGCCGTAAGCGAATTTGTCCCCGTCCACCCTTCGGCAGTCGATCTGCTCCGCCACGTCCCGGTAGCGGACGATGGGGCCGGCAATGAGCTGGGGAAAGAAGGTGATGTAAAGCACCAGCTTGTAAAAGGAGCGCTGGACCTCCGTCTTTCCCCGGTACAGGTCGATGACATAGGACATGGCCTGGAAGGTGTAAAAGGAGATACCGATGGGAAGCACGATGTTCTTTATGGGAAGCAGCTCCCGGCCTGCCGCAGCATCTAAAAGCCCCGCCATGAAATTATAATATTTGAAATAACCCAGAAGCCCCAGGTTCAGCACCACACACAGGGCCAGGACCCCTTTTCGTCCGGCGCTGCTTTCTGAGCCTGCGATCAGAAGGCCGCTTCCGTAGTTGATCAGTACGGAAAGCAGCAGGAGAAAGATGTATTTCGGTTCCCCCGCGCTGTAGAAAAATACACTGGCCAGGAGCAGCCAGAGATTCTTTGCAGTCTGGCTCTTTGTCAGGCTGATGAGATAATATCCCGCCAGGGTCACCGGCAGAAACAGCCAGAGAAAGGTCATTGAGCTGAAAACCATGTTCGTTTATCCTTTCCGTATGGATGGTAATGGGATCATCAGTAATCCGTTCGTACGAAGTCCTCCGTATAGCTTAAGGCCGGAGCTGCCACTCCCGGAAGCCCTGCAAGCTCATGGAGATAACGCTCGGCGATCATGTACACGAAGGTATCCGGCTTCTTTGCCTTTATGTCTTCCGTATCCAGATAATACCGGGAGCAGATCACGCTTTCCTCCGCTTCTCCCTGGATAAAATCCCTCAGATTCCAGCGGAAGGAATCCCCTGCGATATAGAGCTTTCCGATCCCGCCGGGCTCCTTTGCCCGGAACACCTCGTAGACGGCCTCCCCTCCCGGGGACATGACCTGGCTTACGAGGCTTCCCTGGGGAAGTCCCTCCACCCGGAACTCCCGGCTGTCAAAGGCCTCGGGAAGTTTGCAGAGGTTCTGCATATCCCCCTTTTTCTTCATGGGCTGCCCCTCCGGATATGCCTCCGAGCTGCCGTCTCCCAGATCCGAAAAGCTGACAGCCTTCTCCGGCGGCATACAGCCCACGCTGCCCTCCGTCAGGGCAGCCAGGAGAGTGTCCGCTCCGATCCCGGCACCGATCCGGTTCCAGTGGGTGTCGGACTCATAATAGATGGGCCAGGTCTCTCCCTCCGGTGAGATCCCCGCCGCTGCAGTATCCTTTCCGGAAAGGAGCTCCTCCTTGGGATAGAGGACCCGGATCTCCGGGGCATTCTCCTCCAGATAGGCGATCAGCTGATCCGTCCGATGGACCCGGTCCTTCATAACCTTGATATCCGCCGGCATATAGTCGGGCCCGTAGATGGTCTCCTTGTCCGGCACGATCATCAGAAGGAACCCGATCCCGTTTTCCGAAAGGTCCCGGGAAAATCCGGTCAGCACATCTCCGATCGCCTGAAGGCTCTCATCGGTGAACTGATTGATCCTTTTGTAAGTCTCGATGGCCTGTCCGTCCTGGGCCTTGTAGAAAAGCCAGGGGATCTTCGTCCCCAGGATCACCTGGTCGGAATCCAGCTGGCGGAACATGGAGAGCTCCGCCTCGGACTTCAGCTCCACCATGTCCTCCTTATAGGGAAGATGATCCGAATACCAGTCCTCAAAGGCAGCGGGCAGGGAGGGGATGTCCTCCGGGGATTCCACCGAGGGGAATTCCGCCAGGGTCCGGTTCTCCGAGTTTTCGCTGCGGGTCTCCTCCGGAAGGAGGTACCAGGACAGGGGCAGGGCCGTGATCAGCAAAAGAAAAAGGATGATGGCGATGTTCCGGCAGAGTTTTCCTTTTTTCATTCCGTTGGTCCTCCTTCTATTCCCCGGATCCTGTAATATGCCTTCTGCAGGGCATCATAGAGCCCTGGATGAGAAAGGCGCAGTTCAAACAGGATCTTTTGCGCTTTGGGTAGTTCATTCAGATATCTTTTGTTCTTTTTTTCTCTTATGACCGAAAAATTATTCGAGTTCAGTTCCACCAGGAACCGTTTCCTCCGAAGCTCCGAAAGGATGGCCTCGTGGTACCGTCCCTCCGTATCCCGGTCGAAGGCCCCGTACATGGCCTCCAGATCTGCAAGGTGCTTCCGGTAGCGTTTTTCCACTGCGCCGGGATCCCCCTTTTTCATGGAGGTGGTCCAGGAGTCCGCCGCTCCCAGCCGGTAGGCGGACATATAGCGGTCAAAGTAGTATACGCTGCCGTGGGCCGCCATGAAGATATGGATGGGCACGTCTCCGATGGGGCAGTCATGGTACCAGCCGGGCAGCTCCTTTGCCAGATCCGTGCGGAACATGAGGGAGGCGGTGGGATAATTGAAGGGCTTGTCGATGACCTCCTCCGGCGTCACCAGGCGGCTTTTGTGATAGGGCCTGATGGTCTTCTTCATGAAGGCCCGGCTCTCCGTCACGATCCTGGCCGCGTGAAAGGTCATGGCGCAGTCCGGATGCTGCCGCATGTAATCCGCCTGCAGCTGAAGCTTTCCCGGGTCCGTCCAGTAATCGTCTCCCTCGCACATGGCGATGAAGCGGCCCCTGGCCCTGGGAAAATTAAAGGCCCCGGACACATTGCAGATCCCCTTTGAATACTGATTTTCCACCTGGTAGATGGGCCTTATGAGCTCCGGATACCGGGCCTCGTATTCCTTCAGGATCTCCCGGGTGTCATCCGTGGAGGCATCGTCGTGAATCAGGATCTCATAGGGGAAATCCGTTTTCTGCGCCAGGAAGCTCTCCAGGGTCTTCCGGATATAGGGTCCGTGGTTATAGGTGATACATGAAATGGATACAAGGGGCGTTTCAGTCATGGGCTCCCTCCTTTTTTCTGCCGGCAAAGCGGCCCAGGCTGCTGATCAGATAGCGGTAGCTCTCAAAATGCAGGAGGGCCGAGAGGCCCCAGTAAAGCAGGATCCCCGCAAGGATCTGAAGGGGCAGCCAGACCGGAAGGCAGCAGACCACTGCCCCCATCCCTGCCGCCGCCAGAAATTCCGGCAGCACGTCCTTCCACTGAAGCAGGGGCCCGTAGCCCAGAAGCTTCCGGTTGGGCCAGGCATTGATCACCGTGCAAACAAAATCCATCAGGGATTTCAGGGCGATCATCCAGAAGATCCCGAAACGGACGCTTAAGAGGAGCACCAGCATCCCCAGGATTTTTTTGATGATCTCCAGTCTGAGGTAAAGGTCGCTCCTTCCCTGGGCATTGATGGCCTGCAGGTTTGCGATATGCATGGGCCAGACGCTGTACCCCAGGGCACAGAGCATCAGGTAGGGCACCGCGCCCAGCCACTGCTCCCCCAGAAGGAGCCGGATCAAAGGCTCCGCCACCGCCATAAGGCCGAACATCATGGGGAACATCACATAGCTTCCCAGCTTCACGGTACGCCGCAGCATGCCCCGAAGGCGCTCAGCCTCATCCTGGGTCCTGGAAAAGGCCGGCAGCATCACCGCCTGCATGGTCTGGGCGGCTGCGTTTGCAATGATCTGGGGGAACTGGTTCCCCCTGCTGTAAAAGCCCGTCTGGACCGGGCTGTAGAGCTTTGAGATCACCGGGGTATAGAGGTTATTGTAGACCGTATCCAGAAGGCCGCTTACAAGGACCTTCCATCCGTAGCCAAAGAGGATCCCAAGCCTTCTTCCGGAAAACTGCAGTCCCGGCCGGAAGCCGCCCCAGAAGAGAAGGAGCAGCATCAGGAACAGGTTCTTAAAGACCTGCTGCAGTACCAGGGCCCAGGTGCCGGTTCCGGAAAAGGCCGCCAGGATCCCGATGCCTCCGGACAGGATGTCCGCCGCCACCGTTGCCAGGCATTGCCTGCGGAAGTCCATCTCCCGGGAGATCCAGGCGATCTCCACGGAGATCACGGCACCGAAAAAGAGGATCAGAGACAGGACCCGCAGCATGGGGCCGATCTCCGGATCCCCGAAGTAGCTGCCGCAGAAGGGAGCTGCCAGGAAGATCAGGCAGTAAAGGACTGCGGACAGCAGAAGGCCGAAATAGAACACGGAGGAAAAATCCAGTCTGTCCGCCTTCCGTTTCTGGATCAGGGCGGTCTGGAAGCCCGTCTGGATCATCACGTTTCCGATGGCAACGAAGATCAGCATGAGGGCCATGGTCCCGTATTTTTCCGGTCCCAGGAGCCTTGCCAGTACGATGGATATGGCAAAAGTAATGAGCTGGTCGCCGCCGTTTTCCAGAAGCTTCCAGAAAAACCCTGCGGCTACCCGCTCCCTCATGTCCTCTTTTCCCTTTTCTTCCCTGATTTCCTTCATCCTTCTCCGTGATTATACGCCTTCGTTCATTTTACTGAGCTTTGCCGCCTGATCTGCAGTGATCAGGGCTGTGATCAGCTCCTCCAGATCTCCGTTCATGATGGATTCGATCTTGTAAAGGGTCAGCTTGATCCTGTGATCCGTCACCCGGCTCTGGGGGAAATTATAGGTCCTGATCTTCTCCGACCGGTCTCCGGTTCCGATCTGGGACCGTCTCAGGTCGTCCTCTTCGCTGTGCTTCTTCTCCAGCTCCAGCTCATAGAGCCTTGCCCTGAGGACCTTCAGGGCCTTTTCCTTATTCTTCAGCTGGGACTTTTCATCCTGACAGGAGATCACGATACCGGAGGGATAGTGGGTCAGGCGCACCGCAGAGTCCGTGGTATTGACGCACTGTCCGCCGTTTCCGGAGGCCCGGAACACATCCCAGTGGATGTCTCCGGGATTGATCTCCACGTCCACCTCCTCTGCCTCGGGCATGACCGCCACGGTGGCGGTGGAGGTATGGATCCTGCCGCCGGACTCCGTCTCCGGGACTCTCTGGACCCGATGGACGCCGGACTCGTATTTGAACTTGGAATAGGCTCCCTGTCCCGTCACCAGGAAGGTGATCTCCTTAAAGCCTCCAAGGCCGTTTTCGTTAAAAGAGACCAGCTCCGTCTTCCAGTTGTTCCTGGCGGCATAGCTGGTATACATCCGGTAAAGGTCCGCAGCAAAAAGGGCAGACTCGTCTCCGCCTACTCCTGCCCGGATCTCCACCACGATGTTCTTGTCATCGTTGGGGTCCCTGGGAAGGAGCAGGATCTTGAGCCTGTCCGCAAGCTGCTCCTGGGCCTCTCTGGCCTCGGAAAGCTCTTCCTTTGCCATGTCCCGCAGCTCTCCGTCCTTTTCCGTCTCCAGAAGCTCCAGGGCCTCCGCCTCATTCTCCCGGGCCTTCTTATAACTCCGATAGGCCTCCACGATGGGGGAAAGGTCCGCCTGCTCCTTCATAAGAGCTGCAAAGCGTTTCGGGTCTCCCGTCACATCCGGCTCCCCAAGGGCTCCCATCAGTTCGTCATAGTGTTTTTCGATATCTTCCAGTCTGTCTATGGCCAGCATATATCCTTAATCCTCTGTACAGGGCTTCCGGGCCCTTATCACTCTGTCCTTGTCTGCCAGATCCCGTATCACCCGGATCTCCTCGAATCCGGCCGCCTCCAGGATCTTCTTTACATCCTCCGCCTCGTCGGCGCCGATCTCCAGATAGAGGCTTCCCCCTGCCTGCAGATAAGGGCCAGCCTCAGCGGCGATCCGTCTGTAAAAATGCAGGCCGTCGTAGCTTCCGTCCAGGGCCAGGCGGGGCTCGAAATCCCGCACCTCCGGCTCCAGTTCCTCAATATCCGCCGTCCGGATGTAGGGGGGATTGGAAACGATCACGTCAAAGGAATCGATCCCCAGCTCCTCCATCACCCCGGTGATCCCCCGGAACAGATCTGTCCTTGCGAAGCGGATCTCCTGGCGGTACTCATCCTCACGGCGTTCCGCCTCCCGCAGAAGCCGCAGAGCATTGCCCTGGGCTATCTCCAGGGCCTCCGTGGAGATGTCCGCTCCCACCACCTGCCGGTAGCCTCCCAGCACCGCCAGGGAGGCTGCGATGCAGCCGGAGCCGGTGCACATATCCAGAACCCTGATATCCTGGCGGGGGTAATCATAAAGGACCTGCTCCACCAGGGTCTCCGTGTCCTGGCGGGGAATCAGCACATCCGGGCTGACTGCAAAATCCAGGCCCATGAACTGGGTCCTTCCCAGGATCTGCTGAATGGGCACCCGGCGCCCCCGCAGGGCCAGGTAGGTGCTGTAATCCTCCAGAAGGCCGGAAAGGCTGCTCTTATCGTAAAGCTCCGAAAGCTCCCTCTCACAGGAGAAAAGATACTCTCCTGCGCTCATGGAAAAGGCCTCACACAGAAGGAGCCTTGCGGAAAGCTCCGCCTCCGGCACGCCATGCTTCAAAAGATAGTCCCTGCCTTCCTCGTAAAGCTGTCTCAGGGTCATGGCTGCTGCCTCCTCTCTGCTGCGGTTTCTCCCGCCTTTGCCAGAAGCCGCCTTCCGGTCTCATCCGGTCCGTCGGGGAAGTTTTCCGCCTCGTAGGTCCTCCAGTCAAAGACGCTTTCCACAGCGGCTATGGCCACCTCGATCATATCCTTTTCCGGTTCGCTGGTGGTCAGGTTCTGCATCCACATTCCAGGTCTGGAAAGAAGATTCACCACCGGGTTGTCGCTCTTTCCCGCAAGGCTCAGGAATTCATAGCTCACCCCTGCGATCACGGGGATCAGCAGGATCCGCAGCCCGAAACGCAGCAGGGGACTGTCTGCCCGGATCACCATGAAGAAGAGAATGCTGATGAACATAACGATGAATATGAAGCTGGTGCCGCAGCGCTTATGCTGCTTGGAGGAAAGGGCCACGTTCTCCACCGTAAGGGGCAGGCCGTGCTCCACACAGTTGATGCACTTATGCTCCGCTCCGTGGTACATAAAGGTCCGCCGGATGTCCTCCGTCCGGGAGATCAGCTTGATATAGGCAATAAAGATCAGGATCCGGAGCACGCCTTCAAAGATCGCCGTCAGGTTCTCTCCTGCTCCTGCACTACGGATCAGCCCCGATACCGTAAGGGGAAGCCACAGGAAGATCACTAGGGCCAGAACAAAAGCCAGGGTCATGGAAAAGGTCATGAGCACCTTCTCCAGCCGGTCTCCGAAGACCTTATCCAGCCAGCGCTCAAAGGCGGAGGGCTCCCCCTCCTCTTCCTCATCATAGAAGGAGGCGGAGAAGGTCAGGGCCTTTAGTCCCAGGATCATCGAGTCCGCAAAGGCGAATACGCCCCTTACCAAAGGCAGAGCCGCCCATTTATGTTTTTCCGTAAAGCTTACATACTCCCTGGTCTGTACCTCAATGCTGCCATCGGGCTTCCTGACTCCCACGGCATAATTCCGGCCGTTCTTCATCATGATGCCTTCAATGACAGCCTGTCCCCCGATTCCACTGTACTTCATTCACTGCTCTCTTTCTTGAAAAATGAAAACCGGACAGCACATGTGTACCGTCCGGCTTTTCTTCGTTCTTATATGTCTTACTTCTGCATTCCGTACTTTTTGTTGAATGCCTCGATACGTCCGCGTGCTGCAGCAGCCTTTTCCTTACCAGTGTAGAACGGATGGCACTTTGAGCAGATTTCTACCGTGATATTCTCCTTGGTGGAACCTGTTGTGAATGTGTTTCCGCAATGGCAGGTAACAGTTGCCTGATGATACGCGGGATGGATTCCTTCCTTCATTTTTTTCACCTCTCTTACGATATTTGGCGATTCCCAACCGCCACGTCAATATATAGCTTAGAGAGTATACCACAGACCCCCGGCTTATGCAAGTTTTTTTTACTGGAGTCTGGTCTTTTTCACCCGGGCCGCAAATTCCCGGTTGTTCCGGCTCCTGGTAAATTCCTCCAGGACCCGCTCCACCATCTCCTCCGGCCGCTGGGTATTGACCGCCCGGCGGACGATGGCCACCGCCTCCTGCTCCTCGGGATCCAGCAGCAGATCGTCCCGTCTGGTTCCGCTCTTTAAGATATCGATGGCAGGGAAGATCCGGCGTTCCGAGAGCCTCCGGTCCAATACCAGCTCCATATTGCCCGTTCCCTTGAATTCCTCGTAGATCACGTCGTCCATACGGCTTCCCGTATCGATCAGGGCCGTGGCAAGGATCGTAAGGGAGCCTCCCTCCCGGAGGTTTCTGGCGGCGCCGAAGAAACGCTTCGGCATGTGCAGGGCCGCCGGGTCCAGACCGCCGGAAAGAGTTCTTCCTGAGGCCGGCACCACCAGGTTGTAGGCCCTTGCCAGTCTGGTGATGGAATCCAGAAGGATCGTCACGTCCTCTCCGTATTCCACCAGGCGCTTTGCCCGCTCGATGACCATCTCGGAGACCCGCTTATGCCGCTCAGGAAGCTCATCGAAGGTGGAGTAGATCACCTCCACCTGATCCCCCCGTACCTCCTCCTTCATATCCGTGACCTCCTCAGGCCGTTCGTCTATGAGCAGGATGATCAGGTGCATCTTCGGTTCTGCAGCCAGGATTGCCTTGGCCACCTGCTTCAGAAGGGTGGTTTTTCCCGCTTTGGGCGGAGAAACGATCATTCCTCTCTGGCCCCTTCCGATGGGAGCCAGTAGGTCCATGACCCGAAGGGCCAGGTTGGACTGATCCCCCCGGTCCAGGCGGATGCGCCGGTCCGGGAAGATGGGAGTAAGGTCTTCAAAATGGCGCCTCTTTACGGAGTCGTCCGCCGGATGGCCGTTGATGCTGGTCACATAGAGAAGGGCCGCAAAGCGCTCCGCAGAGTTGCGGATCCTCCGGTTCCCTTCGATAATGTCTCCGGTCCTGAGGTTAAACTTCCGGATCTGGCTGGGAGCCACATACACGTCGTCCTCTCCCGGCAGATAATTGTCACAGCGGATAAAGCCGAAGTTTCCCTCCGGCATCACCTCCAGGATACCCCGGGCCTTTTCTCCCGAATCCAGGGCAGACAGGTCCGGTGCCTGCTCCGTCAGCTTCTGAGGCCTTGCTTCCTTTATGTCCTGCTTTTCTTCCTTTTCGGCCTCCTGTTGGTGCTCCTGCTTTTCCGCAAGGCTGCACAGAAGGTCTATGACCTCATCCTTCCGGAGCCCTGACACCCGGAGGCCCTGTTCTCTGGCCATCTCCCGGAGGGTCTGCAGAGGTAATGTTTTCAGTTTTTCACGCATATGCACCGCCTGTCCCTTTCTGAACGATTTCTTATACTATACGGATTTCCTGTAAAAAAATCAATGCCCCGTTGAAAATTACCGCTTTTCATTTCAGCCCCTCTCTGTTAAAATGAATCCACACATTATCTTTATCTTTTTGACACCCTATCTGAGTCGCAAAGCCCTATCTTTTCTACCTGTCGTACGACTCTCCCTGCCTAAGCCCCCGGAAGCCCTCGCTCCGGTCTTTGGAGGACCTTCCCATGATCAGTTACCGCAGATTCTGGAGGCTGCTTTCCCAAAAGGGTATCAGCCAGTATGAACTTCAGCGCGTCCACGGCATTTCCGCCCACAGTCTCTACGCCTTAAGACACGACCAGTACGTCTATACGACTCTTCTGGACAGGCTCTGTGAGATCCTGCAATGTTCTGTCACCGACCTTCTGGAAGAGGGAGAGGAGGATCATGAACTATCATCGCTTATTCTTGCTCTTAGAGAGAAGGAACATCAGGAGGACCCGCCTTGTTGAGATCGGCCTGATCTCCGCAGAGACCATGGTACGCCTCAGAAAAAACCGTCCCGTCTCTCTCCATACCATCGACAAGCTCCGGACTTATCTGGACTGCCGGATCTCCGATATCATGTCTTCTTCCTGATTTGACCCGGTTTTTGTGAGGAAAATGGGAGAATTCTGCCCTTTTATTCCAAAAAAAGCCCCTAAAGTGCCCTATTTTCTTGATAATTGACCATAAAAGTGGTATATTGGTTCAAATAAATTCTTATGACTGATATCGGAAAGGCATGCTATGGAAAAGAAATACATCCTGTTTGATCTGGATGGTACCCTTACGGATTCCTACGAAGGAATCATTAACGCACTGGTCTATGCCCTTACGGAACTAGGCATCACTCCGAAACCGGACAGCTTCCGCAATGTCATCGGCCCGCCCCTGCATCACACTTTTATGGAGATCTACGGTATGAACGCCGTACAGTCGGATAATGCCGTCAGGATCTTCCGGGAATATTATGAAGCCAGGGGTAAGTTTGAAAACCGTCCCTACGATGGTGCCCTTGAGATGCTTCAGACCCTGAATGCCCACGGAAAAAAGCTGATGATCGCCACGGCAAAGCCGGAGCATCTGGCTGTTTCCATTGCGGATCATTTTGGTCTCAGCCCTTATCTGTGTTTCATTTCCGGTGTAACCAACGATGAGATGGAAAAGATGGGGGATCCCGGTGTCCGCAGCAACAAAAAAGATGTTCTGCTCCATATCCTCCGGTCCAACGACATCAAGGATCCGGAGAACGCAGTCATGGTGGGAGACCGGGCCTATGATATGAGTGCTGCCCGGGAGCTTGGGCTTCAGACCCTGGGGGTTCTCTACGGCTACGGAAGCCGGGAGGAGCTTCTTGGAGCCGGTGCCCAGGATCTGGTGGAGACTCCCATGGACATCGTCAGACATATCATTGAATAAAAAGGCTGCCGGTCTTCCGGCAGCTTTGTTCGTATCCTGCTGATCTCAGCCCTGATCCAGATAAAACCACAACATGATAAGAGCTTCCGTTACTCAAACTTTTCACAGAAGCTCTTATCACTTACACTCTGCCATTGGACAAATTCTCCTTTCTCGAATTCCGAATATTTTGATAATCATTTTTTTACCTTTCTCTTTGGTAAGTTCTGATATGATCCATTGGCTTGGATCCTATCTAAAATAATTATCAGGTCCGTCGGCTTATTCAGTTTTATTTGGGTCTTAAGGGCTCCCTATCTTATCTTCTTATTTTCCCCTTTTGTGAAATGCTATCTTCTATCTAACAATTTTAAAACGTCCTTGCATTTTTCAAACCATTGATCTTTTTATGATAGCTTTTTGAAGATTTCATAAGGTCTTCTTAAGTTGTCTTTATAATAGCATATGCAAGCCTTTTTTTCTATTGACAATTGTACTAAAAAAATACAATCTTTTTGTGAAAGCTGCCAGATGGGATCCGGTAAGCTTTTTTTAAGCATTCTTACGCATTCTTACGCTTTCTTACGAAATCCGGACTCCTGTTGCCTATGGACCGGGTCCATACCCTATACTCGGGGTGTTTCAAGAAACAACAAGGAGGCTTTCATATTATGAGAAAGAAATTGTTTGCGGCAGCCATCGCGGCTGCAGCCCTTTCCGCAGCAGCTGCCATCCCGGCAATGGCCGCAGGTTTTGTGAACACGGCCCAGGGCGTGAAATATCAGTGGGGTGACGGCGCTTACTGCACCAATAACTGGGTCCAGTACAAGGATCACTGGTATTACTTCGGAAACGATCAGCTCCTGCGTACAGGCTGGATCCAGAGGGATGACACCTGGTACTTTGCAACGGATACGGGGGAGCTCCAGGCCGGCGCCATGAAGATCAACGGCAATGTCTATTATTTTGACAAACAGACCTGCAAGATGGTAACGGGCTACCACCCCTATAACTTTGACACCTATGAGTTTTCTGAAAACGGGACCGTAGGAAAGACTCCCTACATCTACGAGGAATGGAACAGTGACGGAAGCCTGAAGCGCGGCGTCAAGCTCCATATCCGCTGATCCCCTATCATGGACCACCCCGGTCCTGCTTCCTGACGGGAAGGAGATCCTCCCGTCCCAGAAGCCGGAGCTCCGAGGACTTCAGGATCAGGCAGGTCCTTTCCGGGGCCCGGCAGTCCTGATCCATATCATATTCCGCATTGAGATAGCAGTGTGTCATATCCCCGTTCTGCTTTCCCAGGGAAAAATAATCGCACATGACTTCAAAATAATCTGCCCTGGGTTCGGAAATAATGACGATCTCTTCCTGATCCCGTAGCTCATAGCTTCCCGTCTCCTGCCTATGGTCCCGGTAATAGCTCTTTGTTATCTCAAGGCGGGCCACATTTTTCAGATGGCGTTCCGGCTGACGCCCAGAAGCTCCGCCAGTTCTCCGATCATCCATGTTTTCTGCATCGTTCCTCATTTCAGGCGCCATCGGGCCGGAAGGAGGCCACAGCCTCACTGACCCAGC
Organism: uncultured Lachnospiraceae bacterium; assembly: GCA_944377405.1. Taxonomy (GTDB): domain Bacteria; phylum Bacillota; class Clostridia; order Lachnospirales; family Lachnospiraceae; genus Avilachnospira. Next base: position 142,645 of record CALWES010000003.1, on the reverse strand, counting down.
CAACGGTGTCCTCATAATAAATACTGTACCAGAGACTGTCCTCCCCGGTGGTCTCCGTCCGTCCGGCATATTCATATACGGTGCCCTCGCTGCCCCCTCCGATCACCGGAGAGTCCGTGCCGGGAGCCTCCCGTATATTACAGTTCTGAGTGATTCTGACGCCTCCGGTGGAGGCTGCTTCCGCAGACACGGTCCCGCTGTTATGCCGGATCGCAATGTATTCATAACCGGCCCAGACCGACAGCAGGAACACAAGGGCATACAGAAGCAGAAAGGGCGGTTTCCAGAGGTTCGCCGCCCTGATTCCTTTCCTTCTTTTTCCCCTGCTTCTGCTTCCGGCCGCCTGTCTGTCAAGGGATCTTTTTCCTGTTCCTCTTCCTCTGCTGCTTCTGTCAGATCCTTCCATGGCCTTGTCCTTTCTGTGTATGTCCGGTCTTTAGGCTCCCGGTCCCTCCGGCACCACCTCCGGAGCGGGTTCCATGCCGGGACCCGGAGATACGGTCTCTGGCGTATCCGGAAGTCCGGCTCCGGGGCCTTCCGTAACCTCCGGTGCCGTTGTGTGCTCCGGCGCAGGAGAGGTTTCCGCAGGCCTTGTGGGACGTTTCGTTTCCTTCTCCGTCTCCCTCTGGACCTCCGTGGTTTCGCCGGTCTCCTGCTCCCTGTTTTCTTCTGTTTCCTCTACAGAGGCGGTTTCTGTCTCCTCCCCGCTCTCCTGGGTGCTTTCCTCGGAAACACTTTCACTTTCTTCCGTGCTCTCCTCCGTCACAGAGGTCTCCTCCGGTGCAGGAGCTGCCGTCTCAGGGACTGCCTCCGTCTCTGCAGGGCGGTGGCTGACGCTTCCTCCTCCCGTGCCTGCCTCCGGCGCATTTTCCCCTGCCTCCGTAAATCCGCTGTCCGCAGCGATCTGCTGGCTGATGGCCTTTACCCTCTGGGAGGGCTGATAATCCTCCTCACCGTAGAGCAGCTGATGCAGGGTCACCACATTGCTCTCCAGGGTGGTGGGGATGACGCAGTCCTTGGACCCGATCATGGCAGTCTGCCGGGCAAAGGGGAATCCGGTGGATTCGCTGATCTGGAACTTGTCCAGAGCCTTCAGGATCGGCTGCAGGTCATCCAGTCCCACACTGGTGGATACTTCCGGCAGGATCGCTGTCGCAAGGCTGGTCAGGGTCCCCGCATCGGCGGCCTTGGCCTTATCCATGGCAAGACTGATCACCTTTCTCTGTCTTGCAGTCCTGTTGAAGTCCGTATCCATCAGCCGGAGCCTTCCGTAGGCCACGGCCTGGACTCCATCCAGATGATTCATGCCCGCATGGGACAGCTGGGTGGAGCCGATGCCCGTGGCCTGGACTGTCTCCGTAATGAAGGCATTGATATAGTAGAATTCCGCATCGCTCAGCTCGATATCCACACCTCCAAGGGCATTGATCCCCTTGGCTACCGCAGCCCAGCTGAAGGTCACATAGTCGTCGATCCGGATGTCCAGGTTCTCCTCCAGGGCCTTTACGGCCTGCTTGTGTCCTCCCTGGGCATAGGCTTCATTGATCTTGTGGTACTCTCCCTCATCGTTGATCTTCAGATAGGTATCCCGGTAAACGGACACCAGCTTTATGTCTCCGGTCCGCTTATCGATGTTCACCAGCATGATCACGTCGGAGTTGGTCCCCCGCTCCAGAGTGCCTTCTCTGGAATCCACGCCAAAGACCGCCACGGTCCAGTTGTTTCCCTGCAGCAGTCCCTTTGCAAACACCGCCCCGGCACAGATCACAAGCAGCAGAAGAAGGATCTTTAAGAATCCTCCCTTCTTCTTTTTCTTCGTTACGGCCCTTCTGCTCCGATCCCGGACAGAGACCGTTTCATCCGCTTCCCGGCGGCTCCGTCTCCTTCCAGGTTCCCTCTCGGGCCTTACCTCCCGGTAATCCGTCACCGGATCCTCTTCCGGGTCCATGTCATCCTCATAGATGTCATCCTCATAGGCCTCCGGCTCCCGGCGGCCCCGCATGATCTCTGCATATTCTCTGCCGGAGGACCGTCTTACCCGGCGGCTCCGGTTATGCTCAAATTCCTCTTGTCTCATGTATCTGCCTCTTTTCCTGATTTTTCCGCTATTATAAATCTCCGATTTTTGAAAATCCAGTCTCCTCCGTTTTCTTTACTGAATCGTAAGCTTTTGGTAAGGATATCATTCGGACCCGGCCACCTGGCCTGCAGGCACCAGGGTCCCATCCTCCGACACGGAAATGTCGAAGGACAGACCTTCATACCAGTCATAAAAGGCGGGGCTTTCCGAAGCCTCCAGCTCCCTTGTATAGCCCAGGGCCCCCTTAGCCGGCAGGACGAAAAGGACCGTTTCTCCGGTATCCGGCTCGATCCGCGCCTTAAGGAGCATGGTTTTAGGGATGCTGCTGCCGAATACCAGGTTCCCCAGGCTGTAGACGATGGGGACTCCCTTCCAGTATTCCGTTCCCTGCAGCACATGGGGATGGGCCCCGATCACCAGGTCCGCCCCGGCCTCCACGATCTGATGGGCCAGCTCCTGGACGTATTCCTTCGGTTCCTCCTCCCGTTCCACGCCCCAGTGCATATAGACCACCGTGTAATCGCAGAGCTCCTGCATCTTTGCGACCGTCTTAAGGAGCCGCTCCGGGTCATAGGCCAGAAGGAGGCCTGGCCGTTCCGTACCGGCCGACCAGGTGATCTCCGGCGCCACCCGGCTGGCTCCTAAAAATCCGATCCGTTTCCCCTTCAGCTCCAGGATCACCGGCTCCGCCGCCTCCGCAGCATTCCTGCCGGCTCCGGTATAGAGGATCTCCCTTTCCTTCAGGGCATCCAGAGTATCCGTAAGGGCCTCCCTTCCAAAATCCAGGCTGTGGTTGTTGGCCAGCGTCACCAGATCGACCCCCATCTCCCGGAGGATCCCCAGACGCTCCGGCGGTACCCGGAAGGTAAATTCCTTGTCTGAGGCTGCCTCGCCCCGATCACTGGCAGGAAATTCCTGATTCACCATGAAGAGGTCCGCCTCCTCCACAGCCTCCCGGAGCCCTGCTCCCAGGACCCCGGAGATACCGCCCTGATCGTAGGCCTCCAGGACGTAGCTGCTCAGGAACACGTCTCCGCCAAACAGAAGCTCTATGGGCTCTGCCACGGCGGCCGTACTTTCCACCGGCTCCGGCATGGTTTCCTCCGGTACGGTCTCTGCCAGGAATTCTGTCTCCGGGGAGAGCTCAGGTGTCTCCGAAAGCCCCGTTTCCGGTGCGGGAGTTTCGGACGCAGGAGTCTCCGATCCTGCCATAAGGCGATCCCTTCCGCTCCCCCTTCCGGATGCTGCGGAGAAGATCACAAAGCCGGTCCCGCAGAGAAGCAGAAAAAGGAGGCAGAAAAGCAGGGGATAGCCCCTGGAAGGCTTTTTCCGCCTGCTCCTTCCCCTTCTTCTACTCCTGCCCCACTGTCTGGTTTGTCTCATTCTGCTATCCATGTCCTGCCCTGCTTATTTTCCTCCAAGTATCATGTCAAAGGCGATCCTGTATCCCTTTTTCAGGGAAGGGATCTCCACATATTCCTCCCGGGTATGGGCCCCCTGGCCCTCATAGCAGCCTACGCATACGCTGGGGATCCCCAGAGAAAGGGGGATGTTGCAGTCTGTGGAGCCCGGTGTGAATACAGGCTTTTTCCCGCTGTACCGTTCCACGGCTGCCGCGGCCCGCTTCTCCAGGGCCTTCTGGCCTGCTGCCGGCGTTTCCAGTCCGCAGGGCCGCATCCCAAGGAGCTCCGCCGTAACGGAAAGCCCCTTTTTCTTCTCCGTCTCCAGGATCTCCGTAAACTTTTCTTCCATATATTTCAGGTAAGCTCCCCTGTCGGACCGGAACTCGTAAAGCATCTCTGCCTGCTGGGGGATGGTGTTGACGGAGGTCCCTCCGCTGATGGTCCCCACATTATAGGTGGTCCGTCCTGCCTGAGGCAGAGGGATCCGATAGAGCTTTTCGATGATCGCTGCCAGCTTTTCGATGGCGTTATCCGCTCCAAAGCAGCGATAGGAATGGCCGCCCTCCGTCTCCACCTGCACCCGGTATCGCATGGAACCCACCGCCCGGTTCACGATGCTTCCGAAGGTGCTGTCAAAGGTGCAGAAGCTGCTGATCCGGTCTCCCCACCTGCTGCAGATCTCCCGGACTCCCTTCAGGTTCCCCAGGCCTTCCTCCCCCGTATTGCACACCAGGAGGAGTCCAGGGGCGTCTTTTCCCCGAAGGCGCTTCCACTCCTCCGGGTCTTTGCGGGTTGCGATGTACTTTGCCGCCATCAGCAGACATACAAGGCAGGCCGTATCGTCTCCGACTCCGGGGCAATAGATCCTCCCGTCCCTTTCCGAAAGGGGCAGGGGCTTCCTGTCGGGAAATACCACATCCATATGGGCCATGAACACCTCCAGGGGGCCCTCCCCGGGAACATCCGCCGGATAGACCACGTTCATGGCCTCATCCATATAGACCCCTTTTGCTCCCTGTTTTTCCAGCCATTCCCGGCAGAACCGGGCCCTTTCCTCTTCCTGGCCGGAGGGAGCCGGGATTCTGGCAAGCTCCCGAAGGAGCTCCAGAGCTTCCTCTTCATGTTCACTGATATATGTTTCCAGTTCTCTGTTCAGCATTTCTGTCTCTCCCTTCTGTCTGCTTCTGACAAGATCCTTTTCACTGTCCTCCATTATATGCGATATCCCAAAGCCGCTTCAAGGGCTTCCGGGAATTCAGGCTCCGGAAATTCCATATTTGATTGTTGACAAAACAGGGATCTTTCCGTATAATATAGAAGCTGTCCTGTAATTTAAGGGCATTTTATGCCGATATGGCTCAATTGGCAGAGCAGCTGATTTGTAATCAGCAGGTTGAGGGTTCGAGTCCCCCTATCGGCTTTTTGGTTCCTTAGCTCAGTTGGTTAGAGCAACCGGCTCATAACCGGTCGGTCCCGGGTTCGAGTCCCTGAGGAACCATTTTTTGCTTTTCAGGCAGGAAATGGCAGGACACGACTCCGGAACTTTTCAACATAAGGCATAGTATTTATGCCGGCATGGCGGAATTGGTAGACGCCCGGGACTTAAAATCCCGTGGGCAGCGATGCCCGTACCGGTTCGACCCCGGTTGCCGGCACTTAAAAGGGAGTGTTGCTCCATCATCAATTATTCGATGGTAGAGCAACACTCCCTTTTTTCTTTTTCCGTTAACCCAGGACCGTTTCGTAAACCCGCATCACGTTCTTCCAGAAGACCTTCTCGATCTCCTCCGTGGTAAAGCCGGCAAGGCTCATGGCATCTGCCAGCTTCTGCATCTGCCCTGCACCGTTGATCTCCAGATCCCCTCCGATGCCGTCAAAGTCAGTCCCAAGGCCGATGACATCGATGCCTGCCACCTTTTTGATATATCTGATATGGGCGATCATATCCTCCATGCGGCTTAAGCTGTTCCCCTCTTTGGAATAGCCGTACTTTTCGTTCAGGAAGGCTGCACAGAAATTGATACCTGCAACGCCGCCCCTTTCTGCCAGCTTCCGGAGCATATCGTCGCTTAAGTTCCTGGGATGGAAGGCCTGGCCTCTGGCGTTGGAATGGCTGGCCAGGATAGGGGTCTCCGCCTTTGTGTAGCGGAATACATCCCAGATCCCCGCGTCATTCAGATGAGACAGATCGATGAGCATCCCCATCCGTTCCATCTCCTCCACAAAGGAAATGCCGCAGGGGGTCAGTCCGTTCTCCTCGTCCAGCTTCACGCAGACATACTCCTCCTGCACCGGATCGTAGGTGGAAGGATTGGGGAAGGCAAGCTCGTTCCGGTAGTTCCAGGTAAGGGTGGATTTACGGACGCCCCTTTCATACATGGCATGAAGGTTCTCCAGCTTTCCTTCGTATACGCCCCCCTCTTCCACGGTCTTCAGAGCGGACATGAGTCCCTGCTCCTGATTTATCTTTATATCGGAGGCAGAAAGGGCCGGCCGGATCAGGTCCCGGTTCTTTTCCATCTCCCGGTCAAAGGTGTCGGAGAGGGCAAGGACATGGTCAAAGGGCCTCTCCCCCGCCTCCTTCACCTCCAGAAGGTCCGTATACAGGGCAAAGCTCTGGCAGAGATATCCGGCCTGTTTCATGCGGATCAGGTCCACGTGGAGCTGATTCTCCCGCAGGGACGGTGCTTCTCCCGCCTCCCGTTTCCATCCTTTTATCTTTGCGATGGTATCGCAGTGCATGTCAATTACCGGTATCATAAGCCATCCTCCCCTGAAATTGGATTTAATGCTGCTCCAGATCCGTCTTTCCGATCATGATGTTCAGGATCTCCACATCCGTCTGCTTCATACCTACCCGGCCCACATAGCCCAGGGCCTTGATGGTGCTGTCCGCATCCTTCTGTACCAGTCCCTCACCGCAGGAAAATGCTCTCTTTTTCATTGCCATGTGGTGGCCCAGGATCGCTGCGTCCACAGAGGCCGCGATCTTTGCCGCACAGGAGGGCTTTGCGCCGTCACAGACGATGCCGCCTACGTTGGCAATGGTGTTGACGATGGTATCCTCGATCTCCTGCATGGTTCCGCCGCACATATAGGTGATGGCAGCACCTGCTCCGCAGCCTGCACAGACTGCACCGCAGTATGCGGACAGGGATCCGATGTACTTCTTCTGCTCAAGGGCGATCAGGTTGCTGACCACCAGGGCCCGAAGGAGCTTTTCCTCGCCGATCTGAAGCTCTTTTGCATACTCGATGACCGGAAGGGATGCGGTCATTCCCTGATTTCCGCTTCCGGAATTGATGACTACCGGAAGCGCACAGCCGCTCATTCTGGCGTCGGAACCGGCAGCGGCTCTTGCCTTCGCCCTGATCTTGATGTTATCGCCATAGGTCTCCAGCAGGGTGCGTCCCACCTGGGCACCCCAGGGGTTCTTCAAACCTTCATCGGAAATGGCGCTGTTGCAGTTGATCTGTCTCTCCAGTACCTCGCGCACGTCCTCCAGGTTCACCGTATTTGCAAATTCGATTATATCATGAACATTCAGCTTGGATTTGTCAAGCTTATTCTCCACAGTTGTATCTGCCGGATGCTCCTCCAGCACCTGTCCGTTCTTTACGATCTTCGTGATGTTGGTATGAGTGTTGATGATGGTGACCTCTGCGTACTCTTCCCCCTTTTCTGCCCGGGCTTCGATATACAGGTTCGCAACACCCTCCTTCAGGCTGCAGTCACAGAAGCCCTGGGAGATCAGGCTGACTGCCTTTTCCCGGTCTGCATCCGTTACGCCTTCCAGCACTTCAAGGGCATTGTCCGCATTTCCACCAGTCACCCCCAGAGCTGCCGCCACGTCGATCCCCTTCAGGCCGCCAGAATTGGGAACGGTCACGCCCTTTACGTTCTTGATGATATTTCCGCTGCAGCACAGCTTCATGTGATCCGGGAATGTACCCAGGACATCTCTTGCCTTAGCCGCCGCATAAGCAAGGGCAATGGGCTCCGTGCAGCCCAGGGCCGGGATCAGCTCTGTGTGCAGGATATTGACATAGTTATCATACTGGATCTTATCCATACGTTTCCCCTCCTCGGTCTGATATGATTAGAAATATTATCACAAACCATTCATTCCTTGTCAATATCCTGATAGCATAATTTTAGGCTTTTCTTTTGTCTATTTTGACGAAGGGTCCGAAAGTTTTTCCCGGAAATCTCCGGACGGCATTTACATTTTCCTTTTTTTTCGGTATGATATTGAAAGACAAATACAGGAGATGCCGCCTTACGGCGGCAATTATATTTTTATGGTAGCAAAAGAAAGTCTGAAGGATAAGGCCTATCGTGAGATCCTGGAAGGGATCTTTTCTTCTGAATACAAGCCTAACCAGATCCTTAACGAAAAAGAACTGATCGAGCGCTATGGCTGCAGCAAGTCTCCCATCCGGGAGGCTCTGATCGCCCTGTGCCACGACGGCGTCCTGCGGAATATCCCCAGATACGGCTACGAGGTGGTCCGCCTCACCAAGGAGGATGTGGAGGCCATCATGGAGTTCCGTCTGGTGCTGGAGACCGGCATCCTGCGGAATAACACCCAGAAGTTCACAGAGGATCAGCTCAGGATGCTGGAGGACCTGGACTTCCTCTGCAACAAGCAGGACTGCGACATCCTGGAGCACTGGAAGTACAACATGGACTTCCACCTGTCCCTGATCTCCTGCTCCGGCAACACCTTTGCCTATCAGGAGCTGGAGCGGGCCATGAATGTGCTTCGCCGGGCCTACGCTCAGTTTTACTGGAATAAATGGAACAACTTCGTGATCCCCTCTGATATGAAGACCCACGCAAAGATCATTAACGCCCTGCGCCATCAGGACGTGGAGGCTGCCGCCGGGTATCTGGCCGAAGACTTCCAGGATTTTGGTATGTAAGTAGTAGGTACAGGGCCTAACAGAGGGGCCTGATGGATGGACTTTTATGGAAAGGCCTTAATGAGAAAGCCTTGATTAAAAAGCCTTGTGTAAGGGGCAGCAAAAAGGTCAAAAGATGCCGCTGCATCGGTAGTTCGTAAGAAGATCCGGAAATTGGAAATCCAGATCCGCGAACCGCAAGATGCAGCGGCTTTTTTCTGCCTGTTTCAGGCTGATACGGTCCTATCAGCTGTTTCCTCTATTCAGGGTGTACGAATCCGGGGCCGGTACACCGGGGTGTACCGCTGCCTTAAAATTACACCCAGAATTTTTAAAAATTGAAATCGGACCGTCAACCAGCCATAAATGTACAGTCTAAATCAGATTTGTGGTCAAAAGGACCGTCATTCATCAAAATGAATAGCCACTCTGCCCCGGCATCCCCTCTGTTTCCGACTTCTGACAGAGCTCTGCATAGTGCAGGATCGTGGGTTTTCCGTCCACAATGTTCCAGAACCAGTAATCGCCATGATCCATATCCGTATCAAAGCCGCCGAAGTTCAGGGCATAGTTTCCCTCATATGGTCCGAAATAAAAATATTCTGTTCCTCCTGCAAAGATCGGGTTCGGCGTATTGGCAGACTCCGATTCAAGGAAGCCCTGATCGATATGCAAATGGTACTCATAGGTCCCCACATAGGAGAAGGGATACACTGGCTTAGATTCTCTGAGCTCCCAATAACCCTGCAGCGCTGCATCCACCTCATCCAAGGTGTAGTAGCCTCCTGTACCGAGCTTCACTCCATCCGTTCCTGCGGTATAGCCGATATTCAGATCACTTCCATCCTCCAGGGTCATTGCAATGCTGCTGTCGTTGATCACAAAGGGCACTGTGATATCCTCTCCTTCATGCTTTCCGTTTCCGTCAAAGAAAACGTAGCTGATGGTCGCATCCGTTCCTGAAAAGCTGATCCTGTTTAATTTATTATCCGTACCGCCGTTATAGTACCAGTCATTTTCTTCCAGCTGCTCAAGGACATCGGCGTAGGTCGTGACCATGATCTCATGTTCCGCCTTCGCAATGTATTCTGCTGAATCTTCATACTCCCGGATACCTTCAAACTTTTCAAGGGCCCCTTCATAGTCGCCAGCCTCATAGAGGGCTTTCGCCTCTCCATACTGGCAGGCCAGTACCATATCCGCACTGTCCTCATAATCCCCAAGTTTCGTGAAGATCTCCGCCGCTTCTGCATACTGCCCGTTGTTATAAAGCTCCGTAGCTTTTTTATAGTTGCTGCCGTCACAGGCAGTCAGGCTCAGGGCCATTGACGCAAGCAGGATCCCGTATACCAGTTGCTTCCTCATAACATTTCCTCCCTGTTTAAAGCGTATCTGTTATGAGGTCATTATACCTGCTCTGGAGGGGAAAACAATTCTCTCGGTGCATAGTGTTTAAGTGGATAGATCTTGTCATTTAATCCTGTTTGATATAATTGAATCTTTCCTCTCCTTTTTCTCCGAACAAATTAAGTGTGCCATCCTCAAAAGTATAGTCCATCTCAGCTGAAACACCACTATCGTATACTAGCGTTATCGTATTCCCGCCGATTTCGTAATTTCCTTCCGGTGTATCTCTTTTTCCATCACTTACCCGTATATAATCATATACAAAACGGCCATTTGTAAAAGTGATCGTTGTCGTGTCATATACCCAACTTCCTTGTAGTGCTTCATCAATCACTTCTATTGTTTCATTAACTTCTTTCGTTTCAGCTTCAGTTGTTTTTCCAACTTCCTCTGTATCGATTTCCTGTGAGATTTCTTTTCCATTGATACTGATCAATTTAAAGTCCTCTATTTCCTTACCGCCATCCGCGATTTTTGCCGAAATAGTTATTTCTGATTCTGTAGGTATCTCCTGTCCATCTATACGAATAATCCCATCCGCGCGTAAAAAAGAATATTCATCCCTTTCGGAGCATTCAAATCCTTGGAAAGAATCCACGTTTTTCAAATTTATTTGTGGAAGCGATAAATCCGGATAGAAGTAACAATTGTGGCTGTTGGTCGTTGAATCTGCCACAGCATTAACTGTCCCTGTCAGTGTAACATTCTTTGTGACTATATATGCAGGTTTTACATTCACAACTATAAATGTAATAGGGCCTGCCGGTCCGGCTGTATACTCTTCTTTTCCGATATCACCAAACTGTCCTACTATTGTGACGACATCACCTGTATTTAACTCCATCAAATCTTCTTTTGTTAAGAAGAATTTAAGCTCCGTATTCCAATATGTTACCACCGCATGGTCTGTCTCTATGGCATCTATGCAGCCTGTAAATTGGTAAGCCTGACCTGAATAAAGTTCAGTGGCCCGTAGCGAATTGTCCTTAAAATCTGTTTCGAATTGTTTTGAGCTAAACTCAACTGCTTCTTTTAGCATTTCTTCTTTCGAATTCTGCGTCTCTACAATGGTTTCTTCTTCCAAGCTTTCACTTGTCGCATTACCTCCACATGCGGATAATAAAAACATGAGTGCTCCCAACGTCACGTAGACACATTTTTTTCTTATCATTTGATTCCTCCTTCTCCTCACATGGATCCTACAAGGTTATCGTTCTTATATCACGATATCCCTTTCATCGGCTTATTGTTTGAATTCATTCTACCCCCCCCCGGGTTGCAAAACAATATGCCAGCTGCATAGTATTTGTTTTTATCTGACCGGAGCCTCTTGCTGATCCTTATTTTTTCTGATATCTTTTTTGTAAATCGTATGTTTTTGGGGGAGAGTTCAATGTTTTTTTCAAACTATATCGAAGTCTACAGCACCTTAAGCATGGAAAATTTTTTTGCAGCAAAAAATATCCTTGCAGGCAATAATATTCCCTACAAGGATATGAGTATCAATAACCAGTCACGGCTCTCCTGGAACAACATAAGTGGGGATAATATCTTACTGTCCCGTGACGGAACTGTAAAAACGAACTACAGGCTGGCGGTGAAAAAGAAGGATGAGTATCAGGCAAGAATGCTTCTTAAATCTATCTCAAAAGCCTGAAATCCTCTCCCGCACGGTTTGAAGAAATTGCCCCGCCGCTTTGGAAAAGATCTGATATTTCTTCCAGACGATATAGCCCGGAGCCTCCATGGTTGGGGAGAAGGGGCGGAAGCACAGGCCGGTCCCCTCTGTGTGGATCAGCTTGTCAAAGCACAGGGCATAGCCAAGGCCCTCGTCCACCAGAAGCGAGGCGTTGAACACCAGATTATAGGTTGCCACCACATTCAGCTCGGAAATCTCCCGTCCCATCCACTGGGATAGCTGCCGGTCATCTCCCTTCTGATGGGAGATGATCAGCGGCAGTTCCCACAGGTCTTCCGGACAGACAGCTTCCTTCCGGGCCAGCGGAGCGTCTTTGCGCATCAGTACGCCCCAGACATCCCCGGCCGGAAGAGTCAACCACTCATATTTTTTCGGATCCGGCTCCCGGAACAGCAGGCCGAAGTCGATCAATCCCTTATCCAGATATTCCAACACATACTCCGCGTTGCCGCTGGAAATGTGGTAATGAATATCTGGATATTGTTTTTGCAGTTCCCTGGCCGTCTGGGCCAGCAAGCGCACGCTGTCGGTCTCTCCGGCTCCGATCACCACGTCGCCCACAATGTTCTCGTCAGATCGGGTGATCTCCTCCTCTGCCTTCCGGACCAGAGAGAGGATCTCCTCCGCCCGGCGGCGCAGGATCATGCCCTCCTCGGTGAGCACGATCTTCCGGGAACCCTTAGTCCCGCGGATCAATAGCTGCTTCCCCAGCTCCTCCTCCATCCCCTTCAGCTGTGTGGACAGGGCAGGCTGGGAGATGTGCAGGGACTCCGCCGCTGCGGAGATGCTCTGCTCCCGGGCCACAGTTAAAAAATAATGCAAAGTGCGCAGCTCCATAGGCCACTCCTCCTCAAAACCGGTATTGAGAATTTCAACTAACCCAAACCCAGTATATCGCCCAGTTCTATAACTGTCAATTATGGTATTGTATCACATATAAATATTTGCTATTTGTACTCTGGCGACCTAAACTATAGACAGTGAGACAACAAAAACTTTCAGAAACGAGGTCAGAACTATGGAACAACAGATGCTCAAAAATAAAGTCACTGTCATTACCGGAGCCAGCTACGGCATGGGCCGCATGATGGCCTGTACCTGGCCAGCAAGATGGGAAGAGCCGTCCGTGGGCAGGTCATCCAGGTGTGCAACGGCGCATTCCTGTAAACAATGGTTATGAAATATCAGGAGAGACCAGCAGTCCCCATGACCACCCAGGCCCTGCTGGACAATTTGGAAGAAGCGGGCTGCGGCCCGGAATTTGCGGAGCGTTTTCTGGCGCTGGAATCCGCCGGCCAATACCGGGAGCAGTTGAAACTGCTGTCCGACCACCGACGTCACCTTTTAGACTGCCTGCACCGGGAGGAACGGCGGATCGACTGCCTGGACTATCTAGTCTATCAGCTGGAGAAACGCTGCACCATAGAATCCTGAGGCCGTGGGCGAGATATTGTTGGAACCGAAGACAGGGTGGTCTGCGCGTCAGGAGGTGGAAATGAAGCTTTATAAAATGTCGCTCTCTCTTCTGCTGTGCGGTTCTCTGGCTCTGACTCTGCTGCTGTCCGGATGCGTCAGCGAGCAGCAGGTGTCCGGCCTTTCTGCGGAGCAGAAAACCGGAGGGGCTTCGGAGCCGCCGGAACCGGCGTCTGGAGATACGATAGTGGACAATACCGGAAGTGAGGAGGAGATTACAGAGATGAAGATGACTGTACAGATTGGAGAGAGTACTTTTACCGCCACCCTGGAGGGCAACGCCGCCGTGGATGCGCTGGTGGGAATGATGGAAAATGATGGGTCAGTGACCATCCGGATGAGCGACTATGCCGGCTTTGAAAAGGTGGGGGCTCTGGGGAGCAGCCTGCCCACCAGCAACAGCCAAACCACTACCCAGGCGGGGGACATCGTACTCTACCAGGGCAATCAGATCGTCCTGTTCTATGGTTCTAACTCCTGGAGCTATACCCGCCTGGGAAAAATCGACGATCTCACCGGCTGGGCGGAGGCCCTGGGCAGCGGGGATGTGTCGGTCACTTTCTCTTTGGGGACTGAGCCATGAAGATCTTGTGCTGAATGGCCGCCCCCGGCCCCACGAAAACTTCCCAACGAACGCTGATATATTCCTGAAGTGAATTTTTATCATAGGAGGCTAATCAATATGTTGAAACCAGCAGAACTCAATTTAACGCAGGAGTGGGACAAGACATTTCCCAAGAGCGACCAGGTGGATCACAAAAAGGTCACCTTTATCAACCGCTATGGGATCACCTTGGCGGCGGATCAGTACACGCCGAAAAACGCGCAGAACAAGCTGCCCGCCGTGGCGGTCTGCGGGCCCTTTGGGGCAGTAAAGGAGCAGTGCTCCGGCCTCTACGCCCAGACACTGGCAGAGCGGGGCTTTCTCACCATCGCCTTCGACCCTTCCTTCACTGGTGAAAGCGGCGGCGAACCTCGGTACACCGCCTCACCGGACATCAACACCGAGGACTTCCAGGCGGCGGTGGATTTCCTCTCGGTCCAGGACAACGTGGACCCAGAGCGCATCGGCATTTTGGGGATCTGCGGCTGGGGAGGTCTGGCCCTGAACACGGCGGCCATCGACACCCGCGTAAAAGCCACCGTGGTCTCCACCATGTACGACATGAGCCGCATCGCCGCCAAAGGCTACTTTGACCAAGCGGATAGCGAGGAGGCCCGCCATCAGGTTCGGGTGAGTTACAGTTCCGCCCGCACTGCTATCTACCGCAGCGGCGACTATGGCCGGGCTGGCGGCTGTCTGCCTCTGCCCGTTCCGGACGATGTCCCCTTCTATGTAAAGGATTATAGCGAATACTACAAAGGCCGGGCCTATCATCCTCGCTCCCTGAACTCCAACGAGGGCTGGAACACCATCGGCACCATGTCCTTCCTGAACCAGCCCATCCTCCAGTATACCAATGAGATCCGCTCCGCTGTACTCATCATCCACGGGGAAAAGGCCCACTCCTGCTACATGGGCCGAGATGCTTACGCCCACATGATGGAGGGGAACCCAAACCCGGAGAATAAGGAACTACTCATCATCCCCGGCGCAGTACACACAGATCTATACGATCATCTGGAGGTCATCCCCTTTGACAAGATCCAGCGCTTTTTTCAGAGCTATTTGAAGTAACCCCCCAAAAGGCGGAATCCGAAAGGGCTTGTTATTTGCGGTAATAACAAGCCCTTTCGTTTTTTGGTTTGTTCCGCCGGCGGCTTTGGCGAAAACGCCCGACAGATTACTTTCCATAATTCAACAGGATTGAAATCGCGAGAATTCGCTATGGCACATTTGAATAAGACAGGTCTCGATGAATCATATATGACTGTGGGAATGGAAAATGTTTTCTAAAAGAAATGACCGGATACACTGCTAAAATATAACCAGCCAGTGTATACGGTCAAAATGTTGAGTGGTCCAAAGAAGAGTTTGAGAAACCTGGGTAAATGCGGGCACGCTATGGTGTATGAACGCGGTGTATGAATAGTGTATGAATAGTGTATGAACGGTGCACATTTTGCCACATTCAAGCACATCTACCCAAGTCTCAAAGTCTTTATTTAAGGGCAGTTTTTAGAACTTCCCATTCTGTGCAGCTTCCTGTACCGCTACTGCAACTGCAACGGTAGCGCCAACCATGGGATTGTTGCCCATGCCAATAAGTCCCATCATTTCCAC
This sequence comes from uncultured Lachnospiraceae bacterium, assembly GCA_944377405.1. Taxonomy (GTDB): domain Bacteria; phylum Bacillota; class Clostridia; order Lachnospirales; family Lachnospiraceae; genus Avilachnospira. Next base: position 127,455 of record CALWES010000003.1, on the reverse strand, counting down.
ATGGGCCGGCACGGAGGAGGAGCCTGCAAACTGCGCGTCAGAGTGCATCCGTCCCAGGGTATCGGTCATGCCGTAGGAAGCGGGGCCTGCTGCCATGTTGTCCGGATGCAGGGTACGTCCGGTACCGCCGCCAGATGCAACGGAGAAGTACTTCTTTCCTGCCTCCAGGCGCTCCTTCTTATAGGTACCTGCTACCGGATGCTGGAAACGGGTGGGGTTGGTGGAGTTTCCGGTGATGGAAACGTCTACGTTCTCCTTCCACATGATGGCAACGCCCTCTGATACGGAGTTTGCACCGTAGCAGTTGACCTTTGCTCTGGGTCCGTTGGAGTAAGCCTTTCTGGAGACTTCCTTTACGGTATTGGTGTAGGGATCATACTCGGTCTCCACGGAAGTGAATCCGTTGATACGGGAAATGATCACGGCTGCGTCCTTGCCAAGCCCGTTCAGGATGACTCTCAGGGGCTTCTGACGAACCTTGTTTGCATTGTTTGCGATACCGATTGCGCCCTCAGCTGCTGCGAAGGACTCATGTCCTGCCAGGAAGCAGAAGCACTCGGTCTCCTCGGAAAGGAGCATCTTGCCCAGGTTTCCATGTCCCAGACCTACCTTACGGTTGTCTGCAACAGAGCCCGGGATGCAGAATGCCTGAAGGCCCTCGCCGATGGCTGCTGCCGCGTCTGCAGCGTTCCTGCAGCCCTTCTTGATAGCGATGGCAGCGCCGGTGATGTATGCCCAGCATGCGTTCTCAAAGCAGATCGGCTGTACGCCCTTTACCATGTTGTAAACATCCAGTCCGGCGTCCTCAGTGATCTTTCTAGCTTCTTCAATATCCTTAATTCCATATGAGTTAAGGACTTCGTTGATTTTATCGATTCTTCTCTCGTATCCTTCGAAAAGTGCCATTTTTTTCTCCTCCTTAACTCTTATTTCTCAATTTCCTTGTCAGTACGGGGATCAATGATCTTAACAGCCTCGTCCACGCGACCGTACTTACCCTTTGCCTTCTCATAAGCGGTGTTGGGATCGTCGCCCTTCTTGATGAAGTCAGTCATCTTGCCCAGAGAAACGAACTCGTATCCGATGACCTGATTGTCAGCGTCCAGGGCGATGCCGGTAACATAACCCTCTGCCATCTCCAGGTAACGGGGGCCCTTCTTCAGGGTTCCGTACATGGTTCCTACCTGAGAACGAAGTCCCTTACCAAGGTCCTCAAGACCTGCACCTACAGGAAGTCCGTCATCTGAGAATGCAGACTGGGAACGTCCGTAAACGATCTGAAGGAACAGCTCTCTCATGGCCGTATTGATGGCGTCGCATACAAGGTCCGTGTTCAGTGCCTCCAGAACCGTAAGACCCGGAAGGATCTCAGCAGCCATAGCAGCGGAATGAGTCATGCCGGAGCAGCCGATGGTCTCCACCAGTGCCTCCTGGATAACGCCTTCCTTGATGTTCAGCGTCAGCTTGCAGGCTCCCTGCTGAGGCGCGCACCAGCCCACACCGTGAGTAAGTCCTGAAATATCCTTTACTTCCTTTGCCTGGATCCATTTTCCCTCTTCAGGAATCGGCGCTGCACCGTGATGTACGCCCTGTGCAACTGGACACATGTGTTCAACTTCCTGCGTGTAAATCATACGATTTAACTCCTTTCGCTTTCTTCTAAAATCCTTCAAGCCGATGCGAATCTGCAAGCCCGGCTTTACCAGCACTCATTTTCTCACAAAACCCGTAAAAAGACAAGGGACTTTCCCTATTTTGTGATGATTTTAACAAATCATCCCCCTCTAAGCTCCCTTCTTTTTTCTCCCTGCTGGCCAGCAAAGAAAGTCCATGAAAAAAAGCCTAAAAAAATCCGCTTTCACATATTGACAGAAAATGGAGCCTGTGTTATATTATACAAGCTTTGTAAAAAGCGCAGGCTGCTGTAGCACAGTCGGTAGTGCGTCGCATTGGTAGTGCGGAGGTCACGGGTCCGATTCCCGTCAGCAGCTTTTTTCATTTCAAAAAACAGCACATCCTGATGGATGTGCTGTTTTTGTTTTATAACAACGGACCGGCTTCCGGCTCCGGGACGGGCTCGTCCCCGCTTCCCGCTTCCGGCTCCAGAAGCTTCGGCAGGCCGTAGCCCAGAAGCTCTGTGATACGGTCAAAGCGTTCCTTCAGATACAGCCAGCCCATAAGGGCCTCCAGACCCGTGGCCCGGCGGTAATCCGTGATCTTCTGGTTTTTCGCCGCGGTAATGGTCTTGGAATTCCTTCCCCGCTTGAAGATCAGAAGCTCCTCCGGGCGAAGCCTTGATTCGATGATCCGGTACAGATCCGACTGGGCCTTGGCATTGACCACCGCCGTTACATGCTTATGGAGGCGGTTGACCTGTCTGGAGCCGTGGGTGCTCATGTACAGGCGGACCGCAAGCTCAAAGACCGCGTCCCCGATATATGCGAGGGTCAGCCCTGAAAGCTCATCTGCGTCCAGGGCCCTTGTGCCGAATTCCCGGTTGATCAGTTCAAATCCTTCCAATATAACCTCTGCTCCTTATGCTCTCTTCCACTTTACCCCTTCACGGGTGTCCTCCAGGATGATGCCCATCTCCGTCAGCTTGTCCCGGATCTCATCGGCTCTGGCAAAGTCTCTGGCCTTTCTGGCTGCCTGCCGTTCCTGGATCAGAGCCTCGATCTCCTGATCCAGAGCCTCGGTCTTACGCTCCGTTCTGACTCCAAGCACGCCGTCGCAGAGCTTGTGGATCACATCCAGCAGATATGCCACATAAGCCTTTGAGGAATGCTCGTTTGTGGAAGCATTGGCCACCCTGACGATCTCGTAGACCGCCGTGGAGGCGTTGGCGGTATTGTTGTCATCCTCCATGGCCTCCTCAAAGTCTCTGATGAAGCCCTCCACCTGCTTCTTCGCCTCCTGCTCCTCTGTACTGAGGCTGTCGCCCTGGGCATGCTCCAGAAGTCCTGTGAGCTTGTCCGTGCAGTTCAGGATCCTCTCATAGGAGGCCTTTGCCTGCTCCATCAGCTCCCGGGAGAAATTGAGGGGCGTCCGGTACTGGGCGCTCAGGATAAAGAGCCTGAGCACCATAGGATCGTACTGGGAGGTGATGTCCCTTACCGTAAAGAAATTGCCCTCGGATTTGGACATCTTTTTGTTGTTGATATTCAGGAAGCCGTTGTGCATCCAGTAATTGCAGAAGGTCTTGCCTGAAGCGCCCTCGGACTGGGCGATCTCATTTTCATGATGGGGGAAGATCAGGTCCTCTCCGCCCGCATGGATATCGATGGTCTCCCCAAGATATTTCTGGGACATCTCCGAGCACTCGATGTGCCAGCCGGGGCGGCCCTTGCACCAGGGGGACTCCCAATATGGCTCTCCCTCCTTCTTGGGCTTCCAGAGTACAAAGTCGCTGGGAGACTTCTTGTTCTCCTCTCCGCTTACCTTAAGCTCCCGGAGGCCGGACATCATCTCATCCATATTTTTATGGCTGAGCTTGCCGTAATCCGGATCGGAGGCCACGTCAAAATACACGGTCCCGTCCGAAGCCACGTAAGCGTGCCCGTTTTCGATGAGCTTTTCGATCATGGCGATCATTCCCGGGATCTCCTGGGTCGCCTGGGGGTGCACCGTAGCAGGCTTGATGTTAAGGTCGGACATATCCCGCTTGCATTCCGCAATATAGCGCTCCGAGATCATGGAGGGCTCTACTCCCTCGTCATTGGCCGCCTTTATGATCTTGTCATCCACATCCGTAAAGTTGGAGACATAATTGACCTCATAGCCCTTATACTCCAGATACCGGCGGAAGGTATCGAATACGATCATGGGCCGGGCATTTCCTATATGGATCAGGTTGTAGACTGTGGGCCCGCAGACATACATCCTTACCTTGCCTGCCTCGATGGGCTCAAACTCCACTTTCCTTCTCTGCATGGTATCAAAAATCTTCATCCTGTACTCCGTTCTGCCGGCCTTTTTTCGCCGGTCTTTTCCTGAAAGTTCGCTTCTAATAATGTACCACAGAGTGGCCTTGAATGGCAAGACTGCCGCAAAAAAAGGAGCCCGTCAGGACTCCCTCTCTTCTGATCCTTTTTCTGCCTGATCTCCTTCCCTGGCATAAAGCCCCGAGGGCCTGTCCTCCTGGATCAGGCATACCGCATGGGCTGCGATCCCTTCTCCGGCGCCCGTAAAGCCCAGCCCCTCCTCCGTGGTGGCCTTCACGTTCACCTGGGCCGGAGAGATGTTCAATGCCCTTGCGATGTTGAACTCCATGGTGGGGATAAAAGGCCTCAGCTTCGGTCTCTGGCAGAGGATCGTGGCGTCGATGTTGCCTACCCGGTATCCCTCCATGTGAAGGAGCCGTCCCACCTCCTTTAAGAGCTTCATGCTGTCCGCGTCCTTATAGGACTCATCCGTATCCGGAAAATGAGTTCCGATGTCCTGCAGTCCGCAGGCCCCCAGAAGGGCGTCCATAATGGCGTGCAGCAGCACATCCGCATCGGAGTGGCCCAGAAGCCCCTTCTCATAGGCGATCTCCGTACCTCCCAGTATCAGTCTCCGCCCCTCCGCCAGGCGGTGTACGTCGTAACCGTGTCCAATTCTCATACTGCTTCCCCCTAAACCATCATCTTCAGCTGCTTTTCCACACAGCGCACGTCGATATCCGTCTGGAACCGGCAGCTTTCCCCGTCGGTGTGGACCGCCAGGGGCCTGTCGATGTGAATATGCGCTTCCCTGCATTCAAAGAAGCGCACGCCGCTGCAGTTTTTCAATCCCTTTCTTTTTGCTCCCAGCAGGATCGGCACCAGCTTCAGTTTATTCCTGGTGCTGGCCACACAGATGGCCAGCTTGCCGTCGGTGGGATCCGCCTGGGGGGCAAAGCAGAAGCCCCCGCCCTCGTAAGGGTGGATATGGGCGGAAATAAACAGGATGTGGTTGAATTCCACCTTCCTGCTGCCGTCCAGCAGGATATATCCCTTCACCGGCCTGGCAAAGAGGAACTCCCGCAGCCCGGTCATAAAATAAGACAGCTTCCCAAGACACATCCGGTTCATGCTGTCCTTTGTTCTGGAATCCAGAAGATCATGGCACACCGCCGCATCGAATCCGATACCGGAGCTTACCATGAATCTGCGGTTATGGCACTCCTGACAGCCGCAGCTTAAGACGCCGTAATCGATCCGCTCCACATAGCTGTCGGAGATCACCTTCCGGATCAGCCGCTTCCTGTTTTTGGGAAGCTGAAGGCTCCTGCCCAGGTCGTTACCGGACCCTGCCGGAAGATATCCCAGCACGATGGGACAGTTCAGAGAGAGGCCGTCCACCACCTCATTCATGGTTCCGTCTCCTCCCACCGCTATGATGGATCGCTCTTCGCCGCAGTTTTCCGTCAGCTCCCGGGCCTTCTGTCTGGCGTCCCCCGGCGCTGCCGTAAAATATACCTCATATTCTTCGTGCCGTTTGTTGAGAAACTTTTTGGTATCATTCCATACCCTGAGCCCCCGCCCGCCTCCGGCGTTTGGGTTTACAATAAAATAGAACATAAAAAGTCCTCTCGCAGTAATCTACGAGAGGATTATATCATATTTCCCGGATCTCATTTATAAAAAAAGCATAAAACTTTACATCCAGTCATCCAGGTGTCCCATGGCGGGCTTCCTTCTGGCAGTCCGCACCGTTCCCTCCGTGCTCTCCGGCACGTATACGGCGCCGTAGACCACGCAGGCCATAAAGCCGGCCATCAGCACATCCACCACGCTGTGCTGCTTCAGAAACAGGGTAGCCATGCAGATCAGGACACACAGGAGCAGGGATCCCCACTCCACTGCCTTATGCTTCCGGAAGGCTCCGGACTGCTTCACGGCGATATGGATCCCGATGGAGTTATAGACATGGATGCTGGGAAGCACGTTGGTGGGAGTGTCGGCTCCGTAAAGGGCTGATACAGCCGCTGCAAAGATATTCTCCTCCGGATCCACCGCCGGGCGAAAATCCGTTCCGTTGGGGTACAGGGTGCATATGATCAGGCTTACGAACATTCCCGTAAAGAGGAATACGGACATCTTTTTGAAGATCTCCCGGTCCCTGTGATAAAAATACACCCAGAAAACCAGTACATAGGCGAACCAGAGCAGGTAGGGAACGATGAAATATTCGCAGAAGGGAATATAGTCATCCAGTCCCACATGGATGATATGATACCTGTCCGTGATGTGCTGCTCCAGAAGCCAGAACCAGAGAAGGTAGATCCCTCCGCACAAAACTGCAAGGAATCCTTCTTTATTCTTTTTATAAAAGCTCAATAGCCCAGACATATCCCTTTTTCTTCAGGCCTGCCTTTCCTTTTGTCTTTGCATCTTATTATAAAACCGGATTATAGCATCGCGGTTTTCGAAATACAAGCTTCCCATCCGGAATTTAATATAAAGTTTATAAAAAAGAAAAAAGACAGGTCAAACCTGTCCTTCCTGAGTAGCGAGAGGGGGATTCGAACCCTCGACACTACGGGTATGAACCGTATGCTCTAGCCAACTGAGCTATCTCGCCATATATGTAAACACGCCGAGGCGTGAGTACCTCTTTTTAAAATGGGGCCTATAGGGCTCGAACCTATGACCCTCTGCTTGTAAGGCAGATGCTCTCCCAGCTGAGCTAAGACCCCATTGCCATGCGGCACCGTTGCTCGTCACAACGCTTAGTAAGTATATAGAAAAACCTCGGGAATGTCAATAAAAATCTTCAACTTTTTTTAAATTAGTTGAAGCCATAGAACTTCTGGGTGATCTTGTAGGCAGTTTCCGTCAGTTTCAGCCCCGCCTTGGTCTTCATATTCATTCCCTGTCCCAGGAAGCTGGTACGGAGCTTCAGCCACAGAGGGAAGTTCTGGGCCTTCAGATAGTCCCACAGCTCCTGCTTCTTCTTCATGTTCTCCTCCGTTCCGGAACGGATGGCCAGGATGGAGGATACGGTCATCATGATGTTCAGATAGCTCATCATGTATTTCCTGAGCTTTCTGGGATGGATCTTCAGCACGTCATAGTATCCCAGCATGAGCTTCGTTACCCGGATCTGCTGATCGATCCTGCCGATCATGATCTGTTCGTTGACGGACTGGTCCTCCCGTCCGATAAAATAGCGGTAGAGATTCACATCCATGTAGTAGATCTTCTTCACATAGGGAAGGGGATAATACACGTAGATGTTGTCCACATAGAAGGTATGCTTCGGCAGCTCCAGCCCGCAGCTCTTCAGAAGCTCCGTCCGGTAGATGACGCTGTGCATCAGGATATACTGTCCCAGCATGAAAAAGCGCACCTGGTCCCAGGTAAAGGGGGTGTCCTTTGGAAATGCGGTATGGTAGGCCATGACCTTCTTGTGCTCCACGCCCTGCTTGTCGTAGACAAAGTTGCAGCAGAGCATGTCGATCTTTTCCGGTCCGTAGACAAACTCCTCCAGCTTATCCAGGACCTGGGGGAACAGCTCCGTATCCAGATGGTCGTCGGAATCCACCACCTTGAAGTAAACTCCCGTGGCGTTCTTAAGGCCCGTATTGACTGCCTCTCCGTGGCCGCCGTTTTCCTGATGGATGGCCTTTACGATCCCGGGATACTTTTCCTCGTATTCCCTTGCGATGGCCAGGGTGTTGTCCTTTGTGGAGCCGTCGTCTATGATCAGGATCTCCACACGGTCTCCTCCTGTCAGGAGACTGTCGATACAGTTTCTCATGTATGGTGCTGAATTATAACAGGGAACCGCGATGGATAATAACTTCATATCTGCCTCCGAATCTAAATTTCTTTCTGATCTGCTTCCTTATCTTCTTCCTCTGCCGCCGGGAAAACAGGTCTTCTGTAGACCGGCGGTCTCACATATTTTTCAATGGTCAGTAATCCTGTCCCGGCTGCCAGAAAGAAAGCCCCTGCGCCGATCCAGGGAAGGGCCGGCAGGTCCTTAAGGATCTGCGGGGTCAGGAACAGGGCCGAAAGCCCCGACGTCAGGTTTCCGATGGCGTGGAACAGCACCACTGCCCGGAGATTTCCATAGTGCTCATAGATAAAGGCCAGCAAAAGGCCAATGAGGGTGGCGTATATGAACTGTACCATATTGCCGTGCATGAGGCCAAAAAGCAGGGAGCTCAGAAACGCCGCCGGCAAAAACCTCATGTACTCCCGCATCCGCCGGAACATCAGTCCCCGGAAGAGGACCTCCTCCACGGCCGGAGCCACCACCGCACTGTAAAGGAGGGACAGGATCAGACTGCTGCCGCTAAGATCCTCATTCACCTCTATGATGGAGGGGAACCAGCGGATCAGGGGGGTGAGCTGGATCAGGATATTCAGGCCCACTGCCGCTGAAAGGGCTGTCAGGACGATATACCCTTTCCGTGGCAGCTCCGGCCGGTCTCCCCGGTCCGCCTGCCATAAGAAGCAGTCCTCCCTGTACTTCCGGTACAGAAGGAAAAACATGGGCACCGACAGGAACAGCATCATGAGGAGGCTTTCATTTTCCAGAAAGAAGCGGTACGCCGCCGTCTGGGAAAAGGAATGTCCGAAGGCCGCCGAAAAAACCAGGAACAAAAGCTCCAGCACGATGGCCGCCAGGATATAGATGAAGACCGGTGCCAGACACCTGCAGGCTGCCCGGAACAGTCCGTTGCTTTTTCTTCCTTCCATTCCGTCTCCTTATATGGGATCATCTGCCCCGTATCTTAACACATTTCATCTGCTTTGGAAACTTACTTTTACCTTAGCGGCGGCTTCCGGAAGGCTCACCCCCGTGTCCATGGCCAGCTTCTGGAGATACCGGTGGGCCTCAGCCTCTCCCATGCTCCTCCTCTGCTCCAGAAGCGCTTTGGCTTCCAGGATCAGGGCCTCCTCCTGGGGGTCCCTGGGAAGTCTTCTCTTCCCTTTTCTCCGGCGTTCCTGCTCCCGCCACTGGGTAAAGTCCTCCTCCAGGGAGGAGACCCGGGCCTTAAGCTCCGCCGCCCGTACCGGCATGTCCAGTACCTCCAGTCCCTTTGGCGGTGCATATTCCCACACCTGCGGGGAACACATGACCAGCATCCGGAAGGCCTTCGGCAGGCTGTCATAGAGGTCCAGGCAGAGCATGTCCGAAAGCCTGTAGCCGCATATGACGATGCCGTCCTCCAGCTTGTCACAGGCCTCCAGAGCCCTGGCTCCGGACATACAGGAACAGGCCACTACATAGCCTGAGTGGCCCAGAAAGTTTCTGATCATATTCACATCTTCCGGTTTATGAAAACAGACGATGAAGCTTGCCAAAACGATTTCCGGTCCTCCTGTTTACTGGTTTCCTGATCTGCGCTCCAAATCAGCCCCGCGGATCAATACTTGTGAAGGTATTCCTCCACCTCCCAGGGCGTGATCTGACGCTTGTAAAGGTCATATTCCCGGATCTTTGCTTCCAGGTATTTCTCGTATAAGGGCTCTGAAAGGACCTCCTTCACCAGGCTGTCATTCCGATAGGCGTCAATGGCCTGGCCCAGGTTCACCGGCAGGGAGCCAAGACTCTTGCCCTCCGGCGGGAGGCTGCCCTTTCCGGACAGACCCCAAAGTCCTGCTGAAAGGATCAGGGCAAAGGCCAGATAGGGATTGCAGGCCGGGTCCGGGCTTCTGAGCTCCAGCTGCATGCCCTTTCCGTAACCGGAGGGTACCCGCAGCAGAGAGCCCCGGTTTGTTCCTGCGGTCCAGCTGATATCCACCGGCGCATCATAGCCCGGCACGATCCGCTTATAGGAGTTTACCAGGGGATTCAGCACCAGGGACATGCCCTCCACATGGCTCAGTACCCCTGCCATGAAGCTTCTGGCGCTCTCTGAGATCCCGTGGGCATCCTCCGGATCATAAAAGAGATTCCGTCCCTCTTTGTCATAAAGGGAGATGGGCAGGTGCAGGCCTGAGCCATTGACTCCCATTTTGGGCTTCGGCATGAAGGTGGCATGGAAGCCTGCTCTTCTGGCTACGATCCGCATCACGCTCTTGGCCGTTACCAGGGTATCCGCGCAGGTAAGCCCCTCCTGCTCCCCGAAATCGATCTCATGCTGTCCCGGTGAGGTCTCGTGGTGGGTGGCTGCAATGGGGCAGCCCAGCTCCATCAGAGTCACCGCCATCTCGTTCCGGAGCCCCTCCCCGAAGTCCAGGGGGGACATGTCGAAGTAGCTGGCAGATTCGCTGTTCCTTGTGGTGGGCTGTCCGTCGTCATCGCAGTGGAACAGGAAGAACTCCAGCTCGGGACTGATGCCGAAGTAATAGCCCATCTCTCTTCCCCGGGCCAGCACCCGCTTCAGCACATAGCGGGGATCCCCGGAAAAGGGCTTGTCCTTTGCCTCGTAGATGTCGCAGATCAGCCTTGCGGTGGCCCCGTCCCTGCCTCTTACCGGGAAGATCTGAAAGGTATCCAGGTCCGGGATCAGCAGCATATCCTCTTCGTCCTTCCGGATGAGGCCCTCCAGGGAGGAACCGTCAAAGACGCAGTTTCCCTCCAGGGCACCTGCCAGCTGTCCCGCCGGCAGATTGACGTTCTTTGATATGCCGTACATATCCGTAAACTGAAGCCTGATAAATCTGACGTCCTCCTCCTCTACGGTCCGGAAGATGTCCTCTTTTGTATAGTGTTCCATGTATTTCTCCATTCCTTTCCGGCAGTCTCCTGTCCGGCTTATCTTCTGGGACCCATTATACCGTTTTTACGGGTCTTTGTACAGCCAACTTCCAGGTTGACAGAACAGGCCCTTCCATTTAAACTACATATATGTGGTTTTTAAAACCGCATTAAAAAATATAAAAGCCGCCTTCCGGCGGTAAAGGAGCTTATATGAGTTATCAGATCATCGGCGACAGCTGCATGGACCGGACCCCTGAAATGTACAGAGACAGTCTTCATTTTAAGACAGTGCCCCTCAGTATCGAAGTAGGAGGACAGATCATCGTCGATGACGATTCCTTCGACCAGATGGCCTTCCTTGCCATGATGAAGGAAAGTCCCCTTTGTCCCAAAAGCGCCTGTCCCTCCCCGGAGGCCTTTCTCCGGGCCTATGAAGAGAGCCCTGCAAAGGACCTCTATGTGCTGACCATCTCAGAAAAGCTCAGCGGCTCCTGCAATGCAGCCCGCCTGGGCCGGGAGCTGTATCTGGAAGCCCATGGGGACTCTGAGAAGAACATCGCTGTCTTCAGCACCGACACCGCCACCGCAGGCCAGACCCTTCTGGCCCTGATGTGTCGGGATCTCTGCGAAAAGGGCTTTGACTTCCAGGAGGTCTGCAGCCGCATGGAGGATCATATCCGCAAGATGAAGATCTTCTTCGTCCTGGAGGATCTGAGTGCCCTCCGGAAAAACGGCAGGCTCTCCGGCGCCGCCGCCTTTTTTGCAAATGCCCTCAATATAAAACCCGTGCTCTGTGCAGAACACGGGGAGATCTTAAAGTTCGATCAGGTCCGGGGCATCGACCGGGCCCTCCGGCGGATGTGCCGGGGACTGGTGGAAAACGCCGCTGCTTCCGGTGCCCTGCTGCCCTCTGACCTTCCCTCGGAAAGGATCCGGGCCCATCACGCCGGCTTCCGTCAGCGAGCGGTGATCACCCACTGCAATTGCCCGAAACGGGCGGAGCAGGTCCGGCAGGAGCTTTTAAGCCTGGCTGTCTTCGACGAGGTCCTGATCGCTCCTACCCACGGCATCTCTACCCTGTATGCAAGTGATGGCGGCATTGTCGCCGCCATCTGATGGTACTCTGATCTTTCCTTGTCTTATTCTGCCAGCTGGTTGATGCAGGCTGCACCAACCGGGCGGATCTTCATGATATGGGCGCTGCCCTCTCCGAGGGCCTTGTCCATATAGGCCACATAGTCTGCGGAAGCCTCTCCCGGCAGGAAGGTCTGGATCACTCCGGCAAAGCCACCGCCGTTTACCCGGCAGGCTCCCTTCCCAAGCTTTTTCAGGAAGATCTCCGTAAGGGCCAGGGCCACAGGAATCCCCTGCTCTTCCACGGCACCCGTCACATAGGTGTTCTGCAGATACTTCCAGGAAGAATTTCCGGAAGCCTCGATGCAGGAGAGGGCCTTTTCAAAATCATTTTTATTCAGAGCCGCTACTGCTTCTTCCACCCGCTTGTTTTCCTCGAAGAAGTGGAAGGCTCTCATCACGGGCCTGTCTCCACAGGCCTTTCTTACTTCCGGAAGCTTTTCGATCAGCTCCTCCTCCCGGCACTCCGACAGGGTCTCCTTGCCGAAGAATGCCGCCACCTTCTTCATCTCGTTGGGGATGGAGGAGTATTCCTCAGACAGATCTGCATGTCCTTTTCCCGTCTGTACCATGATCATATCGTAACCGGTCTTCGCAAAGTCAAAGTCGATACGGTCCACCTCGGGCTCCTTTGGATTCTTGAAATCCAGGGAGATCAGTCCCCCTACGGCACAGGCCATCTGGTCCATGAGGCCGGAGGCCTTTTTCCAGTAAACGTTCTCCGCATATTTTCCGATATGGGCATAGGCCACCACATCGATCTTTCCGTCGTTGTAAAGCTCATTCAGGATGGAGCAGATCAGCATCTCATAGGAGGCTGAGGAGCTGACCCCCGCAGAAGCGATCACGTTTGAGGTCACATAAGCGTTGAAGCCGCCTACCTGGTATCCCTTCTCCTGAAAGCCCCGGATGATCCCCTTTGTCAGGTCCATGGTACCTGCATAGCGGGAAGAGGGCTCCAGGTCCTTAAGGTCGATAACCAGATCCTGATGGAAGGTCTCTGAAATGATATGGATCTCATCCTTATCCGTCTTTCCTGCGGCAGACACGCAGTCCAGGTTGATGCTGCCTGCCAGGACCTTTCCGTGGTTGTGATCCGTATGGTTTCCGGCGATCTCCGTACGTCCTGCAGAGGTAAAGAGCTTCACCTCTCCGTCTCCGAAGGTCTTCCGATAGCCCGAAAGGACACCCCGGTACCTCTCCCGGTTTTCCTCTCCATCCCGGCCATAGAGCCTCTCAAAGAGTTTTTTGCAGCCTTCCGTTTCCAGAAGTTTTTCGTTTGCTTCAATGTTCATATCCTTATCCCCTTGTTTCATGGTTTTGCTTTTTTATGATCCTGCGGCCTTATGCTCCCGGTGCTGCGGGGCTCTCCACCGTAGGCTTCGTCATGTCGAAGCCCGGTCCGTTTTCTGCCGCAATGGATGCAGCCTCCGCATCTGCCGACTCGTTCATCAGACGCATCTCTTCCTCTGCCTGGCTCTCCTCAATGGACTGGGCGATGCTTTCTGCATCGGCGATGCTCTGGTCGATGGAGGCCTCTATGCTCTCCTCTGCTGCCAGGCTTGCTTCTATCTGGGCCCTGGAAGCCGCTTCTGCGGCTGCAAGACTCGCCTCTGCCGCATCCCGGGAGGCCTTCTCCGCCGCCTGGATGCTCTCCTTCTCCTGACTGCTCAGGGTAGTCTCATTGGCCTTCTGCTCTATACTGGATTCCATGAAGTTCTGGAACGGGCTCAGGGTCCCCTGGACCGTCTCAGCCGGAGTCTCCTGCTCCGTGGACATGGCGCGCTCCTGAATGCTTTCCTCCTCCGCTTCCGTCGTCTCAGACGTTTCCGGCACTGCCTCCGTTCCCTCCTTTGCGCTGCCTCCGCAGGCAGAAAGGCTCAGGGCAAGAGCTGCCAGTACTGCAGGAAGAAACAGCTTTTTTGCGCCTGTTTTCTTCGTTGCCTTCTGATTTCTCATAATGTCTGTTCCTCCAAAATCACCGTCAGTCATTTATTATATACGATGGAGGCTCCTTTTCAAAGAGAAAAAGGGCAGGATTTCTGCCCTTTTTTCTTAAAATTTGCTTAAAAAAAAATTGATTTATCATTGTTCATGGTTGTTTATCCAAATGTCTCAATAAGTACTTAAAATAAGGCTCATTAGTATTTTTTTCTTTCATAAATGTTCATATCTGTTTATCACTGTTTTTGTGGCTTTCTCACCTAAAATGAGTCACTAAGTGAGTCAAAATGTGAGTCAGAATCAGTTTGCATAAAAACAGAAGCCGTTAAAAGGCCGCTGCTATTTTCTCCATCTCCTCCCGTTTTGTATCCGGCAGAACGTGGGCATATAGGTCCATCGTCATGGCTAGACTTGAATGCCCTAAAATGGTTTTTAACGTCTGGGGGGTCATGCCTGCTTCTATGGCCCGTGTTGCAAACGTGTCCCGTAATGCATGGGGCGTAATGGGGTCTATGCTATGACCATTTTTCGCCATTCTAATAAGGATCCGCTGAAATATATAGTTTAAACAATCTTTGTTTAGCCAACTGTTGTCTATTGATTTAAACACCGGATCGTTTAAGCCCTGCACATTCCCGAACATCTCCCGGCACTGTTTCCGCTGTCGGTTAAGGATCTCCCGAACATCCGCCGTCATGGGAATGTCCCTCACACTGGTTTCTGTCTTTGGGGTGTCGTCACAATCTTGTTTAAATTCGTCAATCGTTCGATTGTTTCTTACGTGGATCAGTCCATTTTTCCCGTCAATATCCCGCCATCTAAGCCCCCGCGCTTCTCCGGAGCGCAAGCCGGTCCTAAGCATAAAGTCGATCATGTTATAAAGCCACTCACCTTTTGCAGCCTTCATAAAGGCAGCCTGTTCTTCCTTTGTAAGGGCCCTGTGTATCGTATTGACCGCTTTCTTTTCCCGTTTTTCCTTTATAGCCTTGATCCCCTCGCAGGGGTTTACGGTTATGATACCGTCCTGCTTTGCCTGCTTCATGATCTGAAACAGCAGGCCCATAGCGCTGTTTACGGTGGCCGGTCTCTTCCCGTCTTTGACAAGCTTAGCCTGTAGCTTCCTTACATCCGCCTTTTCGATCTGCTGAAGCTTCTTCTTTCCCATAACTGCGGACAGCCATTTAAACCACTCTTTATAGTTGGCCTTTGAGCTTCCCTTTATATCCGATCTCCCCGCAAGCCATTCCTCGAAATACTCAGCAAGTGTAAGGGCACTTTTATTCACATAGGCATGGCTTTCCACGTCCTGCACTAGCTGCCGGTATACGGTCCGGATCTCTCTTTCCGTGTCCGCATATCTGCACTTTCCTTTATATCGGGCCATGTAACGCCCGTCTTTCCTCTGGCTCAGCCCTTCGCCTAGTTCTTTTCCCTTCAGATTCTTCCCCATAGTTTCCATCCTTTCCAAAAAGGGCAGCTGTTAGGCCGCCCCCTCTGCTTTCTTCGTTTTCGGCTCCGTGCCTGCCCGTTCGCATTGCTCCAGATCATCCGAAAGGCAGTAAAGATCTGTTGCCGCCTCCTCTGCCTGATCTGCCAACCACTCAAGGGCAAGCGGCGCAGCTTTCAAGGCCCGTTCCCGGCGTTCCTCCCCGCACTGGTCCGCCTGATTCAGGCCTAAGCACATCAGATAAAGGGAACTCGCGATCCGGTTTACCCGTTCAGCCCCTGCCTGGGCCCTTTCCCTATGGTCTGCCATTCCTGTTGTCATTATCTTCATAACTCTTTCCTTTCCGCCTGAGTCATGTTAAACTATGGGAGCATGGCTCAGGCTATGCACTGCAAAGCATTTGCCCCTTAGAGGTTCAAGGCCTCTCTGGGGCTTTTTTATTATATCATTTCCGGGTTTTGCATAAATCTAGCACCAGGCCGCATACTTATTCGTGTTGTCAGTCGAAAATATGCATTTTTTCCGGAAAACCCGTGTCAAGCACTTTTTCCCCGTATGGCCGATAGGTCAGCCAATTTGTTACGCAATCGAGAAGCGGTAGCTCTCGCTCTGCCTCATGTACTTTGCTGCGATCTCCGGCAGCTCTGCCTTCAGTGCCTTACTGTCCAGACGATTTGTAAGGACCCTTGTAAATCTCACAAGGAAGCCTCCCGCTTCCAGGCTGTCAACGTCCCGCAGCATCATGTCCGCCGTGATCTCCGCCTTCGCCCGGCTGATCTGTTCGTCAATAGAAGCTTTCTTCTCCTCCAGTGTCCGGATCTTCCGGATCCTGCTTGTGATCTGTCTTTCTGTCATATCTTTTCCCCTTTCCGGGCCGGATACGGTGGCCTTAAGTTTATCTTGCGGCGCTTACTGTCTCGCGTTTCTTTTCCGTTCCGTGCTTCGGGGGCTTTCTTCCCAACCCCTCCGGCCCTGTGCCTTTCTTTATCTTATGGCTACATTATATACTATTTACGGGAATATATCTATTGACAGATTAACCATATTTACGGGAATATATTCATGCAATTTGTATATTTACGGGAATAGCGTTATACGATACAATAAGGCTATAAAGGAAAAGTGGCTCTATATATGGGCCCATGAAAGGGGATTGTTTATGACAGAGGAAAACAAAGTCAGCAAGGCGCAGCAGAAGGCCGTTCACAAATACGTAAAAGCTAACTATGACCGTCTGGAATTGACCGTGCCTAAAGGATTCAAAGATCAAATAAAGGCAGCAGCTGCCGCTGCCGGTGAAAGTGTGAACGGATATATTAAGACTGCCGTAGAAAGGCGCATGGAGTCGGATTGAAAAGGGTCTTGCAATATCCTTTGAAATGCTTTACTATCAAAATAGCCTTCCCGGAAGCAATGACCCTTTATGTTCACGGGCCCTGTTCCCAAGCTTCGTAACGGGAACAGCAACCATCACAGCAATTTGCTGTGGTGGTTTTTTTTACCCTCAAGAATGATATTTGTCCGGGTTTTACCCGTGTAAACGCACTACAGCCGTTTTAAGCGCCTTTCTCCCGTTCCTCCGGTATTTGTTCGCCAGAATGGTATAAAACGCTCTGTTGGCCTTCTGAGCGTTTCCCGGGCTGCTGCCGATCCATAAACAAAATATCAGCTATTCTCTTAACAGCTATGCCCAGGTCCTTGTATATGGTTTTCGCGCTTACACACTCAGACCTGGCGATCTCGACAACCGGCGGGCGATCTTCAGCCAGGAACAGGGCGAAAAGTTCCCGGTATCGCCGCATATCGCTTTCCAGGCCTCCCTTTTCGCAGCTGTCCCGATACATCATGACAGCCCTTTCCAATTCCGCCAGGCTAATCTCCGTATTTCCGAAAGTGAATTGCTCCGGGTCCCTGCCCGTCTCAAGGATCAACTGCCGGGCGGTCCTGTACATCTTCAACGCCTGCTTTATCCGCCCTTCCTGGCTTGTAAAGCGTTCCTCCCGGTGTCCCTCCCGGGTCTGTTCCGCCCGATATGCTGCAATCGCCTCTTTGACGGCTCTTTTTACAGCTGTCCGGATGATGAATTCTAGCTTTCCCTCATTCACGAAAAAGCCCGCCTCTGATCTTTGCGTTTCTGGTCTCTTTCCAGTCAGCCCCCTTGCTTCGTCTTCGCTTCGATTGCACATTTACCTTACTTTCCCCGTTATGTAGCGCAGCGCTTTCTCCACCTTTTCGGAAGGCGCTTCCATTTCTCGCGCTATCGGCTCCAGGTACTTGCTCAGGATTTTATAGTTTCCGGCTAAAATTCCCTCAAGGTCTCTGTCCGCTTGTTCGCCGCGCTTGATTCGTTTCCGCAATTCCTTGCAAACCATTTCCCGCTGTTCCTGTCTGGAGTAATAAGGCGTATTTTCTGCGCCCTGTCCAGATTCTGGGAAGGATCCTTTTGCGAACAAATTTCTGAACTTTTGCTCTATCAGTTGTTCGTTACCGCCTTCGATCTCCGAAAGGTCATTTTGGGCACGCTTTCCATCATGTACAACACCTTTTAGCTTTTCAATGACCCTAGAATAAACTTGATCCTCTTTTTCCTGCTTCTGCCGCTTTGCTGCCCGTTCCCGTTCTGCTCTTTGCTTCCTTTCTCTCTCCTCCCTGTAGGTCTGATCGCTTTTATGAATGACCTCCCCCTTGTTATCTCTGCGCGTTTCTCTCTCGATTAGCCGCACTCTCGCAGAGTCAGCTTGTGGAAAGGTTCCCGGCTTCGCTTTTGCTTCTATGGGCTTTCTGTCCGCCTTACTATCACATTGCAGATCTGCCCCCTTTTCCTGGTTGAAATATGCAACCATCCTGTGCCATAAGGCGGTAAAATCCGCAGTGTGGCCGTCTTTCAAAATAATATGTGCCAACTCATGTATAAATACGGACTTTGCATATTCGTTTGTCCCTTCCGTTAGGATTGTCTCAGCTAGTCCTATCGCCACATCGTTGTTGGTTACCCATACCGCAATACCATCCGATTCCGTCCGCAGCGCCTCGCTCTCCGGGAACACATACAGATAAACGTCCCTGATCTCCGGCACAAAATGAAAGACCTCCAGGCACTCCGCATATATCCCTTTCAGGATCTCCAGTTTCTCCGGATACTTCCCTGCCTTTGGTATTGAGGGCTGTTCCGTGATAAATTCCGCAAGCGTTTCTTCGTCCAAGCGTTCCCCTTTCCGGGTTTCCCTCCGGATCAGCTGCTGCCTGGCCCGGTCTGCCTCCGGGATCACTTTTTTTTCGTGCATGGTTTTTCCTCCTCGTTCGGTTTTTTCGTTTTCTCGCCTGTACCCCCGCAAAGTGTCCACCCTAGCCCCCACTCCTCAGCCTGAATAAGAGGGAAGAAAAAAGGATCCTCCGGTTCCCCAAAGGCCCGCACATAGTTTTCCCGGCGGATTCCGTCCCGGTTATCCTTCAGAAACAGCTGCCCCCGCTCCGGCGTAACCTGCTGCGCCTTTCCTGTAAGGTCGTTTGCCAGAATAAACTGTCCCACCGACGGCAAATAGAAAAGGCGCTCATGCGGTTTGTCGTGTCCTTCGAGTCCTGGGGTCCCTCTGAAAAGGTCTACCCCCTCAAAGTCCCCCTTCCGGCTCCGGATCCGGCGCACACACAGCAGCCCCTCCTCCGGGAGCGTAACCGTCCGCCGTCCCATACGGTATTTATACTCCATCCTGTTGTATCCTCCTCTCAACCAAAAACAGCGCCGCCCGTTCCGTTGAGCTTGTCCAGGTTCTCCGGAACATTCCGGCTCCGGATCCCATAAGCGCCTCCGTTCTGAAGTCCCAACACGGGCCCGGGCAGTCTTCCCGGGTCTGAGGCTCCTCTGCCTCCCGCAGCTCCTCCCAAAATGGCAGCAGCCGCTTCCTGGCCTCGCCGCTCCCCATCAGCTGAAGCGCCCGGCTGATCTTCTGGCCTGCTGCCGTCCCCGTTATACCGAGATCCGCGCCGATCTCCTCCAGAGTGCGCTCATAGAAAAATCGCTCCCGGATCACGTGGGACAGCTCATAGGGCAAACTATCGATTACTTCCCGGAGTGCCCCGCGCAGCTCCGCAAGAAAAACTCCGTCTATCACATCCACTTCCGGGAGATCCCCGACGGGCAGCAGGTTTCCGAGTGTCAGCCCCTCGCTTTCCCCGCCCGCTGCTTCCGTTGGCGCGTCCAAACTCAGCGCAGCGCTCAGACAATCGGACAGCAGGAAGTCCACTTCTGAGCGGGGTATGCCGGTTTCCTCCGCCAACTCCTCCCGGGACAGTTTTGTCCCACTGTCCAGGATCCGCCGCAGCTTCCGCCGCTTCCAGTAGGCCCCCTGCGGGATCTGTACCGCTCTGGATCTCGCAATCACCTTAGACAGCCTTGCCCTCACAGCCTGGGCCAGGCAGGGAAAGAACGGTCCCCGCTCCGGGTCGTAACGCTGCACAGCCTCCATAAGCCCCAAAAATGCCTCTTGTTCCAGGTCTTCCGTATCACAGCCCCAGGCATACCGCCGGACAATGGCCTTCACCTGGCGGCGATTCTGCCTCCAAAGCTCCGCCGCAAGGTCCTGCCGGTCCGGGTGTTCCTGAAGTTGCACCGCAAGATCCTCCGGACTTGTCATATCATCCACCCCCTATTACAATTTGTGTATGTCCTGGCGTGGGTGGTTTCGACTGCCTGCGCCCTGTTATTTTCTCGTGGGTACGTTTTCCCCCCTAATCTGTCTGTATCTGGGTAGTAAATCCCCCCTGATCCGGTTTTTCTGGGTACGAAACACCCCCTGATCCAACGGAAATTCATGCTTTTAGGCACTTTTTTCTGGGTACGAAATACCCCCCTTCTATAATATATACCATGTATCCCCTTTTGTTTATGGCGGCTGCTGCCACCGACTGGACAGCCGATAGACAGCACGCCACCGCCCCCGTGATCCCTCAACGAGCTTATCAATAAATCCGGCGTCGATGAGGGCCCTCATGTCGCGGTAAAAGTCCCGGTGATTGCTTTCAGTCGATAATCCATACTTTGCGGCATCGTCTGCGCCAAAAAAGAAAACTTCATCTCCGTATAGCTCCGGGATTTCTTTGTAGCCCTCTGTATCCCGGGGTTTCCGCCTACCGTACAGCTGCGCCTTACAAACCACGTAGAGGAACCGCTGCCGATATGTCAGCCGCAAAAATGCAGGGTGTGTAAGCATACTCTCGTAGATCTGGGCACACGTGTCGCCCGTCCCTCTAGCGGACTCGTAAGGCTGCGGGGCGTAGCGCTTATGCTTCCGGCCCATCTCCTAGCCTCCGTTGACCTTCCATTTCCTGAAGCAGCCGCCGGGCGGCCTTCAAAGCCCGCAGACCGGACAGGGCCCGCCGCTTCGCCGTGTGGTAGTATCGCCGGAGCTCCTCCTTGCTTGCAGGGCAATAATATCCGGCAGAGTCTCCCGCGATGATCTCCCCCGCTTCCCGGGCCCGGGCAATGGCAGCCCGCAACGATCTAGGATCCACCCCCAACTGTTCAGCCAATATCTGCATTGGGATAGCGTTGGAACGGCCTTCCGGCAGCAGGGAAAAAAGCTTTTCCTGTTGGCTCATCACTGGCTTTTGTGATAAACTGTTCTCGTGGTTCCGGTCCATCTGGTCCACGCTCTGGGCGCTGTTCGGTGTTGCCGCACCGGTAGCGCCTTTTTTCGTCTCATCCATCTTTAAGCCTCCTTCCTCTGGCTTGTGGTAAGCTGTGACACATAGTCGTGCACCTTCTGGAGATCATACCGCGCACAGCCGCCAAGCTTAACCTTTGCGCCCGCCTCCCGGCCTATCCGGTCCGCCGTGTTGCGCCCACAGTCAAGCGCTGCTGCCAAACCTTCCAATCCTACAAAAAGCGGATGCGCTGTTTCTCTTTTAAGCTTCCTTTTCATTTCTTCGTCTGCCTCCCTTCATCTTTATCTTGTGTTTTCAGTTTAGATCTGGTAGCATATTTAGTAAATAGATGAAATTTCATAAAAAATCTTACAAATGTAAAATCAAAATAAACAAAAAGTTAGGGATTATGGAAAAGATCAAGGCAGAAGCAATTATGTTCAATCAGAAGAAAATGGGGGAAAGAATAAAAGATCTAAGGTGGAAAAAACATCTCACTCAGATAGGGCTCTCCAAAGAGTTGGAAAAAATGGGGTTTCCGATAAGTAATACTGATATTTCAGCCTATGAACACGGGAAGCAGTACATCTACAGACTAGAAGTGTTCCTTGCTTTATGCGATATTTTAGAATGCGATCCCCAATATTTAACGGGGTCATCTGATATAGTAAAAATTCCGAAAGATTTAGAAGAAATACCAAACATGGACAATATAACAGCCAGTGTTTTACAGTCTCTTACAAAATCCCCCTTTTTTTCGCAGCTCATAAACATATGCTCTGGCACGGAATGGGGATTTCGGAGACGGGATCCCTCTAAAGGCTATACGACACCGGATAAGCTTTCATTCTTCGGGATCTTATATATGCTGTTTTCGGATCTAAAAGCTTTTGTTATAGGCGAACGAAAGAAAAGGGGCCTTGTAGTCTATGACGAAACAGACCACAGCTAAAGCTTAGTTTCCTATGCGCTACACTAGACCTCAGAGCGGGCCCGCACATACCCTATATAATTTTCCACTGGAATTTCCCGGGAATTTCCGCAGAATTTCCGCCGGAAATATAATTAAGCCCCCTTCCCGGCAGCAGTCAGGAAAGGGGCTGTTTCTTGCCTATAATATGCTGTTTTTCGTGAGTAGGTGAGTAAAACGGTGAGTAATAAGCCGCTGCCAATCGCTGAGAGGCCCATAAAATAAGGATCACGGCCAAATTTTCAAATTAAAATTTGCTTAATCTGTCTCCTGCTGCCGGAGGATGGTAACGATAAGCCTGTGGGGCAGGCACACGATGGTATCCGTCTCCCTGCAGATCCATCCCGTCTTCCGGCAGATCCCGTCCGGGCAGTCTGCGTAAATACAGGCGATCCGCCCATCCTTCACCTGGAAGCGGTTTTCCCCGGTCTTACCGCCCTCGTCTCCCTCCATCCGGAAGACAAGCTCCCCCGTTTCCTCATCCAGGCTCCCAAGGGTCTCCTCCAGAAACAGGAGCCTTCCATCCCCAAGGCTCAGCTCCGCTGCTTTTTTTCCATCGATCTGGATCAGAGCCCTCATCTCCGCTTCTTTCCCCGGGTCCTTTCCCCTGAGGAGGGCTGTTATGGCCAGAAGACATACCGCAAACAGGAGAAAGCCAAGGATCAGCCTTCGGTCATTTCTGCCATGCTCTTCCACCGTGCCTTATCCTCCGAAGCCGTGTTCCGGCGTGATGATGCAGTTCAGCTTGCTGTCCTTTTCCTTTACCCGCTTCCGGATCCGAAGGATCAGGGCCCTGGTCTGCTCTTCCCCGTAATTCCACGGAAGCACCAGGTCAAATACCGCGTTGATCCCGGAGGCTCCATGTACCAGCCGCAGGTCATGGGCGGAAATGTTCCCGTCCTGTTCCTCCCGGATGGTCTCATCCACGATGGCCCGCACGGAGGCGGTCTCCGGATCGTGAATGTCCAGGGGATCCGCATGGGTCACCAGCAGGATTCCAAGCTTCTCCTTTGCGTCGTCCTCGATCCGGTCCATGAGGATGTGGGAATCCTCAAGGGTCATATGGCTGTCCACCTCCACATGGATAGAGCCGATGTACTTCTGGGGCCCGTAATTGTGGACGATCAGGTCATGGGTCCCCAGCACATCCGGATAGCTCCTGACAAAGTCCCGGATCTCACTGCAGAGCTCCGGATCCATCCGCTCTCCGATCAGGGGCTCCAGGGTATCCTTTGCGATCTCATAGCCCGCCTTCAGTACCAGGAGAGACACGATCAGGCCGATCACACCGTCGATGTTCAGTCCGAAAAAGCGGAACACCAGAAGGGAGAGGACCGTAGCGGAGGTGGCCAGCACATCGGACCTGGCGTCCGCCGCCGTGGCCAGCATCACCTTGGAGTCGATCCTGCGGCCCAGCTTCTCGTTGAAGGCGGAGAGCCACAGCTTTCCGCCGATGGAGATGAGAAGGATGACCAGGGACAGGAAGGAGACCTGCAGATCCTCCGGATGAAGGATCTTCCCGATGGCACTCTTCAGCAGCATAAAGCCCACCTGCACCACCAGGAAGGCCACGATGAAGGCAGAGATATACTCGATCCTGCCGTGGCCGAAGGGATGCTCCTCGTCCGCCGGTTTGTCCGCAAGCCTGACTCCCACAAAGGAGATGATGGAGCTTGCGGCATCGGAGAGGTTGTTGAAGGCGTCTGCCATAACGGAGACTGAGTGGGCAATGAACCCCACCAGAAGCTTGGTGAGAAACAAAAGCAGATTGAGGCAGATCCCCACCCCTCCCGTAAGACTTCCGTAGGCAGTCCGTACTCTGTGATCCGTGATCGCCTCCGGATCCTTTACAAAGTGTTTTACCAGAAATTCCGTCATGATCTTTCTCCTGTTGCCGCAGCCTTCTGAAAGGCCAGCCTGGGGGTCCCGTCCTCCACGTAAATAATTCCTGTGGGCAGGAATCCGCATTTTCTAATAAGCCCCTGCATGGGCAGGTTGTCCGCGTGGGTGTCGATCCGGAGGTTCCGACTGCAGGACTCCGCGTAGTCCATGCAGGCCTTTGCGGCTCCCCGGCCCCTTGCCTTTCCGGACACGGCGATCCTGTGGATCACGCCGTAAGGCTCCTCGTTGAGCCAGGCCCCCTCATATATCTTCCGATAGTTGGGTTCTTCCCCTATGAAAAATGCAAATACCGCCAGAGGCTCCTCACTGTCTTCCTCTGCGCAGACATAGAGACAGCCCCGGTCAAGGTCCTCCCGGATGTCCTCCTCGGAAGGGTAGTTGCTGCTCCACTGGGTCATGTTTCCTGTTTTCCGCATGTAGGCCTTTGCTTCCTCATAGATGTCAAGAAGTTTTGGAATGTCCGTCTCTGTCGCCTTTCTGATATGCATGCTTTTCTCCTTCTTAGAAAAAGTTCTGCGGATCCGAAAATCCGCAGAAGCTCTTTCTGCCGGCCTGCTGCCGGTCTGTATGTTTTCTTTTTGAATTACTTATAGAAGGCCTTGAATGCCTTGTAGGTGTAGTATACGTCCAGCTTTGCAGTGATCTCGAAGGGAGAATGCATTGCCAGTACCGGAACACCCAGATCCACGGTATCCACATCCATGTCTCCCATGAATACGGCAATGGTGCCGCCGCCGCCTTCATCCACCTTGCCAAGCTCACCGATCTGCCAGAAGACATTTTCCTCCTCCATGCAGCGGATCACTTCATACATGAACTCTGCGGAAGCGTCATTGGAGCCGTTCTTGCCTCTGGCCCCCGTATACTTCGTCAGTACCGGTCCGTGGTTCAGGAAACAGGAATTCCGCTTCTCGTATACGTCCGCAAAGGTAGGATCATAGGCTGCATTTACATCGGAGCTTAAGCACATGGAGCGTCTGTATACATCCCTGGGTTTTACACCGAAGCAGTCACAGAGATCCTCCATGAGGTGCTCCAGGCTTCTGCCCTCCATGCCTGTGTTTCCCGGGGAGCCTACCTCCTCCTTCTCCGTGAATACGGTGACGGTGGTATGCTTCGGCTTCTTCACATCGATGGCAGCCATCAGGGCCGTATAGGCACAGACTCTGTCATCCTGTCCGTAGGCGCCGATCATGGAGCGGTCCAGGCCGATGTCGCAGGCCTTGACTGCAGGTACCATCTCGATCTCTGCTCTGAAGAAGTCCTGCTCCGTGATGCCGTAGCGGTCATTGAGAAGCTTCAGGGCCATGAGCTTGAAGGGCTCCTTGACCTCCTCGTCCTGATAGGGCAGGGAACCGATGATGATGTTCAGTTCCTCTCCCCTCAGTCCTTCCTTCAGGGGTCTCTCGTTCTGCTTTGCGGAAAGATGGGGCAGAAGATCGGAGATCACGAACTTCGGATCGTCCTCCTTTTCTCCAATGCTGATCTCCACCTTTTTACCGTTTTTCAGCATGACCACACCGTGCATGGAGAGAGGAGTCACGCCCCACTGATACTTGCGGATCCCGCCGTAGTAGTGGGTCTTGAAATAGGCCAGCTCGTCCTGCTCATACAGGGGGTTGGGCTTTAAGTCCAGACGGGGGCTGTCGATATGGGCGATGTTGAACTTTACGCCCTCCGTAAGGGGCTTCTGACCGATGGTGGTCAGGATGATGTTCTTGCCCCGGTTGATATAATAGATCCTGTCTCCGGCCTGGTACTGTGCCTGCGGATCAAATACCGTGTAGCCTGCCTTTTTCAGGATGCGCTCTGCAGCTGCGGTGCACTCCCGCTCTGTCTTACCCTCATCCAGGAATGCCATATATCCCTTGCAGAACTTCTCTGCGTCCTTCATATCCTTGGGGGATGCCTTCGCGATGTTGGGAAATTCAAACGTCAGCTTCTCAGCAAGCTTTGCACCCTCTGATTTCTTTGCCATGTTCCTTCCTCCCTTTCTATTAAAAGCGGCCGGGCCGCCTGATGTCAACGCCGTCATTATAGCACACTTTTTTTCATATATAAACCATCAACTGATCAATGTTCCCAGCTGTTCCAGAAAACGTTCCGGGATCTCATATACGAACACATCCGGCTGATACTGCAGGGCGTCGGAAGCACTGTACTGATACCTCTGGACAAAGCGGCTCTCCGCAAACTGTCCGTTCAGGATGTACTGGATATACCAGCGGTAGGAATCCCCGCAGAAATAGAGCTTCTTTTGCAGGGCCCTCTCATCCTTTGAATTGAATACGGCGTAGATCTCCTCCCCGGTGGCCGGGTCACTGTAGCTGTAGGTCTTCTCCGCTTCCCAGGTCCCCTCTGCCTGATACTCCACCCGGTTGAAGCTCTCGTCGAGCCCTTCCATGGTCTGGAGATCCCCGGCTGTGGTCTCCCCTGTGAGGGTATAACGGATCTCCGGCTTTTCCTCCAGCTGGTATCCCTCTCCCAGGAAACGCATGAGTCCTTCTCCGCAGGCCCCTGCTCCCGGGAAGTTCCAGTGGGAATCCGAGGCGTAATAAAGGGGGAGTCCCAGCTCCTTGGCCTTCAGCATATCCTCCTTGGCATAGTAGATCTCCAGCTCCGGAAACTCCTGCTTCATGTATTCCATGAACTGGTCCACGTGATTAAAAGCCTCCAGGGCCTGCCTCTGGCCCTCCGGAAGATACTCCGTATAAAGGGTGTCCTTGTCCGGTACGATCATCAGTACCAGGCGGATCCCGTTCTGAGTCAGGGGAGTATAGAGCTTCTCCCGCACCACCCGCTTGTACCAGCTCAGATCATATCTCCGGTCCAGGGGCTTTAACTTTTCCTCATAGGCCTCCCGGTAAAAGAGCCAGGGCTTTTCCGTACCGGCTATGGAGTATCTCAGGTTCAGGGTGGCAAGCTCCGCCGCCCAGGCCTGCTGCCGGGCAAGGATCTCCTCCTGGCTGAGCGCTTCCTGCTGCCGGGCCTCTTCCGCAGTCTTGGCCTCCTCTTCCTGGATCAGGGCTCCGGGGCCTATGACCGTCACCTCTTCCGCAAGGGCGGTCACGGGCCGGCCAAAGCCCAGGCACCCCGCTGCAAATACCGCAGCAAGGGCAAGGGCCCGGATATGTTTTCCAGATCCGGGCCCCTCTTTTGCTGTCATCCAATCGTATCCATTTTTGTATTGCTGTTTTTTATGGATCATGCCAGATTTTTTTCAAAGGAGCGGATATACTGCTCCTCCATCTCTCCTTTATAGCTTCCTCCGAAGAAGGCCTCCATGGCTTCCTTCCGGAACTTCTCCCAGGATCTGGTCTCCTTCCGTACCTCGATGGGATAGAAGAGGATCCCGCATTTCTTTGCGGCCTTCATGTCTCCGGGAGCATCTCCGATCATAATGACCTTTTCCTGATCGTAACCCTTTTCCAGCAGGCGGCCGATACAATAGGACTTGCTGCCTGCGTCCTGTCCGCAGATCAGGGCCGGATACTGCAGGATCCCGTTGTTCTCCCATTCCTCCCGCAGGGCCTCCGGTGTAGCGGAGGATACCACCACGATGTCCGCTCTCCGGGAGATAAGCTCCAGATTCTCCCGGACTCCCGGAAAGGCCAGCCGGTCGTTCTGGGTCAGCTGACTGATCTCCGCATTTACCATTTCGGACCAGTGCAGACACTTCTTCAGCATGGGGCTGTCCGTCTTTTCGATATAGCGCCTGAGGGCCGGATTGCTCAGCTCTCCGGAATCCGTCACAAAATACTCAAGATCCGGAAGTCCCTCCACCGGCGTGATATGCTCGTTCACGTATTTCAGCGTCTCATACAGACCCTTGAAACGGTTGATCCCCCGGGTCATGGAATAGAGACTGACCTTGTTCCAGATGAACTTTGCCTCTTCCTCCCATTTCCAGAGCTCCCACTCCTGTACCATTCCCGGTCCGAAGCAGCGGATGTGCTTGATATCCATGGTGTCCATAGCGCATCCGTCGGAATCGATGCACACCAGATAATCCTTCTTTTTCTCAAATCCTTCAAAAATATCTCCCATACTGCCTCCTGTATCTGTTTTTTGTATTTTTCCGGATACAAAGACAGTATAGCAAGTTCCGAAAAAAAAAGCCACCTTTTTTATATGAAAAAGAAACATCCCCGCCGTATGGCTTCGGCGGGGATGTCCGTTTCTCTGAGGTAGGGGGGCCTGACAGCCCGAGGGCTGTCAGGAATGAGTATGAAAAAGCTTTTATGCAGTTATCTCTCTGATAACTGTCTTTATCATACCGGTTAATTGTGACCGTCATATGTCCTTTGTCTCAAGAAATTCTAAAAAAAATGAAAAATCTATAAATTTCTCATACTGAGGCTGATCCGCTTCCTGGCGGGATCTACGGACAGGACCCTGACGGAGACCACATCCCCCACCTGGAAGAGCTTAGCCGGGTCCTTTACGAAGCGGTCTGAAAGCTCCGAGATGTGGACCAGGCCGTCCTGATGCACCCCGATGTCCACGAAGATGCCAAAATCCACCACATTCCGCACGGTGCCCTTGAGCTGAAGCCCCGGCTTCAGGTCCTCCATGGAGAGGATGTCGGAACGGAGGATGGGTGCCGGAGCTTCGCTCCTTGGATCCCTGCCGGGCCGTTCCAGCTCCGACAGGATGTCCGAAAGGGTATAGATACCGATGGAAAGGGCTTCTGCCAGTCCTTCCATTTCCTTCCCTTCCGTAAGCTTCCCGAAGATCCCCGGGATACCGCCCCGGCTCAGGTCCCCTTCCGAATAGCCCAGGATCGAAAGGAGCTTCCTGGCCGCTCCGTAGCTCTCCGGATGGACTCCTGTGCCGTCCAGGGGCTCTGCGCCCTCCCGGATCCGAAGGAAGCCTGCACACTGACGGTAGGTCTTCGGCCCCAGGCCCTCCACGGAAAGGAGGTCCTGTCTCCGGCGGAAGGGGCCCTGTTCCCTGCGGTAGTCCACGATCCGCTCCGCCAGGCGCTGTCCGATACCTGCGACATGCTCCAGAAGGGCGGAACTTGCCGTATTCAGATCCACCCCCACCTGGTTCACACAGTCCTCCACCACCTGTCCCAGGACTTCCTGAAGCCTTTTTTCGTTCAGGTCGTGCTGATACTGCCCCACACCGATGGCGGAGGGATCGATCTTCACAAGTTCTGCCAGAGGGTCCTGGAGCCGCCGTGCAATGGAGGCTGCACTCCGGAATCCCGGATCCAGCTCCGGGAATTCCCGGGCTGCCAGAACCCCTGCGGAATACACGGAGGCCCCTGCCTCACTGACGATGGCGTATTCCAGGGGCAGGCCGCTTTCCTGTATGAACTCCGTCAGAAACTGCTCCGACTCCCTGGAAGCCGTGCCGTTGCCCAGGGAGACCAGGGTGATCCCATAGGTCTTTACAAGCTCCCGGAGAACAGCCTTTGCCTCTTTCCTTTCATTTCTCGGAGCCAGGGGATAGATGACCCTTGTGTCCAGCAGGCCTCCGGTCTCATCCACCACCGCCAACTTACAGCCGGTGCGGAAGGCCGGATCCCAGCCCAGCACCACTCTGCCGGGAAGGGGCTGCTGCATCAGAAGGTGCCTCAGGTTTTCTCCGAAGACCCGGATGGCCCTTTCCTGGGCCGCCGCCGTGGCTTCCCTGCGGAGCTCGTTCTCCACGGAGGGCTCCAGCAGTCTGCGGTATCCGTCCTCTACTGCCTCCCGCAGAAGAGCTGCCGACCCTTTCCGTTCCGGGTGGGAGATCACCTGTTTTTCCAGGTCCCTCAGGATCTCCGCCTCCGGTCCCTGGAGGCTGACCCGAAGGCAGCCCTCCTTTTCTCCCCGGTCAATGGCCAGGACCCGATGCCCCGGAAGCTCCCGAAGCTTCTGACGGAAATCATAGTAGCCTTCATAGACGCTCTGCTTTTCCGGATCCTTTCCCTTCACCGTAAGGACCCCTTCTGCCCGAAGCCGGTTCCTGACCAGTCTCCTTACGGCAGGTCTGTCCGACAGCTCCTCCGCAATGATATCCTTTGCTCCGGCCAGGACTGCCTCCGTATCCGGAAGCTCCTTCTTTGGATCCCGGAGCTTCTCTGCCAGGTCCAAAAAATCCTCCTCCTGACGCAGGATGGCCCTTGCCAGGGGCAGTAGGCCCTTTTCCCTTGACGCCATGCCTCTGGTCTTTTTCTTTGGCTTAAAGGGCCTGTACAGGTCCTCCAGGGCGGAGGCTGTCATGGCCTCCCGGATCTGTTTTTCCAGGTGCTCCGCAAGCTTTCCCTGATCCCGAAGGGAGGCCAATACCGTTTCCTTCCGTTCCTCAAGCTTCTGCAGGTAGTCTGCCCGCTCCTTAAGTTCCCTCAGGACTCCGTCCGACAGGTTCCCGTGGGCCTCCTTCCGATACCTGGCGATGAAGGGGATGGTGTTTCCCTCCTCCAGGAGCCTCAGGACTGCTGCCGTCTGCCAGGCTTCTATCCCAAGCTCCCTGCTGATGACCTCTGCGATCTTCAATCTCCCTGTTTCTCCTCCTTTTCCTCCGGCCGGCCGTAGCCCTCCGGAAGGTCCTTTAAAACGAACTGGTCCCTGGGCCTCGGTCCCGTCAGATAATCTCTGCGCATCTCCGCCCGGGCGCCTTCCACTTCCTCATAGAGCTCCCTTGCGGAAAGCCGCAGTGCTCCCTGCCCCAGGATGATCAGCTGCACCAGCCTGTCGGAGGTGGCCACCGTCACGTTGTATTCCCCGCTGATCTCCTGTACAGCCTTTGCGATATACTGGTCTGCGGTCTCCGCCTGCTTCGTATATACCACGAAAATATTTTGATAGCGCTCCACCTCCGAGGTGTAGCGGCCCGCCACCTTATAGGCGTCAAAGACTACGATCACCCTGCACTTCCGGAAGCCCTGATAGTTGCACAGGATATCCAGAAGCCGGGTCCTGGCGGCGTCAAAGCTCAGCTCCGCCAGCTCCCGCAGCTCATCCCAGGCATGGATGATGTTATAGCCGTCCACCAGAAGCCAGCTCTCCCGGGCCGGAAGGTTCAGCTGTCTGTTCCGGGCCGGGTCCAGGATGCTCCTTCCCGGCGGCAGCTTCTTCTCCCGCTTTACGGGACCGAAGGTCCGCTCAAAGATGGCCTCAAGCTCCCGATCCTCCGCATAGCTTCCGCCGTAGCCTCCGGCACCCGCCGAAGAGAGACCTGTTTTCTCCCCATCCCCGGGGGCCGGCAAGCTTTCCTCCGAAGGATCCTCCGCTTCCGTAAAGCGCTCCTGGATATGGGCCTTTGCCGGTACCTCCCGCCAGTCCACGTAGACGCCGGCCCCGTGGCTGCAGAAGATGGAGCCTGCGGGGTGCTCCGTATCCCTTTCCGGATCGTATCCGATCCCTTTGATCACTTCCTCCGGCTCCCTGCATTCCCGGTAGCCTGCAAGACTCAGGCTCAGCCTGCCGTAGCCTTTTGAATAGGCGGAAAGCTCCCTCTGATATCCCCGCATGCCGGATACGGGGGCCTCCCCCTGAAGGACGGTGTCCCCGCCCTCCTGCTCCGGAGGCTGGAAGGATCCCCCCATCCTCTGGATATCCGTCATGGCCCTTCCGGCCATTTCCGAAGGCAGCTCGATCCGGAAGGAATAATAGGGCTCCAGGAGGATGGACTGCCCCTGCATGAGGCCCTGGCGCAGGGCCCGGAAGGCGGCCTGACGGAAGTCTCCTCCCTCCGTATGCTTCAGGTGGGACTTTCCTGCGATCAGGGTGATCCGCATATCCGTTATGGGCGCCCCGCAAAGGACCCCTGGGTGCTCCTCTCCGGAAAGCTGGCTTATTACCAGCCTCTGATAATTCAGAGCCAGCTCTTCCTCGCTGACCCCACTGGCATAGATCAGGCCGCTGCCCCTTGGCAGAGGCTCCAGGAGCAGGTGCACCTCCGCGTAATGGCGAAGGGGTTCAAAGTGGCCGATCCCAACCACCGACTCGCCAATGGTCTCCCGGTAGACGATCTGTCCCTCGGAAAATCCTGCCTCCATGCCGAAGCGGTCCCTGATCAGCCTTCCCAGGATCTCCGTCTGCACCTCTCCCATGAGCTTCACGTGGATCTCGTTCAGCTGCTCCTGCCACAGAAGCTGCAGCTCCGGCTCTTCCTCCTCCAGGCTCCGGAGCTTCAGATAGGCTTCGTGAACATCCGTACCTGCCGGCAGATCTACCCGGTAGCTTAAGACCGGCTCCAGCATGGGAGGCTCCGAAGCAGGCTCGCCTCCTAGGCCCATGCCAGGTCTGGTACCGGAAAGCCCCAGAACAGTGCAGACTGCCCCGGCCCCGGCTTCCTGCAGGGTCCTGTACTCCCTGCCGGAATAGACCCGGATCTGGTCCACCTTTTCTCCTCCGATCTCCATCTTGACCTTAAGACTGCCTCCAGTGACCTTCAGGAAGGTAAGCCGGTTTCCCCGTTCGTCCCTGCCGATCTTATAGACCTTTGCTCCGAAGGCCTCGGGATACTGCTTCGGCCTGGTATAGGCGGAAAACCCCTTCAGGAACTCCTGAATCCCGGTAAGTTTTAAAGCTGATCCGAAATAGCATGGAAATATCTTTCTTTTTTCGATCATAGAGGAAATTTCATCCTGTGTAATTTCCTCTGTTTCCAGATATTTTTCCAGCATCGCCTCATCATTCATGGCGATCTCTTCCAAGGTTTCTCCAGGGGCAGAACCCTCAGTCTCCGGCGGAAGCGCGGAAAAATCCACGCAGCGGCTGCTGAGGCGCTTTTTCAGTTCTGCCATCAGCTGCTTCCGGTCCGTTCCCTCCTGGTCCATCTTGTTTACAAAAAGAAATACCGGTATCCTGTACCGGCGAAGGAGCCTCCACAGTGTCTCCGTGTGGCCCTGGACCCCGTCTGCTCCGTTGATCACCAGGATCCCGTAGTCCAGCACCTGGAGGGTCCGCTCCATTTCCGCGGAAAAGTCCGCATGGCCCGGGGTATCCAGAAGGCTGTATTCCCTGTCTCCCAGCTGAAAACCCGCTTGCTTTGCAAAGATGGTGATGCCCCTTTCCCGCTCCAGAGGCTCCGTGTCCAGGAAGGTGTCCCTTCTGTCTACCCGGCCCAGCTTCCGGATACTTCCGCTTTCATAAAGGATCGCCTCCGAGAGGGTCGTCTTCCCGGCGTCTACATGGGCCAACAGACCCGCACAAATCTGTTCTTTCTGTCTGTCCTCCCGGGTCTCTCCGCTCATACAAAAAGCACCTCCTCCTGTGATACATACTGTGCTTTAGTATATCACAGGAAGAGGCGCCCGTCGAGGTGGACCGCGACCGATGGACCGGTGATGCAAAAAGAGCTGCTTTAAATAACGAAGGGGCTCCCGGTCGGTCAGGTCGTGGAGAAACAGCGCTGCTTATATATGTCTGACGATTTCTTCGAGTTTTTTGGACTTCGTATGCGCTGGGGCTGATTGTTTTTCGCCGTGGGAGCCAGTAGCCCCGCTTCCAAAATGCGCTTCAGAACCTCCGGCTCCACCGCCTTGTCAGAAAACGTTCGCACAGAATACCGGGCCTGTGCCAATTCTGTAAAATCCATGGTTCATACCTCCTTACAGGAACGCCCCAAACTCATAGGCCATTTGGGGATATTTTGTCTGCCGGGTGATCTCCGGAGTATTGCCGCCTACGCCCAATTCCAGAAAGAGGATATGCTCTCCTTCGTGGCGGCGGAGAAAGTCCTCATACCTCCGGGCGGCAAGGTGCCAGCCATCGTCTTCCACGAAAGTGTCGTCAGCCCTCAGGTTCATGGACATGGGCGCGCCGCATACCGGGCAATGGGGTACCAGTTCGGCAGGAATCTTCATATCCTTCTGTTCCGCCAGCATCTTCCTGATAACATCCTCATTGTCATAGGTCTTCTGGTGGCAGGGCCTGGAACACTGCCACAGGCCATAGTCCCCCTGTGTATAGAACAGCCGGTGCTTGTCGAATCCGGCTTTCTGGAAACAGTGGTCTACATTGGTGGTCAATACGAAGTAGTCCTTATCCCGCACCAGCTCAAAGAGGTCATGGTAAACCGGCTTCGGCGGGTCCATATAGCGGTTGATGTAGATATACCGGCTCCAATAGGCCCAATGCTCCTCCAGACTGTCAAAGGGATGAAACCCACCGGAATACATATCCCGGAAGCCATATTTTTCAATAAAATCCCCGAAGTATTTCTGAAAACGTTCGCCGGTATAGGTAAATCCGGCGGAGGTGGAAAGCCCGGCTCCTGCGCCGATCACCACTGCGTCCGCCGTTTCAAGCTCCTGTTTCAGGCGGGATAGCTTATCGTAACAGGCGTTCGTAGATTTCGCGGTCACTGTCTTTAAAAACATTGAAGATCACCTCAATTCTGTCCGGATGCTTCTGCTGCCAGATCCAGACAGGACCTGTAGCAGTCTGCCAGCAATTTTATGTCATGCTCCGTCACTGCTCCATGGACGATCGGCCCAACGGTGTGGAGCACATAACGGCATGGGCATCCTTCAGATAGAACACCTCGAAAATCGGGTTGGCAGCTTCGCCGTACTGTCCTTTCACGATGGGGTTCTGGATACACATCTCCTTGGCAGCCATGTTGTTTTCAAACACAGCCTCGCCGTGAAGCCTGATCCATGCATAATTCGGGCTGGAAACGGAAATCTCGATGTTGGGATTCTGCTGCATATCCTTGTAGACTTCCTTTGTGTTATTGGTGCAGAACCACAGCTTGCCCTCCATCTCACCGGCAAACATGAAGGGGCGGCACTTGGCCTTTCCATCCCGGCCTACGGTGGCCAGGTACTGCACAGGGTTTTCGTTCAGGAATTTAACAACTTCGTTCATAATAAATAACCTCCAAACTTTTTGTATCTGTTTCTGAAAGCGTTTGCTTTTCGCTTCTGATATGATTGTAACGGCATTCCTTAGCTGCGTGAAGTACGCACAATATTGTGGTATAGGCACCTTGCGGTAACAATTAGGAAATTCATAAAAAAAGATTCCCTCCGCAATCCGCGAAGAGAACCTTTTCTTTTTATACTCAGATCAGAAGCGGAGGCAGCTCCCGAAGGGCCCTGATCTCATAGGAAGGCCGAAGCTTTGTAGGATTCTCCTTGCCCTCCATGTTGACCCAGCAGCAGTCGATCCCCGCATTTTCCGCTCCCTGGATATCGGAGGAAAGGGTGTCTCCGATGAGAAGGGTGCTGCTTCTGTTAAAGTCCTGGATATCCGAAAAAACCTTGTCAAAGTATTCCATGGAGGGCTTCTGGGCGCCCAGCTCCTCCGATACGAAGACCTTCCGGAAATAAGACAGGACTCCGGTGCCGATCAGTCTGGAATAGGCGGTGCTGCTGACGCCGTTCGTCACCACATACATTCTGTAGCCTCCGTAGAGCTCTTCCAGCAGCTCCTTTGCTCCTTCCACCAGGAAGCAGCCCTTTCCCAGACCCTCCTGATAGGCTGCCGCAAAGTCCTTCGGAGAGAGCTGCATCCCAAGAAGGGAGAAGAGTTCCTGGAACCGGCCCTCCGTGCATTCCTCCTTTGTGATAGCCCCTGTTTCAAAAAGGCTCCAGCGCCGATTGTTTATGGTTTCATATATTTCAAAGAGCTTTCTGTCTGCCGCGATCCCATAGCTCTGAAAGGTCTCCCTGAAGGACAGCTGCTCCGCCTTTTTAAAGTCCAGGATCACCCCGTCCAGGTCAAAAAGAAGCGTATCGTATTTTTTCCTCATGCATTTCCTCCATTCTGTTTTTGTTCCCCTATTATAATATAGCCTTTCCTTTCGCACAATCCTGCAGTATTTGCCTTTACAGGGCTCTTGTGCTATAATGACAACGGTATTGTAAAATGCCGATCGTAAGGAAGGAGACCATTTTATGATGAAATGTCCATTTTGCGGCGGAAGCTATAGATTGCTGAAGACCCCGGGTACCGAGGAGAAGGCTTTCTTTTTACCGAGCTGCTATCTGAACGGCCATCCGGAAGGACAGAGCAGCGGTATCATCTGTGATCTGTATGTCTGCCATGGATGCGGAAATCTGCAGCTTGTGGCAAAGCGTAAACCCGCTGCCGGCAAAGAATCCTAAAGGAGGGATCTGCCATGAAGATGAAAATGTATAACATCAAGGATCTGGATAAGTTCATGAATCTTGTGGACGAGTGCAAGGGAGAGGTATATGTGATCTCTTCCGAGGGAGACAAGCTGAACCTGAAGAGTAAGCTGACCCAGTTCGTTGCCCTTTCCAGTCTGTTCTCCTCAGGCTACATCGAGAAACTCGAGCTTGAGACCACGGACGACGAGGATGCAGCAAAGCTTCTGAACTTCATGATCGAAGGAAACCAGTAAGACCGGTTTCCTCCTGTAAGGGAAAAGGAAAGACCCGGCCCCGGTATCTTCTATGTAAGATCCGGAACAGGGTCTTTTTTTGCGCTTTTATGTTCCTGTCCTTTGCCCCGGCCTACAGCAGGGCAAACTGCTTCACTCTGGCCAGAAGCCTGCGGTCCAGCCGGCAGGAAAGGAAGGTTCCCTCTTCCCTGTATTCCGAACGGAGGATCTGTGCCCGTTCCCGCAGGAAATGCTCCGCTGCCCCCTCCTGATAGGGGATCAGGAAATCGCAGCTGATCAGATCGCCGAAGAGCTTCTCCAGGATCATATCCGTAAGCTCCCGGATCCCCTCTCCGCTTTTTGCCGACATCCAGATCCGCTCTCCCGTCACCAGAGGCACAAGCTCCGGGTGTGGCCCCCGGTCCGCCTTGTTCATCACCGTGATCATGGGAATATTTCCTGCGGAGAGCTCCTCCAGGGTCTTTTTCGTCACTGCGATGTGCCGCTCATGATTTTCATCGGAGGCATCCACCACCTGGATCAGAAGGTCTGCCAGAGCCGCTTCCTCCAGGGTGGAGTGAAAGGCCTGGATCAGGTCATGGGGCAGATCGTGGATAAAGCCTACCGTATCCGACAGCAGGAAGTCCCGGTTATCTCCCGGAGTGATTCTGCGGACGGTGGTGTCCAGGGTGGCGAACAGCATGTCCTCCGCCAGCACGCCCTTTTCTTCTCCGGAGCCGAAGTGCTCCAGCATCCGGTTCATCAGGGTAGATTTCCCCGCATTGGTATATCCCACCAGGGCCACCAGGGGGATCCCCGCCTGCCGCCGCTTCTTCCGCATGGTCTCCCGGCTCCGCTCCACACCTGCAAGCTCCCGTCTGAGCTCCGCCATGCGCTTTTCGATGTGTCTGCGGTCCAGCTCCAGCTGGGTCTCTCCGGATCCCTTATTGGACATGGAGCCTCCTGCGCCGCCCTGTCTGGACAGATTCTTCCGAAGGCCCACAAGCCTGGGCAGGGTGTACTGAAGCCTGGCGTATTCCACCTGCAGTCTGGCCTCCGCCGTCCTGGCCCGCTCTCCGAAGATCTGAAGGATCAGTCCTGTCTTATCCAGCACCTCCGCAGACAGCTCCCGGGTCAGGTTTGAGAGCTGGGAGGGCGTAAGGGTATTCAGGAAGATGACCGTCTCTGCTCCGGTGATATAGAGCTCCTGCCGGATCTCCTCCAGCTTCCCGCTGCCGAAATAGGCCGCCGGATCCACCCGATCCAGATTCTGGGTCACCCGAGAGGCCGGGGTATAGCCGCAGGCCTTCGCCAGGCCGGAGAGTTCCTCCATGGAGCTCTCAAATTCCCGGTCTCCCCCGATCCTGGCTCCTGCCAGTACCGCCTTCCTTTCTTCATTGCTGTAATTTTCAATCATGGATCATTCTTCTCCGTAAAGCCCTTTAAGAGCTGCTGCCAGCTGATTGTCCACCTCCGGGGACGGGTCCCTGGCGTCCGCACCCGCCTCCAGAAAGGTTTCATCCACCTCTACTTCAATATCCGGCTTCACTCCCTGTCCCTGTACGGCATAGCCGCTGGGGGCAAAATACTGGGCGCTGGTATACTTCACTGCGGAGCCATCCGGAAGCGGCTGCTCCGTCTGGACCACACCCTTTCCGTAGGAGGTCATCCCCACGATCAGAGCCCGCTGATAGTCCTTCATCACCGCGGCAAAAATCTCCGACGCAGAGGCAGAGCTCTGATTGATCAGCACCGCCACCGGAAGCTCCAGGGAATGTCCGTCTCCTGCATAATAGGCAAAGTTCCGGCCCCTGTTGTTTTCCGTATAGAGGACCAGGGTCTTCCCCCTGTTCTCTCCGTCGATCTCATTCTGGGAATAGGTGCCGATGTCGTCCGGAAGCAGATAGTCAAGCATCTCCAGGGCACTGTCCATGATGCCTCCCAGGTTGTCCCGGAGGTCCACCACGAGGCCCTCGGCTCCCGCCGCCGTAAGCTCGTCCACTGCCTCCCGGAACTGTCCCACCGTAGCCATGTCAAAGCCGCTTACATAGATATATCCGGTCTTCTTCCCGCCGGTTTCCTCCGGCTCCAGCATGGAAGGATACACGGAGGGCACCTCCACCTTTCCCCGGCGGATCTGCAGCTCCAGAGTGCTTCCTTCCCGCTCCACGGTCAGGTTCACGTATGTTCCCTCTTCTCCCTTGACATAATCGTCCACG
The DNA here is from genome assembly GCA_944377405.1 of uncultured Lachnospiraceae bacterium. Classification (GTDB taxonomy): domain Bacteria; phylum Bacillota; class Clostridia; order Lachnospirales; family Lachnospiraceae; genus Avilachnospira. The sequence goes on along the minus strand of CALWES010000003.1, from coordinate 89,288 downwards.
ATGGTGCTCAGGTCCATGCCCGTCACGTCCTCCCGGTTCACCCGCTTCAGAATATCTCCTGCCAGGAGTCCTGCCTCCTCTGCAGGAGAGTCTTCATAGACCTCCTCCACCGTGATCACGTTGGTCTCCCGGTTCTGGGACATGAGGGCGCCGATGCCGTAATAGTTGCCCCGGTTGCTGTTCAGCTCCTCTGCAAAGCTGCTGGCGGGATAATAGGCCGCATAGGGGTCCTGCTCCGTCAGTCCGTAGAGCATTCCCGTAAAGATCCCATCCTCGATGGCATCTCCGTCCAGAGGATAATAGGCCTCCCGGTCCAGGATCCCCTCGATCAGCCGAAGCTTCAGGTTCAGATAGCCGTAGTTCAGGTCTGCCTTTCCCGCACTGGAGGGGCTTGCGGTCTTTACGCTTTCCTCCGGATTCGTTCCCAGGACAAAGCTCCCCAGAAAGGGGATATTCACAAATCCCGTGCTTAGAACGAAGGCAGCGGCGGCAACAAGGCCGCCGCAGAGGATCCCGCCCAGGAAGGCCCCCAGTCTGCCGGGGCCCTTCCGTTTCTTTTTTTCTTCCTCTGTCCCAGGAGCAGTCTGCTGCTCCGGGATCATGGTGTCTTTTTCTTCCTGCATAAATGCCTCTTTTCTATCCTTACGGGCTCACATAGGCTGTAGGGTTGACGTAGGTTCCGTTGCTTCGGATACCGAAGTGCAGATGGGGTCCCGTAGAATATCCTGTGGAGCCCACGGTGCCGATCTGCTGTCCCTGGGATACGGACTGGCCTACGGAAACACCGATGGAATTCATGTGCATGTAGACCGTATAGACACCGCCTCCGTGGTTGATCATAACGTAGTTTCCTGCCGACGCCGAATAGGTGGCGATCACCACGCTGCCGGAGGCTGCCGCCAGAATGGAGGAGCCGGTGGGGGCTCCGATATCAATACCCTGGTGGTTGCTGGATGCACCCTCCGTTGGTGAAGAGCGTCCGCCAAAAGCGGAGGTGATCCTTCCGGAAGCAGGGCAGGGCCATATGAAGCTGATGCTGCCAAGGTTCTTTGTCTCATAGCTTTGTCCCTGGGCCTCCGCCTTCTTTCTGGCTTCCTCCTCCTGTCTGCGGATCTCCGCCTCTATGGCGGCGATCTGGTTTTCCTCCGCCCGGATGGCCTCCTGGATGCCTGCGATCTCAGACTGCATCTGGGCGATGTCGGCATTGGCATCCTGGATCTTTGCGTTATAGGATTCCAGTTCCTTCTGCTTGTCCGCCTGAAGTGCCTCTACGGAAGACTGCTTCGCCTCCGTTTCCTGTTTCATCCGGTCCAGCTCGTTGTATTCCTCCGTCAGCCGGAGCTCCGTCTCTTCGATCTCGTTCCGCACTGCCACGAACTCGTCCAGCTTCTGCCGGTCATATTCCGAGACCTTCTGGATATACTCCGCCCGGTTCAGCATATCGGAAAGGGATTCCGCTTCAAAGAGCAGGTCCAGGAAGTTGGTATCCCCGTTTTCATACATGTATTTGATGCGGAGCTTCATGGAGGCATACTGCTCCTCCTCCCGGGCCTTTGCGTCTGCAAGCTGCACCTTCGTGGCCTCGATCTCCGCATTTTTTTCCGTCATCTGGGTCCCCAGGGAGTCGATCTGTCCCTGGAGGTCCGCCAGCTCTCCGTCCAGCTTCTGGATATAGGCTGCAGCGTCGGATTTCAGGGCGGAAAGCTCCTGAAGCTTTTCCTCCACCTTCTGTTTCTCCGACTCCACCGCAGAGAGCTTTTCCTTGTTTTCTTCTATCTTCTGCTTGGAATCCTGGATCTGCTGGTTCTCACCGTATACCGGCAGCGCTGACAGAAGCAGCGCCCCGCATAAAAGCCCGATCCCGATCCGTTTCTTTCCCTGGGTCATATATTTCCGTTTCCTCCCTGACTTATACCTTCAGATGCTTCCGGATGGTGAAGAAGGATACCACAAAGCCCATTCCCACACCAAGGATCAGTCCCACGATCACCATCTGGGGGAATATCTCCCGGATGGGGATCAGCTGGAAGAGATTGGACACGGAGACCGTAGTGCCTGCCGCCAGCACCTGGGTCAGCAGGAAGGTGGTTGCCCTTCTGTAGATGAAATACATGGCTGTCAGGGGGATCAGCGCTCCGAAGAATCCGATCATCACACCCTCCACCACGAAGGGTGCCCGTATCATGAAATTCGTGGCTCCGATAAGCTTCATGATCTCGTTTTCCCGTTTCCGGAAGGCTGCTGCCACGGAGATGGTATTGCTGATCAGGAAGATGGAGACTGCAAACAATACGGTGATGATGACTGCGGACAGGATATAGATCACCCGGTTGATCCCCTTAAGGGCGGATACCAGGGCATTTGCATAGTTGACCTCCCGGACTCCCGGCAGGGTACGGATATATTCCACCATGGACTGCTGGTTCTCGATGTCGTTTAAGAAGATCTCGTAGTTGTCCGAGGATGCCAGAGGATTGTCGTCCGCAAAGGCTTCTGCCAGCTCCTCCGACTTGTCTCCGAAATACTCGTCCTTAAAGCTCTCCCAGGCCTCCTCCGCAGAGGTATAGCGGATCTCCTTGATCCCGCCCTGGGCTTCGATGGCCTCGTAAATAGCTTTTTTTTCCGCCTCTCCCGCATCTTCATTGAAGAACACGGTGATCCCCACCGTGGTCTCCGCCTCCGTTACGATATGCTGTACGTTGCTGATGATTGCAAAGAAGAGGCAGAACAGGAAAATACAGGCCGCCACCGTCGCGATGGAGGCCATGGAAAAGAGGATATTCCGGCCGATATTCTTTAAGCCCTGCTTTGTACAATAAAAAAAGGTATTAAGCTTCACGTCCCCGAGACCTCCTGCTTCTGTGCTCCTGCCGTTCTCCCCCATCCCGGACCGGCATGGGGCGGATGCCCTGCTCCGGATCCCGGGCCTCCGGCTGCTGATCGCTGATGATATGGCCCTTGTCCATCATGATCACCCTCTTTTTCATCTGCTGGATGATCTCCCGGGAATGGGTGATGACGATCACCGTGGTTCCCCGTTTGTTGATGTCCTCCAGAAGTCCCATGATCTCCCGGGAATTGGCTTCGTCCAGATTTCCCGTGGGCTCGTCCGCCAGGATCACGGAGGGGCTGTTCACCAGGGCTCTGGCAATGGCCACCCGCTGCTGTTCTCCTCCGGAGAGCTGCTTTGGAAGATATTTGTATTTGGAAGACAGGCCTGTCAGCTGCAGCATCTTCGGTACGTTCTCCCGGATCTCCCTGGGAGAGGCTCCGATCACCCGCTGGGCAAAGGCGATGTTTTCAAAAACATTTCTGTCGTTCAGCAGACGGAAATCCTGGAAGATCACTCCAAGGGTCCTGCGGTATCTGGGGATATCCCGCCGCCGCATGGTCAGAAGGTCGCTGCCGTTCACCTCGATGGAGCCCTCCGTGGGAAGGAGCTCCCGGGTGATAAGCTTGAAAAGAGTCGATTTGCCGGAACCGGATTTGCCGGATATGAAGACAAATTCCCCGTCCTTTATATCCAGGGAGATGTCCCTGACGGCCCGGTTGCCGGTTTCATACATTTTACTTACATGCTGGAGCCTGATCATAGTTTCCTGCCCTTTGCTTTCCTCAAATTAATAATCGATTTTTTCCATGTAATTCATGTACTCCACCACCATCAGAGCGATCTTGAAGGTGATAGCGTCATCGAAGACCCGAAGGTCAAGCCCCGTCATCTTCTGGAGCTTGTCCAGACGGTATACCAGGGTATTCCTGTGGATAAAGAGCTTCCTGGAGGTCTCCGATACGTTCAGGTTGTTCTCAAAGAACTGCCGGATGGTGGCAAGGGTCTCCTCGTCGAACTCCTCCGGGGATCTTCCCTCAAAGATCTCTTTTATAAACATCCTGCACAGGTTCATGGGCAGCTGGTAGATCAGCCTTCCGATGCCCAGGTTGTTGTAGGCGATGATCTTTTTTTCCTCATAGAAGATCTTTCCCACGTCCAGGGCCAGCTTTGCCTCCTTGTAGGACTTGGATACTTCCCGGATCTCATCCACCATGGTGCCGTAGGCGATCCGCACATCGGCCCCGGCCTCCGCCACTGCCGTATAGATCTCCTCCGCACAGTGCTGCAGCTCCTGGTAGCCTTCCTCGCCGTTCCGAAGCTCCTTGATGATGACGATGTTGTTCTCGTCCACCGTGGTCACAAAATCCGTGCTGTGTCCCGTAAACAGGGCCTTCACCGCCTCGTGGGCCTTGCTCTCGCTGCCCTCCGTCTCCACCGTCAGCACCGCTCTTTTGGCATCCACGTCGATGTGGAGCTTCTTGGCCCTGTTATAGATGTCCACCAGGAGCAGGTTATCCAAAAGCAGGTTCTTGATGAAGTTATCCTTGTCAAATTTCTCCTTATAGGCCAGAAGGAGCCCCTCCAACTGGAATGCAAGGATCTTTGCCGTCTGGTAGGCTGTTTCCCCCTCGCCGCTTACCAGAACGATATACTCCGGTTCAAATTCGTCGTAGACCTTGAAGTACTGAAGCCCTCCCAGGGACTGACTGGAGGCCTCCGACAGGGAAAAGCCCTGTACCTCATTTTCCCCGGTCTTCGGCATCCCCGCGGTATGGGCAAGCACCTTGCCCTCCGTATCGCAGACGCAAAGCTCTGCATGAACAATGTCATGAAACCCCTCCAGAGTCGTCTGTAAAATCTGATTTGAAATCATAGTCCTCCCCCTGTGTGCAAAATTGATAAAAACTATGGTCTTAATTATGTATATTGTATATCATACTCCCGTAAAACACAAGGGAAGCTTCACGAAGTACACAAAATCGAAAGAATTTTTTGTGCATTTTTTCGGAGTTTATAAATTTTTTAGAATTCCGGGCCGGGATATCATGGAATATACCCATTTTGTTCATCTTTCGTTCAAAAAGACCCTGTATAGTAGAGACGTGAGAAGCGGAACGGGGGAGCTTTGCAGCACATCGAAAAACGAATTGAGGTTACGGCTATATGAATGTATTATTTTATCTGACTCCCAAGTGTGACTGTGCATATATCGAGGATGACGACACCCTGCGGCAGGCCCTGGAAAAGATGGAGAACCGCCGCTATTCCGCCATCCCCATGCTGAACGAGGAAGGGCGCTATGTGGGCACCATTACCGAGGGGGACCTCCTCTGGGGGATCAAGAACAAGTATCATCTGGATCTGCGGGAGGCAGAGCACATCCCCATTACGGAGATCGACCGCAGGCGGGACTATGTGCCCGTTTCCGTCCGCTCCGACATGGAGGATCTGAGCCGCATCGCCCTGAATCAGAACTTTGTTCCTGTGCTGGACGATGAGGGCAAATTTATAGGTATCGTCACCCGTAAGGATATCATGAAATACTTTGTGGATACCCTGCAGCGGGCAGCTTCCAGCATCGGCAGCGATCAGCCCGTCCTTCAGGAGATCCGGAAGCTCGATCTCTGATCTCCCGGGGGTTAAACGACTCAAAAAAGAATTTCCGGCAAAAAATAAGGCCACGGCCATCCGCTTTATGCGGGGCCGCGGCCTTATTCTTATCTTTTTTCCTTTCCCGGCAGGACACTCCCGCCTTGGGGATTACTGCATCATTCCCTGCAGGACCTCATTTACCAGCTTACCGTCTGCCTTACCCTTCACAAGGGGCATCAGGTTCTTCATGATAAGGCCCTTTTCCTTGGCTGTGGGCTTCTCAATGGAAAGCTCCGCCAGCACCTGCTCGATGACCTTGCGGATCTCATCCTCTCCCATGTCTGCAGGAACGAACTCCTTGAAGATGTCCATCCTGATCTTTGTTGCCTCCCGGATCTCCGTTCTGTCCGGCGGGCAGGTATCGTAGGTCTCCTTCAGCTGCTTCAGCTCCTTTTTCAGGACCGCAAAGCTCTCCTCGTCCGTAAGGGGCTCTCTCTTATCGATCTCTGCGTTCTTCAGGACTGTCAGCATTGCGGAAAGGGCCTCCTTCCGGTCCTTTTCCTTGTTCTTCATTGCCTGCATCATTGCAGCTCTGACTGTATCTACCATGCTCATGATCGTTTCTCCTCTCCTTTTGTTTCAGGAAGCAGGGTGATGGTATCCTGCTTTCTGTCGATCTCGATCCTTCTTTGTTTATACAGGAAGCCCACTGCCCGCTTGAACTGATTCTTGGACATGTGATAGACCTCCTCGATGAGCTTTGCCTCTGCCTTGTCGGCATAGGGAAGCTTACCGCCATGGGCCCGAAGCTCCGCAAGGACTGCTTCCGCGTCCTCTCCTGCGGCTTCATAGGATTTTCCTCTGGGGGACAGATCCAGCTTGCCGTCCTCCCGGACCCGCAGTACCCGGCACTCCACCTGCTGTCCGTAGTGATACTCCGCAAAGACCTCGGTTCTGGGGATCATTCCGAAATAGCGGTCATCCACTGCCACAAACACACCGATCTGGGGATTGATCTCATAGACAAAGCCCTTCACCTGGTCGTCCTTCCCATAAGGAGAATCGTTCCGAAGGTGCTTGTAGACCCGCATGGTGGCTGCCTGTCTGCCAGTCTTGTCCTCATAGAGATAGACCAGGGCGCCGGACCCCGGCTTCGGCGTACAGATCTGCTCCCGGAAGGGGACCAGGACCTGCTTCGGCACGCCGTTATCCAGGAACATGCCGATCCTTGTGACCTCAGCCACCCTAAGGACTCCCAGCTCTCCGGTACGGAGGACAGGCTCCCGCATGGTGGCGGTGATACGACCTCCCTTATCCTTATAGAGAAAAACGGAGACCTCTTCTCCCGGAACAGGCTTCCTGGTCTGTTCCGCAAAGGGGAGGAGGACCTTACCTCCCTCTGGAAGCTCCAGAAAGCTTCCGATCTCCGTATTCTGAATCACCGTAAGCTTCCGGGGACGGCTGAAATTCTCCACGCCCTCCGGCTCCAATCTTCCCTGATCCTGCTTTTTCGGCGGTACGTACTGATCCGCTCCAGTCCTTTTTCGTCCGCTGATCACCAGGGACATGGCGGAGTTCCCGCCTCTTCTTCCCTTCCCCTGGGGCTTTTCCTCACCTGCCTCCGAAAGAGGAAATCTCCTGGGCGCCGGGGCGCTGTCGCAGGGATAGGTCCGCTTCGGTGCTTCTCTGTCGCAGGGGTACTGTCTCTTCTCCGGAATATCTGTCATTGTCTTTCCGTTCACTCCTTTTCCTGTTTCCTGTATTATGATTCCTGTTGAAAATCGGCTGCAATCTTCTTCAGCCAGTCTACGATCTCAATATGCTGAGGACACTGTCCCTCGCACTGACGGCAGGCGATGCAGTCCTCCGGCTTTCCGTGTCCGCTCTTTTCTCCCGTCAGCTCCCTGTATTCCGAGGCCTGGGAAGGGAAGCTGCCGAAACGGCAACGCATGTTATAGAGGGCAAAGAGCTCCGGGATCGCGATATGCTCCGGGCAGCCGTCTGCACAGTAGCGGCAGCCGGTGCAGGGAATGGCAATGCTCTCCTCGATACATGTTTCCGCCCTGCGGATCAGCTCCTGCTCTTCCTCCGTAAGGGGCCTGAAGTCCTTCATATAGCTCAGGTTGTCCTCCATCTGCTCCGGCGTGCTCATGCCGGAAAGGACCATGATCACTCCCGGCAGGGAGGCTGCAAACCGTACGGCCCAGGAAGCGGGACTCAAATCCGGATCCGCCTTCCGGAAGAGCTCTGCCGCCTTCTCCGGAAGGGAGGCCAGGTAGCCGCCCTTTACGGGCTCCATTACGATGATATCCTTGCCGTAGGCCCTTGCGGTCTCATAGCATCTGCGGGACTGTACGTTCTCTGCATCCCAGTCCAGATAGTTGATCTGCAGCTGGACGAACTCCATTTCCGGATGCTCCCTGAGGATCCGGTCCAGGACCTCCGGCGTATCGTGGAAGGAAAATCCGATGTGCCGCACCTTTCCCTCCGCCTTCAGCTTTCTGGCAAATTCGAAGAGTCCCAGAGCCTCATGCTTTTCGTAGCGTTCCCTGCTCATGGCGTGGAGGAGGTAGTAATCAAAATAGCCTGCGCCGGTCTTCTCCAGCTGTTCCTGGAAGACCCGCTCATAATCCTCCATGCCCTCCGTGCAGTAAAGGGGCATCTTGTCCGCCAGCAAAAAGCTTTCTCTGGGATAGCGGTCCGTAAGGGCCTTCTTCACTGCCCTTTCGCTCATCCCCTGATGATAGGGATAGGCTGTATCAAAATAGGTAAAGCCTTCCGCCAGAAAACGGTCCGTCATCCGGTTCAGGGTCTCCTGATCGATCTTTTTCGGATCCCCGGCTTCCTGAAGCGGAAGACGCATCAGTCCAAATCCAAGTTTTTTCATATTCCCCATACCTCTTTTCTTTTTATCATATCATATTTCAGGTATACTGTCCTCTGTTTTCCCCTTTCCTTTTGCTCCTTTTCCAAAGCCAAGCTCCGGCAGCACCGTGGCCAGCATGGTCAGATAGCTGGCAAGTCCCCCCAGAAGGTTGGAGATGGGCTCTGCCCAGAACACTCCGTAGACCCCCAGGCCAAACAGCCGCGGCAGCAGGATGGTCAGAGGAACTACGATGATCACCTTCCGGAACAGGGAGAAAAAGGTGGCCCGTCCGGCCTTCCCCAGAGCTACGAACACACTCTGGCCCGCAAACTGCAGGGCCATGAAGCAGAAGCCGAAGAAATAGATGTGCATTGCCTCCCTTCCCTTCTCAAGCATAGTCCCGCTTCCGTCAAAGATCCGGATAAAGGCATCCGGGAAAAACCGCACCAGTCCCCAGGCCGTCATGGTATAGATCACCGCACCTACGGAGACGAAGATGATGGCCTGCCGCACCCGCTTATAGGCCCTTTCCCCGTAATTATAGCTCATGACAGGAGAAGCCCCGTTTGTGAGGCCCTGAAGGGGCATGGTAAAGATCTCCCGCACGGAATTGAGGATGGTCATGATCCCCACGTACAGGTCTCCGCCGTACTGCTGCAGGGTAGCGTTGCAGACGATCTGCACCAGGCTGTTGGTAAAGGCCATGACAAAGCCGGAGACTCCCAGGGATACGATTTCCCGGACCCGCCTTGCCTTCAGGCGGAAGGCCTCCCGCTTCAGATGAAGCTCCGCCCTCTTTCCTCGCAGAAAAGCCAGGACCCACAGGGCTGAGACCCCCTGGGAAAGGATCGTTGCAATGGCAGCGCCCCGGACTCCCAGATCCAGAAGGAAAATAAACACCGGATCCAGGATAATGTTCAGCAGTGCTCCGATGAGGACCGTCATCATACTGGTCCTGCCGAAGCCCTGTCCGCTGATAAAGGGATTCATACCCACGGAGATCATAACGAATACCGTTCCCAGCAGATAGATCGTAATATATTCCTCCGCATAGGGCAGGGTATTTTCGCTTGCACCGAAGAGATAGAGGATCGGCTCATAAAAACAGAGTCCGATCAGCATCAGCACCAGGCCGCAGGCCACCAGCAGCACGAAGGTGTTGCCCATGATGGCTTCCGCTTCCTTCCGGTCCCCCTTTCCCCTCTGGATGGCGCATAAGGGGGCGCCTCCGTTTCCGAAGAGATAGGTAAAGGCCGTGATCATGGTAATGATGGGGAAACAGAGCCCCACTCCGCTGAGGGCCAGGCTTCCGCTGCCCGGGATCCTTCCGATGTAGATCCGGTCCACGATGTTATAAAGCAGGTTCAGGCACTGTGCCACGGTCATGGGCACAGCCACCTCCAGGATATTTCTGTAAACGCTCCCATGGGAAAAATCCGTTTGCTGCGTTCTCATGCTTCTTCCCCCAAACAAAAAAGCCAGGCCTCCCGGCTCTGGCCGTCCTTGTATCCGATTATACGCTTTTCCCGCTTCTTCGGCAAGTCTGCAGACAAACATGACAGGAGCTTCCGTTACTCAAACTTTTCACAGAAGCTCCTGTCAATTACACTGTGCCATTGGACTATACCCCTTTCGTCGTTCCTCTCAGATCGATAATAAGTTTCATCCGTCTCACCTTCCTTTTGGTTGGTTCCGATATATTCACTCTTGTGAATAAGATCTGAAACTCCATTCTCAGGTTTATGGCTATTCAGTTTTCTTTCCCTTAAGAATTTCTTACCCTTCTCCTTTTCTTTCTCAGGAAATGCTGTCCGTTATCTGACTGATAATCCAGTTTGATATCTCTTGTCGACAGCTTTGGAAGATTTAATAAGTTCTTCTTAAGTTGTCTTTATAATACCATATGGGCCCTTCTTTTTCTATTGACAATTGTACTAAAATAAATACAATCTTTTTGTGCAAGATGATAGAGCTCCCTCCCCGGATCCTTTGCGGGGAAGGAGCTCCATGTAATTTCTGTCCTTATACCATCTCCTCAGGCTTGAACACTTCATCGAAGCGCTCCGGCGTTAAGAAGCCAAGCTTCGTGCAGGCCTCCTTCAGGGAGATGTTCTCCTTATAGGCCAGCTTCGCCGTCCTGGCTGCATTTTCATAACCGATATAGGGATTGAGGCAGGTCACCAGCATCAGGGACCTGTGGAGGTTCTCCGTCATGCGCTCCCGGTTGGGCCGGATCCCCTCTGCACAGTTTTTCCGGAAGGAGACCATTACATCGGAAAGCAGGCGGACAGACTGAAGGAAGTTGTAGATGCACACCGGCATGAACACATTCAGTTCAAAATTACCCTGGGAGGCGGCAAAGCCCACAGCCGTATCGTTGGCCATTACCTGCACCGCCACCATGGTCATGGCTTCGCACTGGGTCGGATTGACCTTACCGGGCATGATGGAGCTTCCCGGCTCATTTTCCGGAATGAAGATCTCTCCCAGGCCGCAGCGGGGGCCGCTGGCCAGCCAGCGCACATCGTTGGCGATCTTCATCAGATCCGCTGCAAGAGCCTTTAAGGCGCCATGGGCATACACCAGCTCGTCCTTGCTGGTCAGGGAGTGGAATTTGTTCTCCGCCGTAACGAAGGGCTTTCCCGTCAGCTCTGCAACGCAGGCAGCCACCTCCTCCGGAAAGCCCTTCGGAGTGTTGAGGCCGGTGCCCACTGCGGTACCGCCCAGAGCCAGCTCATGGAGCCCGGAAAGGGAGGCCCGGATCATCTGGCCCGATTTGTCCAGCATGTTCTTCCAGCCGCTGATCTCCTGGGAAAAGCGGATGGGGGTGGCGTCCTGAAGGTGGGTCCGTCCCGTTTTGATGATGTCCTGATTCTCCTCCATCAGTCTGCCGAAGGTCTCCGACAGGGCCGAAAGGGCCGGAAGGAGCTCCTCCTCAATGGACAGGGCCGCAGCGATATGCATGGCCGTAGGGAAGGTATCGTTGGAGCTCTGGGACATGTTCACATGGTCATTGGGATGCAGGAGCTTCTCCCCTGCGATCTCGTTGCCCCGGTTGGCAATGACCTCGTTTACGTTCATGTTGGACTGGGTGCCGCTTCCGGTCTGCCATACCACCAGGGGGAAGTTCTCAGAGAGCTTTCCCTCCCGGATCTCGTCACAGACCTGGCTGATGATCTCACATCTGCGGTCATCCAGCCGGCCCAGCCGGTTGTTGGCCTGGGCTGCCGCCTTCTTCAGGATGGAAAAGGCCCGGATGATCTCCCGGGGCATCTTTTCCGTTCCGATCTTAAAGTTCTCAAAGCTTCTTTCTGTCTGGGCACCCCAGTATCTGTCTGCGGGCACGCGGATCTCTCCCATGGAATCATGTTCAATGCGAAACTCCATTCTGTTTTCCTCCTTGCGCTTCGGTTTTTCTGGGTTTCATTATAGCACAGGCCATGGAAAGAAAACAGGCTCAATCCGCGGAAGGAAGCTTTTTATCCAAAGCCTCCTTCCGTCGGTCTCCAGGGTGATCTGGCCCCTCTCCCCGGTCTCCAGGAGCTTTGCCCCATATCGCAGGAAGCGCTCTCTTACCTCCCGGTGGGGATGTCCGTAGGAGTTTCCTGGGCCGTAGGAGATCAGGGCATACTCCGGGGAAAAGAGCTTCAGTACCGCATCGGAGCTGCTGGTCCTGCTGCCGTGATGGGCTGCCTTATATACCGTCACCGCCCCCGGCAGCTCTCCCTTCTGCCGGAGTCTTTTTGCCAGCAGCTCCTCGTCCCCCTTTGTCATATCCCCCGTAAAGGCCATACGAAAGTCCCCGTACTCCAAAAGAAGGAAGGGAGAATGGGAATTGGCCTCCGGATAGGGGGCACGGCCCTCGTACAGACAGCTCAGGCGGAGCTTCCCTTTTAGAAAAAAGCTGTCCCCCTCTGAGAGGTAATGGATCCCCGCCGGGTCTTTGAAGGCTTCCTTCAGGGACCGATAGCTCTCATCCTCCAGGGCGGCCTTTGGCAGATAGAGGCTGTGGATGGGGATCCGCTCCTGTTCCTCCAGAAGGTACAGGAGACCGCTGGTGTGGTCCAGGTCGCTGTGGCTTACGAAGGCGGCGTCGATCCTGCGGATTCCCCTGGAAAGGAGCAGGGGCTCCAGGGTGTATCTTCCAAGCTCCTTCTGGGAGGAGGAGCCGCAGTCCAGAAGCAGGGTGCAGTCCCCAAGGCGGATCAGAAAGCCGTCTCCCTGGCCCACGTCCACCGCCGTGATCTGGAGCCGCTCCGGTCCCGGCATTGCAAAAAGCAGAACTGCCGCAGAAGAAAGCAGCAGGAAGAACAGCCCCAGCCGCTTTCCGGCCCCGGGCCCCGGAGTCAGACGCCCAAAGATCCCCCTCCTCCATTTTCCAAGGAAGGCTTCCCCAAAAAGCCAGAAAAACAGGAAGATCATTACGATATAATAGAAAAAGCATTCCGGCAATTCCGGTCTTCCGGTCACTATGGAAGAATATGGAAGTTTTTCTGTAAACCTGCAGAGTCCTTCATAGAGCTCCAGGATATAGTGGCCCAGGCCCGCCGCACCTCTTGCCGCAAGGAGAAGGGGGCCGTATGAGCCCAGGGCCTTTGCCAGGAGGCCCATTCCAAGGGCCAGGAAGCCGGAGCCGATCACAAGTCCCATCATGGGGATCACGATAAAATTCAGCAGGATCCCGTAAAGGGGAAAGCAGTAAAAATGATACAGCACCACAGGAAGGGTAAAGAGCTGGATGGAAAGGCTCACCGTAAGCCCCTTCCAGAGGCTGTGAAGCCTGCCCCGGTCTGAGATCCGCCGAAGATCCGGCATAGGCCTGCCCGCATTTTCCCTAAGCCGCTCTCCTCCCCGGATCAGTCCATCGGAAAGGAGACCAATGCCGCAGACTGCCCCGAAGGACAGCTGAAAGCCGCTCTGGAGAATGATGTAGGGATGCACCGCCGCAAGCATAATAGCGGAAAGGCTCAAAGCGGAAAGAAGATCATAGCTTCGTCCAAGGCGCAGGCTCAGAAAGTGAACCAGCAGCATCAGTACCGCCCGAAGGGCGGAGCCCTGGGCTCCTGTCAGGATCCCATAGCAGACGATGAGGATCCCCGCCAGGATGCCGGAGGCCCCGGTCCCAAGCCCCAGTTTTCTCAGGGCCCGATACAGCCCCATCCCGATGATCCCCAGGTGCAGGCCGCTGATGGCAAGGAGATGGGCGATGCCCTGGGACTGGTACAGCTCCCGTATCCCATCCGGAAGGCCGGATCTGTCTCCCACAAGGAGGGCCAGGAAAAGGCCCGCATCCTTTTCCGGAAGGGTCTCCTCCAGGGTCTCCCGAAGGAGCGTCCGGACCGCCTCTGCATGAATGGCCTCCGACAGGCCGAAGGCCCGGGGCCCCTGCTGCTTCCAGGCTTCCCGATCCTCCTCCGAAGCGATCCCCATCCCCTTCAGATAGAGCCCGTAGTCAAAGACCCCCTCATTCCGCACCCCATAGCGCTGAAAAAAATCCTGTTCCTCCGCCCCCTGAAAGCCCCTGCAGGCGGCTGCCCCCAGGAGAAGGCCTGCAGCAAAGAAGGCCGCAGAAAGCAAAAGAAGCAGAGGTCTTTCCTTCAAACCTCTGCTTCCCTTTTGCTTTCCTTTTTGTCTGCTTTTGTACCCCGGGCCTCGGGCCAGACAGGCCAGGACCAGAAGAAAAGCCATTGCTGCCAGGATACGGGCTTTTCCCGAAAGCTCATATATCCCGCAGATCTCTCCAAGCACAAACACCCCGGCAAGCCAAGTCAAAAGCCTGTGGGGATACAAATTTCATTCCTTTCCGGGCTGCAGCCCCGCCGCTGATCATGGATGATGGAAAGGGTGGGGTCCCTTTCCTCCCTCAGATCAGCCCTCCAGCTCCTGAAGCTTCCGCTCCGCCACGATAGCCAGGGCTCCCGGCCCCGTATGGCAGGCGATGGCCAGAGCCAGAGGCGCCATGTAAAACTCGCTTTTGGGCCAGCGTTCCCTGGCCTCCTGCAGGAATTCCTCCGCCGCCTCCTCATTCTGGGTATGGGCCACCATGATATAGCTGTGCTCTCCCTCCGGATCCAACAGCCGGTTCGTCAGGCAGTCCTGAATGGCAGCCAGCATGGTGTCCTTTGCCTGGGACATGGTACGCACCTTGGCAAAGGCATCCAGCTTGTCTCCGTCGATCTGAAGCACCGGCTTGATCTTTAAGAGGGTGCCCAGGGCCGCTGCCGCAGTGGTGATGCGGCCTCCCTTTTTCAGATATTTCAGGGTGGTGACCGTGATGAATATCAGGGCGTTCTTCCTGTTTTCTTCCAGGATCCGCTTGATCCCGGCTCCGTCATAGCCCATCTCCGCAAGGCGCAGGGCATCCAGGGCCGCCTGTCTTTCCGTTACGGAAACGGAGGTATTGTCCACGGGGAATACCCTTCCCTCATAGGGCTCATCCTGGGCCAGCATGGTCATGGTCTGATAGGCTCCCGTAAGGCCGGAGGATAAGGGGATACAAACCACCTGGTCATAGTCCTTCAGCAGTCTGTCCCACATATCCATGATATCCGCAGGTGCGGCCTGGGAGGTGGAAAGATCTGCTCCCGCCTGCATCTTCTGATAAAAGGCTTCCTCCGTGAGGCTGATCCCCTCTTCATACTGTACGCCGTCAACGATAAAGGGTGCCGGCAGTACATAGATCCCCCATTCCGCCGCTTCCTTCTGGGAAATGCCGCTGTGGGAATCCGTCATGATTGCTATCTTCATTCTTTCCTCTGTGAATTGGTTTATTTTTTGATCAGGAGGGTCTTTCCCGTCATCTCCTTAGGCTGGGGAAGTCCCATGAGCTGCAGCAGGGTCGGTGCGATGTCTGCCAGAACGCCGCCTTCCCGCAGGGTATACTCCGGATCCGCATTATAAAGGATGAAGGGAACCGGACTTGTGGTGTGTGCCGTAAAGGGCTCACCGGACTTGGGATCGATCATCATATCGCAGTTTCCATGGTCTGCGCAGATAAACAGGGCTCCATCTGCCCGCTTCACAGCCTCGCAGACTCTGCCGATGCAGCTGTCCACGGTCTCCACCGCCTTTACCGCTGCCGGGATAACCCCTGTATGGCCCACCATATCCGGGTTTGCAAAGTTGCAGATCACCACATCGTATTTTCCGGAATCAATGGCCTCGCAGAGCTTGTCGCAAACTGCGGAGGCGCTCATCTCCGGCTTCAGGTCGTAGGTGGGAACCTCCTTCGGGGAGGGTACCAGGATCCTGTCCTCGCCCTCGTTGGGGGTCTCCACACCGCCGTTAAAGAAGAAGGTCACATGGGCATATTTTTCTGTTTCCGCTACCCGGCACTGGGTCTTTCCGCAGGCTGCCAGATATTCTCCCAGGGTGTTGCGGATCTCCTCCTTATGGAAGGCCACCTGCTTGTTCTCAATGGTCTCGTCGTAGTCCACAAAGCAGGTAAAGAGTACTGCCGGACGAGGTCCTCTGTCAAAGCCTGTGAATGCCTCGTCGCAGAAGGCCCTGGTCATCTCCCTGGCCCGATCCGGCCGGAAATTGAAGAAGATCACGGAATCGCCGTCCTGAACCTTGGCAGTTGGTTCTCCATTTTTATCGATCACAGTCGGAACGATAAACTCATCGTATACCTTTTCCGCATAGGAGCTTTCCATTGCCTGTTCTGCGGAAGCGGCCTTCCTGCCTTCGCCTTTTCTGATGGCAAGGTATGCCTTTTCCACCCGGTCCCAGTTCTTGTCCCGGTCCATGGCATAGTAGCGTCCGCTGACCGTTGCGATCTCTCCCACACCGAGGGCCTGCATCTTCTGCTCCAGAGCCCTGATATAGGTGATACCGCTGTCCGGCGGCGTGTCTCTGCCGTCCATGAAGCAGTGGACGTAAACCTTTTCCAGACCGTTTCGCTTCGCCAGCTCCAGAAGGCCGTATATATGTGTGATATGGCTGTGGACGCCACCGTCGGAAACCAGTCCCATCAGGTGAAGGGCACTGTTCTTTTCCTTACAGTTCTCCACTGCCTTTTTCAGCTCCGGGATCTCAAAGAAATCGCCGTCCTCAATGGACTTGGTGATCCGGGTCAGTTCCTGATATACGATCCGTCCCGCACCCATGTTCAGATGTCCTACTTCGGAATTTCCCATCTGTCCGTCGGGAAGTCCCACAGCTAATCCGGAGGCATAGCCCTTTACAAAGGGGCATTCTCTCATCAGTCTGTCCAGATTCGGCTTTTTTGCCATAGCCACGGCATTTCCTTCCGTCTCGTCTCTCAGGCCAAAGCCGTCCATGATCACCAGCACCACCGGTTTCTTATTCATATCCTTATTCCTCCATTCTTTTCCCATACATCCCCAATGAAGCATATTTTACCATAGTTAATGGGAAATGGCAAAACTATCTTACAGACTCCGGAAGTCTCTTTTTCCATTAGTGGGACTGATCGTAAAGGATCTTCCGGATCTCCACCAGACGGTCCCGGAGGACTGCCGCCTCCTCGAAGTTGAGTTCTGCAGCACAGACCCGCATCCGCTTGTTCAGTTCCTTTTCCAGGGCCCGGAGCTCCTTTTCGTTCATGGACTCGGGGTCCTTGGCCACCTTGCCCTTGTCATCCTCAGCGGACTTTGAGATGATGATAAGGTCCCGTACCGCCTTTCTGATGGTCTGGGGCGTGATGCCGTGGGCCTTGTTATAGGCGTCCTGTACGCTGCGGCGGCGGTTGGTCTCGTCGATGGCCTTCCGCATGGAATCCGTCACCGTATCCGCATACATGATAACGTGGCCGTCCGCATTTCTGGCCGCACGGCCAATGGTCTGGATCAGGGAGGTCTCACTGCGGAGAAAACCCTCCTTGTCCGCATCCAGGATAGCCACCAGGGACACCTCCGGAATGTCCAGGCCCTCCCTCAGGAGGTTGATGCCCACCAGTACGTCAAATACATCCAGACGCATGTCCCGGATGATCTGGCTTCGTTCCAGAGTATCGATATCGGAATGGAGGTACCGTACCCGGATGCCGATGTCCTGCATGTATTTTGTCAGGTCCTCCGCCATCCGCTTCGTCAGGGTGGTGACCAGTACCTTGTTTCCCTTCTCCGTCTCCTTGTGGATCTCCGACACCAGATCGTCGATCTGGCCCTCCACGGGACGGACGGACACCTCCGGATCCAGGAGGCCCGTGGGACGGATGATCTGCTCCGCCCGCAAAAGCTCGTGCTCCTCCTCATAGGTATTGGGGGTCGCAGACACGAAGAGCATCTGATCGATCTTCGACTCAAACTCTGCAAAGTTCAGGGGACGGTTGTCCAGGGCCGAGGGAAGACGGAAGCCGTAGTCCACCAGAGTGGTCTTCCGACTGTGGTCCCCGGCATACATGCCCCTTACCTGGGGAAGGGTGATATGGGACTCGTCCACGATGATCAGGAAGTCCTTGGGGAAGTAATCGATGAGGGTATAGGGAGGTGCTCCCGCAGGAGACCCCACCAGATGTCTGGAATAGTTCTCGATACCGGAGCAAAAGCCGGTCTCCCGCAGCATCTCCACGTCAAAATTGGTCCGTTCCTCGATACGCTGGGCCTCGATCAGCTTGTCCTCTGACTTGAAGTAGCGCACCCGTTCCTCCATCTCCGCAAGGATCCTGCGGCAGGCCTCCTCCATCTTGTCCTTCGGCACCACATAATGGGAGGCAGGGAAAACGATCACATGGCTAAGGCTGCTCTTTACCTGGCCCGTTACGGAGTCGATGGCGGTGATCCGGTCCACCTCATCTCCGAAGAATTCGATCCGATAGGCCTCTCCGCCGGAATAGGAGGGGTAGATCTCCAGCACATCCCCATGGACCCGGAAGGATCCCCGCTTGAAGTCCATCTCATTTCTGGTATACTGCATGTCCACCAGCTTCCGGATCACCTCATCCCGGTTGTATTCCTGCCCCTGGCGCAGGGAGACCGTCATCTTCTTATAGTCGATGGGGGAACCCAGACCATAGATACAGGATACGGAAGCCACGATGATCACATCGTTCCGCTCGGAAAGGGCCGCCGTGGCGGAATGGCGGAGCTTATCGATCTCGTCGTTGATATCGGAATCCTTTTCGATATAGGTATCCGTGGAGGGCACATAGGCCTCCGGCTGGTAATAATCGTAGTAAGAGACAAAATACTCCACCGCGTTCTCCGGGAAGAACTCCTTCATCTCGGAGTAAAGCTGGGCCGCCAGGGTCTTGTTGTGGGCAATGATCAGGGTGGGCTTTCCCAGCTGCTGGATCACGTTGGCCATGGTGAAGGTCTTGCCGGATCCCGTTGCTCCAAGAAGGGTCTCGAACTGATTTCCCTCCCGGAAGCCCTTTACGATCTCCGCAATGGCCTGGGGCTGATCTCCGGTGGGCTGATATTCACTGTGTAGTTTAAATTCCATTTTCCTTTTTCACCTCCCAGGTGGAAAGAAAAAGGCGGGTTCCTCTCGGTTTCCCGCCTTCAGATTTTAGGTGATCTTCGGTCTCTTTACGCTGCTCATGCCCCGGCTGCTGGTCTTGCCTCCGGTCTTTCCTGCCCGCTGGGGCTTCGGTGCCGGAGCCCCGGTCTTTTTCGGCTTTACGGCAGCTTTTTTCCGTACCGGTTTCTTTTCTTCCTTTTCCTCCTCCGGTGTACACTTAAAGACCAGGGTACACATGGGAGGGATATTGATCTCTATGGACTGCTTCTGCTCGTCCCAATGGACCTTCTTCGTATGGACTGCCCTGGGGTTACCGTCTCCGCTTCCGCCGAAGGCCTTGTCCTCGGAATTCAGGATCTCCTTGTAGCTTCCCGCATAGGGTACGCCCACCCGGAACTTTTTATGTTCCATGTTGTCGAAGTTGCTGACAAAGAGAAGGGTGTCCTCGGGCCGTTCTGTCTTCCTTACGAACATCACCATGGAATATTCGTTATAGGAGCAGTTCATCCACTGGAAGCCTGAAGGATCATAGTCCTCCTGCCACAGGGCCGGGCTCTCCAGATACAGGTGATTCAGCCGCTTCACATAGTCCTGCATGTGCTTATGCAGGGGATACTGGAGCAGATCCCATTCCAGGGACATGCACTCCTGCCACTCATCGTTCTGGGCAAAGTCCTGCCCCATAAAGAGCAGCTTCTTATCCGGATGCCCCATGAAGTAGCCATAGGCGGTCCGCAGGTTCCGGGCCTTCTCCTCGAAGTCCGCAGAGGGCATCTTGCTCAGCATGGAGCCCTTCAGGTGCACCACCTCGTCATGGGAGAATACCAGAATGAAATGCTCACTGTAATTGTAGAACATGGAGAAGGTCAGGGCGCCGTAGTTATCCTTCCGGAAGTAGGGATCCGTCTGCATGAAATGCAGGAAATCGTTCATGAATCCCATGTTCCACTTCAGGTCAAAGCCAAGGCCGCCCTCCTCCACGGGTCCCGTGATCATGGGCCATGCCGTGGACTCCTCGGCGATCATCAGGACGCCGGGGTTCCGCTTATGCATCATGGAATTCACGTGCTTCAGGAACTCGATGGCCTCCAGGTTCTCGTTGCCGCCGTACATGTTGGCTACCCACTCTCCGTCGTTCCTGCCGTAATCCAGATACAGCATGGAAGCCACCGCGTCGAAGCGGATGCCGTCTGCATGGTAGACCTCCGCCCAGTACATGGCGTTGGAGATCAGGAAGTTCTTTACCTGAGGCTTTCCGTAGTTGAAGATCAGGGTTCCCCAGTGGGGATGCTCACCCTTTCTGGGATCCTGGTGCTCATAGACATGGGAGCCGTCAAAGCAGGCCAGCCCGAAGTCGTCCTTGGGGAAGTGGGCCGGTACCCAGTCCAGGATAACGCCGATCCCCTCCTTGTGCATATAGTTCATGAAATACATGAAGTCTTCCGGTGTTCCGTATCTGCTGGTGGGGGAGAAATATCCCGTTACCTGGTAGCCCCAGGAACCGTCAAAGGGATGCTCCATCACCGGCAGAAGCTCGATGTGGGTATAGCCCATCTCCTTCACGTAGGCCGCCAGCTCATGGGCCAGCTCCCGATAGGAGTAGAACTGGGAGCCGTTGACCTCGCTGCCGTCCTCATTCACCGTTACGGCCCGCTGCTTCCAGGAGCCCAGATGCACCTCATATATGTTCATGGGCGACTTCTTATAGTCCTGCTGCCGGCGCTTTTCGATCCAGTCCTGATCCTCCCACTTATACTGGGAGATATCCCAGACGATGGACGCATTGGCCGGTCTCAGTTCGCTGTAGAAGGCATAGGGATCTGTCTTCAGCATGACATCCCCGTGCTTTGTATGGATCTCGAACTTGTAGAGATCCCCCTGATGGCAGCCGGGGATAAAAAGCTCAAAGATCCCGGAATACTCATCCCGTTCCATCTGATGTCTGCGGCCATCCCACATGTTGAAGTCGCCTACCACGCTGACCCGTACTGCCTCAGGAGCAAATACGGCAAAGTTTACGCCGTCGGCCCCCTCCATATTCATGGGGTGGGCTCCCAGCTTCTGGTACAGGTCGTATGCGATGCCCTCGGAAAACTTTTTGTAATCCGTTTCCGTCAGGATGCTGTGGAACTTCGGGTTATAGGGGTCCTCCATGACCATACGGAAGCCGTTGTCATATACCACATCCAGCTGATAGTCCGATACCTTTCCCGGGATCCACAGGGCAAAAAAGCCCTCCTCGTCTGCCGCCTCCATGGGAACAGGCTTTCTGCCGCCCTCCTTCAGAAGGGAGACCTCGGTTGCATGGGGCAGGAAGCTCTGGAACAGAGTTCCTCCCTCCACTTCATGGGCCCCCAGGATCTTCTTTGGATTCCTGGACTCCGCATATTCGATCTCCTCAACATCTGCCCAGTTGATCAGATGATACAGCTTCTCATTCATTTTTACTTCCCCCGTTTTTTTCTTTTTTACGGCATATCCCCCGAAGGATCACCACAGTCCGCTCCGGGATCTCCACTGATTTCTGATGGAGGATCCTGGCCTTTCCCCCAGGACCGTCTCCCGAGGTATCCGTAAGTAGCTCCCATTCTGCCTCCTTCGGAAGGGTCGGCAGTGCAAAGGAATGGGGCTGCCAGTGCATATTATATCCGATATAGAAGCTTTCGTCGGCAGTGCCGTCTTCCCTTATCCCATATTCCCCGAAATAAAGGATCCCCAGCTGCCTGCCCTCTTCCTCTGTCTCCAGCTTCCATGCGCTTTCTCCATGGAGAGACACATCCGGAAGGCCCTTTGACTGATAATCCGTATACCTTGGCGGAAGGCTCCTGCAAAACACCGGATGCTCCCGCCTCAGCCGGAGCATTTCCTTTACAAAGGCAAAGAGATCCCCGTTTTTCTGAAGGTCCTTCCAGTCCAGCCACTCCAGACGGTTGTCCTGGCACCAGGTGTTATTGTTGCCCTTTTTGCTGTGACCCATCTCATCCCCGGCGTAGATCAGGGGGGTCCCCTGACTCAGGACTGTCATGATCACGGCATTTTTATAAAGCTTTCTGCGCAGGGACTGCACCGTTTTTTTTCGGCTGGGTCCCTCCTCTCCGCAGTTCCAGCTGTAGTTTTCTTCCGTGCCGTCCAGATTCTTCTCTCCGTTCTCCTCGTTGTGCTTCCTGTTATAGGAAAGGGTGTCCCAGAGGGTAAATCCGTCGGCGTTGGCCATATAGTTGATCTGTCCCCGCTGGAAGGGATTGCATCCGATCCGGTCCGCCGCCCGCATCAGAAAGCCGCCATCCCCCTTCAGGAAACATCTCATATCGTTCTGAAAGCCCGTATTGTATTCCGCAAGGTACCGTACCGCCTCCTCTGAGGGCTTTCCCGTATTCCTGTTCTCCATTCCGGACCGGGAGGCCTTTTTCAGGCCCTGAAGCTCCGCCAGGTCCCTTCCGCAGTCGGAAAGGCTGTCGCACCAGAGCTTCTTCCCCTTCAGATAGGGGTCCGTCAGAAGCTCCTTCAGAGGGAAGCTTCCGATCAGGTGCAGGCCATCCAGTCCATAACGGACTGCCCAGGTCCTTGCTACCTCCGTTACATAGGCACTGCTTTCCCTGCCGTCAAAATAAAGGTCCGCCACAAGCTCCATGCCCTGTTCATGGAGGGCCTTCCGAAGGGCCAGAAGTCCCTCTTTGCCTCCATAAGCCGCCTTTACTGCAAAGCGGTTTCCTGCGGTGGAGAATCCCCAGAAGTTGATCGGCCCCTCCGGCTGCTTTCCGGAGGCTGGCTGTTTCTCCTTTCCGGTCTCCGTCCTGACACCGGTCAGGTACCCCGGAGTCACGTTCCATTTAAGGCCCGCATCCGAGGGCTCCTGTTCCGCTTCCTCCCTGCCCTGGGAAAGCTCGTCGAACTCCCAGGCGGGCATCAGCTCCAGAGTGGTGATCCCCAGCTCCTTCAGATAGGGGATCTTGTCGATTACGCCGTAAAAGGTCCCTCTGTGAGCCTCCGGCACCCCGGAGGAGCGGTCCTGGGTAAAGCCCCGGACATGCAGGCGGTAGATGACGCTTTCCTCGTAGGAAAGGGCCGGCGGAGTCTCCTCCGCTGCCTCCTCTCCTTCGGCTGCCTCCTCTTCCTTCCTTCCGGTCTCCAGAAGGATGGTCTGCATGGGGGCTCCCCCATGCTTCCGGTCTCCCCACTTCTTCCTGCCTGCCACCGAAGTTCCGTATGGGTCTCCGAATTCCTTTCCGTCCGCAGAATAGGTGTAGGAATAGACCGGTCCCCAAAGAGGCAGCAAAAGCCCCATGCAAAAGACGTCCCCGATCCGATCCTCCCCGGGAAATTCAAAGACTTCCGATAATTTTCCGTCCGCATAAAGATTCAGGGACAGGCTCCTGCAGGCCTTTGCCGCGCAGAAGTAAAAGATCCCCGTTTCCTCGTCATATGTATACCCGAAGGGCTGCAGACGATCCCTGCAGGTCCCGTTGCTTCTCCCCATAAATGAACCCCGTTTCCATTTATTTGTTATGTTTTAGTATAGCATAAAAGAGGCGGAGTGTACATGAACACATCGCCTCTTTTTGTCCGCTTTTACAGGTCTATGCTGAGCCCCACCGGCGCATGATCCGACCCCAGGATCTCCGAATAGATCCTGGCATCCCGGATCCGCTCCCGTAAGGAATCCGATACGATAAAATAGTCGATCCGCCAGCCCACGTTCTTCGCCCTGGCATTTGCCCGGTAGGACCACCAGCTGTAGGCCTCCCGGTCCGGATACAGATAACGGAAGGTATCCGTAAAGCCGCTGTCCAGAAGCCGCGAGAACTTGGCCCTTTCCTCATCCGTAAAGCCCGCATTGTGGTGATTCGTCTTGTCGTTCTTCAGATCGATGGGCTCATGGGCCACGTTCAGATCCCCGCAGTAGACCACAGGCTTCTTTGCAGAAAGCCCCTTTACGTAATCTCTCCAGGCATCCTCCCACTCCATCCGGTAGGGAAGCCGCTGCAGCTCGTTCTGGGAGTTTGGTACATACACCGTCAGCAGGTAATAATCGGGATATTCCAGGCAGACGGAGCGTCCCTCCTTATCGTGGGCCTCCAGTCCCAGGCCGTAACGCACGGACAGGGGCTCCTGCTTCGTGAAGATGGCCGTTCCTGAATATCCCTTTTTCTCTGCATAATCCCAGTAGGCGTAATATCCCTCCGGGGCAAAATCGATCTGTCCCTCCTGCAGCTTTGTCTCCTGCAGGCAGAAGGCGTCTGCATCCGCCTCCCGGAAGAAGTCCTCAAAGCCCTTCTGCATCGCCGCCCGCAGGCCGTTTACGTTCCATGAGATAAAATTTTTCATCCGTCGCTCCTTTTTTCGGGGTATTCCAGTTTGCGCACGGAGCCTCCCTCCAGGATTCTTCCCTCAAAGACAATCTGCTTTTTTTCCTGCTCAGGGGACAGAATCATCTCCATCAGCATACTAATCGTCGCTCTGGCGATCTCCTGGGTCGGCTGCTCCAGCGTTGTAATGACCGGATTATAATAACGCGTGATCTCCTGTCCGTCAAACCCGATCAGGGAAATATCCTCCGGAATCCGCTTCCCTGCCTCCAGAAACGCCTTGGCTGCTCCCACAGCCATGGTATCCGACAAAGCAAAGACAGCTGTAAATGTCTCCCCGGAATTAAGGAGCTTCCTGGCAGTCTTATATCCGTTTTCATAGGAATAGGGATTTTCCGGCAGGGCTGCGGATACGATCAGCTCCGGTATGATCGGAATTCCGTGTTCCTTAAGGGCCCTGCCATAGCCCAGAAGCCTCAGTTTTCCTACGGAATCGTCCAGGGAGGAGGCCGCCAGGATCGCGATCCGACCGTGGCCATTATCGATCAGATAATCCACCGCCCTTTTTCCTTCTCTGATATCATCTACAGAAACCTGGGCATAGCGTTTTGCTTCCTCTGGATTGGCAATACCGATGGTGCTGATCACAAAGGGAACTTCGATATGATCCAGCTTGTTCTGGACATGGCTCGTGCATCCCCCCAGGAAGATCAGTCCGTTCAAGCGCCGTTCCTGTACGAGCTTTTCTGCCACGTCCGCCTCATCCGTAAATTCATCCACATGCTGCACCACAAGGCTGTAGCCGTTGTTTTTGGTTTCCTCTTCAAAGGTCTTCAGCATCCTGGCAAAAAAGGGATTTTCAATTCCCTTGATGAGAAGGGCAATGGTTCTGGTATCCAGCTTCTTCAGGTTTCTGGCACTGTTGTTCGGCACATAATTATAGCGTTTTACCGCTTCCAGGATCCGCTCCCTGGTTTCCTTGTTGATGTCCGTGTGTCCGTTTACGGCGCGGGAGACCGTACTGACTCCTACACCGCAGATGCGGGCGATATCCCGGATCGTCACACTCATTGCCTCACCTCCCCTCATTCTGTCATATCCGGACTCCCGCCCATCAGCGTCCGTACAGTCTGGTAAGATGCTCCATTTTCCGGATCAGCTTGCTGTCAAAGGCATCCTGATCCATACGCCATACCCAGTTATTTCCCAGGGTAGAGGGCTGATTGATCCGGGCTTCCTTTCCCAGTCCCTTCCAGTCCTGGAAGGGGATGATCACCGTATCGGCAGCGCTTTCAAGAGCCATCCTGATGGCATATTCATTCCATTCCTCCCGGGGACGTCCCGAAAGGCCCATGTAATCCACCGCCATCCTCCGGTCTGCTGCGGAAAGCTCCCCGAACCAGGCGGCAAAAGTCTGGTTGTCGTGGGTGCCTGTATAGGCCACACAGTTCTTCGGCCATTTATGGGGCAGATAATCGGACTGCTCCCTGGAATCGAAGGCAAACTCCAGGATCTTCATTCCCGGATAGCCGCTTTCCCGGAGCATCCTGCGGACGGAATCCGTTAAAAATCCAAGATCCTCCGCAATGATGGGCAGATCTCCCAGCCGCTGCTTCAGAGCATTGAAAAGCTCCATACCGGGGCCCTTTTTCCAGATGCCCCGCTCCGCCGTGGTATCCCCAAAGGGGATGCAGTAATATTCATCAAAGCCTCTGAAATGATCGATACGCAGGGTATCCACCATCCGGAGGGTATAACTGATCCGTCTGATCCACCAATCATAGCCTGTGGACCTGTGGTATTCCCAGTCATATACGGGATTCCCCCACAGCTGTCCTGTGGCGGAGAAACCGTCGGGAGGCACTCCCGCCACACAGGAGGGCCGTCTTTTTTCATCCATCTCAAACAGTGCCGGCTGGGCCCACACGTCTGAGGAGTCCAGGGCCACATAGATGGGGATATCCCCGATGAACCGGATGCCAAGGCCGTTCACATATTCCTTCAGGGCCTTCCACTGTCTTGCAAAATGGAACTGGAGCCAGCAGTGGAAACGGATCCGATCTCCCAGCCGTTCTCTTGCAGGGGCCAGGGCCTCCTCCTCATGATTCCTGAGGCCCTCCTCCCACTCATACCAGGGGGCTCCTCCGTGTTCCTCCTTCAGGGACATGAACAGGGCATAGTCCTGCAGCCAGAAGCTGTTTTCCTGGCAGAAGCCGGAAAAGTCCGGATACCTTCCTTCCAGTCCCAGGTAGTTCTCCACCTGGTAGGCCTTATAAAGGAGGCCAAGCCGCTTCTGGTACAGCTTCCCGTAATCGATCCTGCGGGGATCCCTGCCAAAATCACAGGCCCTGCAGTCCCTTTTCTTCAGAATCTCCTCCGGGAAAGCCTCCAGGTCGATAAAGTATGGATTTCCGGCAAAGGTCGAAAAGGACTGATAGGGAGAGTCCCCATAGCTGGTAGGGCCCAGAGGCAGGATCTGCCAGTAGCTCTGTCCTGCTTTTTTCAGTTTGTCCGCAAATTTATATGCCTCTTTTCCAAAGGTCCCGATGCCATATTTTCCCGGCAGAGAAAAAATAGGCAGTAACACACCTGCTGTTCTCATAATTCCGTCTTTCCTCAATAGTTTCTTTCCATTTTAACCTTTTACAGCGCCTGATACAACACCTTCGATGATGTATTTCTGGCAGAACAAATAGAACACGATGATAGGAACGATGGCCAGCACCAGACATCCCATCATGGCGCCCATGTCCACAGAGCCATATCCGCCCTTCAGATACTGGATCGCAATGGAAATGGTTTTATACTTTTTGATATCCAGGCACAGGTAAGGAAGCAGATAGTCGTTCCAGATCCACATGGCCTGAAGGATCGCCACCGTAACGCAGGTTGGCTTCATGATGGGAAGCACCACCTGGAAGAAGGTCTGAATCGGCGTACAGCCGTCGATCATTGCCGCTTCTTCTATATCCAGCGGAATGCTCTTTACAAAGCCGGAGAAGATAAATACCGAAAGGCCGGCTCCGTATCCCAGGTAGACGATGATCAGTCCCCAGGGTGTATTCAGCTGCAGCATGTCCACGATCTTGGACAGGGTGAACATCACCATCTGGAAGGGGACCACCATGCTGAAGAGGCACAGCAGATAGAAGCCGCTGGTAAGGGCATTTTTTACCCGCATGATATACCATGCACACATGGAACAGCAGAGGATGATCACCAGGACAGAAGCCACCGTGATGAACAAAGTCCAGCCAAAGGCCTGGAAAAAGTCCGTTTTTTCGATACCGTTTACATAGTTATCAAGCCCCACAAACTGTTTTCCCATGGGGATTCCAAAGGGCTCCCTGCTGATATAGGCCTTCTTTTTAAAGGAGTTCAGGAACACCAGAAGGATCGGGAAGATATAGGCCAGGGACACCAGACTGAAAAACACAGTCCAGAATACCGGGTGCTTTACTTTCTTCGTCATTATGCCTGTACCTCCTTTCTGGTGGTCAGCCGGTTCTGGATCACTGCGATCACTGCCACGGCGATAAAGAAGATCACTGCCTTTGCCTGACCGACGCCCTCAAAACCGTTCCTTCCGTAGAAGGTATTGAAGATATTCAGGGCAAGGAGCTCCGACATCTTGGAAGGCGCACCGTTCGTCAGGGCCAGGTTCTGGTCAAACATCTTGAAGCCGTTTGTAATGGTCAGGAAGGAGCAGATGGTGATGGAGGGCATCATGGAGGGCAGGATGATCCGCCAGAGCATCTGCCTGGAATTGGCTCCGTCCACCTTTGCCGCTTCGATATAGTCTCCGGGTATGTTCTGGAGGCCGGCAATGTAGATGACCATCATATAGCCGATCTGCTGCCAGCACAGAAGCAGGACCATTCCGATGAATCCATAGGTGGGGGAATAGACGATGGTCTTTCCCCAGATCGCCAGGATACTGTTCAGCAAAAGCTGCCATACCCATCCCAGGATGATACCTCCGATGAGGTTCGGCATGAAGAACACGGAACGGAAAATATTAGAGCCGTTGATCTTCTTTGTCAGCATATAGGCAATGGCAAAGGCTGCCACATTGATCACGATCACCGTCACGATCACAAAGGCCGTGGTATACCAGAAGGCGTGCATGAACTCCGGATCCGCGATGGCCTGCCGGTAATTGGATAAACCCACAAATTTTGCGTCTGTTACCGTTGTGAATTTACAGAAGGAAAGCCAGATTCCCATAATAAAGGGCACCAGGAATCCGATTACAAAGGCCAGAAGCGTCGGCAGCATAAAAATCGGAAAATATTTTTTGATATTCTTTGACATAGGTCTTCCCCTGATTGAAATAAAACAGGGCTGCCAGCTTCTGACACTGGCAGCCCTCTGTTGCTTATCTTGTTACATCCAGGCTGGCTGCACCGGAATGTTATTCGGCATGAGCCAGATCATATTCTGTTTTCCAGCCGTCTACGAAGGCAGTCTCAACGCCGGACCAGTCGCCGGTTCCCTGAGCATACTCCAGAAGGGCGCTTCCTACGCCATTCTTCCACTCCTCTGAAGGCATGGTGGTAAAGTTCCATGATACGGGAGTCTTTCCTGCTTCCTGATATGCCTCGTCTGCAAGTACCAGGGGGTTAGCGGGCAGATACTCGTCAAAGGTGGTGAAGGGAGTTACGAAGCCCATCTGGTTGGCCAGCATGTCGCGTCCCTCGTCTGAGGTGATGAC
This sequence comes from uncultured Lachnospiraceae bacterium, assembly GCA_944377405.1. GTDB lineage: Bacteria > Bacillota > Clostridia > Lachnospirales > Lachnospiraceae > Avilachnospira. The sequence goes on along the minus strand of CALWES010000003.1, from coordinate 60,552 downwards.
CCAGGTCAGGAAGTTGAGGGTTGCGGTCTGATCGGCCTCGGAAGCCTTGTTGTTGACGCACCAGTAGTTCTCTGAACCGGTGCAAAGTCCCTGATTCTCTTCTCCCTCAACGCCAATGTAGATGGGAAGCATGCCAAGGTCCTCGTCAACAACCTCGTTGTCCTTGATGTCGTTGTAAGCCCAGGTACCGTTCTGATAGAAAACAGCCTCTCCCAGGGCGAACTCTGAGGATGCATCGGTTCCTGTCTTTGCGCCGATCTCCGTAGGTTCACAGGTAGCATCTGCCAGATACAGATCGAAGATCTGCTTATAGTTCGGCAGATAGGTTCCCTTGATGGCCGGGCTCTGGTCAATGCCCTCGTCCTTATACTCATAGTAGATGGGAAGGTTGGCCAGATGGGTCTTGTATCTCCAGTCTGAGGAGGAGTCCATACCTGCGGAGGTAAATGCTCCCAGAACGCCCAGATCGTCCTTATGGGCCTGGATCTCGTCTGCCACGGTCTTCAGGGCTTCAAAGTTGTTCAGCTCGTCAATGGACTTTACCGTTGACCAGTCTGCTGCAAAATAGTCGTTCAGAAGAGCCTTGTTGTAGATGATACCATAGGTCTCGATTACATAGGCGATACTCTTGACCTCATCCCCATCCTTCAGGGCATAGTCGTCTGATTTCAGGTTCTTATAGAGCTCTGTGTCGGAAAGATCCCGGCAGTAGTCCTTCCAGGTAGCGAGGCCTACAGGGCCGTTCACCTGGAACAGGGTGGGAGCTTCGCTCTTTGCCATCTCGGATTTCAGAGTGGACTCATAGGTGTTGGAGGCTGCCGTCTGAACATCTACCTGGACGCCGGTCAGATCCGTGTAGGTTTCTGCCAGCTCTACCCACTGGTCAGCCTGCTCCGGCTTGAAGTTCAGATAGTATACCTTTCCGCCTGCCTCTGCATCTGCCTTGGCCAGCTCAAGGATATCTGAGGAAGCCTCTCCCCCCTCAGCGTCTGCTTCCGCCTCCTGGGCCTCTGCCTCTGTCTCTGCAGCAGCTTCTGTCTCTGCAGCAGCCTCTGTCTCTGCCGTATCGGATGAACCACAGCCGTACAGCGTTCCTGCTGCCAGAGCCGCGCTTAAGGAAAGCGCTGCGATCTTTCTCCATTTTCTCATAACGTTTTTCCTCCTTTTGCTTTTTTTAGCAAGCATTTCCTTTTCTCTTTTCGGAAACGTTCTCGGTAACGTTTCCGGTACTATCTAAAAAATAGCACTTTCCCCAGCAAAAGGCAAGGAAAAGTGCGTTTTTTCTTTTATCACTCCTGATTTTCGGGAGGTTGCACAAAGATCCGTTCCGGTTTTTGTACAGATTTTAGTTGTCTCGCGCCTCGTCTGCAGACAGGGTAAAGGTGAAGCTCTTTCTGGCTTCCTCATCCGCTGCCAGGTACTCGTCATAGGTAGTCATCTTGTCGATCAGCCTGCCGTTTCGGATCTCCATGATGCGGTTTGCCGTGGTCTCCACCACCTGATGGTCTCTGGAGGAGAAGATCAGGACCCCCGGGAACTTGATCAGGGCATTGTTCAGGGAGGAGATGGACTCCATGTCCAGATGGTCCGTGGGCTCATCCAGCATCAGAATATTGGCTCCGCTGATCATCATCTTGGACAGGAGGCAGCGCACACGCTCACCTCCGGACAGGACGTTGACCTTCTTCATACCGTCATCTCCCGCAAAGAGCATCCGTCCCAGGAAGCCTCTTACATAGGTCACATCCTTTACGGGGCTGTACTGCATCAGCCACTCGTAGATCGTATCCTCGGACTGGAATTCCTTCGTGCTGTCCTTGGGGAAGTAGGCCTGGGAGGTGGTAACGCCCCATTTGTAATCGCCGCTGTCCGGCTCCATCTCTCCCGCAAGAATCCTGAAGAGGGTAGTCTTTGCCAGCTCGTTGGGGCCTACCAGGGCCACCTTGTCCTCCCGGCCCAGGATGAAGCTCACGTCATCCAGCACCTTCACGCCGTCAATGGTCTTTGTCAGGTGCTCCACCGTAAGGACTTCGTTTCCGATCTCCCGGTCGGGGCGGAAATCGATGTAGGGATATTTTCTGCTGGAGGGCTTGATCTCGTCCAGCTCGATCTTCTCAAGGGCCTTCTTTCTGGAGGTAGCCTGTCTGGATTTGGAAGCGTTCGCAGAGAAGCGGGCGATGAACTCCTTCAGCTCCTTGATCTGCTCCTCCTTCTTCCGGTTAGCCTCCTTCATCTGCTTGATCATCAGCTGGGAGGACTCCACCCAGAAATCATAGTTTCCGGCATACAGCTGGATCTTGCCGTAGTCGATGTCCGCAATAGCGGTGCAAACCTTGTTCAGGAAATAGCGGTCATGGGATACGGTGATCACCGTGTTGTCGAAGTTGATCAGAAACTCTTCCAGCCAGGCAATGGCATCCAGATCCAGATGGTTCGTAGGCTCGTCCAGAAGCAGGATGTCCGGGTTGCCGAAGAGAGCCTTCGCCAGCAGCACCTTTACCTTCAGGGGGCCGGGCATGTCCTTCATAAGCTTGCTGTGATGCTCTACCCCGACGCCCAGGCCCTCCAGTAGGGTGGCTGCATCGGACTCCGCATCCCAGCCGTTCATCTCTCCGAACTCTGCCTCCAGCTCGGCAGCCCGGATCCCGTCCTCATCGCTGAAGTCTTCCTTCATATAGATAGCGTCCTTTTCCTTCATGATGTCATAGAGACGCTGATTTCCCATGATCACCGTGTCCAGTACGGTGAACTCGTCATATTTGAAGTGATCCTGCTCCAGAAAGGAGAGCCTCTGATTCTTTGAGATCACCACTTCTCCGCTGGTGGGCTCCAGCTGGCCGGAGAGGATCTTGAGGAAAGTGGACTTTCCGGCTCCATTGGCACCGATGAGTCCGTAACAGTTTCCCTCGGTAAATTTGATATTTACATCTTCGAACAGCGCCTTTTTCCCGACGCGGAAGGTTAAGTTTGCGGTAGAAATCATATTCCGGTTCCTTTCATTCACAGATATGTTCCAAAGTTTCCAATAGATTATATACAATCCCGGCTCTTTTTGCAACGAAAAACGGCCGCAGGAGGCTCTCCTGCCTTAATGGACATGGATATGTCCTGCCAGGATCAGCATCCCCACTGCCACGCCCGCTATGGCGGCGAAGGCCGTCTTTCTGGAGCAGTAGAGGTTGATGGACTGGGGCAGCACCTCTCCGAAGATCACGTACATCAGGGTACCTGCCGCAAAGGAAAGGCTCAGGGCAAGGCCAATGGCTCCCATATCTCCCAGGGCATATCCCAGAAGAGCTCCCAGGATCGTGGGAACGCCGCTTAAGGCTGCCACGCCGCAGGCCTTCCATTTGTTCATGCCTCCCGTCAGTAAGGGCACGGAAATGGCCACTCCCTCCGGGATGTTGTGCAGCACGATGCTGAATAAAAGCATCAGGAGCGCGCTGTTCAGGGCATTGCCCTCTCCTGCATAGAGAGCGCCGATGGACATACCCTCCGGCAGGTTGTGGATGGCAACGCCCGCCGCCATCACCATACCCGCCACAAAGAGCTGCAGGTGGGAGGTTTTCTTATGATGGTGGCCGTGCTCACAACCCTGGTCATGGCGGTTGTCCTGCGCATGGCTATGCTCGTGATCATGCCCATGGCCATGATGGTGGCCGTGATGGTGCTCATGGATGCTGCAGTGTTCATGCTTCTCATCGTGCTCGAACTCCTCGTCACAGTCCTCGCAGGTGATGAAGTCATGGCTGTGGCCGGACCTTTTATCCACGATATAATCCAGGAAGGTCACGATGCCGGCACCCAGCAGGGTGGAACAGGCCACGGCAGGCAGGCTGACGCCGGTCTCCATGGCTTCATGCAGCAGCTCGAAGCAGACCAGGGCGATCATGGTCCCTGCGGAAAAGCTCAGCAGGATCGCCTCCGAATGGCTGGATCTCCCACCGAAATTCACTCCCAGCACAGCTCCAAGAAAAAGGCCGCCGACTCCGGTCAGCAGCGTCAGTAAGATCAGTTGTGTCATTCTTTTCCTCCGTAAAAATTCGCAGCAAGCTTCGGATCATAGTAGATCCTGTCCCGGTCCACAAGCTGAAGCTTCCCCTCCCCGTCCGTCTCCAGGATGTTGACGGCACAGTTATAGGGGGGATGCCCCTGCCAGAAGTCCCCGGGGTCCTCGTAGAAGGGATTCAGCATGGCCCTTATGGCAAACCCGTGGCAGGCAATGAGGATCTGCTTATCCGAAAGCCCCTTTGTTTCTGTCAGTTCTCTCAGGAAATCCGCCGTCCGGACCTTGACGTCAGCTGCCGTTTCCGCCCCCTCCGGCATCCGAAGAAGATCCGGGTTTCTGAAAAAGTCCTGGAAATTTTCGCAGGGAATCTCCATGTTGTGGACTCCGCAGCCAAGGCCCTCCCAGGATCCGAAGTTGATCTCGATGATCCTCTGGTCCGCAAACAGCGGGAAGCCGGTAGTATCCTCCCTGAGAAGCTCCCCATAGGGCTTTTTTACGGGCTGAAAGTCGGAAAGGCCCGCTTCCTTCCTCCGCTGCTGAAAGCGTTTATTTTCCCCCAGGACCTGAAGGGCCGTCTGCCGGGTCCTGGTAAGGGGACTTACGATACAGAGGTCAAAGGGAACCTCTGCCAGGGCCTGTCCCGTGACCCTGGCAAGGCTTTCTCCAAATTCATTCAGGGGGATATCCGTATGGCCCTGCAGCTTTCTCTGCCGGTTCCAGGGAGTCTCCCCGTGTCTGATGATATATAAGCGCATAAAAAAGACACTCCTTTTTTTCGAGTGTCTTTATCATAGCCTAATAATCCCTATCCCGCAAGTAAAAGCTTTCTTTTGGCCAGAGGATCCCATCCCCGGCCCTTAAAGCCGGTTCAGGAAAGCCCGCATCCGTTCGTTCTTCGACTGCAGCACCTCCAGGGGCTTTCCCTCCTCCTGGATCCTGCCCTCAGCCATGAAAATGATCCGGTCCGATACATCCCTTGCAAAGTCGATCTCGTGGGTCACGATCACCATGGCGATCCGCAGCTCCTTCAGGGAACGGATCACCTTCAGCACCTCCTGGGTCAGCTCCGGATCCAGGGCTGAGGTGGGCTCGTCAAAAAACAGGATGTCCGGATTCAGAGCCAGGGCCCTTGCTATGGCCACCCGCTGCTGCTGGCCTCCTGAAAGCTGGCAGGGATATGCCGCCTCCTTATCCCCCAGTCCGATGCGCTTTAACAGGGCCCTGCCCTCCCCAAGAGCCTCCTGCCGGTCCCTTTTCCGGACCCGGATCAGGGCGTCCGTCACATTCCGCAGCACGTTCCAGTGGGGAAACAGATTGAACTGCTGGAACACCATGCCAAAACGGCCTGAGAAGCTGATTTCTCCGCGATCCGGTGTCTCCAGTCCAACGGCACAGCGAAGGAGGGTGGATTTTCCGGAGCCAGAGGGGCCGATGATGGAAAGGATCTCTCCCTTTTCCACGGAAAGGGAGATCCCCTCCAGCACCCGGACTCCTTCAAAGGATTTTTCCAAATTTCTGATCTCCAATACCTTCATCTTATCCCACCTGGCCCCTTACTGATAGTAATCCAGCTTTTTTTCCGCATATTCAAAGGCAAATGCCACCGCGTAATTGAAAATGTAATAAAATGCGCCTGCAATGAAAAGCGGCAGGATGCTGGTCTGCCCTGCCGCCAGAGCCTTGGCCTTGGTGAACATCTCCATAACGGAGAGGGTAAAGGCAAAGGCCGTATCCTTTACCAGAGTGATCACCTCGTTGGTGACGCTGGGAAGGATCCGCTTGATCACCTGGGGAAGGATAATATAGGCAAAGGTCTGTCTGCCGGAATAGCCCAGGAGCTTTGCCGCCTCGTACTGGCCCTTCGGCATGGACTGGATGCCGCTGCGGTAAATCTCCGCAAAGTAAGCTGCGTAGTTGATCACAAAGGCAATGTAGATGGCCGTCATACGGTATGAGGTGCCGAAGGACAGGCCGAACAGATAATAGGGGCCGAAATAGACCACGATGAGCTGCAGCATCAGGGGTGTGCCCCTCATAATGGAGATATATGCCCCGGTAAAGCCCCTCAGCAGGGGATTTTTCGCCATCCTCCCGAGGGCCACCAGAAGGCCCAGAGGGAGGGACAGCAACAGGGTCACCAGGAAGATGTTCAAGGTGACCCCGAAGCTGCTCCAAAGTTCTTCAATGATCTGTATCACTGACATGGATCCTTTTTCTCCTTACTTTCCAATGGTGGTGATGTCCTCACCGAACCACTTCTCACTGATCTGGGCCAGCGTTCCGTCCTCTGCCATCTCAAGAAGAGTATCGTTGACCTGATCTCTCAGTTCCGTGTTGCCCTTCTTGAAGCCGATGCCATAATCCTCGCTGGCCAGGGCCTCATCCAGGATCACCATATCCGCTTCCCGCTCCCGGATCTGATAGCTTGCCACGATGATGTCCATGCAGACCGCATCCACGGCTCCCTGCTCCAGATCCATAAAGGCCGTATTGTAATCGGGGGTGGTGATCAGCTGGGCAAAGCTTCCGGAAAGCTCCGGATCCGCCTCCAGGGCCTTCTGTCCGGAGGAATCCATCTGAACCTCCACGATCTTCCCTGCCAGATCCGCCGGGCTTTCAATACCGGAATCCGCCTTTACCACGAATACCTGAGCATTTTCCATATAGGGATCGGACCAGGTGTAGGCATCCTCACGGCCCGTCATGGTAAATCCGTTCCAGATACAGTCGATATTTCCGCTCTCCAGCTCCATATCCTTGGAATCCCAGGCAATGGGCTGGGCCTTGTAGCTTAAGCCCAGGCGCTTTGCCACTTCCTGAGCCAGCTCCAGATCAAAGCCGGTATACTCTCCGTCATCTCCGATAAAGCCCATGGGTGGGAATTCCTGATCGAAGCCTACGATGAGGGTGCCGCCACCTGCTTCCTGAGCCTCTCCTTCCGTCTCAGGTGCCTCCGTTTCCTCTGCTGCAGGAGCTGCTGTGGTCCCTTCCGTCTCAGGGACTTCTGCTGTATTGGTACATGCCGTCATAACTGCCATAGCTGCGAGTACAGGTAAGATCCTCTTTTTCATAATTATTCTCCCCTCTGTTCTTTGCTTTATTATGGTAGCATATTAGCATGCTAAAGTGTTCTTGTCAACCATTTTTTCATTTTGCATCAAAAAACGCATCCGGGGAATGACCTTCCATCCCTCGAATGCGCTCAGAAGCTTCTTTTCTATTTCCTTTTACCAGTTGAATACCATCATCTTTTCTGCGGTATATACCGGGGGCATGCTGGCTCCCACGGCTGCGCCGGGCCAGATCATGCACTTGTCTCCTGCCTCTATTCCCTCAAGGCGGATCAGCTGACGGGTCAGATAGGGAGTAATGGAGGTGCTTTCCTCAGAAGCGTTCCATCTTGCTCCGTTCTGATCCACAAAGGTATAGTTTCCTGCTCCGTCGGAGGAAACCTCCTTGATCACCACGTACTGGGGTGCTGCCGCATCCTGGGGGATATTCACCACCATGACCTGAAGGGCTGACTGGGGCGGGATGCTCATGGTCATGGCCTGACCGATCCAGGCATACATGGTCTGGCCCTCCTGCAGGTCCTTCATCTGAACCGGCATTCCGGACACCGCATCAAGGATCGGCACGCCATCCGCCACATTCAGGACGATCTCCATCATGGCTGTTTCCTCCTGGGAAGCTCCCTCCACAGCCTGATCTGCCGGCAGGATCGTGATCTGTCCTGCCTCCTCGTCTACGGAAACGATGGTGCCGTACTTCTGTACCGGGTTTTCGTCCACATAGCGGGACTCCTCCCCCTCCGTCTCTTCCTCCGGAAAAGCCTCCAGGGTTGCTCCCGGGCCGGGATTTGTGGGGGTCGTGTTGTTGATGATCCCTACTTCCGTGCTCTGGGTCTCCCCCTGAGCCGTGATCCCATTAGAACAGCCGGTGGCTGCTGCAAGCATAGCCCCTGTCATGGCAAGTGCCATCAGTTTTTTTCTCATATGTTCCATTTCCTTTCTGTATACCGACCCGTTGTTTCCAGGGCCTTTTTGTCTGATTTTCATCTCCTCACATACAATATACGTCCGGCAGGCAGAAAACCTTTCTTCCATTTCTCACGATTTTTAGAAAACTCCTGTGTTCCATAGGAAACACAGGAGCTTTCCGTCTTTCATTCTTTAATAGATCACTGCCGGAGCAGGTTCCGTTTCCGCTGCCGCTGCAGCATCCGCATTGTCGATATAGTAGCCCAGATCCTCCAGGGTGTATACCTGGAAATACTGCTTCTCCTTTTTCTGATCCGCTCCGTTATAGGTGAGGGTCATCCGCACACTGTGCTGGGAATCGGAATAAAGGGTACCTCTCTCCTCCAGATTTTCCTTGTTACGGTCCGTAAAGAAGGAGTAGGTGCTGCCGTCGTTGGCCGTCAGGTCACCGTACCCGTAGGTCCGGACCTTCTCGGACTTGGTACTGTTTCCGGATTCACTCTGGTAGATCACGTCGATGTCGATCTTTAATTCCGCAGCGTCCGCCGTGGGGTCCACGGAGCGGATCTCGAATTCCGTATCCGGAGTAATGCCGTAGCCGCTGGCATACTTTTCTCCATAGCCTGCGTAGCACTTCCTCTCGCAGGTCTCCTCACTCAGCACCACCTCAAAGGGGAAGCGCCGCTGTTCCTCCGCCAGCCCGTTGGCACGGCTTTTTACCACATCATCGGCCAGGGCCGTCATGGAAAACACTGCTGCCAGGCATGCTGCCAGCACAACTGCCCTGCTGAAAAATGACAAATTCTTCAAAATAGTCCTCTTAGTTATCTGATTAGCTAAGTAATCCCTACTTTGCCGGATAATACGGATAATAAACAGAAGGTTTCAGCGCCTTTCTTCCAAAACCTTCTATTCACAAATCATTCATATTTTAGCATACAAATATGACAGCCCGCCTATACATAACCTTACAGAATTCTTACATTTTGAAAGAATTGAAATTTATTCAGGCTATAGCAGAAATTATCCCTGGAAAATCACCCTTACAAAATTCTTTTTGCCTCTCTTGACAATCAGTCCCTCTCCGGAGAGTTCCTCTCTGCCATACTCCTTATGGCTATCCGTCACCTTCTCATCGGATACGGACACGCCGCCCTGCTCCACATTCCTTCTGGCGTCGCCTCTGGAACCGCAGAGCTTTGCATTCACCAGGATGCTGAGGATATCGATCTTTCCCTCCTTTAGATCCCCCTCTGTCACGGTGTAGGTGGGCATATTCTCGGAGGCTGCACCGGAGAACACTGCCTTTGCGGCTGCCTCTGCCTTATCTGCCTCCTCCTTACCGTGTACCAGCTCGCAGAGCTCGTGAGCCAGGATCTCCTTTGCCCGGTTCAGTTCAGCCCCTTCCCACTTCTCCATCTCATGGATCTCGGAGAGGGGCAGGAAGGTCAGCATCTTGATGCACTTGATCACATCCGCGTCGTCGATGTTCCTCCAGTACTGATAGAAGTCATAGGGGCTCGTCTTTTCCGGATCCAGCCAAACGGCGCCGGAGGCGGTCTTACCCATCTTCTTGCCCTCGGAATTCAGCAGCAGGGTGATGGTCATGGCATGGGCGTCCTTCCCCAGCTTCTTTCTGATGAGCTCCGTTCCGGCCAGCATGTTGGACCACTGATCGTCTCCACCGAACTGCATGTTGCAGCCGTAGTCCTGGTACAGGCGATAAAAATCATAAGCCTGCATGATCATGTAGTTGAACTCCAGGAAGGAAAGTCCCTTCTCCATACGCTGCTCATAGCACCTTGCCCGCAGCATGTTGTTTACGGAAAAGTGGGGTCCCACATCCCGCAGGAAATCGATATAGTTCAGGTCCAGCAGCCAGTCGCCGTTATTTACCATAATGGCGTCGTTCTCCCCCTCACCAAAATGGATGAAGCGGGACATCTGCTTACGGAAACACTCGCAGTTATGGGCGATGGTCTCCTTCGTCATCATCTTACGCATGTCTGTACGGCCTGAAGGGTCACCGATCATACCGGTGCCGCCCCCCACCAGTGCGATGGGCTTGTTGCCTGCCATCTGCAGACGCTTCATCAGGCAGAGTGCCATGAAATGTCCTACATGAAGGCTGTCCGCCGTGGGGTCAAAGCCGATATAGAAGGTTGCCTTTCCGGCATTCACCATCTCCCTGATCTGTTCTTCATCCGTTACCTGCGCCAGAAGTCCGCGCTCAATGAGTTCCTCGTATACTCCCATCAAATTATCCTCGTTTTCTGTAAATATCCCTCATTTTGAGTTTAATCCATATCTTATATCAAAAAGCCTGTTTACGCAAGGACTTCCGGCTTAAGACTCCTTACCGAAGACCATTTCCTTCAGCTTGATGCCCGTAGGTGTGATGGCAAGTCCCCCAAGGGCCGTCTCCCGGAGGGCACTGGGCAGGGACCTGCCCACTTCGCCCATGGAATCGATGCACTCGTCCACGGGGATCTCGGAGAGGATCCCTGAAAGGGCCATATCCGCTGCGGAGAAGGCGATCATAACGCCGGAGACGTTCCGCTTGATGCAGGGGATCTCCACCAGTCCTGCCACAGGATCGCAGACCAGTCCCAGCTGGTTTGCGATGGCAATGGCGCAGGCGTCCGCACACTGTCTGGGGGTACCTCCGGAGAGCTCCACCATGGAAGCCGCCACCATACCGGAGGCACTTCCGCACTCAGCCTGACAGCCGCCCTGGGCGCCGGCGATGCAGGCCCGGTCCGCAATGACCATGCCGAAGGCTGCTGCCGTGAACATGGACATGATGATCTCCCGCTTGGGGATCTTCTTATCCTCATAGAGAGATACCAGGCAGCCAGGCATGATGCCGCAGCTTCCTGCGGTGGGAGTGGCAACGATCCTGCCCATGGAGGCATTGTAGCCTGCCACTGCCAGGGCACGGCTCATGGCCATGGTCATGAAGGAGCCGCTCAGGCCGCCTCCGGTCTCCTGGGAATAATGCATCATCTTATAGCCTTCCCCTCCGGTGAGTCCCGAAGTGGAGCGCTGGTTCTTATCCTGTCCTCTTCTGACTGCCTCGCACATCACGTCGAAGCTTTCCTCCATCCGGGAGTAGATCTCCTCCTCAGAAAGCTCCATCTGCTCTGCCTGATCCGCCAGTACCAGGGTGCTGATCTTCTGTCCCGTCTTTTCTGCCTCTGCTACCAGTTCTTCAATTGACTTATATTTCAGCATCATCTCTCTCCTTTATCAAATCGCTCTGATCAGGATGGCATTGGTCACATCCCTGATCCCCTTGATGTCCTCGATCATCCCCTTAGGGGGCATACCGTCGATCTCGATGGTCATAACGGCCTCTCCGCCCTTTACCGGTCTGGACAGACGGAAGTTGCCGATGTTTACGTCCCTGTATTTTTCCGCCATAAGGTTCGTGACGGCGGCGATCAGACCGGGCTTGTCATAGTGCATGACGAGGATGGTATTCCGTTCTCCCGTAAAATCCACCCGCATGCCGTTGATATAGTCCACCCGGATATTTCCGCCGCCGATGCTGGCGCCTTCCACCACGCAGCTGCCGCCCTGGTCTCCGGTGACATGCATCCTGGCCGTGTTGGGGTGTGCCCCGGGAATGTCCGTGGGGATGAATTCGTAGTGAAGTCCCCTCTGATCCGCGATCTTCAGGGCGTCCCGGATCTCCTCGGAATAGCTGTGGTATCCCATGATCCCCGCCAGAAGAGCCCGGTCCGTTCCATGGCCCTTGTATGTATGTGCAAAGGAGCCGGAGAGCTCGATCACCGCCGATACCGGCTTTTCGTTATGCAATACCTTGTTGGCCACTCTGCCAAGTCTTACCGCTCCTGCCGTATGGGAGCTGGAGGGGCCGATCATAATGGGTCCGATGATGTCAAATACATTCATAGCATTACTCCTCGTTCGTCTTATATTTCCATTTGTTATACAGGTCAAAGAGCAGAGATCCCGTGTTCTGATATTCGGAAGGGTACTCGGAAGAATCGATGTCCAGCAGATAAGACTCGTATCCGTTGATCACCTTGATCCCCCGGTATTCCTGCTCCCGCAGGCCCCCGCCGTAATTCAGATGTTCATGGCCGTGAACAAAATATTTTGGCCGATAGGTATCCAGAATCTCATAAAAGCATTCAAAGCCCTTGTGGGGAAGGTCCTTCCCGTCCCCAAGGCCCCGGGCCGGGGCATGGGTCAGAAGCAGGTCGATCCCATTATAACGCTCGATCTTCCGCTTCAGTTTCTGGACCCGTCTGCGCTGTTCCTGCTCCTGATACTGGTAGATCCCCTCCTGCTTGTACCGGATGGAGCCTCCCAGGCCTGCGATCCGCAGGCCCTTGAAATTGTAAACGCTCTCATCCACACAGATACAGCCCTGGGGCGGTCTCTGCTTATACCGGTCGTCATGGTTCCCCATGACATAGAGCACCGGTGCATGGCCCATGGTCACCAGGAATTCCAGATACTCCGGATCCAGGTCTCCTGCAGAAAGGATCAGGTCCACATCCTTCAGCCGTTTTCCGTCGTAGAAGTCATAAAGGGCCCGCGACTCCGTATCCGCAACGATCAATATCCTCATAGACCTTCCTTTCCTGGATCTTCCTTCTGTTCCGCCGCCACCCCAAAGGCTCTGACAAAGTCCATGGCATCCTCGCTGAATTCCGAGATGGGCGGGATCCTTCCGTCGATGTTTTCGTTGAGCCAGTTCATGTTCACCACGTCAAAGTAGTTCAGGGGACCGCTTCCCGCGTCCTTCAGCATACCGGTCCGGGTCCTGATCTCACCGTAGAAGGGAGTGATGTCTCCGTGGATGATCTCGCTTTTGATCAGCTTCATAAGTTTTTCCGTGGCATAGGGGATCCGCTTAGAGCAGAGTACGTCCACCACCCCCGCAGACATGCCGTAAAAATAGTTGACTGCCTGGCCGCTTTCCGTAAGCTCCCTGGAATAAAAGCTTCCCTCCAGGACAGAGGCCACCAGAAGCTCATAATATCTGCCCCAGTCCACCACCGGCAGAGCCAGGTTCTCATAGGTATCCCTTCCGGTCCTGCGGATCAGTCCAAAGAGATCCGACTTATCCATGGGAGCCTTGATTTCGGGGCCGGATATGATATCCGCTTCCTCGGAAAAAAGCTCCTCCTGCCAGTTCTGATCCTTCAGCCGGGACCATTTCAGACTGATCCGGGCCCGGGGATTGATCATCTGGGCGCCGATGGCAAAGGCATTGATGTTGGCCAGGGCCCCATAGACCGGATAATCCGCCACATAGCCGATCTCATTGTGCTCCGACATGGCTGCCGCCATCATCCCCAGTATATATTTGGCCTCATACATCCTTGCGTAATAGGTCCGCATGGATTTGTAGGACGTATTGACGGAGCAGTTCAGGAATTTGATCTCCGGATGCTCCAGAGCTGCGGAAAGCACCTGGGGCTGCATCTGCCCTGCGGTGGTAAAGACGATGTCCGCACCGGTCTTCACCGCCTGTCTTAAGGCCGCCTCCGTCTTCTCCGATCCGTCACAGCCGTTATAGACCTGGATCTCCGCCTCGTCTCCGTATTTGTCGTTCAGGGCTGTCCAGCCCAGGGAATGGGCATAGGTCCAGCGGGAGGTCTCCGGCGTTTTATCGTTGATGAAGGCGATATTGATCCGCCGCTCCTCGCTGCCCCTGGCAAAGAGGATCTCAAAGAGGCTCTTTTTCTCCCTGTGGGCTTCCTTCTCCTGGCCGGGAGCCTCGATCAGAGCCACCTTATGGTCCTTCTGGGACAGCTCCAGTTCATCCTTTGCCTTGTCGATGTTGCTCCGGATCTGGTCCAGCTGTCCAAGCAGCAGGGTCTCCCTTCCAAAGATCCCCAGGTAGGTAAGGAAGGCGTCCCCCATGGCCTCCGTTTCCGGCTTCTGGGCCGTATAGCAGTCTGCGAAGCGGTGATAGGCGCTGCGGAGGTCCTCCAGGTCCTCCGTCTTCCAGGGATCCTTCAGCCCCTCTCTAAAATATGCCGCCAGTCTGCCGTAGGATCCGGGCTTTGTAAAGAGGATGTGGAACAGTCCCGTTACCCGGTTGAAGTCCGCATATTCCCTGTAAAGGGACTCCTGCTTTTCGCTCTCAAACCTGGGAAGGATCCGGGTCACATCCGCCAGGATCCCGGGGGACTCCACGAATTTCATGACGCTGGTCCGCTTATTTCCCTCCTGGACATAAAAACGGTTCTTATACTCATAGACCCGGATACGATCCCGGATCCCCTCCTCCAGCTGGGATTCGTAGAGCTGCTGCCACTTCAGGGCAAACTCCGAACGCTCGGAAAGGATGGGCATGAAATTACAGGCAAAGCTCTCCGCCCTGCTCCGGGTCCGTGTGCCCACCACCAGGGAAAGGGGGATCTCATAGGTTCCGATCCTGGTCTCGCCGCTCTGGCCCTCCTGCTTCAGGATCTCATCCAGGATACTGACATAGGGGCTCTCTCCCCTGGCTGCCGCCTCCCGGAAAGCCTTCATTCCCATTCGTTTTGCCTTCGCATATTCTTCCACAGACATGGTGTTCCTTTCCTCCGGGATCACACCGGATACCGCAAAACAAAAAGGGCGCCTGAATAAGAGACGCCCATATCCATCTGTTTATCTTTCTTCCGCCGCTTCCCGCTCCGCCGGATCGTCGGACACCGGAAGGTCTCCCCGGCCCGGCGTAAGCCGCAGAACGCCCTTCAGGATCCAGGCATTGCAGTAGGCCCCTGCCGGCAGGGCAAACATCAGGGGGAAGACGGCGATCTGAGGCGCGTAGATAAAGCTTGCCGCCGTCAGCAGCAGAAGCCCTCCGTCCACACAGATCATAAGTATCGTCCTGGGCAGGTGCTTAAAGCCCAGGATCAGAGCATTGAGAAGGGTGACATGCAGCTTGTTGTAGAATCTGGCCTGGAGGGGAAACACGTAAAGCAGCACCACCAGATACAGAAAGACCACAAAGCCCAGAAGCCCAAGGATCAGATACTGCAGAGGCTGGATCAATGCAATCGACATCGTCAGCACAAGCAGGATATCACACCACAGGAACAGGCCCAGAAGCCCAAGAATCACCGTCAGCAGGATCCCCTGGAACAGGTTCTGCCGGAAGCTGTGGATAAAGTTCCGTAAGGTGCCGTCATTTTCATGCTCGATCAGCTTGAAGATCACATAGTAGACTCCGCAGAGCCCCACCCCTGCCGTAACCAGGGGGATACATGTGATCATGAAAAAAAGATCCAGGATCAGAAGATCTCCCAGCTTTCCCATGAAGCGCCAGAAGCTATTGTCATACTGAAAGATACGGTCAAACATTTACTTGAAATCCTTTTCGATATACCGCATATACTCATCTACCATCAGGGCGATCTTCAGGGTCATGGCGTCCTCGAAGTTGCGGATATTCAGCCCCAGTGTCTTCTGGAGCTTGTCCAGACGGTATACCAGGGTATTCCTGTGGATATAGAGGTTACGGGAGGCCTCGGAGATATTCAGGGAATCCGCAAAGAACTGCTTGATGGTCTGAATGGTCTCCTCGTCCAGGTCCTCCGGCTTCGTGTCAGAGAAGATCTCGTTTAAGAACATACGGCAGAGGGTGACGGGAAGCTGATAGATCAGCCGTCCGATGCCCAGGCGGTCATAGGCCGTGATATAGTCCTCGCTGTGGAAGATCCGTCCCACCTCCATGGCCAGGCCTGCTTCCTTATAGGACCTGGACAGGTCCTTAAGCTCCGTGACCGGGTTGCCGTAGGAGATGAAGCTCTTCTGCATCCCTTCCGTGTTGATCACATCCAGGATATTCCTTGCGGTGGCGTCGAAGTCCTCGTCCCCCTCTCCCTCCTCAAGGTTCCGGACATAGACGATATGCTGTTCATCCACCCGGAACAAAAATCCCCCTGCGTTTTCCCCGTAAAGGGGCCGCAGGATGTCCGTGATGATGTTGTCGCTGTCGTCCTTGACCTCGATGAGGAAGACGATGCGCTTCTGTTCATTTTCGATATGGAACTTCTTGGCCCGATCCAGGATATCCACATAAAGCAGGTTATCCAGGATCACGTTCTTTAAGAAGTTGTCCTTGTCAAATTTATCCTTATCGGAATTCACCATGCCCTGCAGCTGGAATGCCGCAAGCCGCAGGTATGTCAGGGTCTCATCACCGGCCCCCTTCGCAGACAGCATATAGACCAGACTGCTTTTATCCCTGATCTTGATAAAGTAGGTCTCCCCGAAGCTCTGGGAGTCCGCATCGGACATGGCGAAGCCCTGTGCCCGCTCCTCATCTCTTTCCGATACCGTGTCCGTGGAGGTGATCTTTGTGCCATCCGGATTGTAAAGGGCCAGTTCGATCTTGGCGATGGCCTTGATGCCCTCCAGGGTAGCCTTTAGCGTATTATTTGAAATCATAGATACCCATCTCCTGTTCTTCCGAAATATCGTTTTACCCTTCCTAAGTTTATCTCAAAACAGAAAAAGAGGCAAGCGAAATTCCTTCGCCCGCCTCTCTGTTCATCTGATTCTCGTGCATGCGGAAACCGCATCCAGCGCATCCTTTTATTAGTTGAATACAGCCAGCTCCGTCTCCGTATCGAAGGCATGAAGCTTTGTGGTATCCATGTAAAGCTTTACCACATCTCCCGGCTTTACCTTGATGGAGGGGTTCACTCTTGCAGTCCAGGTGGAGTTGTCCATATCGAAGTAAAGATAGGTCTCCGCACCCAGCATCTCGTAAACACGGATGGTTGCCTCGATGCAGGCCTCCTTGTTGGCTCTTTCTGCGTCGCTCTCGTCATGAAGGTCCTCGGGACGGATACCCAGGGTAAGCTTCTTTCCGATGTAGCCCTTATCCTTCAGGACCTGTGCCTTCTCCTGGGAAAGCTTGATGCTCTGTCCGCAGAATTCCATGTATACGGCTCCGTCCTTCTCTACCACGTCCGTATCCACCATATTCATCTGGGGAGCTCCGATAAAGCCTGCAACGAACTTGTTGCCCGGGTTGTCATAAAGGTTCTGGGGCGTATCCACCTGCTGTACCACACCGTCCTTCATAACCACGATGCGGGTACCGAGGGTCATGGCCTCTGTCTGGTCATGGGTAACGTAGATCATGGTGGTACCCAGTCTCTGATGCAGCTTGGAGATCTCGATACGCATCTGACCGCGGAGCTTTGCATCCAGGTTAGAAAGGGGCTCATCCATGAGGAATACCTTCGGGCTTCTTACGATGGCACGGCCCATGGCAACACGCTGTCTCTGTCCGCCGGAAAGAGCCTTGGGCTTTCTGTCAAGAAGGTGCTCCAGATCCAGGATCTTTGCTGCCTCATGTACCTTCTGGTCGATCTCAGCCTTCGGAACCTTACGGATCT
This sequence comes from uncultured Lachnospiraceae bacterium, assembly GCA_944377405.1. Classification (GTDB taxonomy): domain Bacteria; phylum Bacillota; class Clostridia; order Lachnospirales; family Lachnospiraceae; genus Avilachnospira. Next base: position 43,180 of record CALWES010000003.1, on the reverse strand, counting down.
TCAGACCGAATGCCATGTTCTCATAAACCGTCATATGGGGATACAGGGCATAGTTCTGGAAAACCATGGCGATGTCTCTGTCCTTGGGCTCCACATCGTTCATACGCTTGTCGTCGATGTAGAGATCACCGCCGGAGATATCCTCCAGACCTGCGATCATTCTCAGGGTGGTTGACTTTCCGCAGCCGGAGGGGCCTACGAAGATCACGAACTCCTTATCGGCGATGTCCAGATTGAAATCCTTTACTGCCTCGAATCCGTTGGGGTATTTCTTATATACATGCTCTAATCTTACTGTTGACATATGCGGTCTCCTTATCTCATTTCCAGACTGGACTGGTTTACTTTCTGTGCTAAAGTATACCTGTTTCCAAAAAAATGGAAAAGGGCACAAAGCACAAACTTCCCCTTTGTTTTTCGTCATTTCGCCCTCCGGTCCTCCCCTTTTCGGAAAACTTGTAGAAAATAGCAAAAAAGCCCCCCTCCGGACTGTGCCGGAGAAAGGCTTTTCTGTTCACATTGGCCGAATATCCCATTAAAAACGTTAAATCCACCAAAAGCTTTTCTTTTTTTCGTCTACTTTGCCCCTTGCGTTCTCTGCTTCGATCAGTTTGCACAAATCCAGGGCTTTTATCAGGCCACCATCACGCCGTTTTCGTCAAATCTGTGGCCGTCCGGAGAGTATCCGTTCTGGACCCTGGCACCGGTGGCGTCAAGATAGTACATCTTGCCGTCGATCATCTGATAGCCCGTCAGCATCACGCCGCTTTCGTTCAGGTAGTACCACTTTTCGTTCACGTTCCTCCAGCCGGTGGCCATCTGGCCGTCCGGAAGGCAGAGGTACCAGTTGTTGTTCCACCAGACCCATCCGGTCTGCATGTAGCCGTTCATATCAAAGAAATACCACTTGTCGTTGATCCGTTCCCAGCAGTTTGCCGGATAGGATCCGTTGGCATACTTGTACCACCAGCCGTGGGTTCCCTGTACCCAGCCCGTATTGGAGGTCTGGGCAGGCTGTCCCTGGTTATAGTTGTTGCTGTTGGGGTATCCGGGATAGCTGGTTCCGTAATTCTGGCTGTAATTGGGAATGGGCTTTGCCGTGCCCGGAGTGATGGGCACACCGTTCTGGTCATATCCCGGGCCCGGGCTGTATACCCAGCCCCAGTCATCGGGAACGCCGGAGGAGCCGCTGCTGGTGTCATCCTCATCGATGAAGGTCTCCCCGCAGGCGTCCAGAGAGGACCACTCGGAGTAGGTATCGTCGTAGAAATGGGCCCTTACCTGGATCTTATAATATCCGGTCCTGGAAACGGTGAACTCGCAGCTGTCGTCCTCCGTGGATCTGGACTTGTACTGCCTCCAGTCATCTCCGTTGGTCAGACGGTAGAGCTTCACGTCATATTTCCTGACGGGCTCACTGTCTCCGTTGTCCCAGGACGCCTCTCCGGAGCTGTCCAGCTCCAGGTTGGTGGGAACGCCCTTTCCGGAATCCAGCTTGTCTGCCAGAGCCGGAAAGCTCCAGAGCATGGCGCAGGCCATGCCTGCCAGAATGCCCCTGATATACTTTTTCATGATCATAACCTCCCAGTTTTATCCTTTTCCTCCATCGGAGGATCTGTTTTATTCCCGTCCGTACTCCATGGCGGCGTAAAGATCCGGTATACCGCCGCTCTTTACTTTATCCGTCAGTCCCTCCAGCTTCTTCGCTGTGGAGAGCACCGCCTCCTTCACCTTCAGAAGCCCCAGGTCCGTCCGGTAGGAGTATACCATGGCGCAGACTCCCGTTACCATGGGAGCAGCCATGGAGGTCCCCGTCAAAAACTCAAAGCCTCCCCCGGGAGCCGTGCTCAGGATATAGCTTCCCGGAGCCGCAATGTCCACGCTTTCCTTTCCGAAATTAGAGCTTGTGTCCAGGGTTCCGTCAAACATCAGGTTGGCAACGGAAATGATATTGTCGGAAGCATAGCAGGCAGGATAGACCGGATCCTGATCCGTATCATAGCCTACGCCCCTGGCGTCACCGTTTCCCGCGGCCACCACAAAAAGCATGGAGGAGTTGGCGATGGTCTGCTCCAGCTGCGGCATATACCTGGTGGTGCCCAGGCTCAGGTTGCAGATGTCTGCTCCATTGGCCTCTGCATAGCGGATCGCCTCCTCCACAGCCTCCTCATCCCCGGCGCCGGATCCTCCAAGGGCCTTCAGCACCATGATCTTTACATGGGCGTTGTCCGTGAGTCCCGTAATGCCGCCGTTCCCCCGGGCCGCACCGATGGTTCCGGCTCCATGGGTCCCATGAAGGTCCGACTCTTTGTTGTCCCGGATGCGGCTGATATGATCGTGGAAATTCCATCCGTGGATGTCGTCCACATATCCGTTTCCGTCGTTGTCGATCCCATCCCCCGGGATCTCCCCGGGATTCGTCCACAGTGCATCCTTAAGCTCCGGATGCTCCGTATCCACTCCGGTGTCGATGAGGGCCACCACCACGTCCCTGCGGGCGGGCTCACTTCCGTCTTCATTCTTCTCCTGATACAGCTCAAAGGCCTTTGCCGCATTGATGTCAATGCCTGCCGCAGCCTTTATGGTACGGTTCTCAAAATCTCCGGGCTCCAGATTCCTGGGAGGGATCCCCAGCTCGCCGGATTCATACCACTCCCGATAGCTCTGATAAAGCTCCGCAAGGCTCTCCTGCCTGAGATCCGAGATCCTTAGGCTCAGACCCCCGTTGTTCATGAGGCCCCACTGATACACGGAATAGGTATCGGCGGGAGAAAGGTTCAGCACCCCCGGGCCGATCCCCGGAGCCGAAAGCACCGTGGTGACCTGGGAGATGGCCAGTAGTAAACTTATTCCTGCTGCAATCAATCGTCTCTTCATGTTTACAATGTAGCACCCGTATCTTTAAAAGTATATAGCTTTGCTGAAAATGTCAGAAAATCGTAAGTACACCCCTCAGGATTCTTCGTCCTGTTCCGGCTCCTCCTTCTGCTGCGCTTTCCGCTGCTCCTCCAGGAGCTTCTGGGCCTCTTTGCGCTGTTCTTTTTCGATCCGGGACAGGCCCATGGTCCCGTTGATCACAAGGCCAAGGCCAATGAGGCCAAAGAGCACTGCCACTATCTTCTCCATCACAGAGAGGGGATCCGGGCTGTTGATCAGGGCATAGGTGAGGTACATCAGATAGGCGCCCCCCAGGGTGCGGATCGTATAGGATATTTTTTTTCTTCCCTTATCTTCCATCCTGTTTTCTTTCTTCTGAAAAAGGCTTCCCGCAGCAGACTGCGGAAAGCCTTCCAGATTGTTCTTGATATCAGTTCAAAACAGATCGATTACTCTACGATCTCGGTAACTCTACCGGAACCTACCGTACGGCCACCCTCACGGATAGCGAAACGAAGGCCCTTCTCCATAGCTACCGGATGGATCAGGTCAACTTCCATCTCAACGTTGTCGCCAGGCATGCACATCTCGGTACCAGCCGGAAGTACGCAAACACCGGTAACGTCGGTTGTTCTGAAGTAGAACTGCGGTCTGTAGTTGTTGAAGAACGGAGTGTGACGACCACCCTCGTCCTTGGTCAGTACGTAAACCTGAGCCTTGAACTTCTTGTGGCAGGTAACGCTGCCGGGCTTGCAGAGAACCTGACCTCTCTCGATGTCGGTTCTGTTGATACCACGAAGCAGAGCGCCGATGTTATCACCAGCCTGAGCCTCGTCAAGAAGCTTACGGAACATCTCGATACCGGTTACAACGGTCTTTCTGGTCTCTTCCTTGATACCAACGATCTCAACTTCATCGTTCAGGTGAAGGGTACCACGCTCTACACGGCCGGTAGCAACGGTACCACGACCGGTAATGGTGAATACGTCCTCGACAGGCATAAGGAAGGGCTTATCGGTGTCACGAACCGGATCCGGAATGTAGCTGTCAACAGCATCCATGAGCTCAAGGATCTTGTCGCCCCACTCGCTGGACGGATCCTCAAGAGCCTTCAGAGCAGAACCCTGGATAACCGGAACGTCATCACCCGGGAACTCGTACTCGTTCAGAAGCTCTCTGATCTCCATCTCAACCAGCTCAAGAAGCTCCGGATCGTCAACCATGTCGCACTTGTTCATGAATACAACGATGTAGGGAACGCCTACCTGACGAGCAAGCAGGATGTGCTCTCTGGTCTGAGCCATAACACCATCGGTAGCTGCTACTACAAGGATAGCACCATCCATCTGTGCAGCGCCGGTGATCATGTTCTTAACGTAGTCAGCATGGCCGGGGCAGTCAACGTGTGCGTAGTGACGCTTGTTGGTCTCGTACTCAACGTGTGCGGTAGAGATGGTGATACCTCTCTCTCTCTCCTCCGGTGCCTTATCGATATTCTCGAATGCAACTGCCTCACCGGTACCAAGTCTGTCATGCAGAGTCTTGGTAATAGCAGCCGTCAGGGTTGTTTTACCATGGTCTACGTGGCCGATGGTACCAATGTTACAATGCGGTTTTGTTCTGTTAAAATGCTCCTTTGCCATTATAGCTTTCCTCCTTAAAAGAAATCCTTTAATAGTTTGAGTTTGATTGATTTCCAAGCACTTTTTTCATTATATGCTATAAGTGCCTATTTTTCAAGTATTTTGAGCCGAATTACTTGCCCTTCTTTTCGTTGAGGACCTTATCCTGAACGTTCTTCGGAACCTGCTCATAGTGATCGAAGAACATGGAGTAGTTACCACGACCCTGGGTCTTGGAACGAAGGTCAGTGGAGTAACCGAACATCTCTGCCAGGGGAACGAAGGATCTTACGATCTTTCCGCCGCCCAGGTCATCCATACCTTCGATACGTCCACGACGGGAGTTGATATCTCCGATAACGTCGCCCATGTATTCCTCAGGCATGGTTACCTCAACCTTCATGATGGGCTCCAGCAGGACCGGTGCGCCCTTCTGCATTGCATCCTTGAGAGCAAGAGAACCTGCAATATGGAAAGCCATTTCGGAAGAGTCGACCTCGTGGTAGGAACCGTCGTAGCAGTTTGCGTGGATACCCAGTACCGGGAATCCGCCGAGGATACCGGACTTCATAGCTTCCTGAATACCCTCATCGATCGCAGGAATGTACTCCTTCGGGATCGCACCACCCACAACGGTGGACTCGAACTTGTAAGTCTCCTCGCCGTTTGCATCCATGGGCTCGAACTTAACTTTACAATGTCCGTACTGACCCTTACCACCTGACTGCTTGATGTACTTGGATTCTACATCAACAGGCTTTGTAATGGTCTCCTTGTATGCAACCTGCGGAGCACCTACGTTTGCTTCTACGTTGAACTCACGGAGAAGTCTGTCAACGATGATCTCCAGGTGAAGCTCACCCATACCGGAGATGATGGTCTGTCCGGTCTCCTGATCGGTCTTTGCACGGAAGGTGGGATCCTCTTCTGCAAGCTTTGCAAGGGCCTCACCCATCTTACCCTGAGAAGCCTTGGTCTTGGGCTCGATTGCAACGTCGATAACCGGCTCCGGGAACTCCATGGACTCCAGGATAACCGGATGCTGCTCGTCACAGATGGTGTCACCGGTGGTGGTGAACTTGAATCCAACTGCTGCAGCGATATCTCCGGAATAGCACTTATCCAGCTCGTGACGCTTGTTAGCGTGCATCTGCAGGATACGTCCTACTCTTTCCTTCTTGTTCTTCGTAGCATTCAGAACATAGGAACCGGAGTTTACGGTTCCGGAATATACTCTGAAGTAAGCAAGCTTACCTACGAAGGGATCGGTCATGATCTTGAAGGCAAGAGCGGAGAAGGGCTCCTCATCGGAAGAATGACGAACCACCGGGTTTCCGTCCTCATCCACGCCTTCGATGGGCGGAATGTCGACGGGTGACGGCATGAAATCGATAATAGCATCCAGAAGCTTCTGTACGCCCTTGTTTCTGTATGCGGAGCCGCAGCATACCGGAATAGCGGTACACTCGCAGCAGCCCTTTCTCAGAGCCTTCTTCAGGTCCTCGATCTCGGGCTCCTGTCCGTCCAGATACTGCATCATCAGATCATCGTCCAGCTCGCAGATCTTCTCTACAAGCTCGGTGTGATAGAGCTCAGCATCGTCCTTCATATCTCCAAGATCATCGGTAACGGTGATATCGTCACCCTTATCATCGTTGTAGATATAAGCCTTCATCTCGAACAGGTCGATGATACCCTTGAAGCTGTCCTCCTTGCCGATGGGCAGCTGGGTAATGATGGCGTTCTTGCCAAGACGGGTACGGATCTGATCCACTGCACCGTAGAAGTTAGCACCCAGGATATCCATCTTGTTGATGAATGCCATACGGGGTACGTTGTAGGTATCAGCCTGTCTCCATACGTTCTCGGACTGAGGCTCAACGCCGCCCTTTGCACAGAACACGCCTACAGCGCCGTCCAGTACACGCAGGGAACGCTCAACCTCTACCGTGAAGTCAACGTGGCCCGGAGTATCGATGATGTTGATACGATGCTCAAGCTGCGTAGGATCCGGCTTTGAGAACTTATGTCTTGTCCAGTGGCAGGTGGTTGCCGCAGAGGTAATGGTGATACCTCTCTCCTGCTCCTGCTCCATCCAGTCCATGGTAGCAGTACCCTCATGGGTGTCGCCGATTTTATAGTTAACGCCCGTATAGTACAGGATACGCTCGGTCAGCGTAGTCTTTCCTGCATCGATATGCGCCATGATACCGATGTTACGGGTTCTCTCTAATGGATACTCTCTTCCCATTTTATCCTCCTTTGAGGCCCGTTAGAAGCGATAGTGAGCAAAGGCCTTGTTGGCTTCTGCCATCTTGTGCATTTCTTCCTTCTTCTTTACGGAAGCGCCGGTGTTGTTCGCCGCATCCATAATCTCGTTGGCAAGTCTTTCCTTCTGGGTCTTCTCGCCTCTCTTACGGGAGTAGATGGTGATCCAGCGAAGGCCAAGGGCCTGCCGTCTCTCCGGCTTAACCTCTACCGGAACCTGATAGGTAGCTCCGCCCACACGCTTAGCCTTGACCTCAAGGACCGGCATGATGTTGTTCATGGCCTCCTCGAATACCTCAAGGGCGTCCTTACCGGTCTTCTCGGCAACCTCTTCGAAGGCACCGTAAACGATCTTCTGGGCTACGCCGCGCTTTCCGTCAAGCATGATCTGATTGATGAGCTTGGTAACTACCTTGTTGCCGTAGATCGGATCAGCCAGTACGTCTCTCTTTTGAGTATGTCCTTTACGTGGCACAATACTTCCCTCCTTAATTATTTTACATTAGATCACAGGTACTCTCAGATTTGAGACAGATATGTAAACCAAATCAATATCACAAATCCGAATGTGAATACTTAAGTTTCGGAAATAATTCTGTTAAAAATTACTTCTTTGCTTCTTTCGGTCTCTTGGCACCGTACTTGGAACGAGCCTGCTTGCGGTTGGCTACGCCTGCAGTATCAAGGGTTCCTCTGATGATGTGGTAACGGGTACCCGGAAGATCCTTAACACGGCCGCCGCGGATCAGTACTACGCTATGCTCCTGAAGGTTGTGTCCCTCACCAGGAATATAGCTGGTAACCTCGATTCCGTTAGAAAGACGTACTCTGGCAATCTTACGAAGCGCTGAGTTCGGCTTCTTCGGTGTTGCAGTCTTAACAGCAGTGCAGACACCTCTCTTCTGCGGTGAGGACTCATTGGTCGGTCTCTTCTTAAGTGAGTTGAAGCCCTTCTGAAGTGCAGGAGCAGTTGACTTTTTAACTGAAGTCTGTCTTCCCTTTCTAACCAGCTGGTTAAATGTTGGCATTCTGTTCACCTCCTCTGATATTGATTGGTTTTAAAACTTACGAATGGCGCATGTCCGAGGACACGCGCCATTGTATTGTATGCTTTTCTATTGTTTTTGTCAAGGGGTTTCTTCCGGATCCGCAGCTTCCGTCTCTGCAGCCTCAGCCTCAGCCTCTGCCGCAGGTTCCTCCGGAGTCTGCTGCTTTTCCTCTTCCTCGGAAAGGCGGATCTCCATATCCTCCTTCAGCTTCATAGCCTCTACCTCGGCGTCGGTGCTCAGATGAATGTCGTTGTAGACCTTCATACCGGTTCCTGCCGGGATCAGCTTACCGATGAGGACGTTCTCCTTCAGTCCGTTCAGGTGGTCGATCTTTCCGTTGATGGCTGCCTCCGTCAGGACCTTGGTGGTCTCCTGGAAGGATGCTGCCGACAGGAAGGAATCCGTTGCCAGAGAAGCCTTGGTGATACCGAGCATCACTACCTTGCCCTCTGCCGGACGCTTGCCCTCTGCAATAAGAGCCTCGTTCACCTCGTTGAACTCCAGATAGTTGACGGAGGTACCCGGAAGGAATTCGGAATCGCCCTGCTCGTCTACCCGTACCTTCTTCAGCATCTGGCGAACGATCATCTCGATGTGCTTATCGTTGATCTCAACACCCTGGAGGCGGTAAACCCTCTGTACCTCCCGGAGCATATAATCCTGCACGGCCCTGACACCTTTGATACGGAGCAGGTCATGGGGATTTACGGAACCTTCCGTGATCTCGTCACCGGCTTCGATCATGTCGCCGTCCTGGACCTTGATGCGGGATCCGTAGGGGATCAGGTAGGTCTTGGAAGCGCCGGTCTCCTCATCGTTGATGATGATCTCCCGCTTCTTCTTCGTATCCTTGAAGGTCACGCGGCCCGGGATCTCACTGATGATGGCAAGTCCCTTGGGCTTACGGGCCTCAAAAAGCTCCTCGACACGGGGAAGACCCTGTGTGATATCCTGGTTCGTCGCAACACCGCCGGTATGGAAGTTACGCATGGTCAGCTGGGTACCAGGCTCACCGATGGACTGGGCCGCGATGATACCAACAGCCTCACCCACCTGTACCGGCATGGCCGTAGCCATGTTTGCGCCGTAGCACTTCGCGCAGACACCGATCTTGGACTTACAGGTAAGAGCCGTACGGATCTTCACGCTGTCTCTGCCCATCTTCTCCAGGGCTGCCACAACTTCTGCAGCCTTTCTGGCGTTGCACATGTGGTTTGCCTTGATCACGATCTCCTTGGTATCGGGATCGATGATGGTCTCTGCGATATATCTGCCGGTCAGTCTCTCGCTGAGCTCCTCAATGGTCTCATGGCCGTCCTTGAAGGCCCTGATCTCCATGTAGGGGATCTCATCCTTTCCTTCGCAGCAGTCAGTCTCCCGGACGATCATATCCTGGGAAACGTCAACCAGTCGTCTGGTCAGGTATCCTGAGTCCGCGGTACGGAGAGCCGTATCGGAAAGTCCCTTACGGGCTCCGTGGGCGGAGATGAAGTACTCCAGGATATCCAGTCCTTCACGGAAGTTTGACTTGATGGGAAGCTCGATGGTGTGTCCGGTGGTATCTGCCATAAGTCCGCGCATACCCGCAAGCTGCTTGATCTGCTTGTCGGAACCACGGGCTCCGGAGTCCGCCATCATCTTCAGGTTGTTATAAGCCCCCAGACCTGCCAGCAGTTCATGGGTCAGCTCGTCATCCGTTGCCTTCCAGGTATCGATAACTTCCTTATAACGCTCCTCCTCGGTGATAAGACCGCGGGCCTTGTCTCTTGCGATACGGTCCACTGTCTTCTGGGCCTCATCCAGAAGCTGCTGCTTGTTGGCCGGCACCACCATGTCGGAAATGGACACGGTAAGGGAGGCTCTGGTGGAATACTTGTAACCGATAGCCTTGATGTTATCCAGGGTCACTGCAGTCTGGGTTGCGCCATGGATATGCATGACCTTCTCCAGGATCTTCTTCAGCTCACCCTTCTTTACCAGGAAATCGACCTCGGGAAGCAGGGCGTTTTCCGGCTTGGAGCGGTCCACAAATCCCAGATCCTGGGGGATAATCTCGTTGAAGATCAGCCGTCCCACGGTGGTCTCGATGATACCGGTCTGCTCCGTGCCGTCCTCCAGCTTCTTGTGGACTCTGGTCTTTACCTTGGAGTGGAGGGTCACCTCACCGTTCTCATAGGCGAGGATCGCTTCGTTCACGCTCTTGAAGATGGAGCCTTCGCCCTTGGCACCGGGTCTCTCCTGGGTCAGGTAGTAGATACCAAGTACCATATCCTGGGAAGGAACTGCCACAACGCCTCCGTCTGAAGGCTTCAGCAGGTTGTTGGGAGAAAGCAGCATGAAGCGGCACTCCGCCTGTGCTTCCACGGAAAGGGGCAGATGAACTGCCATCTGGTCTCCGTCGAAGTCCGCGTTGAAGGCGGTACATACCAGGGGATGCAGCTTGATGGCCTTACCCTCTACCAGAATCGGCTCAAAGGCCTGGATACCCAGTCTGTGCAGCGTAGGAGCACGGTTCAGCATAACGGGATGCTCCTTGATCACGTCCTCCAGCACATCCCATACGCCGGGCTCCAGACGCTCCACCATCTTCTTGGCAGCCTTGATGTTATGAGCGGTACCGTTCTGCACCAGCTCCTTCATAACGAAGGGCTTGAACAGCTCGATGGCCATCTCCTTGGGCAGACCGCACTGATAGATCTTCAGCTCCGGTCCCACCACGATAACGGAACGGCCGGAATAGTCTACACGCTTTCCAAGAAGATTCTGACGGAAGCGTCCCTGCTTACCCTTCAGCATATCGGAAAGGGACTTGAGGGCTCTGTTTCCGGGGCCGGTTACCGGGCGGCCCCTTCTTCCGTTATCGATCAGCGCATCCACAGCCTCCTGCAGCATACGCTTTTCGTTTCTGATAATGATCTCCGGGGCGCCCAGCTCCAGCAGGCGCTCCAGACGGTTGTTTCTGTTAATGATCCTTCTGTAGAGGTCGTTCAGGTCGGAGGTGGCAAATCTGCCGCCGTCCAGCTGGACCATGGGACGGATATCCGGTGGGATCACGGGGATCACCGTCAGGATCATCCACTCCGGTTTGTTGCCGGAAGCCCGGAAAGCCTCTACTACCTCCAGGCGCTTTACGATACGGGCCCGCTTCTGGCCTGTGGAGTCCTTCAGCTCTGCCGTGAGCTCCTCGGCCTCCTTGTCCAGGTCAATGGCCTTTAACAGCTCCTGTACAGCCTCTGCACCCATTCCTACGCGGAAGGCGTCGTGGCCATACTTCTCTACCTCGTCCCTGTATTCCTTCTCGGACAGGACCTGCTTATAGGACAGGGCCGTGTCGCCGGGATCCAGAACGATATAGGAAGCAAAGTAAAGTACCTTCTCCAGGACTCTGGGGGAGATATCCAGGATCAGACCCATGCGGGAGGGGATCCCCTTGAAATACCAGATATGGGAGACCGGCGCAGCCAGGCTGATGTGGCCCAGTCTCTCACGTCTTACGGAAGCCTTCGTTACCTCGACACCGCAGCGGTCGCAGACAACGCCCTTGAATCTGATCTTCTTATACTTTCCGCAGTGGCACTCCCAGTCCTTCGTGGGGCCGAAGATGCGCTCGCAGAACAGACCGTCCTTTTCCGGCTTCAGGGTTCTATAGTTAATGGTCTCGGGCTTTTTTACCTCGCCGTGGGACCACTCCAGTATCTTTTCAGGAGATGCAAGGCCTATTTTGATTGCATCAAATGTCATAGGTTCATAGGTATTCTGCTGCATTTGTGGCATAGTTCCTTTAATCCTCCCTTATTCCTCTGTATCGTTGTAGGAATCCTCTGCGAAGTCTCCCTCCTCCTGATAAAGAGAAGGCTCGTCAAAATCCTCCTCCGGTTCCGGAGTCTCGTCTACATCCTCCAGCTCGCCGGAAGTCTCGTTGAATTCCTGCTTGGTATATCCAAAGCTCTCAAAACGCTCTCTGTCGTTGTCCCGGTATCTTCTGTCGCCTTCCAGAAGTCTGTGCAGGTTCATGTCCGTGTCGTCCAGATTTTCCTTCAGCTCTACTTCGGTACCGTCATCCTTCAGGACTCTTACATCCAGGGCCAGGGACTGCAGCTCCTTCAGAAGTACCTTGAAGGACTCCGGAATGCCCGGCTTCGGAATGTTTTCACCCTTGATGATGGCCTCATAGGTCTTGACACGTCCCACCACGTCGTCGGACTTCATGGTCAGGATCTCCTGCAGGGTGTAGGATGCACCGTATGCCTCCAGGGCCCATACCTCCATCTCTCCGAAACGCTGGCCGCCGAACTGCGCCTTACCGCCCAGAGGCTGCTGGGTAACCAGGGAGTAGGGGCCTGTGGAACGGGCATGGATCTTATCGTCTACCAGATGATGCAGCTTCAGATAGTGCATGTGTCCGATGGCAACGGGTGAATCGAAGTACTCTCCGGTCCGTCCGTCTCTCAGACGTACCTTACCGTCGCGGCTGATGGGCACGCCCTTCCAGAGGGCTCTGTGCTCCAGGTGGCTTCCCAGATATTCCATCACATCCGGCTTCAGCACATCCTTATATTTCTCCTGGAAATCCTCCCAGGTTCCGTTTACATAATCATTTGCCATCTCCAGGCAATCCTGGATGTCACGCTCGTTGGCACCCTCGAAGATGGGGGTGGAAACGTTGAAGCCCAGGGCCTTTGCAGCAAGGCTCAGGTGCAGCTCCAGGACCTGTCCGATGTTCATTCGGGAAGGAACGCCCAGGGGGTTCAGCACGATGTCCAGGGGTCTTCCGTTGGGCAGGTAGGGCATATCCTCCACGGGAAGTACGCGGGAAACGACACCCTTGTTTCCGTGACGGCCTGCCATCTTGTCGCCTACGCCGATCTTACGCTTCTGGGCGATGTAGATCCTTACGGACTCGCTGACGCCCGGGGACAGCTCGTCGGAGTTCTCTCTGGTGAAGACCTTGGCATCCACGATGATACCGTAAGCGCCATGGGGCACCTTCAGGGAGGTATCTCTTACCTCTCTTGCCTTCTCACCGAAAATAGCCCGCAGAAGGCGTTCCTCCGGCGTAAGCTCCGTCTCGCCCTTGGGAGTCACCTTACCTACCAAGATATCTCCTGCCCTTACCTCTGCGCCGATACGGATGATTCCGCGGTCGTCCAGATCCTTGAGGGCTTCCTCACCGACACCGGGAACATCCCTTGTGATCTCCTCCGGTCCCAGCTTCGTATCCCGGGCCTCACATTCGTACTCTTCGATATGGATGGATGTATAGACATCATCCTGTACAAGGCGCTCTGAAAGGAGCACCGCATCCTCGTAGTTGTAACCCTCCCAGGTCATGAATCCGATCAGGGGGTTCTTACCCAGTGCGATCTCGCCCTGGCAGGTGGAGGGGCCGTCTGCAATGACTTCGCCCTTCTTTACATTGTCGCCGGCGAACACGATGGGTCTCTGGTTATAGCAGTTTGACTGGTTGGAGCGCAGGAACTTGGTAAGCTTGTATACATCCTCACCCTCTGCCGTCTTCACCACGATCCGGTTGGAGGAAACAGAGGTCACTACACCGTCGTTCTTTGCCACAACGCAGACACCGGAGTCCACGGCTACCTTGTCGTCAATACCGGTTCCTACCACGGCTGCCTCTGTTCTGAGAAGGGGCACTGCCTGACGCTGCATGTTGGATCCCATCAGCGCACGGGTGGGGTCGTCGTTCTCCAGGAAGGGGATCATGGAAGTTGCCACGGAAAGCAGCATCTTCGGGGATACGTCCATCAGATCGATATCCTTCTTGTCGAAACTGGTGGTCTCCTCCCGGAAACGTCCGGAAACGTGCTTATTGAGGAAGTGTCCTTCCTCGTCCAGGGGCTCATTTGCCTGAGCCACCTTGAAGTTATCCTCCTCGTCTGCCGTGATATAGATGATCTGATCCGTTACCACGGGGTTCTGAGGATCTGCTTCTTTATCCACAACTCTGTAGGGGGCCTCAATGAATCCGTATTCATTGATACGGGCATAGGAAGCCAGAGAGTTGATCAGACCGATGTTGGGTCCCTCAGGGGTCTCGATGGGACACATACGGCCGTAATGGGTGTAATGTACGTCCCGGACCTCAAATCCGGCACGATCTCTGGAAAGTCCGCCGGGTCCCAGGGCTGAAAGACGTCTCTTGTGGGTCAGCTCTGAAAGAGGGTTGTTCTGGTCCATGAACTGGGACAGCTGGGAGGATCCGAAGAACTCCTTGACCGCTGCAGTCACGGGCTTGATGTTGATCAGGGACTGGGGAGTGATCTCCTCGATGTCCTGGGTGCTCATACGCTCCCGCACCACACGCTCCATACGGGACAGACCGATGCGGTACTGGTTCTGCAGAAGCTCTCCAACGGCGCGGATACGACGGTTGCCCAGATGGTCGATATCGTCGCTGTTGCCGATGCCCTCCTCCAGATGCATGTTGTAGTTGATGGAGGTCAGGATATCTTCCTTTGTGATGTGCTTCGGAACCAGCTGGTGGATGTTCTTGCGGATGGCTGCCTTCAGGGCCTCCTCATCCTTGGTTCCCACTTCCTCCAGGATGGTCATGAGGGCGGGATAATATACCATCTCATGAACGCCTGCTTCCTTCGGGTCGAAGCTTACATAGGAAGCGAGGTCTACCATCATGTTGGAAAGGATCTTGACCTTCCTGCCCTCTCCGTTCTCTCCGTCAGCCTTGGTGCTCCGTACGAACACATAGGGAACACCGGCGTTCTGGATCCTGTCGCAGGAAGCCTTGGTCAGGGTCTCCCCTGCCTGGGCGAGGATCTCTCCGGTGCTGCTGTCCACCACATCCTCCGCCAGGATCTTTCCGTCCAGGCGGTTGCGGAACGCAAGCTTCTTATTGAATTTATATCTTCCCACCTTAGCCAGGTCGTAGCGTCTCGGATCGAAGAACATGCTGTTCAGCAGGCTCTGGGCGGAATCCACGGACAGGGGCTCGCCGGGTCTGATCTTCTTGTAGAGCTCCAGCAGGCCGTCCTGGTAATTATCAGAGGTATCTTTTGTGAAGGTATCCAGGAGCTTCGGTTCCTCGCCGAAGAGGTCGATGATCTCCTTGTTCGTTCCGATGCCAAGCGCGCGGATAAGAACTGTCACAGGCACCTTTCTGGTCCTGTCGACACGCACCCAGAATACGTTGTTGGAATCTGTTTCATACTCAAGCCATGCGCCGCGGTTGGGGATCACGGTACAGGAAAAAAGCTCCTTGCCGATCTTATCATGACCAATTTCATAATAGATTCCGGGGCTTCGTACAAGCTGTGAAACAATGACACGTTCTGCACCGTTGATCACGAAGGAACCGGTGTCAGTCATGAGCGGAAGATCGCCCATGAAGATCTCATGTTCGTTGATTTCGTCCTTATCCTTATTGATAAGGCGTACCTTCACCTTCAGGGGGGCGGCATAGGTAGCGTCTCTTTCCTTACACTCCTCGATGCTGTACTTCACTTCATCCCTGCAGAGATTAAAATCCACAAACTCAAGGCTTAAATGGCCCGCAAAGTCCGCAATGGGAGAGATATCATCGAACACTTCTTTCAGTCCGTCAGTCAGGAACCAATTGTAAGAGTTCTTCTGAATCTCAATTAAGTTCGGCATTTCCAGAACCTGCTTCGCTTCTGAAAAGCTCATCCTTAAGCCCTTGCCGGCTTTCACGGAATGCATTCTGCTCTTATCCATTGATACGCTCCACCTCTGTCTTTTATATTTTATCATGCCAAAGGGCAATTGAGCCCACGATGCCATAATAATGTACCCTATAGACTAACACAGCCATGTCCAGGTGTCAAGAAGATATTTGTTGATTTTTTCCTTCTTTAATGCTATACTATGGACAATTATGCGCTGGAGGTATCAAAAACATGCAGACTTTCACCAATGTCCCGCTGGCCTTTAACTGGCAGCTGCTTTTCAACGTGCTGGCGGTCATCCTTGTTGTCCTGGTCATTCTGCTGGCGGTCCTTTATTTTGCAGGCAGAAAGCTGGAGAAAAAACAGCTGGATTCCCAGAAGCTCATCGAAGCCTCTTCCCAGACCGTTTCCATGCTGGTAATAGATAAGAAAAAGATGAAGCTCACGGAAACGCCTCTTCCGAAATCAGTGATCGACCAGACTCCGAAGTATCTCCGCTGGTCCAAGATGCCGGTGGTAAAGGCAAAGATCGGGCCCAAGGTGGTCACCCTCATCGCTGACGGAAACGTCTTCAAGCAGCTCCCCGTAAAGGCCGAGTGCAAGGCAAAGGTCAGCGGCATCTACATCACGGAGATCGTAAAGGGCGCCGTATTTACGGAAAAAGAAATGAAGAAGCGCCAGAAGGCCAAGGAGAAGGCCGCAAAGGAAGCTCAGAAAAGAAAATAATACAGGCGATTCAAAAGCCTGCAGCCGATAGATCTGTACCGATCGGGCTGCAGGCTTTTTTGTTGCCTGTTTCTTTTTACATAAGGTTTACTGATACCGCTTCATGCCGTTTTCGATGAGCTTCTGTACCAGGTCCTTCTTTGCAACTCCGGCTGCCTCCCAGAGCATGGGATACATGCTGATCTCCGTAAAGCCCGGCATGGTGTTGATCTCGTTGAAGATCACCTCTCCGCTGTCGGTAACGAAGAAGTCCACTCTGGAAAGGCCGTATCCGTCCACTGCGTCGAAGATCCGGCGGGCGTTCTCCCGGACGGTCTCCGTGGCGTTCCCCGGAAGCTCCGGATCCACTACGGTCTGGGAATCCGGATTGTTGTACTTGGCGTCATAATCGTAGAAATCTGCCGCTGCCAGGATCTCTCCCACACCGGAGGCTACCGTCTCCTCCTTGCCTCCGCCAAAGACGGCGCACTCCACCTCATGGCCCCGGATGAATTCCTCCACCAGGATCTTGGAGTCCACCTCCGCAGCCGTCTTGAGGCCTGCCGTAAGCTGTGCCGCATCCAGTGCCTTGGAAACGCCGCAGGAGGAGCCTGCCTTGGAGGGCTTTATGAACACGGGATAGGACAGTTCCTTCTCCACCTTTGCGATAACGGCGCCCATGTCCTGCAGCTCCCTGCTGCGGATGCCCACAAACTTTGCCTGGCGGATCCCAAGGCTGTCCACGATGAGCTTCGTGTAGAACTTGTCCATGGACACGGCGGAAGCCAGGACACCGCAGCCCACATAGGGGATCCCTGCCAGCTCCAGAAAGCCCTGGATCGTTCCGTCTTCTCCAAGCTTGCCGTGAAGGACGGGCCACGCCACGTCCAGATGCACATCCGTCACCTCTCCGTCAGGCTCCGTAATGATCACGCACTGCCTGGTGGCATCGGGACTGATCTCGGCGCTGACCTGGGACTCGGCCCAGCTTCCGTCCTTAAGAGATTCCAGCTTCTCCGTATTCACCCATCTTCCCTCTTTGGTGATACCGATGAGAACGATATTCCAGAGGCTTCTGTCGATCTGGGAGATCACGTTGTAGGCTGACTTGCAGGATACCTCATGCTCCGTTGACTGTCCGCCAAAAATAACTGCGATATTTTTTTTCATAGAATCTTACCTCAATCATTTGCTGTTTTCAGTTTTCTTCATTATAGGACAAGGGACAGGGCTTCGCAAGGGATTTTCCCTGTTTTCAGATATGACAGGGCTCTTAATAATTTCTTTCGATTTTATTTAAAATCACTTCAAACACTTTGGCATAACCTGTGCTATACTATAGCCATAATAAATGTATAAGAAATATCACTTTCATCCTTTAAATCCTACAAACAAGTTCCAGACGAAGGGCTTCCGATCCGGAAGCTCTTCGTTTTTTTATATCCCGCTTGACAGTCTTCATGATATGTGTTATTTTTCTATTAGTTAGTTGAAACTAACTAATATGCAGATATCACGACAAATGAAGGAGGATGGAATCCAATGTATCCGAAAGGGGATATCCGGAAGGACTTTGAATACGTGCTGGCCGGGCACTGTGCTCCGACCCTGCTTTCTCAAAAATGCGCCAGCCTTGTTTCGCTTTCAAGGCAGTGTTTCCCGGATCTCTCTTTTCTGTCCTCTTATCAGTCCTTCCTTCGTTCCTGTGGGATCTCCTGCAGGCTTTTGTGTCGCTGTGAAAAGCGGGTGCTTTTGTTCCTGTACCGGGAGGATCAGCTGTGCAGGCAGCTGTCCCTGAAAAGCTCCCGCAGGCTTCTTTCTTCCTTCGGATATCCGGAAACCGGGGATCCTGCAGCGCTGCTGTCATATCTGGAGGGACGTTTTTCCGAAAGCTGCTCCTTTCCTCACGAGATCGGTCTTTTTCTGGGATATCCCCCGGCAGATGTGGAAGCCTTTATCCTGCACGGCGGAACGAATTGCAGGCTCTGCGGTTACTGGAAGGTCTATTCCGACGTGGAATCAGCCAGGCGGGTCTTCGCCCGTTACGATCGCTGCCGCACTTACCTGATCTCCCGCCTTAAGGAGGGGACTCCCCTCCGGGAGCTGCTGCCTGCAGCCTGAACCCGCTGTAAAAACATTCTTTCTGGAGGTATTTAAAATGGATAAAATTGCTGTCATTTACTGGTCTGGTACTGGTAACACGGAAGCCATGGCTGCTGCTGTTGCGGAGGGGATCCGGAAGGCAGGCGGGGAAGCCGCCCTTCTTTCCGTAAGCGACCCCGCCGCTTCCGGGGCGTCATCCTATGATAAGCTGGCTCTGGGATGCCCTGCCATGGGAAACGAGGTCCTGGAGGAGAGCGAATTCGAGCCCTTCTTCGATTCCCTTTCCGGATCACTTTCCGGCAAAAAGCTGGTGCTCTTCGGTTCCTATGACTGGGGCGACGGAGAATGGATGCGAAGCTGGAAGGAGCGCTGCATTTCCCTTGGCGCTGTGCTGGCCGCTGAGCCTGTGATCGCCAACAACGCCCCGGATAAAGAGGCTCTGGGATCCTGCAGGGAACTTGGCGCAAGCCTTGCCGCCGCCTGATCCTTCGCTTTATCTCATATTTTCCCAAAATGAAAAAGGAGGTCCTTCGGGATCTCCTCTTTCGCTTTCATGAACTGATTCTGTTTTACTTGCCGTTTATCTTGGTGCCCTCTGAGGGAGCTGCAGCAGTGGTCTGCTTTTCGATCTCTGCAATGGCGCCCTTTACCATGGGGATACGGCAGTTCTTGTTGCCGAACTCCACGATGACCATATCGTCGGTGATGTCGATGATCTGTCCGTAGAAGCCGCTGGTGGTCCTTACATAATCACCGATGGCCATGGAAGAAAGCATAGCCTCCTGCTTCTTGCGCTCCTTCTTCTGCGGTCTGATGCCGATGAAATAAAAGATCGCAAAGATGAATACAAAATAGATCACGATTGAAAAAATGCCTGTAGCGTCGCCCATAAAGGTCTCCTCTCTCTTTTGTTCTGATTTTCAAAAGCTGCCGGTCAGGACTCTTCCGCGCCTCCGGTCATGGAGGCCGTCATCTCCCTGCGGTAGTCTTCAAAGCTTCCGTTCCGGATGGCAGTTCTGATGTCTTCCATCATTTTATTATAAAAGTATAAATTATGCAAGGTACAAAGTCTCAGCCCCAGCATTTCCCCTGCCTTCAGCAGATGTCTGATATAGGCTCTGGAATAATGCCTGCAGGCGGGACAGCCGCAGCCCTCCTCGATGGGCCTCTCATCCAGCTCAAACTTCTTGTTCAGCATATTGAGCTTGCCGAATTTGGTATATACGTGTCCGTGGCGTCCGTTTCTGCTGGGATAGACGCAGTCAAAGAAATCCACGCCCCGGGCCACGCCCTCGATGATGTTTAAGGGGGTTCCCACTCCCATCAGATAGGTGGGCTTCGATCTGGGCAGATGGGGAACCACTGCATCCAGTACACTGTACATCTGCTGGTGGGTCTCTCCCACTGCAAGGCCTCCTACGGCATAGCCGTCCAGGTCCAGCTCCGAGATCTCATCCGCATGGGCACAGCGCACATCCTCCAGGATCCCTCCCTGGTTGATTCCGAAAAGGAGCTGCTCCCGGTTGATGGTGTCCGGAAGGGCATTGAGCCTCTGCATCTCCTCCTTGCAGCGCCGGAGCCATCGGGTGGTCCTGGCCACGGACTGTTCGATATAAGACCGATCCGCCAGGGCCGGCGGGCACTCGTCGAAGGCCATGGCTATGGTGGAGCCCAGATTGGACTGGATCTGCATGCTTTCCTCAGGTCCCATAAAGATCTTGTGTCCGTCGATATGGGAGCTGAAGTAGACGCCTTCCTCCTTGATCTTCCGGAGGGAGGTCAGGGAAAATACCTGAAATCCACCGGAGTCCGTCAGCACCGGCCTGTCCCAGTTCATGAACCTGCGCAGGCCCCCGAACTCCCGGATCAGCTTATCTCCGGTACGGACATGAAGGTGATAGGTGTTGGACAGCTCCACCTGG
Source organism: uncultured Lachnospiraceae bacterium (assembly GCA_944377405.1). Classification (GTDB taxonomy): domain Bacteria; phylum Bacillota; class Clostridia; order Lachnospirales; family Lachnospiraceae; genus Avilachnospira. The sequence continues at coordinate 22,976 of CALWES010000003.1, read as the reverse complement.
CACCCGATCTCCTTCAGGTCCATGGTGGAAACTGCTCCCTTTATGGCACCCACGGTGCCTACATTCATAAAGACGGGCGTCTCTATGACTCCATGGACTGTCTCCATGTGTGCAGATTTCGCCCGTCCTTCTTCAGCAACGATCTGATACTTCATTACTTTACTTCTTTAGCCTTTTCTGCTGCTTTTATTTTTCTGCTGTGGCGTCCGCCCTCCTGGACCGGAACGGCCTTTGCCGCCTTTTCCCTCATGTGCTTTGACATATCATACCAGAGGGGTCCTGTAATGCAGACGGAGGAATAGGCTCCGGCTACGATTCCAACCATCAGAGGCATGGCGAACTCCCTGATGGAGGACACGCCCAGGATGTAGAGGCACAGCACCATGATAAAGGTGGTAAGGGAGGTGTTGACGCTTCTGGAGAGGGTCTCCGTAATGGAAAGGTTCACCAGCTCCCGGATATCCTTTGCCGGATGCAGCTTCAGGTTCTCCCTGATACGGTCGAAGATAACGATGGTGGCATTGATGGAATATCCCACGATGGTCAGGGCGCAGGCAATAAAGGTAGAGCCCACGGACCACTTCAGCACTGCGTAGCAGGTCACTACCACCATGACGTCGTGGATGAGTGCCAGTACTGCAGAGGAAGCGAAGCGGATATTCTTAAAGCGGAACCAGATATAAAGGAGCATCAGCAGAGCTGCTGCCGCAGTCGCTACCACAGCGTCCTGCTTCATCTCTCCGGAAACTGCACCGGAAATGTTCTCTGCGGTGATCTTCTCCTGATCCACACCGAAGCTGTCTGCCAGGGCCTGGTTCAGCTTGTCTCTTTGCTCGGAATCCAGGGAATGGGTCTTGATGATGACCTCATTGGTTCCTGCCACCTTCTGGGTCTGGGGTGCCGGATCCCCGGTGGCCTCCGTTACCACCGGAGCCACCTCAGCGGAGATCCGGTCAAGGCTCATATCCTCGTTGAAGGTCACGTTGGTGGAGGTACCGCCCTTGAAATCAAGGCCATAGTTGAACATATCTCCCGTATTGGCCTTGTTTATGCCCATGAACACCAGTCCGCAGGCAATCACGAGGGCTGATACGGTATAGCAGATCTTTCTCTTTCCAACGAAGTCCATGGGCTTTTCCACAGGCTTCTTGATGCCGTACATGCCAGGCTTATTGCAGCCCAGGCCGTACATGGCATGGAGGATCCATCTGGTAACGAAGAGGGCGGTAAACATGGAAAGGATAACGCCCAGGGCCAGGGTCTGTGCAAAGCCCCTGACGGTACCGGAGCCTCTGAAATACAGAACGGCTGCCGCAATGATGGTGGTCACGTTTCCGTCGATAATAGCGGAAAGGGCCTTATGGAAGCCCGTATGGATCGCCTCTCCCACGGACTTGCCCACACCGATCTCTTCCTTGATACGGGTAAAGATGATGACGTTGGCATCCACCGCCATACCGATGGACAGGACGATACCCGCCACACCGGGAAGGGTCAGGGTGATCTCAAAGGCGTTCAGCATCACCAGGATCAATCCCACGTAGGCGCTTAAGGCAATGGAGGCTGCAACACCTGCCATGCGGTACACGCCGATCATCAATACAACGACCAGGGCAAAGCCTACAATACCTGCCAGGATGGAGGTCTCGATGGCCTGCTGGCCAAGCTTTGCGCCTACTACATTGGAACGGAGCTCCGTCAGCTCCAGCTTCAGGGCGCCCAGACGGATGGTGGAAGCCAGATTCGTGGCCTCCTCATAGGTAAAGCCTCCGGTAATGGAGCACTGTCCTCCGGTGATGGCTTCATTTACCATGGGGGCAGATACGACTTCATTGTCGTAAACGATGGCCAGGGGCTTTCCAATGTTTCGTTCCGTCACCTCTGCAAAGGTCTGGGCTCCTGCATCCGTAAAGGTCACCCCTACCTCATACTCATCGGCAGAACCGGCCTGCCCCTGGATCATTCCCACCTGAGCATCTTTTACCTGGGTGCCGTCCAGTACCACATTGTCAAAGCCTGTCAGGTTGCCGTCCTCGTCGTAGCTTGCCTCACAGAACTGCAGGGATCCCGGTTTTCCGAGCTCCTCAAGGATCTCGTTGGCATCGGATACGCCGGGGATATCGATATTGATCCGGTTGGAACCTTCCTGATAGACCTCAGCCTCACTGGAATATCCCTCTGCACGCTTCTGCAGCTTGTAGATGGTATCATCCATATCCTGCTGGGAGGGGTTCTCCTCAGTGGTCTGATAGGTGATGCTGACGCCTCCGTCCAGGTCCAGACCAAGCTTGATGTCCGGCATGGTGATGTATCCCAGGATACAGATGCCGACCGTCGCCGCAATGATCAGGATGAACTTCAAAAGGCTCTTTCCCTTTGTTTCTTCTTTCATGATCCTGTCTCCTTTTTTCATGCAGGCTCCCGGGGCTTTCCTCCGGCTCAAAGAAAGAGAGCCAAAGAGGACCGTAGTCCCTCGGGCTCTGCACGTTCATAGCCCGCGCAGACGAAATTCTGCGCTTTAACCAAGCTATGATACCATATTAAAATACGAAATTCAATCCGTCCGGCGGTTTTTCCCCTGCTGCAGGCAGCAGGCACCGGGTACGGGACACCTGAGTCCTAACCCAGGATGCGGAAAAACTCCCGCAGGGATCTTATGATTAACTTCAGGGCCATCAGGCAGGCTCCTGCAAAGATGGCAATATCTCCCAGATTGATCACAAGCTTCTTCAGGAACCCCTTTTTGATGCTGATGTAGTCCACCACATAGCCCCGCAGGAAGCGATCGTACAGGTTGGAAAGAGCCCCTGATATGGCGAGGGTCAGTCCTAAAAGCTCCAGGTGCTTGCCCCGTTCCTCCGTCATCTCGTAAAGCCTGCCGCAGAAGGCGGCTGTGGAAACTGCCGGAAGCAGCTTCACCAGATCCCCCTCCTCCCGGAGGGCTCCCAGCATAAGGCCGTCGTTGTGGCATTTTTCATACCGTACGGCGCCATTGGTCCCGGGCATATCCCTTGGAAAGGTCTCGTCCGCCTGCCGTTCGATGCTGGCCTTCAGCAGCTGGTCCGCCGTAAATACGGCAGTCCCTATGCCAAGGCAGGCCATAAGCCGTCTTCTTTTTCTATCACTTTCCTTCACTGCTTGCTCCTTTCCGGCCACAGCGCACCACTGCGTAGGGATTCCCCTCCCCGTCCGCAAGGCTGATGACCTGCCGTCCCTCCGACTCCTTTCCGCTCAGGATGGAGAGGGTATCTCCCAGCACAGCTGCCCGCCGGTACTCCGCCTGGATCTCCCAGGGGGCGTGGATGCCTGCCGCATCCAGGGCGATGTCCACATACTGTGCGTTGTTCACATGGTGATTGGTATCCAGGTGATGCCGCTGGATCCGGATCTCTCCGATCTGCTGCAGCTCCTTCGGCAGAGGAATCTTCCGTTTGGTCTCTCCCATATGAAGATCCACCTGCTCCGGATCCGCCATATAGGGGGCCGTATACTCTTCCGTAGGGCGGGTTGGCATGGAGGTGTCCGTATCCACCAGGAACCAGATGGAGTCCGCCCGGACCGGAAAATCCCCTGCCTCATCCTGGATAAAGAAATGTCTGTAACCGTAGATCCCCTTGAAGCCGTAGGCAAAGGTGCCGATGCGGATCTTTTCCCCCAGAGCCGGATAACGGTCTGCCAGGATCCGCCAGGAATTCAAAAACCAGGCCCGGTGATGGTCCCGGAGCCACTGTACCCCCATTCCAAGCATTTCCGACTGAAAGGTAGAGCAGTCCTGCAGGTAATTGATGACCGACAGGGGGGACAGGTGTCCGCTTTCATCTGTCTCGGAATATCTGACTCTGCTGTCAAAGGTGTACATAAAACTTTCCTTTTTCCTTTTTTATCGGTATCTCTGAAACGAAAGCAAGGCGTATGCCTTCGCATACGCCTTCACTGTCTTTTCTGATCTTATCTGAGCCTCTGCATGGTTCCCAGCACGCCTGCAAAGCTGTCTGCGGAGTTCTTGGTGTAAAGCTCCATCACATAGTTGGTGCCCTCTACCTGTCTCAGGTAGGTGCTGTAGTTGATGGTCTTATTGATCGGGATACCGTAGGTTCTGTCGATCTGCTTGAAGGTATAGCCTCCCAGTTCTTTATCTCCTACAAGCTTTGCTTCCTTAACGCCGTTCTCGATGGCGCCAGGCTTGGAATGCTTCAGATACTCAGTCACGAAAGCATCAAAGCTGGTGTTGCCTGCGGTGTACTGATCCAGGGGATAGTACTGTACGCTGATCTCACCTTCATCGTTAAGGGCCAGGAAGTCCATATTGCTGTTTCCGTCACCTGCCTCTACGTTTACGAAGCCGTTCAGGGTCATGGTGAAGTTTGCCCACTCATTGGTAACGGTCTTGGAGGTTGTTCCGCTGACTGTGGAAACACCGAATCCAAGAGTAGCTGAATCGTCCGGAGTGGTTCCGGAGCCGTTGCCCTTAACGGTATCCGTATGGCCGGTGTTGTAGGAGCCTGCATTCTGGCTGGTGCTGCTTCCACCGGTGCTGCCGCCTGCTGCGGTTCCCTCTGTGCCGGAAGTTCCATTGTTCAGGAAGGTCTCGCTGGCGGTGTAGTAGATATTCTCTTCTCTTCCTGCCACCTTGTTTCCGGAGGCATCAACGTAAGCGCCGTTTGCATCTACCGTAGATCCGTCTACAGTTCCGTTTACGACCATCCAGCCGTCCTTATCGAAGTAGTAGCAGGCGATGGAGCCGTCCATTCCCTTGATCCAGTGCCAGGTATTTGCAAGGCAGCTGTTTCCGTCGGGAGAAACCGCAAACCACCAGGAGCTTACGGTCTGTCCCTCAGCATTGACCCAGGTGGTCCCTGCGGGATGATCTGCACTTCCGTTGCACCACTGGCCTGTGCCCTGGTTGCCGGCAAATGCCGCAAATGCTCCTCCAATCGTTAATGCTCCTGTAAGCGCGATCAGCGCTGCCTTTTTGGAATTCCTCATTAGATCCTCCTCTTTCTGATCCTGTTCTGATCTTTCAAATACCCTATACCGGTTTGATCGTTCATCTTGAATAAAAGAAACTGCCCGGGCCTCTGCCTCGGACAGTTATTATAATAACATATCTCTTTCCTGATTTCTTGAATTTTCTCTTACGCTAATTTTAATTGTTTTCTTAAAAATGTGCCAAGGGCTTAAGATTTTATTTCATTTTCGTGCCAGGAAAGCCTGTGGAGGCTTCCCTCCCTCCGCATATCCGGAAATCCGTTCTGCCGCAGGGCTTCATAGAGGATGATGGCCACAGAGTTTGCCAGGTTCAGTGAGCGGATATCTCCCCACATGGGGATCCGGATACAATCCTCCCTGTGCTCCACCAGGATCTCCTCCGGGATACCCCTGGACTCGTTACCGAACATGATGAAGCAATCCGGTTCATAGCGGACCTCCGTATAGACCTGCTCCGCCTTGGTGGTGGCATAGTAGACCCTTGCGCCGGGATTACGTTTCATGAAGTCCTCATAATCCAGGTATTCAGAGAGCATCACCTTGGGCCAGTAGTCCATGCCGGCTCTCCGGATCTCCTTTTCGTTGATCCGGAAGCCATAGGGCCGGATCAGGTGCAGGGGGCTCTCCGTGGCCACGCAGGTCCTTCCGATGTTTCCCGTATTCAGGGCGATGCCCGGTTCATGCAGAACGATATTGATCATGGTCTTCTCCAGTTATTGATTGCAGGTAAGCAGCTCACAGATCCGGTCCACAGTCTCCAGAGGAAGCTCCGGATAGATGGGCAGGGTCAGGACGCTCTCCGAGATATTCTTTGCAACGGGGGTTTCCTCCGCATCGCAGAGATCCCGGTAGCAGTCATAGGCGTTGATGCAGGGATAGAAGTACTTCCTTGGGAAGATCCCTTCTGCGCAGAGCCTGTCGTAGACCCGGTCCCTGACGGTCTTTCCTCCCGTAAAGAGCACCGGCATATAGGCGTAGTTGGAGTCCACGTCCTTCCTGGGCTCCAGGAAACGGATGCCGGAAACTCCCTTCAGGTTCTCCCTGTAGCGTTCCGTGATCTGCCTGCGGGCCCGGATCCAGTCCTCCACATGCCGGAGGTTGCAGAGTCCCATGGCAGCGCAGAACTCATTCATCTTACCGTTTCCGCCCACGTACTCTACCCGTTCCTTGCCTGTGATGCCGAAGTTCTTCAGCTTATAAAGCCGATCCTCCAGGAAGGCGCTTTCCGGCCTTGCCCAGGTAACGGCTCCGCCCTCGATGGTATTGAACACCTTCGTGGCATGAAAGCTGAACATGGAGGCATCCCCCAGGGTGCCAACTCCGACCCTCCGAAGGGTGCCGTCGGACTCCCGTTTCTCAAGGGTCTCCCCGAAGGCATGGGCTGCGTCATAGATCACCTTCAGCCCATGGGCATCGGCGATCTCCTGGATCCTTTCGGCCGCACATACATTGCCGTATACGTGTACCGGAAGGATGGCTGCAGTATCCTTTGTGATCAGAGCCTCCAGGCATTCCGGGTCCAGAGTGGCGTCCTCCTCCCGGATGTCGCAGAACACGGGCTTCAGCCCGTTCCGGACAATGGCATGGGTGGTGGAGGCAAAGCTGAAGGGGGTGGTTATGACCTCCCCCTGTAACTCAAAGGCCTGCAGCACCATCTCCAGAGCCATGTGTCCGTTGACAAAAAGCTCTGTTCCGGAAACCTGCAGATATTCCCGGAGCTTTTCCCTCAGTTCTTCATGAAAGCAGCCCATATTGGTGAGCCATCTGCTTTCCCATATGCTTCTGATCAGTTCCTCGTACTCCTCAAAGGGAGGCAGGGAAGCCCTGGTTACGAGGATCTGTTCTTTTTCTTCTTTCTGATTCATGATCTGACGCTTTCTTCCAGTTTTTTCGTAATGGCCTCCAGCTCGTCATCCGTGATGCCGTCCAGGGTACCGTTGGCCCGGAGGATGTCCCACATCTCGATCTGGCCCTCCATGGCGTTGCGCTCATGGGGCTTTCTGGCCATGCGCCGTCTCCGGCGGCGTTTCCGGATCCGTTCCTGCTCCGCTTCGGAAAGCTCCTTTTCCGTTTCGTTCAGCAGTCCCGTATCAGGAGAAACATCTGCTTTTCCCCCGTTGTCCGAGGTAAATATGGCCTCCGTATCCTGGCCTGCCTCTGCTTCCGGTGACAGGAAGGCCGGCTCTGCCGCCTCTTCCTCCGGGAAGACCGAACGGATCTCTACCTTCCGTTCCGCTTCCTCCTCCGGCTCACTGATCTCTATGCCAAGGGGCAGGGTCTCCTGAAGGTACTCCGGCTCCGGTTCAGCTGATTCCTCAGCTGCCTCTTCAACGGGTTCTTCAGAAGATGTCCCGACAGTTTCCGCAACCGGCTCTTCAATGGGCTCAGAGTCCGATTCTTCCTCTGCAGCTTCTTCGGCTTTCTCTTCTGCCTGCTCTGCAGCCTCTTCTTCGGCCATCTCTTCTACCGGCTCTGCGGCGGCTTCTGCAGCAGGCCCCTCCGATGTCTCTGGAGTAACATCCTCCGGGATGGCTGTCTCTGAAGCACTTGTCTCAGGAGCGCTCTCCTCCGAAGCTGCAGGTTCCGAAGCTGCGAGCTCCAGCTCCGGCTCCCCTGCTTCTGCTCTATTCCCCTTCTTAAAGTAAAGGAGCTTGCAGAGCTCGTGGTATGCCCGGGCCTTTTTCCTGCTCAGCAGGAAGTGGGCCGTTCTATTCTTAATTCCCACCGGCGTCGTCTGGGCCAGCAGCTTCTGGAAAGCCTCCTCCCCGCACAGCTCCTGGATCACCGCAAGCTTCTTCTCCTCGCTGTAATCAGACTGGTAATACATCAGTCCCGCAAAGGAACAGAAATGCTGCAGCATACGGTTATTCATGTCGTTGATCACCGTATCCTCCAGGGTCAGGGGATCAAAAAGCTCATCGTAGGCCCGAAGGACCTTGAAGCAGCTTTTGAGGCCGTTTTCATGAAACCGGTTGATGAGGCTCTGACCTGCCTCATGCTGCACATAATTCAGGTATGCTCCCTTGATCACCGCCACGGTACTGCAGTGGCTCAGATAGCGGAAGCAGAAATCGATATCCTCGTTGATCTGCAGTTCCTGATCGTAGTAGATGGATTCCTTCCGGATCAGCTCCAGACTGTAGAGCTTGTTGCTGTGGGTGCTCATCAGATGCCTGTCATACAGCTCCGTAAACATGGTGTTGATCATGGATTCCTTATCTGTGATCAGCTCCGTCTCCGGCCTGAAGACCTCCCGGTAGCCATTCGGGTATACCTTCCGGAAGCCGCAGATCACAAGCTCGCTCTGGCCCCTGACTGCCGCTTCATGAAGGCGCTCCAGCATGATGTCATCCATATAGTCGTCTCCGTCCAGGGTCACAAGCCACCGGCCGGAGGCCTTCCGGATACCATCGTTCCTGGCTGCAGACACGCCGCCGTTTTCCTTGTGGATCACCAGCAGGTTCTCATGCTCCCCTGCAAGCTTATCCAGGATCTCCCCGGTTTTATCCGGGGATCCGTCGTCCACTGCCACCACCTCCACGTTCCCGTAGGTCTGGGACAGGGCTGACATAACGGCCCGTTCTATGGTCTCTTCATTCTTGTATGCCGGAATTACGACACTGATTTTTTCATCCTGATCCATGTGAAACCTCTGATCATTCAAATTCTACTTTTTTCCATCTCGCAGAAACAGGGCCGTCTCCAGCAGCACCAGCTTCTGAAACAGCACTGCCAGAAGCTGCCGGATCCTGCCGATCCCCAGGTACTGCCTGTAATAATACAGCTCCGAGGCCTGGCGCATCCGCTGGCGAGCTATGGGATCGTGCTCCCTGGAAATGGTGGAGGAGCCCTCATGACCGTAGGAAGCGCCCGTCAGCAAGATAGTCTTCCAGCCGTGCTCCCGCAGCTTGTAGGCCAGTACGTTCTCCTCCCCGTAAAGGAATATATTCTCATCATAGCCGCCGCAGGTCAGAAAACGGCCTGCGTCCACCATAAGAAAAGCTCCGTGGACCACGTCCACCTCCAGCGCTCCCTTCCCCTGAAAGAAGGAGACGGGATAACGAAGCCGGTTCCGGAAGATCCTCCGGCTTAAGGGGCCGGAGTTCAGGAGCTCCCCGGCAAAACTCCGGAGGGGCCAAGCTGAAAGCCCATAGTTCAGGCTTCCGTCCTTTTCCCGCAGCACGGCTGACACCACGGCAGCCTTGTCCTCCTCTTCAAAACAGGCAAGCATCTGCTTCAGGCAGTCTTCCGAAAAGCTCGCATCCGGATTGGCGATGAGCACGTATTCCGCTCCTGCCACCTCATAGGCATACTGGACCCCCAGATTGTTGCCATAGCCGTAGCCGCCGTTCCGGTCTGAGCTTACCAGCATGTACCGGTGAAACTGCTCCGTCTCCTCTTCCTCGTCCCGTTCCTCCCGGGCAAGCTTATGGTTCATCTCCCGAAGCCAGGCCTTCAGTTTCTCCCGGCTTCCGTCGGTGGAGGCATTGTCCACCACGATGACCGCCTCCAGAGTCTCATATTCCGAGATCCGTCGGACCGCTTCTATGGTTTCGTCTCCATCATTGTAATTCAAAATCACTGCAGCAAGCTTCATGTATCCTTATTCCCATATCAGAGGCTGCAGTCTGGGCAGCACTCTTTTTTTCTCAAACTGGCGGCTGATCCACTTCCGACAGGGCGGAAACAGCCAGGTCAGCGCATTCATCAGATGGTAGGCCCCCATGGAGGCTTCCTGTCCTCTGGTCTCCGGCTGGCCCCCATAGAGGCTCTGCTCCTTCCAGAAGTGATAGGCCTTCCGGTAGGGATTCCGGTTTCCCCGGATCCAGGGACGCTCCGCTCCCATATAGTGGATCACTGCCGGACGGCTTTGGGCCTCCCGGAAGGACTTTGCATCCGGGACGCAGCAGCTGTAGGCCCGACAGAGCCCGGTCAGGGTCTTATACCGAAAATAACGGTAGTTGGTGAAGAAATTGTACCGGAGAGGCAGACACCCGATCCGGCCCTTCAGGACATAGTTGATGGCGTCCTGATCACCGCAGAAAAGCCGCCCTCCGTTCCTTCCGTAAAAGGAGATCAGCTTCCTTCCCACATCCTCCCTGCGCCACTGCTCCAGATCGATGAGCAGAACACCGGAATTGATATAGAAAGCATCGTCTCCCTCCAGGCCCAGCTGTTTCAGGATAGAGGGATAGATGGTGGGTTCCGGAACGCCGTATAGGATCGGGCTTTTTTCAGCCTTTTCTTCCGGCATTTCCTTCGTTTCTTCTTGTTTTACCTGTTTTTTCGTTCCTATCCGGAAAATTCCTCCAATATATTCCTGTACCACCGTGTCGCAGTCCAGATAGAGGACCCGGCTGATCTCCTCTGGAAGGAGCTCTCCGATAAAGAACCGGCCCAGCATGCTGATGTCATAGCTTCCCGTATCCAGGTCCTTACGGAAGCGGCTGCGGATATCCCCCAACTCATAAAAGCGGATCTGAAAGGGCTCCACAGGACTTCCCTTTGTCCTTTCCGCACAGGCTGCTGCCTGTCTTCCGTTTTCCAGGAGCCGCTCCCGGCTCTCCGGAAGGATCCCGTTGGAGATCACGTGGACCGTCACGGCTTCCTTCTCCAGGTTCCGGGCCAGCAGGGAAAACATGCTCACTGCCAGATAGGGCACATAGGCCTCATTGGAGGCGTAACAGACATCCATGATCAGATCTTTGCGCCCAGCTCTGTTTCGCAGAGATTGAAGGCAGAGGCAATCACCTTATCCATGTCGTAGTACTTGTATTCTCCAAGACGGCCTCCGAAGATCACCCGGCCTTCCTCCCGGGCCTTCTCCGCATACTTCTGGTAAAGGGCCTGGTTCCGTTCGTCATTGACGGGATAATAGGGCTCCATTCCCTGCTTCCAGTCGCTGGGATATTCCCTGGTGATGACGGTCTTCTCCTGGGTGCCGAACTCAAAGTGCTTGTGCTCGATGATCCTGGTATAGGGAGTCTCCCTGTCCGTGTAGTTCACAACGGCATTGCCCTGATAATCCGGCATGTCCAGGACCTCCGTCTCGAAACGCAGGCTCCTGTAGGACAGCTCGCCCTCGCTGTAATCATAGTAAGCGTCGATGGGGCCGGTATAGATGATCTTATCCGCCACCTGGGAAAGCTCCTCCCGGTTTTTCAGGAAGTCGCAGTTCAGCAACACATCACAGCCCTCAAAGAGCTTGTCGATGATGATGTTGTAGCCTCCCTCCGGGATGCCCTGGTATTTATCGTTGAAGTAGTTGTTGTCGTAGATATAGCGCACCGGCAGCCGCTTGATGATGAAGGCGGGAAGCTCCTTGCAGTCTCTTCCCCACTGCTTCTCCGTATAGCCCTTCACAAGCTTCCGGTAGATATCCTCACCCACCAGGCTGATGGCCTGTTCCTCCAGGTTCTGAGGGGTTCCGGAAACAGCAGTCCTCTGGCTTTCGATCTTCTTCCGGGCTTCCTCCGGTGTGACCACGCCCCACATCTTGTTGAAGGTGTTCATGTTGAAGGGCATGTTGTAGATCTCCCCATGATAGTTGGCAATGGGGGAATTGGTGTAACGGTTGAACTCGCAGAGACTGTTCACAAAGTTCCAGACCCTCCTGTCGGAGGTATGGAAGATATGGGCGCCGTACTTGTGTACATGGATCCCCTCCATATCCTCGCAGTAAACATTGCCTCCAAGATGTCCCCGCTTCTCCACTACCAGGCAGCTCTTTCCTGCCTTTTGGGCAAAGTAGGCAAATACCCCGTTATATAATCCTGCACCTACCAAAAGATAATCATAATGTCTTTCCATCTGATTCTTCCTTCTCCCTTTCATTTGCATAAAACAGGCGGTTCACCGCACTGAAAAGGCCCCGGATCGAAGCCTTCATGGTGTTGGAGCTGCGCCCTACGCCAAAGGCGATGGCTCCTGTTTCCTGGTTCAGAAGCTGTACATAGGCCACTGCGTCCGCAGAGGAACCGGAGGTCAATGCATGCTCGGAATAGTCCATGATCCGCATCTGCACTCCGATGTTCTCCTCCAGGGCTGCCTGGGCCGCGTCCAGAGGACCGGTCCCCAGGCCTCTGGCCTGGATCAGCTTTCCGTGATCGTAAAAAGCCAGATTTACCAGGGTCTGGCGCTCCCCGTGATCGAAGGCCGTATCCACGATGCTGATGCTTTCGAAATGGATCGGCTCCTTGGCGTCGATATAATTCTCCACAAAGGCTTTGTATACCTCTGCAGGCTGTATCTCTCCCCGGCTCTCGCTGATGGCCTGGATGATATTTGCAAATTCCCGGTGCATGGGCTTTGGCAGCCGGTAGCCGTAGAAGCTCTCCAGCACAAAGGCCACGCCTCCCTTGCCGGACTGGGAATTGATCCGGACGATGGGCTCGTAGGTCCTGCCGATGTCCGCCGGATCGATGGGCAGATAGGGCACCGCCCAGATATCCGACCCCGTCTTCTTCATCATGTGGATGCCCTTGTTGATGGCGTCCTGATGGGAACCGGAAAAGGCGGTAAACACCAGCTTTCCGGCATAGGGATACCGTTCCGGCACCTGCATCTTGGTGCAGGTCTCATAGATCTCCTGGATCTCCGGCTCGTTCTCGATGGCAAGCTTCGGATCGATCCCCTGGGAGAACATGTTGTAGGCAACGGTCAGGATGTCCGCATTGCCCGTCCGCTCCCCGTTTCCGAAAAGGGTACCCTCCACCCGCTCGGCTCCTGCCAGCAGGGCAAGCTCCGTGGCGGCGATCCCGGTCCCCCGGTCGTTGTGGGGATGGACGCTTAAGGTGAAGCTGTCCCGGTCCGTCAGATGGGTGTGCATCCACTCCACCATGTCCGCATAGACATTCGGCGTATGGCCCTCCACCGTTGCCGGCAGATTGATGATCATGCGGTTATGGGGTCCCGGCTGCCAGATCTTCTTGACGGCTTCACAGACATCCAGGGCGAACTTCATGTCCGCACCCGTAAAGCTCTCCGCCGTATATTCGAAGACGAATTCCCCGGGGAACTCCTCCTCCCAGCGCAGCTTCTGTACCAGCTTTGCGGCGGTTACGGCGATGTGCTTTACCGCTCCCTGGTCCTTGTGGAACACCACATCCCGCTGCAGGGTGGAGATGGAGTTATAGATATTGAAGATCACCTTGTCGATGCCCTGTACGGACTCGAAGGTCTTCCTGATCTGATCCTCCCGGCACTGGGTGATGACCTGGATGTATACGTCATCCGGGATCAGCTTACGGGCCACCAGCTGACGCACAAAGTCGAACTCCACCTGGGAGGCTGCCGGAAATCCCACCTCGATCTCCTTGAAGCCCAGCTTCACCAGCATCTGGAAGAACTCGATCTTCTCTTCCACATTCATGGGGGTCACCAGGGCCTGATTTCCGTCTCTCAGATCCACGGAGCACCATATGGGGGCATGTTCGATCCTGCGTCCAGGCCAGGTCCGCTCCGGAAAATCCAGTACCGGAGCAGCCTGATATCTCTTATAATTTAACACGTTACCAGTCCTTCTTTTTTCATCACGTCGATGACTTCATCCACCCGGGCCTCGCACTCCTCGTGGCTCTGGGCCTCCACCATGACTCTGATCAGAGGCTCCGTGCCGGATTCCCGAAGGAGGATCCGTCCGCTGTCTCCCAGTTTCTCCTCCACAGCCTTCACTGCTGCCTGCACCGCCTCGTTCTCCACGGCGGTCTTCTTATCGGAGACTCTTACGTTCTTCAGGCACTGGGGATACATGGGGCACTCCTCCGCAAGCTTTGAGAGGCTGCTCTTCTTCTCCAGCACCACGTCCATCAGCTTCAGGGAGGTGAGGATCCCGTCTCCCGTAGTGGCATTTTTTGCAAAAATGATATGGCCGGACTGCTCGCCTCCCAGGCTGTAGCCGTTGGCGGCCATGTTTTCATATACGAAACGGTCTCCCACCTTGGTCTTCTCGTACTTCATGCCTTCTCTTTCCAGAGCCTTGAAGAAGCCCAGGTTGGACATAACCGTTGCAACGATCACATCATCGTTCAGCTCGCCCTTTTCCTTCATGTACTTTCCGCAGATATACATGATCTGGTCTCCGTTGATGAGATTGCCCTTCTCGTCCACTGCCAGGCATCTGTCGGCGTCGCCGTCATAGGCAAAGCCCAGATCGCAGCCCTCGGAGATCACAAACTGCTGCAGCCGCTCCACATGGGTGGAACCGCAGCCGTCGTTGATATTGGTGCCGTTGGGCTCGTTGGCCAGCACATGGGTATGGGCTCCCAGAGCGTCGAATACGGGCTTTGCAATGGCAGAAGCAGATCCGTTGGCGCAGTCCAGGGCCACATGCTTATCCTTGAAGGACTTTCTGGCGATGGAGATCAGGTAGCCGATGTAACGGTTCCTTCCTGCCGCATAGTCCACCGTGCGGCCGATATCCGCCCGCTTTGCGTAGGGGATCTCCCCGATCTTTCCCTCCAGATACTCCTCGATCTTCTCTATGGTCTCATCGTCCAGCTTCTCCCCGTTTCCGTTGATCACCTTGATGCCGTTATCATAGTAGGGGTTGTGGGAGGCGGAGATCATAACGCCGCAGTCGAACTCGTCCACCCGGGCGATATAGGACACGGAGGGGGTTGTGGTGACATGCATCAGATACACGTCGGCACCGGAGGCCGTAATGCCTGCGGAAAGACCGTCCTCGAACATATAGGAGGACCGGCGGGTGTCCTTTCCGATGACGATGCGGCAGCGCTTCCCCGGATGCTTCCTTCCGTAATACCATCCCAGAAAACGTCCCACCTTAAAGGCGTCCATCACTGTCAGATCCACATTGGCCTCGCCCCGGAAGCCGTCGGTTCCAAAAAACTTACCCATTTATCTTATTCCTCTTTTTCCCTTATTTCTCTTCCTCAGGCAGTACCTTCAGGTAACGCTCCAGAGCGTCCTGCCAGGAGGGAAGGGGCTCAAAGCCCTCTTTTTCGACCCTGCTTAAGTCCATACGGCTGTTGTGGGGACGTTTTGCCTTTGCCGCATAGGCCTCCGAGCTTACGGGGAGGGTCTTTACCTCCCGTCCCGCAAGACGGAAGATCTCCTTTGCAAACTCATACCAGCTGCACAGTCCCTGATTCGCCACATGATAAATGCCGTAGCGGTCCGTCAGGATCATGTCCACTGCCAGCCGGGCAATGTCCGGCGTATAGGTGGGGGATCCGATCTGATCGTCCACCACCGTCAGGGTATCGTGGTCCTTTGACAGCCTGAGCATGGTCTTTACGAAGTTCTTCCCGTTCAACCCGTAGACCCACTGGATCCGCAGGATGAAGAACTTCTCCGGCACGTATTTTCTGACTGCCAGCTCTCCCTCGTACTTGGTCAGTCCGTAGACATTGAGGGGCTCCGCCGGATCATCCGGCTCCCAGGGCCGCTCTCCCTCTCCGTTAAACACATAATCCGTGGAAAAATACATCATGGGGATGCCCAGCTTCTTGCAGGTCTTTGCAATGTTCTCGGTGCCGAAGGCATTGACCTTCCGGCACTGCTCCACATTGTCCTCCGCCGCATCCACGGCAGTCCAGGCCGCGCAGTGGATCACCGCATCCGGCGCTGCCCCGGTGATCACCCGGTCCACAGCCTCCGGATCCGTGATATCCATCTCCTGGATGTCCACTCCGACGCCTTCTATATCCCTCTTAGCCAGCTCCAGCATGATGTCATGCCCCAGCTGCCCTCTTACTCCGGTTACAAATACTTTCATGCTTCCTCCCAGCTCCGGTCTTAATCGCTGACACGGTCCTTGTACATCTCACGGAAATAGTTCTGGTACTCTCCGGAGATGATCCGCTTCCACCAGTCCTGATTGTTCAGATACCAGTCGATGGTCTGACGGATGCCGGTATCGAAGTTGTACTGGGGCTTCCAGCCCAGCTCCTTCTCCAGCTTCTCCGGATCGATGGCATAGCGCCGGTCATGGCCCGGACGGTCCTTAACATACTTGATCAGGCTCTCGGGCTTGCCCAGGGCGCTGAGGATGGTCCGTACCACCTGCAGGTTGGTGCGCTCATTGTGGCCGCCGATGTTATAGATTTCCCCTACCCGTCCGTTTCTTACGATCAGGTCGATGGCCTTGCAGTGGTCCTCCACATGAAGCCAGTCCCGGACATTGGCGCCGTCGCCGTATACGGGAAGCTGCTCGTCCGCCAGGGCACGGCTGATCATAAGGGGAATCAGCTTCTCCGGGAACTGATACTGTCCGTAGTTATTGGAGCAGCGGGAAATGGTCACCGGAATGCCGAAGGTCCTGTGGTATGCCATTACGAAAAGATCCGCAGAGGCCTTGGAAGCGGAATAGGGGCTTGAGGCATGAAGGGGCGTGGTCTCCGTAAAGAAGAGATCCGGCCGGTCCAGAGGCAGATCGCCGTAAACCTCATCGGTGGATACCTGATGGTAACGCTTGATGCCATAGGTCTTGCAGGCGTCCAGAAGGGTGGTGGTGCCCATAACGTTGGTGCGCACGAACTCCTCCGGATGCTCCACGGACCGGTCCACATGGGACTCCGCTGCGAAGTTGATGATCACATCCGGCTTCTCCTCCTCAAAGAGCTTGAAGATGAAGGTCCTGTCGGCGATATCGCCCTTTACGAACTTGTAGTTGGGCTTATCCTCCACGGGCTTCAGGTTCTCCAGATTGCCGGCATAGGTCAGCTTATCCAGGTTCAGGATCATATCCTCCGGATAGGTATTTACAAGATACTGTACCATCACGCTGCCGATAAAGCCGGCGCCGCCTGTTACGATGATTTTCATAGTCAAAAGATCCTTTCTTCATACGGCAGACCAAAGTCCGCCATTATCAATTCTTATTTGGAGATAATCATAACACAAGTCCGTACAGATTTCCACCTGTACGGACTTGAAAAATTCCTTTGAAATTTCTTAAAAAGCCTTTAAAATCGGAACTGTCTCCGGCCTTCGTCATAGCGGATCCCGGCCTTTGAGAGGCTCTCTCTGATCTCCTCCTCCGGAAGCTCCATATCCCGGCAGAGCTCAGGAAAGTCCAGGCCCCGGTCCCGAAGCAGGGTGTTCAGATAGCTGTAAAGGATGAATGGGTCCCTGGGAAGCTCCATGTGCGCCTCCTTAGCCGTGGAGACGGTCCACGTATTTGCCGTCCAGTACGTCCTTCAGATACTTTCCGTACTGATTCTTCTTCAACACCTCATAGGACTCCAGCACCTGCTCCCGGGTGATCCAGCCGTTCAGGTAGGCGATCTCCTCCAGGCAGGCGATCTTCCGGTGCTGGTGGGTCTCGATGGTCCGGACAAAATTGCCTGCATCCATCAGGGACTCATGGGTACCCGTATCCAGCCAGGTAAAGCCCTGGCCCAGAAGCTCCACATCCAGCTCCCCCTTCTCCAGGTAGATCCGGTTCAGGTCCGTGATCTCCAGCTCTCCTCTGGCAGAGGGCTTCAGGTTCTTTGCATACTCCACCACCCGGTTGTCGTAGAAATAAAGGCCTGTTACGCAGTAGTTGGACTTGGGATGCTCCGGCTTCTCCTCGATGGAGATGGCCTTGCCTTCCCCGTCAAACTCCACGATACCGAAACGCTCCGGGTCATCCACGTAGTAGCCGAATACCGTGGCCCCCTGCTCCTTGGCTGCTGCCTTCCGAAGCCGCTTGGTAAAGCCATGGCCGTGGAAAATGTTGTCTCCAAGGATCATGGCCACATTGTCAGTCCCGATGAAGTCGGCGCCGATGATAAAGGCCTGGGCCAGCCCGTCCGGTGAGGGCTGCACCTTATAGGAAAGAGAAATGCCGAACTGATGGCCGTCCCCCAGGAGCGCCTCAAAGCGAGGCGTGTCATCCGGCGTGGAGATGATCAGGATGTCCTTGATGCCTGCGTTCATCAGCACGGAAAGGGGGTAGTAGATCATGGGCTTGTCATAGATGGGCAGAAGCTGCTTTGACGTCACCTTCGTCAGCGGGTAAAGCCTCGTTCCGGAGCCTCCCGCAAGAATGATTCCCTTCATGAATTAAGTTCCTCCTGTTTCGATCTCCGGCCCGAAAAAGAGGCCGGAAATACATACTGTACAAATTCTCTGAATGATAGTACTATACCATAAACCAGTCTGTTTTTCCACTGCTGCCCCACCCCTGGGGAAGGTCTTCATAAAATCTTCAGAAGTACAGTCTCACATCCCGAAAATCCTCATAGAATAAGCCTTACCCCCTCTCCTTCCTATAAAATTACTTATCGGTAGTAAACTAAGCCTCGTAAAAACAAGAAAAGTCCCTAAATGTAGGGGCAAAAATTTAAAGGAGAGTGCATTTATTATGAGAAAGCAGACAAAATTAGTTGCAGTTCTTTCTGCAGCAGCTTTACTCGCCATCGGTGCATCCATGACCTCCTTCGCAGCTCAGGGCTGGCAGGAAGAGAATGGTCAGTGGTACTACTACAACGCCAATGGTGACTATGTTGTAAATGACTGGAAGAAGTCCGGAAACAACTGGTTCTGGCTTGGCGAGGATGGCGCAATGGTTACTGATTCTCTTGTAGAGGACGGCAACTATTACTACTATGTAAACGCAAACGGCGCAATGGTTACCAACGCATGGGTAGCGGTGGCTCCGGGTGAAGATGATTACGAGGACAATGCTCCGGATCATTACTGGTACTACTTTGGTTCCAACGGTAAGGCTTACAGAGCATCTGATAACTCCAAGGGACTTACCATCAAGACCATCAACGGTAAGAAGTACGGCTTTGGAACCGATTCCAAGATGGTATATGGTTTCGTAACTGAGGATGGACAGAAGAACCAGGACGAGAATCCGTTTGTAGATGCAATGTACTACTTTGGTACCGAGGATGACGGTGCTATGCACACTGGCTGGCTTCCTTATACCGATGGATCTGATCTGACTTCCGGATACATGGATGACAGAGAGTACTCTGACATGGACGAGATGTGGTTCTACTTCAAGCCCTCAAACGGTCAGATGATCAAGTCCACAAATGGTGAAAAGCTTAAGACTCAGTCTGTCAACGGAAATAAGTACGGTTTCGATGAGAATGGCGTAATGGTATATGACTGGACCGGAACCGATGTTGCTACCAAGAACGTTGCTACCGAGTCTGGAACCAAGTTCTTCTCTGAGCAGACCGATGGTCACCTGAAGAAGAAGACCTGGATCTACGCAGTTCCGACTGAAGAGATGGATGCTGCAATGCAGAACACCGACAATGAGGACGAGACCTCCAGATGGTTCTACGCTGATGCTACCGGAAAGACTGCAAAGGCACAGATCAAGTCCATCAACGGTAAGAAGTATCTCTTCAATGCAGTTGGTGAGATGGAGTCCGGACTTCAGTGGGTATGGGCAGGCGATCCCAAGGATATAGATCCGCTTGACTTCATCGCAAACGAGGATGTCAACGGTGTTGACCTTCCGACCAGCGACGGCGCAGAAATCTCAGATCTTACTAACACCCAGGGATATGAGCTTTACTACTTCTCAGGTGACGGAGAGGCTGACGGTTCTATGAAGACCGGTAAGAACATCAAGATCGATCTGGATGACGATACCTATACTTTTGGATTCAAGAGCAACGGTATTGCTTATAACTACAACAGACCGGTTCTTGACAGTGCTGGAAATCAGAGAACCGATAAGGACGGAAATCTGATGTATGAAGGTCTTGTAAGCAATAAGATCTATAAGAATGGTATCCTTCAGAAGGCTACCTCTGATGAGAGATATAAGCTTGTAAATGGCCTTCAGGGCGAGACAAGTGAGTATCTTGTTGGAACCTCCGGAACCATCGTAGGCAAGAAGAAATACGTTAAGGATGGCAACGATGATTGGTGGGCTGTAACTCCGGATGGTACTGTAGTACTTATTGGAGCTGATGATTATGCTGACGACATCGCACGTTGCACCGCTCAGGGTAAGGATGTTGAAGAGAACATCAACCAGAGCACTGGAGAGCTTAGAGGTTATAAGTGTGTTGATAATACCGCTGATGCTAAATAAGCTACTGTAGTTAA
Organism: uncultured Lachnospiraceae bacterium; assembly: GCA_944377405.1. Taxonomy (GTDB): domain Bacteria; phylum Bacillota; class Clostridia; order Lachnospirales; family Lachnospiraceae; genus Avilachnospira. Next base: position 2,960 of record CALWES010000003.1, on the reverse strand, counting down.
GAAAAAGGGGCTGTTGCAAAATAGATGAGAAAACATCTATGGAGCAACAGCTCCCTTTTTGTGTATAAAACAGAAAACGGACTCCGAAGAGTCCGCCAACTGTGGTAAAATTTAGGTATGACCAAATACCAAAAATACCATAAGAAGTATACCGTATTTGGAGATGCATATCAACTGGTTTTACCACTTGAGATAGAGTAAAGCAGTTGTCAGTTGGGAAAGGAGAGACCTTCTCCGTAAAAAATACGAAGCTTCTCCCAAACCTGGGGAGCATCCGGATCTATCTACATACTTTTTACAGAAAAGAAGAAGGAGTGTTGCTCCATCATCTGTTATTTGATGATTTTGCAACACTCCCTTCTCAATACGTTATTAATTATTCTCTTTACTCTGCTGCAGTAGTCTCAGCTTCAGTAGTCTCCTCTTCAGCACTTGTTTCTTCCTCAGAGCCGTCATCATAAGCGGTTTCAGCTTCATGCTCCTTATCGAACTCTTCCACTGCTTCCGGATTATCATCTGCACACCCCATGATGAAGGCACTAATCTTCTCAGCCATCAGATTATAGGCATCAACTCTGTCCTGACCGGACTCTTCAAAGTATCCCGGAGTCACAGGAGAATCCATTATGTACACCTGCTTACCATCCTTGTAATAAATGAACATTGGTACACCATCGATCCCCAATTCTGCTTTAAAATCATCATAATAGGGGCTGTTATAATAAGGCTCCAGAGAAACATAGAATACCGGAAGAGGCAGATCAGTAACGCTGCGCATATAATCCGTCACCAGAGAGCAGTAAGGACATTCTGCCCGTCCGACGTAGATAACGCAGGTAAGATCGTTCTGCTCATTCAGGGCCCTGAAGGTCTCATAATCCATGGTCTGGACCTGTCCGGAGCGGTCCTGAGCAATGCCGTCCTCGATGCCCTGCTGATAGCCTGCATCATAACCGGTATCATAATTAGCCTGATATTCTTCTTCTGTGTACTTTTTATCCGTAGCGCAGCCTGTAAGCAGGGATGCACCCAGCAGAGCCGTGCATAGAACCAGTGATAATCTTTTCTTCATATTCGTGCTACTGCTAAAAAAGAGCAGTTTCCTCCTTTTAAAACAAACTGATTGAGCTTTACTATATCATATTTTTAAAGCACTTTCCATAGACAAATCCTTAAGAATAAACAAGGTCTGGGGCTGATGGGATGCGGTAAAATAGACGGACAAACCATATTTTGAAGAGGAGGTATTTACACTATGAAACTGATGAAAACAGTTAACGACTACGAGGATTATCTACGGAATGAGCATCGGGCGGAGACTACGGTCCGCGCCTACACCTATGCGGTCAGGCAGTATATCCGACTGAATCGGAGTTTTTCCGCATCTGCTCTGGACAAGCATAAGCTTTTTTTGATTGAATCCTACAAGCCCCAGACTGTCAATCAGAAGATCTGCTCAATCAACCATTACCTCGACTTCATGAGGGACTGCAAGGACCCGGAAATGGCGGAAACCTTCCGTTCCCTGAAAAAGTTAAGGCAGGTCAAACTGCAGCAGAAATTCTATCTGGAAAATATCATCAGTGACAGCGATTTTAATTATCTGAAAAACAAGCTGTTAAAGGACGAAAATTACCGTTGGTACTATATCGTCCGACTGATGACCTGTACAGGAGCCAGGGTCAGTGAACTGATCCAGATGAAATATGAGCATCTGGAAGCAGGGTATATGGAGATCTGCTCAAAAGCAGGAAAAACCCGGCGTATCCTGATCCCCAAATCCCTCTGCAATGATGCCATGAGATACTACCAGAGCGTAGGGATAACAAGCGGATTTATCATCCTGAATTCGCAGGGGGGAATCATTACGCCCAGGGGAATCAATGCCATGCTGAAAAAGTTCGCTTTTCGCTACAAAATGAATGACCACACCATGCATCCACATGCATTCAGGCACCTGTATGCCCAGAACTTTCTGAAAAAATGTCCGGATATCTCACTTCTGGCTGATCTGCTAGGTCACGACAGTATCGAGACAACGCGAGTATATCTGAAAAAGACAGGTGCTGAACAGCAGAAATTAATCAATAAAGTCGTTACCTGGTAACGTGTAACCTAAAAGTTATAACAGACATAGCAGGGTGCGTCATCCACCCTGCTTTCCGGTTATAGAAAACGGACAACAGTTGCGCTCCCCGATAAGTAATTTTATAGGGGAGAGTGTAGCGATAGCATCAAATTAAATATAAGAGTACGATTTACGATTAAGATAAAAAAAGTTTTATTTTTTTTGAATTACCTCTACACAAATTGAAAAATATCTGCTATAATATGATAGTTCGATCGGGGTATGGCGTAGTTTGGTAGCGCGCTCGGCTGGGGGCCGAGAGGTCGCAGGTTCAAATCCTGTTACCCCGACTGAAGAACTCGTAGTTATGAGAAATCATACCTACGAGTTTTTTGTTTCTTTCCTTTTTGAAAGCATATCTAACTATTCGGCTTATAGATAAAACGTATTGATAAAAAGCAATTGAAAGCCATGATAAATAACGGTGATACGGAAGAATACCTTCCTAAAATTTTTTCATCTCAAATCACCCGCTTCTGATCTGAGTTTATGACTTATATTCTTGAATCCCGACTTACAATCTCTTTCTTGGAATAAAGATCTAAGCGTTCTAAATTATCATTACGAGATATTTTTACGGTTACCGCATATAAATGTACAACTAGTATACAAACGATTTCAGCACCTTTTACACAGTTACTATTCACTTCTCTTATTTCCACGATATAAACTTTATACCTGCTCTCTAATTATGCTGTTTTTAATCCAGGAAAAAAACGAATATTTCTCCAATATTTGCACTAGCCATAAAATTATGAATATTCTGGCCTCTTTTACAGCACCAGTCCGGTCACCCGGCAGCACGATTCCGGTTTAACGAACAGCGCTGCTC
>CALWES010000002.1 GCA_944377405.1 uncultured Lachnospiraceae bacterium | reverse complement strand
TCTGTCTGTCTGTCTGTCTGTCTGTCTGTCTGTCTGTCTGTCTGTCTGTCTGTCTGTCTGTCTGTCTGTCTGTCAAAATTCTGACTTCCATACGGCCCCTTGTCAACTCCTGTAAAATATTATTCGCTCATAGCTATTGTACAAATTTAACACAAACTTCCACTATGATATCTAAATATTTTACTATATTGACAATTAAAAAGCAATATGCAGCCAGCATACCCTTGCCATTTAATGTCCACAGTACGGTCTAAATTTCATCTTTTCAAATTTGGGGTGTAACTTTAAGGCTTTTTGACGGTCCGATTTTCATTTTTTGAAATTTGGGGTGTAATTTTGGCCTGGCAGGTACACCCCGAATCGAAGAAATGCTTCAAAAAGCCGTCATATCTTCCTAAACTTACACCTCAAAATTAAGTTCCTTGAAATTGAGGTGTATCCGACCCTTAAACGTACACCCAAAATCAAACAAAATGGAAATCAGGCCGTCCCAGGGCCTGTAAACGGCCCAAGCAGCCATAAAATGTTTGCCCCCACGGCCAATAGGACCGTACCGGCCAGATTTACCGGCCATCAGATCAGCAGAAACTCGATCCCATTAAAGAAGTATCCCACAAGGATGATCCCCACCGTGCAGATCCCGATGAACAGGGCCAGAAGCTTTGGTTTGACTGCCTTACGGAGCATGATGATCGAGGGCAGGCTCAGGGTCGTGACTCCCATCATGAAGGACAGGATCGTGCCCAGCTGGGCTCCCTTATAAAGCAGGGCCTCCGCAACCGGGATCGTGCCGAAAATATCCGCATACATGGGGATCCCCACCAGAGTCGCAAGGATCACCCCAAAGGGATTGTGGCTTCCCAGGATCAGCTCGATCCACGGCTCCGGTATCCAGTTATGGATGACCGCTCCGATTCCTACGCCTATCAGGATATAGGGAAAGACCTTCTTCAGGGTGCCAATCATCTGTGTCTTTGCATAGTCCAGGCGCTCAAGCCCTGTAAGGGACGCTGCCTCCACATCCACCCGCGGTGCTCTGCGGATGAATTCCTCTACGTAAGCTTCCATGTGGAGCTTTTCGATCAGGCTGCCTCCCAGAACTGCGATCACAAGCCCCAGGATCACATAGATCAGGGCGATCCTGACGCCGAAAATGCCGGTCAGAAGCACCAGGCTCCCCAGATCCACCATGGGAGATGAGATCAGAAAAGAAAAAGTGACCCCAAGGGGAAGGCCTGCACTTGTAAAGCCCATGAATAAGGGAATGGAGGAACAGGAACAAAAGGGGGTCACGGTCCCCAGCAGGGCTGCGATCACATTGGCGCCGATCCCGTGAAATCGGCCCAGGATGCGCTTACTGCGCTCCGGCGGAAAATAGCTCTGGATATAAGAGATCACAAAGATCAGAACGCAGAGCAATACAGTGATCTTCAGGACATCGTAAAGGAAGAACTGGATGCTTCCTCCCACCGGAGAGGATAGATCCAGGCCCATGGCAGAAAGACCGTTTCCGATCAATACATTCAGCCATTTCATTCCCAGAATCTCATTTTGTATCAGAAGCCACAGGGATCCAAGACTGCTCATGATAATTCCTTTTTCAGACACTTTATTACGGCATTCTTCGAAGCTGCCTGTCCGCTGATGACCAGCTTCCCGTTCACCATCAGGGAGGGAGCTGACAGGACTCCCAGTTTTACGATCTCTATCAGATCCTCCACCTTTTCAACCTTCGCATCCAGTCCCAGCTCTTCCACGGCTGCCTTTGTATTTTCATACAGCTGGTCGCATTTGTCGCAGCCTTCTCCCAAAACCTTGATATCCATAGCGCCTCCTTAGTTTTTCAGCTGCATGGGCAGCCCAACCTTGTCTTCCCAGGCCCCGAAGATCTTCCTGATGACTGCGGGGCCGATCTTTGAGATAAACACCATCTCGGAGACCGGTTTTTCCGGACAGGGCCTGATGTCGATCCTGTGTCCCACCAGGTCCACCTGATTCCAGCCTTTTCCTGTGATCCTGAAGAAGCCCTTGGCCCGGTACAGATCGTCCTGGATCTCTCCTATGAATGCCTGCAGCTTTTCCTGCTCCACCTCCCCGGAAAACTCCATGAAGAGGGTCTTGGGCTTGGTCTCGACGGAGTTCGTGGTCTCCTCGCTCTCCGCCCAGCGGTATTTCATCAGGTCCTCCTCCAGGAAGGACAGGTCCAGATCTCCCTTTACGCTGGTACGGATCTCGCAGACCGGATTGATCTCGCAGATCTTCTCCTTAAGGCTTCTGATCCGCGCCTCATCCACCAGATCGGTCTTTGTAAGCACCGCCATGTTGCAGTGCTTCAGCTGCCGGTACACTGTTTCCAGGTCCTCCAGCTGATCAAAGAAATTCACGGCGTCCACCAGGCAGATCGCGCCCTTGAATTCATAGGCATTGCCGCAGAGCTGCTCCGAGGCCGCAAGGATCTCCTCCACATTTGAGGGGTCCCCCAGGCCGGAGCTTTCTATGAAGAGATACTCAAAGTTCTGGGCGGCCATCTCCGCCAGGGCCTGCACAAAGTTAAGCCTTAAGCAGGAGCAGAAAATAGAGCCCCTGTTGATCTCTACCATCTTGATGTCGTCATTCCGGAGGATCTCTCCGTCGATGCTCAGCTTGCCGAATTCGTTCTGGATGACGCCCACCCGTTTTCCCTTCAGAGCCTCCAGAAGCCGCAGAAGCACAGTGGTCTTTCCGGAGCCCAAAAATCCGGTCAGTACATAAAGCTTTGTCTTTTCATTTTCCATATCCCTGCTCCCTTCATAAGGTACATCCTTAAGGACCGGAGAAGGCTCGATCCTGGTCAGTTTCTGCAGAAGCTCCGCCGCAGCCTGGCTTCCGGCTTCGCTCAAAGAGTAATGGGTCCATTTTCCTTCTCTGCGTCCCTTTACGATCCCGCTTTCGCAAAGGATCTTCATGTGGTGGGACAGGGTGGACTGGCTGATATTCAGTTCACTTAACAGCACGCATGCGCACTTCTCTCCGCTTCGCAGAAGCTCCAGGACCCTGAGGCGGTTCGGATCGCAAAGGGCCCGGAACACTGCCGCATCCTTCTCATACTGGTTCATTGTTATCCTTCCCTCAAATCGAATATCTTCGATCTATAGTATATACCTCAGATCGATAAATGTCAATGTGTTTCCTGATGGCTCTAGGATAATTCCCTGAAGAATCTGCCTTTTACCGGATATCCCGGTACCGCTTTGCCAGTACCTCCGGGGACACGCCCTTCCTGTAGGCGGCCCTTAAGCGGTTCATCTGCCACATGGTCCGAAGCTTCTGGAAGGTATTTCCCTGGAACCTGCGGGGTGAAGTATAGATCCGGTGCTTCGTCATGCCAAGGGGTACTCCCATGGCCTTCAGAGTCAGGGATAACTGGTAGTCCTCCATGATGGGGATCTCCCGATAGCCACCGGCCTTAAAGAAAAGCTCCCGGGTCAGGAAGATCCCCTGATCCCCGAACATGACCTTCCGGTCCTTTACCCGGTGATTGGAGATCCATTTGCAGGTATACATGAAGAGATTCTTCTTTTCCCGGAAATCGATGCCAAAGCAGCCCGCCTCATACCGGGACAGCACCTTCCGAAGCTCCTCCTCCGCCCCTTCCGGAAGCTCCGAGTCGCAGTGAAGGAAAAAGAGGTACTCTCCCCGGGAACTGCAGGCCCCTTCGTTCATCTGGGCGGCCCGCCCCTTTTTTTCTGCCCTGATCACCCGATACCCTCGGTCCTTTGGGATCAGCTCCAGGGTCCGGTCCCTGCTGCCACCGTCGGAAAAGATGATCTCCGCTCCCCCCTTCCGAAGGGGCTCCAGGGTCCGCAGCAGTCCTTCTATGGTCTTCTCTTCGTTGTAGGTGGGGATGATGAAGGAAATAAGTCCCGGCACCACCTCCCTTTCCTTTGGGTCCCTGAGGGGCTCCGGAATTGCTTCATAAAAGGGAAGCTCCCGCTTCCCTTCTCTTTTTTTCATAACGATCTTCTCCTTTTATCCCTTGGTGGAACCCTGCATCATGCCGTTTACCAGATATCTCCGGAAGAAAAGGGCCGCAAGGGCAGGCGGCAGGATGGCGATGAGTCCTCCCGCCGCCGTGATGCCGTAAAAGATGGTGTCCTTGGTCATGAATTCCGAGGTCACGATGGACACGGGCTTGGTATTGGCGCTGGAAGCCAGGATCAGAGGGATCTGATACTGTCCCCAGGCGGACAGGAACATGATCAGGGCGGCGGAGATCAGGATCGGATAGGAATTTGGCAGGATGATCCGGAAAAAGCACCCTAAGGTACCGCAGCCGTCCACTCTTGCCGCCTCCTCCAGCTCCCTGGGAATGGTGGCAAAATAGTTGCTCATAAGCCAGGTGCTCATGGGCAGGAAGGAGCTGACATACACAAGGCTCAGCCAGAAGGTCTTATCCAGAAGCCTGTGGGTGGAAAAGATCCGGAACAGGGGGATGATGGTGGCAAAGACCGGGATCACCATGGTGATCAGGAGTCCGTATTTGAACACCGCCTTTCCGGGAAACCGGAGCCTTGCCAGGGTATAGGCCGTAATGGTGGCAATGGGAATGCCACACAGAAGGGTCACCAGCACCGCCTTCAGGGAATTGAAGAGGCCTGAAAAAAGCCGCTGGGAATACTGGGACTCTCCCAAAAGAAGCTCTGTATAATTGCTTAGCACCGGCTCCTTTGGCAGGAAGTTCGGGGTGTTTGTAAACATCTCATATTCCGGAGTGATGGATATGAAGAAGGCCCAGAGGAAGGGCCCCAGGGTCAGGGTCAGAAACAGGGCCGAGGCCAGGATATAGCCGGGCCCCAGCTTTGTCTTTTTCTGAAATTGTGTGTCCTTTCTGTCCTTCAAGGTCTTTCCTCCCTGTTATTTTTTTCTGCAGTCCGTCTCCTAAAACTCCACTTCCCGGTTCAGGCTCCTTAAGTAGAATACCCCCAGCACCGCCGTAAGGCCCATGATGATATAGGTCAGGGCGCTGCCCTTTCCGAAGTCCAGGAAGCTGAAGGTGGTAAGGTAATTCTGTATGAGCACGTTTTTCCCCACATCGGAAAATCCCGAAAGGGCTACGATCTCGTCAAAGATGTTGATGGCTGTGATGGAAGCGCTGGTGGTGCCGATTCCGATAAAGGGAAACACCAGGGGCAGAGTGATATAGCGGAAGGATGAAAAGCTTCCGCTGCCGTCGATCCTGGCCGCCTCATAAAGCTCCTTTGGAATGGATTTCAGTCCCGCAAGGCATACGATGGCGCAAAAGGGCGCGGACCGCCAGGCGGTCACCACCGCCACTACGGAAAGCAAAAGCCAGCGGTTGGAGAGCCAGTCCACCGGGGTGTCTATGAGCCCCAGCATCAGAAGAAGCTTGTTGATAAACCCATAGCCCGGGAAGAAGATAAAGCGCCAGATAATGCCGTTTACGATGGGAGGCATGGCCCAGGGCAGGATGGCCACCGCCAGGAACAGCCCTGCAAGCCTATGCTCCTTACTCAGGATCATGGCCACAAAAAATCCGCAGAGGGTGGTCAGTATCACCACTGCTGCCAACAGGAACAGCGTATTCTGGAGACTGTACCAGAAGTCCTGGGACTTCAACACCGAGACATAGTTCTCAAAGCCCACAAAGTCCGTATCATTGGGTCTTGTGAGCTTCATCTCCCTTAAGCTGTAGCTGAAGGTGACGGCGATGGGATAATACACCAGGGCCACCATCAATAGTCCCATTGGCAGCAGGAGGATATATGGCAGTATTTTCTGTGAAAGCCTGTGCATGGCATACCTCTTTTGAAATGCGCAGGGCTCCGCCGGGAGCCCCGCGCCATTGTCAGATCTTTTCAGGATCTTTTACCGATCCCTTCTTTACTGCAGAAGTTCCTTCACCTTCTGATCCATGGCGTCAAAGGCCTCCTCAGGGGTCTGATTGCCAAGGACCATCTGGTTGATGTTATTATACATGGCGTTGGTCATTTCTGCATAGTAGTCCGGAACACCGTTGGGGAAGGGGCTCTTGATGAGCTTTGCCTGCTCCAGCATAGCGCCCGGTGTCTTGATGGTGCCGTCGTTGATCATCTCCTCAATAACAGAATTTCTGTTGGGGATGGATCCGTTGGCCAGGTACAGCTCCTTTTCGATCTCAGCGGAGTTGAGCCACTTTACGAAGGTGATGGCTGCCTCCTGATTCTCGGAGAAGGCGGATACGCCATAGGCCTCCGGCAGGGGCATGGTGCGGTCGGACACGTCATCCTTGCCAGGAAGCAGGATAGCTTCCACATTGCCCAGGACATCCTCTGCGGTCTTCTCCGGATTGGAAATGAAGTTTACGAACTTGGTGGGGCCTACCATGAAGCTGGTCTCGCCGGAGCAGATCTTATTGTAGCAGGTCATGCCGTCAGCGGTACGCATGGCCGGATCCACATAGCCCTCGGTCACCATCTTATTCTCAAAGGTCAGGGCATCCAGTACGGCCTCCTTGTTGAAGGTGCCGTCATCGTTGAATACCACGCCGTTCTTTGCCCAGGACAGCCAGGTCAGGGAGGTGGTGGCGGACTCATCCGCGTTCATGGGCATGGAGTAAGGATACTCACAGATGCCTGCCTCCTTGATGGCCTTCATGGCAGCCTCTACCTCATCCCAGGTCTTGGGAGCCTCGGTGATGCCGGCCTGCTCGAAGTGATCCTTGTTATAGTAGGCGATACGGTAGTCGTTTGCATAGGGAAGGGCCAGGATCTTGCCATCGATGGTGAAGGTCTCCAGAGTGGGCTCGTCCGCAATGTCCTCCTCCGTCATCTCGATGGGGGCAAGCCAGCCTGCGGAGTTCATCTCTCCTACCCAGGACCAGTCTACCTCAAATACATCGGCTGCTGCCTGTCCGCCTGCTGCCGCAATGGAGATCTTGTCACGGATATCATCCCAGGATACTTCCGTAACGTTCACCTTGCAGCCGGTCTCCTCTTCAAAGCGTGCCAGAAGCTCCTCCCCCGGGTTGCCCCAGTCGGGAACCATCATGGTAAGCTCAATACCGGAAAGGTCCGGAAGTGGCTCTGCCGCTGTCTTTGTATTTGCTGCCTTTCCGGCTCCCGGAAGCAGGAAGCTCACCATGATCTTCTCTCCGTCTCCGGGAAGGACACTTTCATCCGCATGGAAAGTGGCATTTTTATCGTTCCAGGTACCGGTGGGATTGGCTGCATTGGATACGATGCCGACACAGCAGGAACTCAGGCATACTACACAACCGGAATTGTATTTTTCCGCGTTTTCAAGATTTCCGCTGAATCGAAGGTCCAGAGGTGTTCCTGTTGACATTTTCAGAACATCTTCCAGGGGAAGCGGATCGCTCTGTCCGTCCCAGGTCACGACTGCCTCGATCTTGTCTCCTTCTGTGGTTTTTCCTTCTCCGGCACCTGCGTTCATATCGTCCATGGTCAGGTTATTGCCGGGCTTTGCTCCAAGGTCCTCAAGAGCATGATAGAAATCCACTTCATCTGCATATCCGCGGAAAATGCTGATGTCTTTATTTCCCCCATCCTTAAAAACGATACCGTGTCCGGTGGATTCCGTAAAATACTTTCCGTTGATATCGCAAAGCATATGAACGACCTGATTCTCTTCGTCCACGATCATGGGGTTCTCTTCACTGAGCTCAGCAAAAGCTGCCGCATAATCAATGCCGGTACTTTCGCTTTCTTCCGCGGGAGCTTCCTTCTCCGCCTCCGTGGTCTCCTCAGCGGCAGTTTCTGCTGCCGTAGCCGCCGTTGTGGCAGTCTCCTCTGCAGTCTTGGAACCGCAGGCGGTGGCTGTCAGGGCCAGGGCTGCTGTCAGGCCCAAAAGGGCTGTGCGCTTTTTCATAAGCACGATTTCCTCCTGATTCTTACGCATATCCGCGTAGTTTTATAAAAATCCTGTACGGGATTTTTCCTGTTTGATCAAAGTGTTTCAGCTTGACTTTTCGAACTTAACTTTTCATATCCTGAAACAGCTTCTTTAAAATGTGGATATTTTCCTCCACAAGGGCCGGGCAGAAGCTCATCATGCGTCCGCTCTCCACCGCTGCCTGCATCTCCTCCGGGATCTTATATCCCAGAAGCTCCCTGCAGGAGCTCCCTCCAAAGGCTTCGGTAAAGGCCTTTCTGTAAGCGGAGAGCGCCTCCATGGTTTCTCCCTTCTTCTGTCCCATCACCTCTTCCTTCATATGGTCGGAATATCCGCAGCGGAGGCCTATGGCGATGGCTCCCGCCAGATAGGCGCCGCACTGCTCTCCGTTGAACATACCGCCTCCAAGGGCTGATCCCAGCTTCTGGGCCTCCTCCTCCGATATGCCAAGCTCCTGGCAAAGGGCCAGCAGCGTCACCTGGCCGCAGTCGATCCCCTTTCCAAAGTATGCTGCAATCTCTTCCTTCTTCATGTCTGATCCTCTGTTCTCTTAATTTCCTCGTTCCGACGGAACTTATGCCGTGGTGCCTCCTCAGCTGGAGCCGGCTCCTGCGGTGCATCCGTAGCAGTGTCTGCCGAACACGATATGCCGCGGGCTGTAGTCCTCCTCTGCCAGGTCGAAGATGCTTTTCCTTCCTGCAATGGGAAGCTCCCCTGCCTGATTGAAGTCACAGTCATAGACCCTCCCGTCATAGCCTACGGAGATCTGGCTCCGGCACATCATTCCCTCAAAGGCAGCCGGATTCAGGGCCTGGTAAAGCTTCTGCATATATTTTTCCAGGTTTCCGTTGCGCTTTAAAAACTGGGAAAAGCGCCCCATGGGGTTGTTGGTGATGCAGTAAAGATGGTCAAAGCAGATGCCGAAATCCCTGGAAAGCCGTTCCTTATATTCCTGCTCCATGGCCTCCTGGGGCGGAGGCAGCAGGGCTCCGTTTGGGTTATACACCAGATTCAGCGTAAGCCCCTCCCCCTTTCCGTAGCCAAGTCCATTGATCCTTTGGATACAGGCAATTTCCCTGTGGAAGGTCCCTTCACCCCGCTGTCTGTCCGCTTCCTTTGCCCTGTAATAGGGCAGGGATAAAAAGAGCTCCACTCCATGATTGGCAAAGAACTCCGGAAAGTCTTCATACCCGGGCTCCAGCCAGATCACACCGTTGGACCGGACAATGATATGGCTGCAGAGCTTCTTTGCCTCCTGGATAAACCATTTCAGGTCCGGGCACATCTCCGGGGCCCCGCCTGTGATATCTATGGTATCGTAGCCATGGCGCTGATACACTCTGAGACAGACCTCAAGCACATCTCTGCCCATGATCTCCCTCCGGTTGGGGCCGCATTCCAGATGGCAGTGCCTGCAGGCCAGATTGCACTTCCTTCCCACATTGATCTGAAGCACTGAGGGCTTTTCCACCGTATACTGGTATGCCTCAGGGCAGACCTCCTGGAAGGGCGGAAGGCTTTTTACCTCTTCACACAGATTTTCCATTAAAACATCTGATCCTTTACGATATTCTTCATCTGTACCCCATGTACCAGGGAAGCGCCGCCTCTGATGGCGCAGGCCACATGGGCAGCCTCCGTCAGTTCCTCCTCATTTCCGCCCTTTTCCAGGTAGTCATTGGTGTAGGAATCGATGCAATAAGGACACTGTACCGTAAGGGCAACGGCAAATGCGATGAGGGACTTTTCCTTAGCGGAAAGGGCCCCGTCGGCAAATACCTGTCCGTAATAATTCATAAAGGATTCCCAGAGCTTCGGGGCCTCCTCTCCCATGGTTGAAAACTTCGCAAGATCCTCCGGATTGTAATAGGTATTCATCTTTTTTCTCCTTGGATTTTTCTTATATCCTGAGCCAAAGGGCTCTGTTCAGGAAGGGACGGATTCCTTTTGGCATCTCTTCCCGGACTTCCAGAATCAGCGGGAGCACATGGACCGCTCCCCCTATCCCCTTTCTCTGGAAGCGGGAGACGCAGGAAGCGCAGTAGGTATAAAGGGCTTCCGTCCTGACCTCATCCTTCCCCTCTCCTATCGCCGCCTTCGCCGCTGCTTTCGTCATCTCCTCCGCAAGCTCCGGCTCCTGCAGGAAGGCACAGCCTCCCAGGCCGCAGCATTGCAGGCTTCCATAGGTCTCTGTTTCAAAGCCTCCCGGCAGGAAGGCTTCCAGATCCTTTAAAAAGATCTGCTCTTCCCGATCCGGGCAGGGAAGATACAGGGGGATCTGCTCCCCTTCGATCCGGTTTCCCAGGGAAAGCTCAGACAGCTTCCGGTATACCGTCACAAGTCGGATCTCCTCCGGAAGCCTTCCCTTCAGGTAATAATAGCAGTTAGGACAGGCCAGGATCAGTTCCCTGACTCCTGCCCTTTTCAGCCTGCCTGCAAGGCCCTCCAGGTTTCTCTCTCCGTGGGCGGAAAGTCCCAGCTCTTCCACCGGCTTTCCGCAGCAGTCATAGACCGTTCCGATCCCCCGTTCCGAAAAGAGCCTGGAAAGCTGCTTTGTGGTTTTGGGGAAAAAGGAAGGCAGGTTGCAGCCGGGAAAGAACACCGAGGGGCTGTTTCCCCCTTTATAGTTTGCAAAGCGGTAGGGATCCTTTTCCCAAAGAAGGCCTTTGCAGCCGGATACGGGGAGCCGTCCTCCCTGTTCCTCCACTGCCATCTGACGCCCCTTAAGGGCGATGCCTCTTCCGCTGATATCCATGGGGCATACCGCCCTGCAGCGGTCGCAGAGAAAGCAGCTGTACAAAAGCTCTGTCCGTTCCGAAAGGCCCTTCAGATCGATCCCGTATTTTTCCAGAAAGAGGCAGGCCTTCCTGCAGCGGTCACAGCCGATGCAGGCATCGGCCATAAGCCGCAGGGAATCTCTGTGCCAGACCTCCTGAAGGCCCACTTCTTTTTTTCTCTTTCCCTTCATTCCTGTCGGCTGCCCTCCTTCTCCCTAAAGCCGAGAATCCACTCTGCCGTATGCTTCCAGAGGCAGAGGCCTCCTTCCCTGTACCGCTTCCTGATGGCCCGAAGGTCCTCAGGGGTATCCAGATCCATGAGGGGCTCCCCCACTGAAAGGGAAAGGCCCTTTTCCTCTATGTTCCGGCAGGTATCGGAAAAGACGCTTCCGGTCCCATAGCCATTCACAGAAAAGATCTCCCAGGGCTTCTGCATCCCCACCAGATAATAACCTCCGTCAGCCGTGGGGTTCAGCACCACCTGATGGTCCGAAAGGGTGGAAAAGGCATCCTTTACGATCCCTGGTGACAGCTCCGGAATATCCGTTCCCGTCAGCACGGTCCTTTCATAGCCCCGTTGAAAAAGGATCCGGAATGCAGCCTCCATCTTCTCTCCTAGGTTTTTCCCCTCCTGGGGGATATATGCCTTTGCTCCCGGAAGGAGGCTTTTGATCCTTGCTTCCGAAGAAGGGCCATCCTCCAGATAATAGACATACACATCCGGTCCGGTCCCTTCCTTCAGGAAGAGCTCCCAAAGATCTGCAAGGAAGGCCTCATGGAGCTCCTTACATTCCTTCCCGGAAAGCAGCGACATCAGCCTGGTCTTTGTCTTTCCCGCCTCAGGGACCCGGGTCATGATCACATAGGCCTCTTTTTCATTTTCTGTCAGGAACTTCTTTTTGATCAATATTCCAAGCAGAGTGACCAGCACCGCCAGGATTCCTGCCGTAAGGAAATACTTCCAGGCATCCTCCCCTGCCGTAAGCCCCGCCGCTCCGATGGTATAAAAGGAAACTCCCGGCAGCATGAAGATAAAGGTAAGGACCGTATAGGTCCAAAAGCCCATATCCGTGACGCCATAGGCAAAGTTCTGCAGGTTATAGGGGAACAAAGGCACGAGCCTTGTGATCATCAGCACCGTGATATCATTTTCCCTTCTGCCGGAAAAAAGAAGTTTCTTGAGAAGCGGACTCTTCTCCAGCATAGGCTTAACCGCATCCTTCAGGAAAAAGCGTCCCACCAGAAAGGCAATGGCGGCTCCTACGGTACAGGCCAGGTCGCAGGCCAGAATCCCAAGGAAAGGTCCAAAGAGGACTCCTGCCAGAAGGGCAAAGGTGATTCCCGGCAGCGCCAGCACCACACAGGCTACAATGGTGATCAGGCAGTAAAGCAGGAAGGCCGCCGGCAGATTCTCCTGGATCAGGCTTCGAAGAAAGCCGAGATTTTCCGGGTCAGACAGCCAGGCCGACCAGCCGAAACGGTGGTTCAAGAGCAGGATAAGAAGGACCAGCAGAAGGAAGGCCAGGGGCTTTCTCCACCGTTCCAGGCCCGATCCCGTCTTACATAATTTCTTATCTTCCATCTTCTTTCGTGCCGTAGGCATCCGGCCGGTCTGCCTTTTTCTTCTGCCGCTCCGTATAGACCTGCCGCAGAAGGACGATCAAAGCAGACAGGGCAAAAAGGATCAGAAGTCCGGTGACCAGAAGCTGTGCCCCTCCTGTCAGCATGCCTCCCACATAGGAATAAACCAGGGTGGCCGGAAGCTGTCCGATGCCCGTGGCGATAAAGAAGGACCAGAAGCCCATGGAGGTAAGTCCCGCCGCATAGCTTACGATATCAAAGGACATAAAGGGCAGGAGCCTTGCGATCAGGATGGCATTTTTTCCATGCTTGGCAAAGAAATCATCCACGGACTTCAATGCCTTGTTGGAGGTCAGCTTTACCACCGCATCCCGTCCCAGGATCCTGGCGATCCAGAAGCAGACCGCAGCTCCCACCATGGCGGAGCTCCAGGAAAGGATGGCCCCCTGCCACCAGCCAAAGAGGTTCGCATTGGCAAAGGTGATCAGGAAGGCGGGAAGGGGCGCTGCGATGGACTGAAATACCATCAGGAAAAAGGAGATAAAGGCGGCCCAGCCACCGTAGGCTGCGATCCACTCCCGTACCACCGTAAAGTCTCCGCTGGCGAACATGGCAAATACGCTGTTGGTAAAGCGGTTCACCGAGGGCACCAGAAAATACAGAGCGATAAGTACCACTGCAATGGCGATCAGGATGATCCTTCCTGCCCATTTCTTTCCGCTGCTCTCCTTATCGTAGGCGGAAACGGGGATCTGCTCGCCTCCTTCTGTCGTCATGTGTTTGCTCATATTTGTATCCAATCTATTTTATTTTGATCTGTAACCGGGCATTCCCGGTTTTATAAAAGGCGGACCGCCACATTTTTACGGGCAGTCCGCCTTCTGCTGCTTGTCTTATGGGCAGACCGGCATCAGGGCTTGATGATCTTTCCGGCCTTTGCCATGGTCTCTACGATGCTGTACATATTGGTCACGGTTCCCACTGCCAGCTTTTCCTTCATCTTGTAATAATCCAGGCAGGTTCCGCAGGTCATGATCTCCACGCCCTGGGCCTCCAGACTCTTAAGGTCTTCAAGGGTATCCGCACCCTCACAGGTAAGGGTAGCTCCTCCGTTATAGAAGAGCATGGTCTTGGGAAGCTGATCCAGCTGCGTTACGGCAAAGATGAAGCTCTTGATCAGGACCTTGCCCAGTTCGTCATTTCCTTCACCCATACGGTCTGAGGAAACAACAACGATCAGGTCTCCCCGCTGGTCCGGGATGCAGCTCACTGCCTCGTCTGCCGGAAGTTCTGTTTTCGGCGCGCCCTGCATCTCTATGGTTATCACAAACTTTTTCTCTTCTACCTTTTCGGAGCTTACTGCTCCCCCTGCGGACTGGGCCATCTTGGTCACATTCTGGACCGCAGTCTCATTGTCCACATATACCTTTACGGTATCCGGGCCCGTCAGTCCGGAAAGAGCCTTTTTTGTCTTAATGACCGGGATCGGACAGGCATCCCCCATGGCATTTACTTCTATCATTGCTGTACTCCTCTCTGCCGCATTCTTTTGCAGCTGCAAGTTATATTTACAAGGTAGCGGAAAGAATCATGTTTTTCTTCCCATACCGTGCTTTCATCATCAGATATCCGTGGCCAGTTCCCGTACCGCCTTTACGGCATAATCCACATCCTCCTCCGTGTTGAACCAGGAGAAGGCAAAGCGGACCATTCCCTGATTGACGGTGCCCATGGCCTCGTGGATCAGAGGCGCACAGTGGGCTCCCGGCCTTGTGGAGATCCCGTAATCGCTCTCCAGCTGATCTGATACCTCCGAAGAATCATAATCCGCAATGTTCAGGGACACGATGGCCGCACGCTGGTCCGTATCGTAGTCTCCGTAAAAGCGGATCGCCTCCATATCCTTAAGACCCTCGTAAAAGCGTTTTGCAAGGGCGATCTCATGGGCATGGACCTGATCGATCCCCACTTCCTTTACCAGCCAGTTCAGGGAGGCGTGAAGGCCTGCCAGTCCGTGGGCATTCATGGTGCCGCACTCCAGATGGGTGGGCATCTCCTCCGGCTGATGCTTCAGATAGGAAAGGACTCCGGTGCCGCCGGACTTTAAGGGATGGATATCGATTCCCTCTCTGATGGCCATGCCGCCGGTTCCCTGAGGCCCGTAAAGGCCCTTATGACCCGTAAAGGCGACAATGTCGATATTCATATCCTGCATGTCGATGGGCAGCACGCCCGCTGTCTGGGATGCATCCACAATAAACAGGAGTCCGTGCTTCTTTGCGATCTTGCCAATGGCATGAAGATCGTTGGCATTTCCCGTTACGTTGGAGGCATGGGTAAAGATCAGAGCCTTTGTTTCCGGCCGGATATTCTTTTCGATCTCGGACACAAGGAGCCGTCCCTTTTCGTCCACACCGATGAAGGTATGGGATACTCCCTGATCCTCCTCAATGTCATAAAGGGGACGCAGCACCGCATTGTGCTCCATAACGGAGCTGATCACATGGTCTCCCCTGTGGAACAGCCCCCGGATGGCCATATTCAGGGCCTCCGTGGAATTGCAGGTAAACACCACCTGCTTCGGATTCCCCAGATTGAAAAGGTCGCTGATCAGGCACCTTGCGTCATAGATGACTCTCGATGCATCCAGGGCATGACCTCCCGTATCTCTTCCGGAATTGCCGAAGCTCGTCAGGGCGGCTGTCACTGCCTCCACCACACAGGGTGGCTTCTGCATGGTAGTCGCCGCATTATCCAGATATACTCTTCTCATTTCCCCCATCTTATAACCCCCTAGAACAGGATCGTGGCCATCTCATCGAACTCCACGCCATGTTCCTTTAAAAATTCCGCAAATTCTTCCTCTTTTCCCGGCTCGCAGCTCCATGCGAGCCCGCAGCCTGCGGACAGCTGCCTGGGAACCGGGATGATCCGCCCGGAAAAGCCCTGCTCCTTGCAGGCCCTTTCACAGGCGAGAGCATCCGCCGTTGTATGGAAAGTTGTGATCAGTCTAAGTTCCTTTTGTCTCATAAATCTATCCTTCTTTGATGATGGGTTCTTCCCGCCGACGCCGGATGCTTCTCATCTTTTATTTCGTGATGATCACCTCAAACTCGGAACCTACGGCATGTACCTCTGCCTTCCGTCCCTGGGACTGGGCGAATTTTTCCACGTTCTTATAGCAATGGGGCTCGGAAACCAGGACCTTGATGTCCTCATTTCCATGCTCCTTCAGTGCAGCAGCCGTCATCATGACCGGCTCCGGACAGGAAAGACCTCTTGCGTCAACCTCGTACATAATTTTATCCTCCAAAAATATCCCTTTTGTTTTCAGTGTTTCGGATGGTTTTACTTCTTCTTCGGCATGAATCCGATCACGAAGGTCACTGCGATGGCAATGATCAGAGCAACCTTACCTGCCGTGGAGGGACCGCCTGCTGCTTCTGCGGAAGCTGCAGCGGAGGCCAGGCCGAAGTTATGGCAGAATGCTGCTCCCACGAACATACCGATGAAGGTGACTGCAGCATCGGAGGAACCCTGACCTGCCAGGATGATCTGACGAAGGGGGCATCCGCCTGCCAGTACGCCTGCAAATCCTACTGCGTAAAGACCCAGGAAGTTCCAGATATGCTGTGCATGGGCAATGGGCTGTCCGCTGAAGCCTACCGTGAACTTGTCAAGAGCGATATTGCCCACCAGCATGATCACAAAGAATCCTGCAAGGATGGCAAAGAGATCCGTGTTCCTGGTAAGGATCAGGTCTCTGATGCCGCCGATGGTGCACATACGGATTCTCTGGGCAACGATACCGAAAAGGAGTCCGCCTGCCAGAGACAGGATCATGGGTGCATGCATGGAGCCGGGGCCGCTTTCACTGAGGGCAAAGAGTGCCGGAACTGCCAGGGACAGTACAAAAAGGAAGGTCCAGGCAATTGGAAGCACTGCTCCTGCAGCGGAGGTCGTCTCATGGGATCTGCCAAGGGAGAATCCCCTCTTCAGTGCAACGATACCCGTTGCGATACCTGCAACGAAACCTACCAGTCCTACATAAGCATTGAGGTCACCGGCTGCCATACGGATGATCATACGCAGCGGGCATCCCAGGAATACCAGGGCGCCCACCATCATGATGAAGCCCAGGATGAAACGGACCATGGGTGCTGAACCGGCTGTGGAACGGTACTCCTTCGTGGCAACAGCGATCAGGAAGGCACCCAGCAGCATGCCTGCGATCTCCGGTCTGAAATACTGTACCGTAGCCGTTGTGTGCAGCTTTACGGCACCTGCTGAGTCTCTGATGAAGCAGGCAATACAGAAGGCCATGTTCCCCGGGTTACCGGTGGCCGCCAGGATCACTGCAATGAGGCCCAGAATGGCTCCTGAGATCAGGAGCGTGGTCTTGTTTTTTGCTAAATCCATATCTCATATCCCCCTTTGGAATGATTTATAACGGCTTGCGCCATTTTTCCATTCCATTATAAATTTCCGCCCCCTGGACCCGCCAACTTTATTGTGTTTTTTAATAAATGTAAGAGGTTCTATTAAGTTTTGTTATAAATTCCTTTAGATCAGCACCCGGGCGTCTCCCACCATCTTGGTGATCTTCTGACGGTCCAGACACTCCAGAAACTGCATGGCATACTTTCTGGAGGTGCCTGCCAGGTCCCGGAACTCTCCCAGGGTGATCTTGCCATGGGCGTCCATATGGGCGCTGAGCTTCTGTACGATCTCGTCGTAGCACTTTTTGTCCATATAGGTGGTGGGGGAGATCTTTACCAGCACCCCTTCCTTGTGCATGTTCTCAATGATCTGACGGGCCTTGGTCTTATCCTTGAAGGAATTTGTGATCTCTGCCGTCGGCGGAGCCTCGATCCCTGCCGCTGCGTACTGCTTTGCGATCTGGATCCGCATCCCCGTAAGCTCGTCGTTGTAGGCCGTATTGAAGTCCTTTACGGAAACATAGGTACCGCTGGCCTTTACGATCATACGCTTCTGAAGCTCTGACAGAAGGATTTCCGCCTTTCTCAGGTCCGGAAGCCGGAATCGGTCGTAGAGCCTGGACTTGAATTCCTCCTTGTCCATGCCCTCCGTAATGGGATTGTTGATATGATATTCCTTCAGAGTCTCTGAGGTATAGTCCGCCACCTGCTTCCAGTAATCCATGTGAATCACGCTGCCGTCCGCAAGGACGATGATCTTCTTCTTTTCCTTAAGCCTTGTGAGATAGAACTCCGTCTGGAGCCTGGACATATCCATAAGGGCAGCCAGGGCCTCCGGTGTGGGGAAGCGTCTGCTTTCCTCCAGGATCTCCAGAAGCAGCACGTCCTCCGTCTCTCCTGTTTCCTTTACATGGAGGGATTCCACCACAGTCTCATCATGGCGCTTATGCTTTATGGGAGCTGCGTCCAGAACGACGCCGCCGCCGAAGGTCACCACCGGGGAGAAGAAACGGATGATGAAACGGTCGTTCCGCTTTACCACCACCGGCTCATCAAAGCGCAGCTGGGCATAGCAGGACTCTCCTGCCTCGATGATGTCCTGATCCAGCATCACCACCTTGGCGATAACCTGGGACGCACCGTAGTTCAGATGTACCCGGTCTCCGCTCTTTAAGCGGCGGTCTGAGGACTTGAACAGGGTCAGCTTTACGTCCACCATGGTACTGGGGATCAGGGAACCCGGATAGGCCAGCACCTCTCCTCTATGGAGTTCTTCCTTTTTGATGTTCAGAAGGTTAATGGCAGTACGCTGGCCGGCAAAAGCCCGGTCCTCCTGTTTGCCGTGGCTCTGGATCCCCCGGACCTTCAGCATCCGTTCCTGGGGATACAGCATGATCTCCTCTCCCACGGAGAGAGAGCCCTCCTGAAGGGTACCGGTTACAACGGTACCGAAGCCTTCCATGGTGAAAGCACGGTCGATGGCCAGACGGAAAAGCTCCGGATCCTCTCTGCGGTTTCCTGTCTCCCGGACCATGTCGATGATCATATCCCGAAGCTCCGGGATGTTCTTTCCTGTATATGCGGAGACCCGGATCATGGGGGCGTTCTCCAGGAAGCTTCCCTTCACCATCTCCTGCACGTCCGCCTCTACCATGTCCGCCCAGTCGTCATCCACCGTATCCGCCTTGGTCAGAACGATGATGCCTTCCCGGATGTGAAGCATCTTCAGGATCTCAAAGTGCTCCGTGGTCTGGGGCATGACTCCCTCATCCAGGGCAATGACCATCAGCACCAGGTCGATGCCGCCGATACCAGCCAGCATGTTTTTAACAAACTTTTCATGGCCGGGCACATCGATGATACCGATATGGAGTCCCTCATCATTGGGAAGGTTTGCAAATCCCAGATCGATGGTAATGCCCCTCTTCTTCTCTTCCTTCAAACGATCCGTATCATAGCCGGAAAGGGCTTTGATCAGACAGGTCTTTCCGTGATCCACATGACCTGCCGTTCCTACGATAATATTCTGCATTTACTGTTCACCGCCTTTTGTCTGTGCCACCGCGTCTGCCACCAGGGCATATTCCTCTTCCTTGATGCATCTGACATCCAGGAGGATATGCTCATGGCTGATCCGGGCGATCACCGGTACCTCTGCCTTTCTGAGGCGGCGTTCCATCTGCTCCGCCGTAAGGCCGGTATTCCTGATGGAAACGGCGATCCCCTCCAGATAGTTTGCCGGAGCTGAGCCGCCGCCTACCTGATCCGTGACTGCTTCCGTATCATATTCGTATTCCGGAGCCTTCTCCTGAAGGGCCCGGATAAGGTCAGCTGCCTTGTCCTGCAGCTCCTCTCTGGAGGCAGAGATCATGGCCAGGGTGGGAATCTCCTTCATGGCCTTATCCATGTCCAGATACTGATAGAAGGTAGCCTCAAGGGCTGCCAGGGTCATCTTGTCCACCCGGAAGGCTCTCGCCAGAGGGTGCTTCTTCATCTGATCGATGTACTTCTTCTTTCCGATAATGATACCGCCCTGGGGGCCTCCCAGAAGCTTGTCCCCGGAGAACAGGATCACATCCGGATCCGCCTTCAGGGCATCCATTACCGTAGGCTCATTGACGCCGTATTTCTGGAGATCCACCATGAGGCCGTTGCCCATGTCATAGATGACCGGGACCCCCTTCTCTCTGCCCAGGGCCACCATATC
The DNA here is from genome assembly GCA_944377405.1 of uncultured Lachnospiraceae bacterium. Classification (GTDB taxonomy): domain Bacteria; phylum Bacillota; class Clostridia; order Lachnospirales; family Lachnospiraceae; genus Avilachnospira. The sequence goes on along the minus strand of CALWES010000002.1, from coordinate 218,732 downwards.
CGGCAGGGATACATCCTCCGTGAATCCGATGATGCGGAAGTTGGAGGTGTGGACCTTCATGAAGGCTGCCGTAAGCTCCGGATCATAGGCCCGCTCGTAGTCGGAGACCTTGGTCTTGTTGGTGGCTCCCACCTCCCGCAGGATGGCGCCTGACTCACTCATGACCTCCGGGATCCGGAAGGATCCGCCGATCTCCACCAGCTCGCCTCTGGATACCACCACTTCTTTGCCTCTGGCCATGGAGGCCAGTACGATCATGGTGGCTGCCGCATTGTTGTTCACCACCATGGCAGCCTCTGCCCCGGTGACCTTCTTTACGATATTCTCAACGATATCCTGACGGCTTCCTCTGGTGCCCTTTTTCAGGTCATACTCCAGGGTGCTGTAGTTATCCGCAATGTCCATCACGGCCTGGGCGGCTGCCTTTGAAAGCTGGGCACGGCCCAGGTTCGTATGGAGCACGACTCCCGTGGCGTTGATGACCCGGCGCAGGGTCTTTTTCTTCTTGGCGATGATGGAATCCACGATCTCATCCATCAGGGCTTCCTCGTTGTCAAGGCCTTCCGTATTTCCGGAAAGGATCTCCTTTCTCAGGTTGTCGATGGTCTCACGAACGCTCTCCACGATCACGGAGCGGGGCGTAGTTCCGTAAAATAAAACGAGGCGCTGATTCTGCAGCACCTCGTCTATCTTAGGGATTCTACGCAAGATATCTTGCATATTATCCATTTTGTTTTTCTCCTTAATGTTCAGCTGCTGAGATAATAAAAGGAAACGGAGGAGGTGGGAATCGAACCCACCCGTGAGGCTCTAAACCCCACACAACGGTTTTGAAGACCGCGAGGCACACCAGTCACCTATCTGCCTCCATATTACCAAAGCATTGCAGCTTACGCTGCCTGTTCAGTTTTGAATGTACGGTAGAAAATACCTTTACATCCGGCGGAGGGAAATTTCTTTCCCGCCGCCGCTGTAAAGTATACTTTATTTCTTGGTCTCAGTCAAGCCGAATTTGGTTATTTTTTCGGATTAGCCGATGAAGCCTGCCTTGGTCAGGATCTCTACTGCCTTATCCTTGTTAGCCTCGGAGATCTGAACGATCGGACCGGTGCAGCCCATGCCGCCCTCAGCGTAGATGCCAGCCTTCCAAAGAGCCTTTACGGCATTGTCGATATCCATAACCTCGATACCCGGGATAGCTGCGGTTACAACTTCCTTAGCGGGCATCGGAACATCCTCTTCCTCAGCCTCAGCCTCAGCAGCCTTAGCAGGAGCGGATGCCTTCAGAATATCGTCAAGGCCTGCTGCGTGTGCAGCTGCGTAGGTCTCGTCAGCGATCTTCTTCCAGTCATTTGCAACAAGGTTTGCAGCGTACTCCATAGCGCCTGCGATAACCGGAGCGCCGGAAGCACGGGATACGATCATGATAAGCTTGTCATAGCCCTCGCCGATACCAGGACCATAGCCATAGCCCATAGCCTCGTACTGGCCGCCTGTGGTGTAGGATGAGAACATCTTCATCATCAGGTTACCGGTAAGGCTGTCCATAACCATAACGTCTGCGGTTCCAAGAAGCAGGTCGTTACCTCTCATCTCAACGCCGCCGTCAGCTCTTGCAGACTCAGCGAAGGTGATGTCGAAGCCGTTCTCCTTTAACTTCTTCAGAGCCTTCTCACAAGCTCTTGCACCGTCGATGTTGGCGATACCAACAGTGGGATGCTCTACGCCGTCAGCCTTAGCTGCGATGATACCTGCAATGGCGTTCTTAACCAGTGCGGATACACGGTCGGTATCAGAGGTTCCGGTGGTGTTTGCAATGTACATTGCCTTGCCGCGGGCAGGAGTGATAACCTTACCAACGGTAGATACACCGATTGGGAACGGATAGTGCATGGTAACGGCTGCCTGTGCAGTACCGTCGTTAAGAGCTGCTTCCATCTCCTTGTGAGCGGTCTCACCCTCGGAAACGATAGCCTCAATTCCCTTCTTTGCAGCCAGCTCTACAGCCAGATCGATGTTGTCCTGGCCATGCTCGGAGCCCTCAGATGCGAATGCGATCTTGGTTCCGTAGTAGTTAGCGGTCTTGCAAACTTTAACTTCCTTCTTAGCTGCGGACTTTCCGCCAACGGTTCCGTCATTTGCCTGAACAACGAAGGAAACACCGTCGAAGAGGTTGGTCATACGGCCAAGGAACAGAGATCCCTTACCGATGATCATAGCCTTGTGTACCTTGCCGCTCATGCAGTCGTCCATAAGAGGTCCAAGGTAGGGAACACCTGACGGAATGTGACCCTGGGTGGGAGCCCAACCGGTCATACCATGCTTCTTAACGAAGTTGGCGATCTCGGATCTGTCAAGGTCCTTATTCATAACTGCCAGAGCAGCGATCATCTTGTAGTTAGCCTCCGGAACGTCACCAGCACCTGCGGGCTTTGTGATATCCGGGTTCTGAAGCTCAGGAGCGTACTTATCGATCTCGGTGATCTTAAGTCCGGCTGCCTTCAGGGGATCGCCAACCAGAGAACCGATAACCTTCTGCGGAGCAGAACCGGTGCTGATGGTGTGACGTCCTACGATGTCGGTTCTGATCTGCGGATGTACTCCGTCGTCAGCAGATACCAGAACTGAGAAGCCTGCGATGCAGTCCTCAAGGATCGGAAGGCCCTTCTTAACATGGTCCTTACCGTTCATACCAAGCTTAGCGGTGCAGCCGCCGGCAGTAACGACAACGTTCTTGAAGGTTCCAGCCTTAACCAGAGCTGCAGCGTGCAGCATAGCGTGAGCCGGGCCTGCGCAGAAGCCACGTACGTCGGAACCGGTTGCATTCGGATAACCTGCGATCTCAGCAGCAGCCTTTGCGAAGTTTCCGCCGCCACGCTGGTTCATATCACCGCAGGCCTCCTCGCAGCAGTCGATAACGTACTCTACGGAAGCCGGATCAAAGTTGTTCTTCTTCTTCAGCTCGATCAGGGAGATAACGTTGGAAGCCTTGGAAACAAGGTTCTCAAGCATTACATGAGCAGAAAGGTTAACGTCTACGTCATGTGCTCTCTTTACAACACCTACAAGGTGGGTCTGATCGATGTAAAGTCCCTCGGAATGCTCCTCATTAACAAGTCTCTCAAGCTCTGCCTGATCAGCGTTGTTCTTCAGGATGGACTCCAGCTGCTCCTCGGTGAACATCTCGCGCTTAGCAAGCTTCTCCTTTACCTGCTCAGCGAAGGAGTTCTCCAGCATAACCAGCTCGAAAACGTCGCAGATGTGCATAACACCGTAGAATTCGTCCTCCGGCATGATGCATCCGAACTTACCGTCTTCCTTAGCGCCCTCCCACTTTTTGTCGTAGTACGGGAACTCGGTATTGGCAAGATCGTCATAATGTGCATTTCCGATGTATACCTGGTTCGGGATGTAGGAAATAACATCCTCGTAGCTTCTCAGATGCTTGGGAAGCTCTACAAGGTACTCAGAAGACGGATTTACGACTCTCTCGGTGGTCTGGGTCGTTCCGTTATAAATAACCATTGAAGGGGTTGCTGCAAGGGTATAAGCAGCACCCTTTACTACTGGATAACCGTTCATTTCTAATCATTCCCCCGTTTGATAACGTGATTTTATACGTAATTATAATTCTTTGCTTGGCTTGCGCCTGACAGCTTTTGATTTTGAAAAAGGCTGCCGGGGAAGATAAGCTTCCGCGACAGCCCAAAGGATCAGCTACTGTAAACTCATCTCCATGACAAGAGATTAAAGATATTTACAATACTGGCTGCGGATGTTCTCCATCTCCTCGTGGATTGCGGGAACGTCCATAACCATCTCCATCATACCTACCTGCTCGTCATAGACACCTGCGTCTACTTCGCTCTTGATTTCGTCCTCACAAATGTGATAAACAGTCAGTCCCAACTGGACTCCTGCTAAAGGTCCTGCCCAAGTGGGGTCTCCATTAGTAACAGTTTCTGCGGCAAGGCCAGCAGCCTCAGCCTCAGCAGCGCCAAGAAGAACTACAACGTTCTCTGCGCCAAACTCCTCACTAATGTTAAGTACCCTCTTCTGGTTCTCAAGATCCATAGCACCAGCGGATGTTCAGACGAAACATTCGGTAGAGGAGTATGCTATCTCAGCGCCTGCTGTCTTAGCGCACTCTTCGATAGCGGGTCCCGGTACACCATCACGGTCACCGATGATAATGACATGCTTTCCGTTAAGAATTGCCATCTCAGTATCCTCCTTATCCTTTTTTTTATTTATTACTATCCCGCTTTTGGCGGAACGGTAAACAGTTTTTGGCCCTTGGGGCCGGGAAGCACAGCTTATTCAGCGTACTTCTTGATCATCTCCTCGCAAGACTCCGGTGTAGCCTCTTCCTTTACGCGGGAATCAACCATAGCACCGTTCTGATAGATTGCGATTACCGGAAGGCCAAGAACCTTCTGGGAGATTGCAAGGCGTCTTGCCTTTGTGGTGTTGAGAGAGGTGAACTTGATCTTGTCGCCGTAAACCTTCTCAAAACCGTGGATGTGCGGCATAAGAGCTGCACAGGGAACGCATCCGTCACCGTAGAAATCTACGAGTACGGTACCTTCTGCCTTTAATACTTCTTCTTCGAAGTTGTCCTTTGTTAAATCAACCATGACAAACACTCCTTTCAAATGTAACCACCGATTACAATATATCACAAAAGCAATCGATAATCAACGAAAAACGACAGTTTTTGGATTACTCCAGATTTGCGCAGTAGTGCTCTGCCTGAGAAGCAGCGATAGCGCCGTCGGCAGCTGCAGTTACTACCTGACGAAGAGACTTAACTCTTACATCGCCGGCAGCATATACACCCTCGATGTTGGTGTGCATATTGTCGTCGGTCTTGATGTAGCCGTTCTCCATCTCCAGGCCGCAGTCCTGAAGGTTGTCGGTATTCGGAAGATATCCGATGAAGCCGAACAGACCGAACATGCCGTCATCCGGGTCAGCTTTGATAGTGGTGAGCTCACCGGTCTTTACATTCTTAACGATCATGGTATCCATGATGCCGTCGCCGTCAACTTCCTCAACGACTGTATCCCACATGAAGTGGAGTTTCTCGTTCTTGAATGCCTTCTCCTGAATGGACTCAGCAGCACGAAGCTTGTCACGTCTGTGGATCAGGGTAACCTTACGAGCGAATTTGGTCAGGTACATAGCCTCCTCAACAGCTGAATCGCCGCCGCCGACTACGAATACCTCGAAGCCCTCGTAGAAGTTTGCATCGCAGGTTGCGCAGAAGGAGATTCCCTTTCCAAGGAACTCTTTCTCGTTCTTGCAGCCGATTGGACGCGGATGAGCGCCGGTTGCGATGATCACGGTCTTACCCTCGTAAACATCACCCTTAACGCCGGTCAGCTTCTTTACAGGGCCCTGAAGCTCTGCCTTAACGATCGTGTCGCAAACTCTGTCTGCGCCGAACTTCTCGACCTGCTTGGTCATACGTGCGATCAGAGAGGGGCCGGACTCTTCCTGGTCAACCATCTGTCCCGGATAGTTCTCGATCTCGTTGGTGATCGCGATCTGTCCGCCGTCCTGACCCTTCTCGATAACCAGGGTATTAAGACGATATCTGCCGCCGTAAAGGCCTGCTGCAAGTCCTGCAGGGCCTGCGCCGAGAATGATTAAATCATAAACCTTTCCCATTTCTTTTGCTCTCCTCTTCTTTGAATAGTTTTGCTTACTTTCCATAGCTTGGAAAAATTACATACCGGCAAAGCCGGCATGTAATTTTCCTCGCTTATGAATATAAGTTCATTTTACTCAAAGATTGTCTGTGTGTCAACCGGAGTTTCAAGAGCCTTCAGAGCCTTCTCAACAAGACCTCTTCTGAGTTCCTTCTCCTCTTCCGGAGACATCTTCGGGTTTCCAAGCGGATGCGGGATAGCTACCGCAGGAACGATACGGTTTGCACCAACCGTCATGGAGATCGGGGTTACAGTTGCAATGTGAACAACCGGAATACCATACTTCTCAATGTTCTTAACCATCGTTGCGCCGCAACGTGTGCAGGTTCCTCACGTAGAGGTGAGAATTACGGCATCTACATGATCGTCAACCAGCTTCTGGCCGATCTCGGTACCATACTTCTTAGCGGAAGCAACAGCAGTACCGTTACCAACGGTTGAGTAGAAGTAAGGATGAAGGGAACCGATCTCACCGTTCTTAACCATCTCGCGAACTACGTCAAGCGGTACAACACGGTTCGGGTTCTCGTTAGCGTAGGAAGGATCGTATCCACCGTGAGCGGTCTCATAGTGGTCAGCATCCAGAGTGTCTACGCCATCAATGCAGTAAGAACCATACTTCTGAGCGTTGGAGGACTCGATGTGGTCCGGGTTGCCCTTCGGTACGATACCGCCGGAGGTAACCAGAGCGATGCGGGCATGCTTCATATCCTTGATAGCCGGGCCGGGCTCAACTCTGTCGAAGGAGGGCATCGGATACTCGGTTACGAAAGGCTTGTTGTTCAGCTTAGCGATCAGCATGTCAACTGCACGCTCAGCACCGATCTTCTCATCGAAGAAGTTAACACGAACGCCGTTGGGCATATAGTGCTCCTGAGAGGAAACACCAATCTTCTCGCCCTTTGCAAGCTTCAGAGCCAGAGGAGCCATGTAGCCTACTGCCTCTCCCATACCTGCAGCGTTGTTCTTGGTAGGAACGATGTAAACCTTGGTCTTGAACATATCAGCACCCGGGTTCTCCTCGTACATACCGGTTACTACCGGAAGGCCAAGCTCTTCCTTAACAGCGTTAGCTACGGTACCGCAGGCAACGCCGTAACGTCCTGCGTTGAATGCAGGTCCGCATACTACGAAGTCAGCGCCCTCAGACTTGATCATATCAAGGATGGTCTTAAGAGCCTCCTTCTCGTTCTCGTTGAAATAGGAGTCACCGCAGATAACGGTTGCAACGATCTCTGCCTCTCCCTTGAATGCTGCGTTCATAGCAGCGCCCGGGCCTACAACGCCCTTGCGAAGCTCCGGCTTGTAATCAGCCTTCTCCTCGCCGCCGATTCCAGCGAAGAACTGGTTAATATAATGTACGCACTTTAACATTGATACTTCCTCCTTATCTTGCGCTGAACTTGTTGAAGCCGATCTCGTTGGTAGCTCCGGTGATAACCTGAAGCTCTGCCTCGATGGATCCATCCGGCTTCAGGGAACCAGCAGTACCGCCGGCGATTACATCAGCAACCTCCGGATAACCGATAACGGTATCGAGCGGTCCAATGTTGATAACCATGTTAGCGTTTCCGCCGGTTACAACTGCGTCTGCAGATGCATCAGCGTCAGCCAGAGACTGTGACTTACCATCCTGTCCAGCGTACTCGTCGGTAACAAGAACGGTCTTGATGCCCTTAGCGGTGATCTTCTTGCAGTTCATGATCAGGTCGGTATCCGGGTTGCCGAAGCCTTCCTCGGAAACGATAGCGCCGTCTACGCCAAGGAAATCGCAAAGCTTGGAAGCCCAGTCAGAAGAACGCATCTTATCAGCCAGGTAAACGTTCTCGTTAGTAATAACAACGCCTACGAAGTTGATGCTCTTGCCGTGCTCAGCGAACAGAGCTCTGATTACCGGGTTGTTGAGGTGATGATAGGTGGTGTTCTTGTCGCATGCAGATACGCAGTTACCGGAAACGATTGCACCGTCCATAACCTCGGTGGGGTAAATGATGGTGGAAAGGGTCTGCTTAGCATCAACGCCGTATACATAGGTGTCGTGCATCAGTCCCTGAGACTGCAGCATGTAAACATATGCTACGCGAGGAAGGTTCGGATACTTCTCAGCGCCCTCTTTTACGTTCAGGGTCTCGAAGGTCTCAACTTCCTTAGCCTCGATGTCCTTAGCCAGCTTACCGATGAAATCAGCGGTCTTAAGGCCAGCCATACGAACAGAAGCCTCTCTCTTATGCTTGTCAATGTCCTCCTTGGTGTCAACCTTCAGAACCAGGTTGTTCAGCTTGGAGAACGGGGTGTACTTAGCGCCCTCGCCGGTCATGTCGATGATACCCTCCTGGAAAGCAACGATCTTACCAGTGGTAACAACTGCCATACCGCGAAGTACGTTGGTTCTTCCTTCACCAACTACGTCTACCTTGGACACCATGCCCGGGAACATAGCGCCGTTGCCGGAAACCTTAACACGCGGCTCGATCACGTCCTTAACGGGCATGATGCGGATGCTGTCTCCCGGCTTAGCGATGAAAAGCTCGATGTTCTCGATATTTTCATCTTCCTTCAGAAGGTCAATGATATCTTCCTTATTTACATAAAGAGTATCGCCCTTGACTTCTGACTTGGAAGCGAACTGGATGTCCTTAATCGGAACAATTCCTAATTCAAGTTTCTTCATGAGAACCCTCCTTAAATAATAAAACATTGTTTATGCGAAACGGTCGTTGTGTAGCAATTCTCACATGTGTGAAAATTATTTCCACAAGTTCCCCTTCACTCTAAAAGTATAATATCATATTTGTATAATTTGTCAATAAGCTAACAGGCTGTTTTAAGAATTATTTTTCAAAAAACTACTATTTTAAGAAAATTTCTTCTCTATCTTACAGAAGTTTACATTTTCTTCTATTCAAATTATACACACGGTATTTTTTTGCACACTGCAGCTTTTTACTTCACAAAACGGTGCCCCGGATCATTTTTCCAGGGGCACCGTCTGTTCTGAAACATATCTCGATTGTGTGTGATTTGCCGGATATTCCGGCCTGTAATGTTATGCTTATTTAGTTGTCAGAATGTTACTGAAAAGTTATGCCCGTGGAATTACTTCTTTGCAGCCTTCTTAGCCCAGCTGGAACCATCCTCCGGATGATTCGGGCAGAAGTTCTCCTTGTAATCCTTGTAGTACTTCTGAACCAGCTTGGTCAGAGCAAGTACACCGAGGATGTTCGGGATAACCATCATGGAGTTGAAGCAGTCGGAAAGGTTCCAAACAGTCTCAACCTGTGCCAGTGATCCAACAATGATGAATACACATACAACGCCCAGATAAACCTTTACACCAGTCTTTCCGAACAGATATCTGATGTTGGACTCACCGTAGAAGTACCAGCCAAGTACGGTAGAGAATGCGAAGAAGAACATCGCAATGGCAATGAAGATATTACCGAAGGAACCGTACAGGGTACCGAATGCGGCCTGAGTCAGAGATACGCCGGTGAACAGAACGCCATCTGCGCTGTGTGCGATGGAGTCGGGCTCAAGCATACCGGTGATGATGATAACGATAGCAGTCAGGGTGGTAAGCATCATGGTGCAGATGAATACAGACACGATTGCCAGCTGTCCCTGCTGAACCGGATGATCAACTCTTGCCTGTGCATGAGCGTTCGGTGTAGAACCAAGACCTGCCTCGTTGTTGAAAAGACCTCTTGCAATACCAAGCTTAACAGCTTCCTGTACTGCGATACCGAAGGCACCGCCGGCTACTGCTCTCGGATTGAAAGCGCCTACAAAGATCATCTGCAGGGTATACGGGATTGCCGTAAAGTTTGCAATAACGATGATCAGTCCACCGATGAGGTAGAAGATAGCCATGATGGGAACCAGCTTCTCAGTTACAGAACCGATACGGGATACGCCGCCGGCAAAGATGATCAGTGCAAGTGCTGCGATCACGATACCGCATGCCAGCTTATCGTAGGTAACATGCTGTCCCATGAACTCGAAGCCTGCAGTTACATTTGCAAAGAATGCAGAATGGAATGCATCACTGATGGAGTTTGCCTGTACTGCGTTACCGAAAAGTCCCAGAGCCAGAGCGATCAGAACTGCGAAGATACCAGCCAGTACCTTACCGAAGGTACCCTTGTAAGCTTCACGGATGTAGTACACCGGTCCGCCGATGTAGCTTCCGTCGGAAAGCTGCTTTCTGGTAGCCTGAGCAAGAACTGCCTCGCAGAAGATGGTAGCCATACCAAGGAATGCGGATACCCACATCCAGAATACTGCACCAGGGCCGCCGGCTGCGATAGCGGTAGCAACACCGGCGATGTTACCGGTACCTACCTGACCTGCGATTGCAGTGGTAACAGCCTGGAATGAGGAAAGGCCGCCCTCGCCCTCCTTCTTGCCGCCGCCAAGGCCGCCAAGGAGACGTCTCCAGCCGTTTCCGAACTCTTTGATCTGTACGAAGCCGGTCTTAACCGTGAACCAAATACCGGCACCTACCAGAACCACCAGCAGAACGTAGCCTGCAAGGATGTTCTGAACGGAAAGTACTAATTGGTTAAAAGCATCCATACAATTTCCCCCTTCTCTATGAGATAAGTTTCTGTGCAGATATGCTTCGGTTAAATTGTTAAAATGTTAACCGATACCTACGTAACTCATTATAACAAAAGAAGGTTAAAAGTCAACGAGTTTTTATTACTTTTTCATAATTTGGGCAGTGTATTTCCTTCTTTTTTTATGCACTTTTCAAGTATCTACATTTTTTTACAAAAGTATCACGATAAGTTTCGCAGTTTTCGCTTTCCTTACTCCTTTTCCTCCCCCACTCTGGAACTTTTTTTCAATTTTATGTTATTTTCTGAATTATATTTCTTGAATTGTACCTCTACTTCTATTATAATGTTGTTATTGGAATGAGTTTACAGAGAATTATTATTCCGACTTAAATAAATGCTTCACGGAGGTATGACATGGACAAACAACAGATGCTCAAAAACTTTTACCTGAAGACCTCATCTCCCCTCTTTAAGCGTACCCTGAGCGAATGCGAGCAGGTGGCTGCTTCCAATGTAAATGTCCTGATCCTGGGAGAACCGGGGACCGGAAAGGAAACCATCGCCCGCTATATCCACGCCTGCAGTCCAAGGGCTCTATCTCCCTTTATATCCGTAAACTGTCAGGCCTATTCCGGGGAAGGGCTTCAGGACGAGCTCTTCGGCCACGAGCTCAACTCTCTCACCGGTCCTCAGAACATCAGGCCCGGAAAGCTCAGCACCGTGGGGGACGGCACCCTCTTCCTGGAGGAGATCCTGGACGCGGATATCACCGCACAGCTCAGACTTCTTTCCGCCATTGAGAGCAAGACCTTCGAGCCCATCGGTACCCTGAACACGAATCAGATCAACTGCCGGCTGATCTCCTCTACCTCCAGGGACTTTTCCAAGAAGATCATCGGCGACAATATCAACGAAGGCTTTTATTACCGGATCAGCACCATCTGCATCCGGATCCCCTCCCTCCGGGAACGGAAGGAGGACCTGGTGGATCTGATCCAGTTCTTCCTGGATAAGGCCCAGAAGGAAAACAACATCCGCATCAACACCATCGAGGACAAGGCCTGGCAGTTCCTGACCAACTACGAGTATCCCGGCAACATCTGGGAGCTGGAAAACACCCTCTCCCGCATGGTGGTCCTCAGCACCAACCACACCATTACCAGCGAGGGCATCCCCATCCTCTTCAATCTGAAGCGGGAGGCCAAGAAGGACGTGGGCATGGAGCTTCCGGACAGCGTCCTGACCTGGAAGGAGTTCAAGGCCGTCAGCGAGAAGAAATTCCTGGAGTCCGTGCTCATGAGCATGGGCTGGAACATCTCCGCCACCGCAAAGCGCCTCAATATGAGCTCCCGGCAGATCTTCAACAAGATCAATGAGTACAACATCGAAAAGCCGGTCCTCTGATCCCGCCTTTATAATCCTCTCTTCCTTTATCAGGTTTCCTGATAAAGTTTGACGAAAAGGGGCTGCGGATCTATGTTATAAGAGTATAAATTTCGAAAAGAGGAAGTAACATGTCAGATATCAAACTCACGAAGCTCTCCGGCGAGTGCGGAGGCTGAGCATCCAAGATAGGTCCCGATTACCTCGCGCAGGTCCTGCGCGGTCTCCCGACGTTCCAGGATGAACGTCTCTTAGTCGGATATGATACTGCAGACGACGCTGCAGTTTACAAGATCACTGATGATGTGGCTCTGATCCAGACGGTGGATATCTTCCCGCCGGCTGTGGACGATCCCTACGAATACGGTCAGGTAGCCGCCGCCAACTCCCTTTCCGATGTCTGGGCCATGGGCGGCGAAGCAAAGCTTGCCATGAACGTCTTCATGTTCCCGGAAAGCCTGCCCCACGAGGATGTACACAACATCCTGCAGGGGGGCTACGATAAGGTCCGGGAGGCTGGCGCCATCGTGGTAGGGGGCCATACCATCAAGGACCCGATCCCCAAGTACGGCCTCTGCGTTGCTGGCTTCGTTCACCCGGACAGGATCCTGCGGAACAACGGCATCCGTCCCGGCGACGCCCTGATCCTTACCAAGGCCATCGGCACCGGTGTCCTGACCAATGCGGAGCGGGGCGGTCTCCTGACCCCTGCCCAGCATAAGGAGCTGGTCTCCACCATGGCGCAGCTGAACAAGTACGCCTCCGATGTGGTCCTTCGCCACGAAGGGGTCCACGCCTGCACCGATGTCACCGGCTTTGCCCTTCTTGGTCACAGCTATGAGATGTGCGAGGGCTCCGGCTGCACCATTTACATCGACTCCTCTTCCGTTCCCCTCCTGTCCGTTGCCCAGGAATACGCCGCCATGGGCCTCGTGCCTGCCAACGCCTACCGGAACCGGAAGAACCTGGAGGGAAAGGTCCAGATCGCAGCTTCCGTTTCCGAGAGCCTGACGGACCTACTTTACGATCCCCAGACCTCCGGCGGCCTCCTTTATGCCGTGGATGCAAAGCAGGTGGACCGGATCATGGAGGACCTGAAGAAGGTGGTTCCGGAAGCCGCCGTCATCGGTTATGCAGATACTCTTTCCGACCACCCCATCTGCGTATTCTGATCCGGCTTGATACTGTATCGGATCATATCCTTTCAAAGAAAAAGCGGAGACGCCCCGAAAAAGGTGTCTCCGCTTCTTTTTTTACATCTCCCTGCAGTAGGCCAGAAGGCCGCTGATAAAGTTCCGGATCCGCACGTTTCCGTGCTTGTCGCTCTTTCCCCGGATATAGTTCATTTCCTTACGGATCTGCTCGAAGTTATACAGCCGTCCCGCATACTCGTTGAATACCGGGTCTGCATAATCCTCCATGCCCTTATTGGCCAGGTTGACCATACCTGCAAAGGCCGCCCTGCGGATCCTCTGCTCCACGGACTTGGGATTCTGCCCCAGACGGCCGCAGAGCTCATTCAGGGTGGTCTCCGTAATGTCCATGTCATTTTCCATCAGGTACTCAATGATCGCCATGATATCCCGGCTGCCGGACTCGGAGCTGATACCGATGCCCTGCAGGATCCCCCGCAGACGCTGCATATAGGGCTTGCCCATGCCAAGGGAGGAGGGCCGGACCGTTTCCCGCTCAGCTCCGGTCTGGGGTGCCGCAGCAGGGGTCCCGGCAAAGAGATCCTGGGCCTTTGCAATGATCCGCTTCATGGTCTGGCTGGCTTCGATATTCTTCAGGACGTTTTCGATCTCGATGGCATTCACCGGCTTGTGGACATAGAACTCCACGCCGCTCTCATAGGCCTTTGAAACCATCTCCTTATTGTCCACCTGGGACAGCATGATGACGCTGGCATCCGGAAGGAGCTTCTTGGCCTTCTCGGAAAAGGTGATCCCGTCCAGATCCGGCATCAAAAGGTCCGCGATGATGATATCCGGCTTCAGGGAAGCCACATCCTCCAGGGCCTCCTGTCCGTTCTCGGCGGAGCCGCAGATCTCTCCCAGCTTCCTCTCCGTAATGATCTGTTTCAGGATGCTGTAAATATTCCTGTCGTCATCCACGATGTATATTCTCATAGCTTTTCTCCTCCCTTATTTCTGAATAAAGCGTTCCTTCGGGATCCGCAGGCAGAAGGTGGTCCAGCCGTTCTCGGAACGTACATTGTCGATCTTCCCGCCGAACTCCTGCTCCACGATACGCCTTACGATGATAAGCCCCAGGCCTCTTCCCACGACGCCGCTTTCGTAATTGATCTTGGTGGAATATCCCGCATTCCAGATATCCTGCATATCCTCCTTGGGGATCTCCTTTCCGGAATTGGATACCGCAAATACGTAATCTCCCTCTTCCTCCGATACCGTTACGGAGATCTCCTGTTCCTCTCCCACCGCCGCCTCCAGGGCGTTGGTGAAAAGATTATTGAAGAGGGTCATCATATAGTAATACTTCTCCGTATAGAGGTTCTCAGGGCAGTTGGTATGGCAGTTCAGGGTGATCCCCTGTTCCTTCCCCGCCTCCCGGATCCTTCCCAGAAGGATGGACAGAATCTCCGCCACCGCCATGTCCTTTGCCTCCAGGTTCCGGTTCAGGGCTGCGCTGACTCCCGTCATGATGGAATGGTACTGCTTTTTGATCTCATGGACCTTGGTGGCCACTGAAAGGGCCTTGATGGCCTCCTGGGGATGCTTTTCCTTCAGGGAATCATAGATGCGATACGCGTCGTTCATGGTCTGCTCCACAAGCTGCATGTTCTCCCGCATCCAGATCATCTCCGCAGAGAGCTCCGTGGTGGTGATCAGCAGCTGCCGGTACATCTTCACGTCCTCCTGCCGCATAAGGCTCACCCGGTAGGATCGCAGCATGCCTGCAAGCCCGAATATGATCAGTCCCCTGGCAAAGCCGATGGCCAGGATGCTGGCCTGATTGTAAAGGGTCAGCTGGGAGATCCCCTCCCGAAGGAAGAGCTCCAGCATATTGGAGGCATAGTCGATGAGGGCCAGAGCCGCCACATCCCTCCAGCAGTTCAGCCTGCGGCCCTTCCGCTCGCAGTAGGCATAAAACAGAAAGCCGTAGAGCATATAGAAGAAGGTCTCCGGCAGATAGTTGCTTACAAAGGGGCCCACCTCCACCACTGTACCATAGGTATCCACCACCATCCGGGACACCGCCACCAGAATGCCGGAGAGCACGGAAACCGGCAGGATGGGAAAGCCCTCGATCACCACATAGAAAAGGGGGATCAGGACGATGCCCAGGGATATGGTGAAATACTGCACCAGGATCCCCAGCCGGAACTGGGCGAAGCCCGTGATCATAAGGCTGCACAGGAGGATCGCCACATATTGATTTTGTCTGTTATCGATCTTGATCATTGTCTTCACTCCGGAAAACATTTGTTAATTTACGTAACAAGTTTATCACCAACAACCAAAAAGCGCAACATATATCATAGGAAGAAAATCATTTCCCTGAAAAAACTTATTAAAAAGGCTGCCCCGTCTCCGAGCCTCTGCTCTTCAACGGGACAGCCTCCCTTGGACCGGCCGACAGCGGGATTCGAACCCGCGACCTATTGATTACGAATCAATTGCTCTACCAGCTGAACTATGTCGGCTTGCCGTTCACTTCCGCGAACTATCTTAGTATACCCGAAAACTCTGATTTCATCAAGTGTTTTTTTCAAATGAGCTGCCGGTTTTTCCGGATAATATAACAGCGGAGACCGAAGGCCTCCGCTGTCTTATGTGTCCCAAAGGGACGGGGTTCACTGACTCGTACGGATCTTACTCAAGGGTACCGTTCATGAAGTACCAGTATCCGTAGGGGCTGTGCCAGGTGTTCTTCAGGTTGGACTTCTGAAGCCAGAAATCTGCCTGGAAAGCAACCGGGATGCAGCCTGCATCGTCAAGGAGATACTTCTCAGCCTCGTGGAGCTTGGAGTAGTGCTCGTTGACATCAGCAGTGGTTCTTGCTTCCTCTACCAGCTGATCGAACTCAGGATTGCTGTACTTACCGTCGTTGTTGCCGTTGGTAGACTCGAAAAGCTCGATGATGTTGGAAGGATCATCATAGTCCATTACCCAGCCGTTTCTTGCTGCGTCGAAGTTACCTGCACGACGGTCAGCCGTTACAGTCTTCCACTCCTGAATGTTGACGTTCATGGTGATACCAAGCTCACCCCATGCCTGCTGCAGATACTCTGCCATGGGCTTATGATAACCGGCGTCGTTGGTCATGTAGTCGATGGTGGGGAAGCCTTCGCCGTTGGGATATCCTGCCTCTGCCAGGAGTTCCTTTGCCTTCTCCAGGTTTGCCTCATAATCGGAGCTGAAGAAATCGCCGTTCAGCTCGATGCTGGTCTCCGGGAAGGAAGAGCCGGGCTCTGCGTCGGAGCATCCGGTGGGAACAAGGCCCGTTGCCGGGGTATAGGTTCCCTGCATGATGGTGTTTGCACAGTAGTCTCTGTCGATTGCAAGAGAAAGTGCCTCACGAACCATCGGATCGTCGAAGGGCTCTCTCTGGGTGTTCAGGCTGAGGTAGTAGGTTCCCAGGATGGGCTCTACATGGAATTCCTCGTTGCCCTCAAGGGAGGGGATCTCCTCGGTGGGAACTGCCTTGATCATCTGCAGATCATCGTTCTGATATGCGGTGTAGGCTGCGTTCACGTCCTCGATGAGGTTCCATACGATGGTCTGGAAGGTTACGTTCTCAGCATCCCAGTAGTAGGGGTTCTTCTCGAATACGATACGGTCACCGTCGGTGAACTCGGTCATGTAGTAAGCACCGTTGGTGATGTAGGTTGCAGGATCGATGGTCCAGGAATCGCCGTTGGCCTCGATGGTTGCCTGCTGTACCGGTACGCAGGTAGCGAATGCTGCCAGCTTGTCGAAGTATACGCAGGGGTTAGACAGCTCAACAACGAAGGTGTTGTCATCCGGAGCAGATACGGCAAGGGCATCTACATCTCCTGCTGCAGCCTCATCAAAGCCCTTGATGACGTTGATGATGGAACCGTAGGGTGCTGCAGTGTTGGGATCAACGACTCTCTTCCAGGAGTAAACGAAATCGTTTGCCGTAAGGGGTGAGCCGTCAGACCACTTCAGGTCCGGACGAAGATGGAAGGTCCAGGTGAGGCCGTCCTCAGAGGTCTCCCAGGACTCTGCCAGACCGGGAACGATATTGTTGTCCTTATCGAACTTCAGAAGTCCTTCAAAGGCATGGATGATCATGTTAGCGCCGTCGATGGCGGAGTTCAGAGCCGGATCGATGGTCTCGGGGGAAGGACCAACCTGAACGTTCAGGACCTGTCCCTCTGCCGCTGCTGCTTCTCCTTCACCTTCAGCAGCTGCCTCTTCTCCTGCCTCAGCAGCAACGGTGGTATCGGCACTTTCCGCTGCCGTATTTCCGCCGCCGCAGCCTGCAGCTACAACTGACACTGCCATAACAGATGCCATAAGAACTGCTAACTTCTTTTTCATAAAACCCTCCTTTAAAACGTTTCACCGGATGGAAGCACTGGTCTTTCTTCCGGCTTTATTTTTTTAGCACTTTACCACAATAAATCATCTTTGTAAAGTGCATTTTTCATTTTTTTACATCCGGCTTCAGACTTAATTGATCTTCTCCAGATTGTGACAGGCCGCAAAATGGCCCTTGGAAACCTCTCTCCACTGGGGTTCCCGCTGCGCACATTCTTCCGTAGCATACGGACATCTGGTCCTGAAATGGCATCCGGAAGGCGGGTTCACCGGAGAGGGCACCTCGCCGGAAAGCACGATTCGCTTTGAGGCTCTGGCAGTCTTCGGATCCGCAATGGGGATGGCGGAGATCAGGGACTTGGTATAGGGATGCACGCTGTGGAAAATCAGCTCCTCCGCCGGTGCCAGCTCCACCATACGGCCCAGATACATTACGCCGATCCGGTCGGAAATATGCTTTACTACGGACAGGTCGTGGGCAATGAAGAGGTAGGTGAGCTCCAGCTTCTCCTGGAGATCCTCAAACATATTCACCACCTGAGCCTGAATGGATACGTCCAGGGCAGATACAGGCTCATCGCAGACGATGAACTCCGGTTTTACGGCCAGAGCACGGGCAATGCCCACTCTCTGGCGCTGTCCGCCGGAAAACTCGTGGGGATAACGGTTTGCCTGCTCCGAGTTAAGTCCCACGGTGTTCAGAAGCTCCAGGATCCGCTCCCTGCGCTCCTTGGGAGTCTGACAGAGCTTGTGGATATCGATGCCCTCTCCGATGATGTCTCCCACCGTCATACGTGGATCCAGAGAAGCATAGGGATCCTGGAACACGATCTGCATCTTCCTGCGGTAGGGTCCCATATCCTTTTTGATGTTTTTCTCAGAATCGAAGATGGTCTCTCCGTCGTATACGATCTTACCTCCCGTGGGCTCCACAAGCCGCAGCAGGGTACGTCCCGTGGTGGTCTTTCCGCAGCCGGACTCTCCCACCAGTCCCAGGGTCTCTCCCTTACGGATGCTGAAGCTGACATTGTCCACAGCCTTTACTACTTTTTTAGAGCCTGCCACAGGGAAGTATTGCTTCAGATTGGCGGTTTCCACCAGAATTTTTTCTTCCATCAGTCTTCTCCTTCCCTCTGCTTCTTTTCAAATTCTGCCTTCTGGATCAGCCAGCAGGCACTATAATGGGTGTCGCTGATATCCGTATAGGGCGGCATTTTGTCCAGACAGATCTTCATGCAGGAGTTGCAGCGGTTGGCGAAGGGACATCCCTTCGGCGGGTTCAGCATATCCACCGGCTGTCCCTCAATGGGCACAAGACGCTCGTAGGCCTCCTCATGAAGCTTCGGGATGGACTTCAGCAGTCCCCTGGTATATTCGTGCTTCGGCTCGTAGAAGATGTCGTCTGCCGTGCCGTACTCAACGACCTTTCCAGCATACATAACGGCGATGTGGTCGCACATGCTGGCCACTACGCCCAGGTCATGGGTAATCATCATGATACCCATGCCAAGCTTTTTCTTCAGCTCCATCATAAGCTCCAGGATCTGGGCCTGGATCGTTACGTCCAGGGCCGTGGTGGGCTCGTCCGCGATCAGAAGCTTCGGCTCGCAGGCCAGGGCGATGGCGATCATGACACGCTGGCGCATACCGCCTGAGAGCTCGTGGGGATACTGCTTAAGACGCTTCTCCGGCTCATTGATGCCCACCAGGGTCAGGAGCTCCTTTGCCCGCTCATGGGCTTCCTTTCTGTTCTTTCCGGTGTGAAGGAGGATCACTTCCTCGATCTGGTTTCCGATGGTCCATACGGGATTCAGAGAAGTCATGGGGTCCTGGAAGATGATGGACACCTCCTTGCCCCGGATCTTTCTGAGCTCCTTTTCTCCCATCTGATCGATCCTGTGGCCGTTGAATTCCACGGTACCACCGATGAGCTTTCCCGGATATGCGGTCAGTCCCATGATGCTGTAAGCCGTAACGGACTTACCGGATCCGGACTCTCCTACGATACCCAGGACCTCTCCTTCCCTCATGCGGATGCTTACATCGTTCAGGGCCTTTACCTCACCGGCAGGGGTAAAGAAGGAAAGCCGTTCATTTTTGATATCTACCAAATATTTTTCTTCTGCCATGTCTCTTTCCTCCTTAGTTCTTAAGCTTCGGGTCGAAGGCGTCTCTCAGTCCGTCACCCAGCAGGTTGAAGCTCAGGATGATGATGAAGATCATGAATGCCGGAGCAAAGAGTCTGTAGGGATAGGACTGCAGGCCGTTCAAGGCCGCAGAAGCAAGGCTTCCGAGAGAAGGCATGGGCGCCTGTACACCCAGTCCCAGGAAACTCAGGAAGGACTCCGTAAAAATGGAGGAGGGGATCTGCAGGGTGGTGGTAACGATCAGAGTTCCGATGCAGTTTGTCAGCAGGTGCTTTTTGATGATCCTGCCGTTTCCTGCGCCCAGAGCCTTAGCTGCCGTTACATACTCGGACTGCTTTAAGATCATGACCTGGCTCCGGACGATACGGGCCATTCCTACCCAGTAGAGAAGGCCGAACACCAGGAACATGGAGATCATGTTGGGGCCTATGGTCTGGATCCAGGAGAATCCCGGCATCTGGGCCAGAGACTCCAGGGGATATTTCAGGGTGGACGCCAGAAGGATGATGATCAGGACATCCGGCACCGTATACAGGATATCCACGAAACGCATCATGATCAGGTCCAGCTTTCCGCCGAAATAGCCTGCCACGGCACCGTAGGTGGAGCCGATCAGCAGCACGATGGCGGAAGCCACGATACCTACGGTCAGGGATACTCGTGCTCCCATCAGGACGCGGATGGCGTAGTCACGGCCGTTCTGATCCGTTCCCAGAAGGTGGGGGAACACGCTCTCTCCTGCAGCGATCCGCTCGAGCTCAGTCTCGGAATACTGCATGGGGGCCAGACGCTCCGATCCCTTCATCTGGGCATCATAGCTGTAGGGATAAAACATGGGTACGATGAAAGCCAGGAGCATGATCAGGATAACCGCGATCAGAGCCGCCATGGCGATCTTATTCCTGCGGAAACGGCGGATACCGTCCTTGAAGAAGCTTACGGATTCACGCTCCTTCACCACCGCCTGCTTTTCCTCTGCAGAAGCCGGAAGGAAATCATCCACCTTAAGCTGCAGGGACAGGATATTGTTTGTATTCTTTTTTTCTTTGTTTTCTGCCGTCATATGCTTTCTCCTTCCCGTTTACTTCAGTTTGATCCGCGGGTCGATGACCGCATAGAGGATGTCCACGATCACATTCAGAGTGATGATGAACATGGCCAGGAAGATGGTGGTTCCCATGATCAGGGGGTAGTCACGGGAGGTGATGGCTCCTACGAACTCGGATCCAAGACCCGGGATAACGAAGATCTTCTCAATGATGAAGGATCCCGTCATAAGCTGAGCCGTCAGGGGGCCCAGGTAGGTCACTACCGGAAGGATCGCGTTACGCAGAGCATGCTTGAAAATGGATTTTACCTGTGAAACTCCCTTGGCCCGGGCTGTCCGCATGTAATCCTGTCCCATGACATCCAGCATGGAGGACCGCATCAGCCGGGCGATATAGGAGGTGGGGTGCAGCGCCAGGGCAATGACCGGCATGATGTAGCAGGCCGGAGAATTCAATCCCTTGGATGGCAGGAGCCCCCATTGTGCCGACAGGAAATACATCAGCAGCGTGGAACTCAGGAAGGACGGGATAGCGATCCCCGCCGTTGAGAACAGGATGATGATGTTGTCAATGAGTTTTCCTCTGTGAAAGGCTGCATAGGATCCCAGAGGCACGCCTACGAAGAAGGCGATGAGGATGGCCATTCCGCCAAGCTTTGCCGATACGGGGAACTTGGTGGCGATGATGTCGTTTACGGTCCTTCCTCTCTTCTTCAGTGAGGGGCCCAGATCTCCGTGCAGCAGATCGTTCATGTAAGTGGTGTACTGTTCGGAAAGAGGCTTATCCAATCCGAACTTCGCTTCCAGCGCTTCCTGCGCTGCCGGTGTTACCGCCTTCTCTCCCAGGAACGGGCCGCCGGGGACCATGTTCATGATGAAGAAAGTGGCACTGGCCACAACGAAGGCCGTTACCAGCGCAAGCAGGATTCGTTTTGTAATGTACTTTCCCATATTTCCTCCCAAAACTTATTTTCTGTCTTTCTATAAAATCGCAAGCATTTTTGATATGCGGATTTTAGCATTATATCATAGTAAAGTGTTAAATAACAGTCTGAAAATTCACTTTTTACCCGCCCGTTTCCAAAAAACTGTAGAAAATCAACCCTTTTTTGCAGATTTCTCGCTTTATCTCCACTTTGGAAAAACACTCGTCTCTTTACGGCGGACACTCGGCTTCAAAAATTTCCCCGCTGCATACAACGGGGATGATAAAGAAAAAAGGGGCAATCTTACTGCCCCTTCTTAGTAGTGACTCTGCCGGGAATCGAACCCGGGCCTTCGCCGTGAGAGGGCGACGTCTTGACCGCTTGACTACAGAGCCGTAATTAGGATTTAAATCGAGGCGACAAGATTCGAACTTGCGACCTCTGCGTCCCGAACGCAGCGCTCTACCAAACTGAGCCACGCCTCGATGCCATTGTGTATCGCAGGCGTTCGCTTTCATCTGCTTGCGTTACCGCTGAACACTTGACGTATTATACCCGAGGTTTTTTCAAAAGTCAACACTTTTTCAAAAAAAATTCAAATAAAATTTTTGAGCGCTCCCGAAGTCTGCCGGGAGCGCTCTGTGGAAAGCTTTCAGCCTGTTTTAGATCTCGTTTTTATGAAGGATCTCGGAAAGGACCTCTTCCTTCAGGCCTCTGGCCACCTCTGCCGCCATGGAAACGGTGGCTTCGATGTCCTCTGCCGCACAGAAATTGTAGTGGGTGTGAACATAGCGGGAGGGGATACCCAGCACCAGGGCAGGCACTGCCTTCCCCGTCAGGCTGATGACACCGGCATCCGTGCCGCCGCCTCTGCGCACTGCGTCCTGATATTTGATCCCGTACTTCTTTCCCACCTCATGGGCAAAACGGATGAATGCGGGGCTGGAAACATAGCTGGAATCCATGTGGCGGATCTGTACCCCCTGCTTCAGGCTGCACTGAGCGATTCCCGGACGGAAATAGAAGTCATCTGCCGGAGAACCCTCAAATACGATGGCCAGGTCCGGAAGGACCTCCTGAGAGGTGACTTTGGCACCTCTGGTGCCCACCTCCTCCTGAGAAGCAAAGGCTCCCACCACCTGTACCGGAAGCTCCTCCCCAAGCAGGCGCTTCATGGTCTCCAGGATGCTGACACAGCCAAGGCGGTTATCAAAGGCCTTTCCGTAGCAGATCCCGTGGGCCTCGTCGTAGTCAAAGCGGACCTCCGGTGCCACCGGGTCTCCCACGGCGATCCCGTAATCCTCCATGACCTCCTTCCGGCTGGATGCTCCCACATCGATGCGGATGCTCTCGATCTCAAGGGAGTTGTCCGCCTTTTGTGAAGCCGTCAGGAAGTGCACGGGCTTGGAGGTGGTGATACCCCTGATCTTCTTTCCCTCCGTGGTCCGGATGATCACGGAATGAGCCGGAATGTTCGTGTTGTGGATGCCTCCCAGGCAGATGATGTCAAGAAGACCGTTCTCCTGGATGTTCTGGACCATGAAGCCCACCTCGTCGGTATGGGCGTCCAGCATCAGCACCGGCTTTTCGCTTTTTTCCTTGTTGGCTGCCTGCTCCCGCTCCCTGGCACTCATGTAGGCATATACGTTGTGCATGGCGTCGTTTCTCAGGAAGAGCCCCTCGCTGTGAGCCTTGATGGCGGAAAGCACTTCCTCCTCAAAGCCGCTGGGGCCAAAGGCATTTGTCAGATCCTCAACTGTTTTTAAGTCTATCATGTTCTTGTATTACCTCCGGAATCCTTCAAGATCAATATACGATAAATGAATGAGCCGTTACGATATCCATGTAGTCCCGGCTTACGAGGCGGTTCGTCCTGTCATCCACCCGTTCTACCCCCGGGAAGAAGGACATCTTGTACGCCTTGTTTATATCCTTGTAATTCACCACATACTCAAACTGCTCCGGCAGGGAGATCCGGCAGGCGGAAAGATCCCCGGAAAGGGCCTCCTTCACCTGTTTTTTCAGGAGCCTGCAGCCTGCAGCCGGGCTCATGTTGATGGTGGAAGCGCCTACGCCCTCCTTCACCGCAGCCGTGGTAATGGCAGGCACCATCTCCTTTGCCAGGTCACAGATGGCCCGGTCTCCGGAAATGAACACCGCCGGAACGCCGTAATATGCCGCCGTATAGGTGTTCAGCATGAACTCGCTCATGAGTTTGCCGTTCAGATAAATGGAATTGCTGTTTCCCGTAGAGGTGTGGCTAATGGGGTTTCCGCCGCAGCCTGCAGGGGCATGATAGCCCACATAGAGCACGGCGTCAAAGCTCTCGTCCAGTCCAAACATCATGTTGATGGGATGTCCGCTCTTTCCCCGGATCAGGGTCACCTCCTCCGGCAGGGCCGTAAAATCGATGTTGGTGGCGTCTCCGTGGCCGTCCTTCACCACGATCTCATCTGCGCCGGCTTCCAGAGCCGCTTCGCAGACCGCTGCCACCTCCGCGGTCATTTCCCGGGCAAAGGCCTGGTAGACCGCTTCATTCTTATGGGTCTCCGCACTCAGGGTCGTTCCTACGCAGCCCTCGATATCCGCACTGATAAACAGCTTCATTGCTTTTGTTATGCCTCCTGAGCTTCCGCTTTCTTATCTTCTATTTTCTTTGCTGCCCCGTTTACCTCCGGGTTCTCCTGGTCGTAAAGATGGCAGTATACAAAATGGTCATCTCCCACCTGATACTTCTTGGGAGCTTCCCGCTTACAGATCTCCATGCACTTGGGACATCTGGTGTGGAACTTGCAGCCCGTGGGCGGATTGATGGCGGAGGGGATATTTCCCTCCAGGATGATCCGCTCCTTCTTTACCGTGGGATCCGGAATGGGTACTGCGGAAAGCAAGGCCTGGGTATAGGGGTGCATCGGGTTCTTGTAAAGATGCTCCTTGCTGGCCTCCTCCACGAAGTTGCCCAGATACATAACGCCGATCCGGTCACTGATATGCTCCACCACGCTCAGATCGTGGGCGATGAAGATATAGGTAAAATTATACTCCTTCTTCAGCTTGGACATGAGGTTCAGTACCTGTGACTGAATGGACACGTCCAGAGCCGATACGGGCTCGTCCGCAACGATGAGCTCCGGGCCTACAGCCAGGGCTCTTGCGATACCGATACGCTGACGCTGTCCGCCGGAGAACTCATGGGGATAACGGTTTGCGTGATAGTCATCCATTCCAACCTCCCGCAGGAGCCGGATCACCTTTTCGTCGATCTCCTTCTTATCCTTTGCAAGCCCATGGATGATCAGGGGCTCCGCCAGGATATCATGGATGGACATTCTGGGATTCAGGGACGCATAGGGGTCCTGGAATACCATCTGTACCTTTTTGCGGATCTTCCGCATCTGCTTGCTGTCGTAGTCCTGGATCTCTTCTCCGTCCAGGATGATCTTGCCCTCCGTGGGCTCGATGAGCTTGCAGATGGACTTGCCCAGGGTGGACTTTCCGCAGCCGGACTCGCCAACGATGCCGAAGACCTCACCCTTCTTTACCTCGAAGTCAACGCCGTCTACAGCCTTGACGAAGATCTTCTTCTCCATCAGGCCCCCGGAAACAGGGTAATACTGTTTTAATCCTTCAACTTTTAATAAATCTTCTGCCATATCCGTCCTCCCTATTTCTCACAGCGCCAGCATCTGCTCTGATGGCCGTTGCCGAGATCAAAGAATCCCGGTTCCTCTTCTTCACACCTAGCCGTTGCATAAGGACACCTGGGGGCAAACTTGCAGCCCTTTGGCATATACTTCGGGTTGGGTACGTTGCCGGGGATAGACGCCAGTTCCTCTACATGCTCTCCCAGCTTCGGAATGGAGTTCAGAAGTCCTTCCGTGTAGGGATGGGCAGTCTTTCCGAATATATCGTAAACATTTCCTTTTTCCACCACGCGGCCGCAGTACATAACCACAACCTCGTCACAGGTCTCTGCAACGACTCCCAGGTCGTGGGTGATGAAGATGATGGAGGTTCCGATCTCCTTCTTCAGATGGTTCATCAGGTCGATGATCTGGGCCTGGATCGTTACGTCCAGAGCCGTGGTGGGCTCGTCGGCAATCAGGATCTTGGGATTGCACACAAGTGCCATGGCGATCATGACTCTCTGACGCTGTCCGCCGGAAAGCTGGAAGGGATATTCATCCACCAGCCGCTCCACTCTGGGAAGTCCCGTCTTCTTCAGGATCTCGATAGTCATGGCCCTGGCCTCTTCCTTGGACTTATCCTGGTGCATGCGGATGGCTTCCACGATCTGGTCTCCGATCTTCATGACAGGGTTCAGGCTGGTCATGGGCTCCTGGAAGATCATGGAGATCTTGTTGCCCCTGATCTTTCTCCGCTCCTCGTCACTGAGCTTCGTGATGTCCTGGCCCTCCAGGAGGATCTCTCCTTCCACCACCTTGCCGGTGGTTCCCATCAGAAGGCCCATCACGGACAGGGCCGTAACGCTCTTACCGCTTCCGGACTCTCCCACGATACCCAGGGTAGAGCCTTCCTTCAGCTCGATATCCACGCCGTCCACTGATTTTACGACACCGTTGTCCGTAAAGAAGTAGGTGTGCATGTTTTTGATTTCAAGAATATTTTTTCTCGTATCCATCTCTTACCCCCTTCATCAGTCGCTCAGCTTCGGATCCAGTGCGTCTCTCAGACCGTCACCCAGCAGGTTGAAGGCAAGAACGGTCAGGAAGATGGCGAGACCCGGGAACAGTGTGGTATGCCAGCTGGTCATCATGTAGGTACGGCCATTGCTCAGCAGAAGTCCCCACTCCGGTGTGGGCGGCTGTGCGCCCATTCCCAGGAAGCTTAAGCTGGATGCAGTCAGGATGGAGGTACCGATGGACATGGTGTACTGTACAATGATGTTCGGGATCGCACTGGGCAGGATGTGCCGGAACAGGATCCGGGCGTCACTGGCGCCGATGTTCCGGGCTGCCTGTACGAATACATTCCCCTTGGTGGCAAGGGTGGTACTTCTTACAAGCCTTGCAAAGGTAGGGGTACTGAATACCGCCACGGCGATCACCACGTTGGTCATGCCGCTGCCCAGGATGGCGATGATGGCGATGGCCAGGATGATACCGGGGAATGCGAAGAGTACATCGCAGACACGCATGATGGCGGAATCAAGCAGGCCTCCGTAATAGCCCCCCAGCAGTCCCAGGATGGTGCCGCAGATGGCAGCGATGCTGACGGAGAACAGGCCTACGCTCAGGGAGATCCGGGTACCGCAGATGATACGGGAGAACAGATCCCTTCCGAACTCGTCGGTGCCGAACCAGTGGGCTGCACTGGGTCCCTGAAGGATAGACATATAATCATATTCATTGATGCCGTAGGGGGCGATCTGATAGCTGATAAAGGACAGGATCACCAGGAAAATGATGAAGCACATTGCCACCAGGGCAGTCTTCTGCTTTTTGAACTTTCTCACAAAGTCCTTGAATGGGGTGTTGATGTCTGTCCGCTCATTTAAAACTTTTTCTTTTGCCATAACCGTGCTCCCTCCCTTAGCTCAGCTTGATTTCCGGATTCAGCAGAGCATAGAGTATGTCTACCACCAGATTGATCACGATAAAGTGCAGTGAAAAGATCAGGATCAGGGACTGGATCGCGTTGTAATCACGGTAGTTTACGGATTCAACCAGCAGAGAGCCAAGTCCCGGGAAGGCGAATACCGTTTCGGTAACAACGGAGCCACCCAGCAGGAAACCGAACTGCAGTCCTACTACCGTTACCACGGAGATCATGGCGTTCCGGAAGGCATGCTTCCAGATCACCGTCTTCTCCCTGAGGCCCTTTGCCCTGGCCGTACGGATGTAGTCCTCCTTCATAACCTCAATAATGGAGGACCTGGTAAAGCGGGCGATGATGGCCGCGATACTGGTTCCAAGGGCAATGCCCGGCAATATGAAGCTCTTCCAGGAATCCGCTCCCGTTGTGGGGAACCAGCCAAGGTTTACTGCAAACACCATGATCAGCAAAAAGCCGATCCAGAAGGATGGCATGGATATGCCGGATATGGCCAGAGTCATACCCGTATAGTCCTGCCACTTGGACCGATTCTTACCTGACCAGACGCCCAGCAGCACACCTACGATTACGCTCCAGGTAAGGCTGAATAGCGTCAGCTTCACCGTATTCATATAACGGAGGCTTACCTCCAGAGCCACCGGGCGCTTTGTCCGAAGGGATGTGCCCAGGTCTCCGTGAAGAAGCCCCACTACATAATCCGCATACTGGTTCACAAGGGGCTTGTTCAGGCCCAACTCCTCCCTGACAACTTCCACGTCTGCCTGGGTCGCCTGGGGACCTGCCACAAGTCTTGCGGGGTCACCGGGGATCAGACGGACAAAGAAGAATACAAAGGTCACGACAATGATCAGGGTGGGAATGACACCTATGATTCTTTTGATCGTATATTTCAGCATTGCCTACTCTCCCGTTCCTAATAATATGAAAATGGCCCGGCAGGCCTTTCCTTGCCGCCAGGCCATTTCCTCATAAAGCCTGTCTATTTCTTTGTTTACACTTACTCAGCAAGCATTCTTGCGTTTCTGATGTTCAAGCAGCCATCTGCGTAGTTCTTCACATTGGCGATCTTGTTGGAAGTACCCCAGGTGTTGTCGTCGTTTACAAGGCATACCATGGGGCAGTCCTCCCAGGCGATATCCTGTGCCTCGGCATACTTCTCTGCTCTGACGCTCTCGTCTGCAGTGGAAAGTGCTTCGTACAGCAGGTTGTCGAAATCCGGGTTCTCATAGTAGCAGATGTTGTAGCTCATGGGCGGCTCGGACTCGATGGCAAGCAGCGGACGAAGAGACCAGTCTGCATCGCCGGTGGAGGAAGACCAACCGATGGTGTAAAGCTCAACCTCAGCCTCTGCACCCGGTGCGTCCGTATCCTGGATCATCTCGTTTACAACTGCGCTCTCCAGAGCGTTGATGTTCACCTTGATTCCAACCTGAGCCAGCTGCTGCTGAATGAACTCAGCCTGCTTCAGGTTAGCCGTGGTGCTGGCGCAGGTAAGGGTGGTCTCGAATCCATCGGGATATCCTGCCTCAGCCAGAAGCTCCTTAGCCTTCTCCGGATCATAGGGATAGGGATCGTTTGCCTTGTAGTGCTGAACAGCCGGTCCCATAACGGAGGTTGCCGTTGTGGCAAGGCCGTTCTTTACAACCTGGATGTAGGCGTCCCTGTTGATGGCGTAGTTCATTGCCTGACGGACTCTCTTGTCGGTGTAGGGCTCCTTCTGGTTGTTCATGAAGATGTAACGAACAACGATACTCTCCTCAGCGTTTACGCAAACGTTGGGATCAGCTGCCAGGGTAGCCATGCTCTCGCTGGGAACCGGCCAGATGAAGTCTGCGTCGCCAGCCTGCAGCATTGCAACACGGGTAGCGTTCTCCGCTACGGGGCGGAAGGTGATGCTCTTGAAGCCTGCGTCCGGCTCAGCCAGTGCGGTGCCGCCGCAGATCTCTGCATCATAGCCCCACCACTCGGGATTCAGGGTTACGGTTGCGTGGTCGCCTGCAACCCACTCCTTGAAGAGGTACTGTCCGGTACCGATGGGGTTGGTAGCGCAGGCCTCGTTGCCCTGTGCGATCACTTCGGGGCTCATAAGCACGCAGGCCGGGTGAGCCAGGGTTGCGATGAAGGCACCGAAGGGCTGGGAAAGGGTAACCTTTACGGTATAGTCGTCTACGATATCCGTATGATCGATCACGTTGCAAAGAAGCGTGGTCCTCTTAAGGCCCAGCTCCTTGTCGCCCCAACGGTCAAGGTTTGCCTTGGCTGCTGCTGCGTCCATGGGAGTGCCGTCGGAGAAGGTGATACCCTGACGAATGTGAAGGGTATACTCCGTAGCGTCGTCGTTTGCCTCATAGCTCTCTGCCAGCATGGGGATGATCTCCATGTCGTCATTGAAGCCGAAGAAGCCGTCCATGATCAGTCTCTGAAGACCGCCGGACAGGGTGTCGGAAGTATCCATGGGATCCATAGTGGTGAAGTCCACACTGGTAGCGCCGACCACATCCGTCTGCTGGGATACGGACTCGCCCTCCGGAACCTCTACCGTGAAGGTAGATACGGGCTTTGCTGCTTCAGGAGTCTCTGATGCAGAGCCTTCCGCTGTGGCAGCAGCTGTCTGTCCGCCGTTATCGCTGCTCTGGGTGCCCCCCCCGCCGCATCCGGCAAGAGAAAGTGCCATCGTTCCGGCCAGGGCCAGAGCAACAAGCCGTTTCATATCTCGTTTCATAATACGCGTCCCTCCTTTTGTGGTTTACGTTGCTGTACCGTAAAGGCCAGCGGATCAAAAAACTGTATGATTATACACTAGTTTTGTTAATTATCCCTCAAAACGGGATAGCTGTCAACAATTTCTTACAGCTGGCGTCATTTTTCATGTTGTTTCATAGCAGACATCCGTACGCTATGTGTAATCATTTTTCCGCTTCCTTGTCCGGATTTCGCACATTATGGCACAGATCCGCTTTCTCTTCAAGCTGTTTTTTTCAAAGCCCCCTATTTCCTTATAATATGATTACAAATATGATTTTCTTCTATAATAAAAAGAAGGGGTAAGCCATAACCTGATTTCATATATAGCCTTTTCCCCCAAATATGTTATACTTGTTCGATAGAACAGAACTGCATAAGGAGGTCACTTACATGTCACTGAAACCTGCCATCGGCATCGCCACGGTCTACGACGACCTGGCGGTCCCCAGGATCTATACGAATAACAATTATCCCGCAGCTGTCATCCGCGGCGGCGGCGCTCCCCTGCTCCTTCCCGTGACGGCTGACCGGGAGGTCCTCCGGGAGTATGTATCCCTCTGCCAGGGCTTTGTATTCAGCGGCGGACAGGACGTATCCCCCATGCATTACGGTGAGCTCCAGAGCCCCCTCTGCGGCCCCACCAGCCTCCTGCTGGACGACTATCAGCTGACCCTGATCCGTATGGTCATTGAGAGCGGAAAGCCCTTCATCGCCATCTGCCGGGGCATCCAGGTGCTGAACGTGGCCCTGGGAGGCACCCTTTACCAGGATATTTCCGAGTATTCCGATAAGGCAGCCAAACACATGCAGCAGACGGAACGGGGAGATGTGACCCATCCGGTCTCCATCGTGGAAGGGACCATCCTGCACAGCCTCTTCGGTTCCAGCGTCTGGACCAACAGCTACCATCATCAGGCTTTGAAGCAGGTGGCGGACCGGCTGCAGGTGGCAGCCACCTGCTCCGACGGCATCGTAGAGGCGGTGGAGGTCCGGGATTATGGCTTCGGCCTCGGACTCCAGTGGCATCCGGAGGCCATGCTGCCTGCCGGAGATGCCATGCTGCCCCTCTTTACGGAACTGGCAAAGCAGGCTTCCGCCAATTAAAGGGTTAGGAGCTTGAAAAACATCGTATTCCCGCAACTTTACGGCAAAGAGGCGGCAGACCCTTTCGGGCCTGCCGCCTCTTTTGTTATCATAGATCATTGGTCCGGGCTTTCCGGACTGCAGACATTTTAAGCCTGCTTCTTTGCCATAAGATCTCTTACATTCTTCACTACCATGAAGATAATGAGAACTGCACCGAGATATCCGTTCAGAACGTAGATGTAGTTAACAAGGGTTCTGAAGGGAACGAAGAGACCAACTACCAGACCGATGAGACCAAGCACGATGGTCAGCATCTTGAACTGGCTGGTGCCTTCCTTTGCAAATCTGGCTGCAGGGTTGTAAAGAAGCGGAACGGCTGTGGTATAGATACCGCCGAATACTACGATAGCGAAGATCGCAGAGAAGGGCTTCCAGATACGCTCTGCAAGGATCAGGTTCGGGATATCAGCATTCCATACATACATGGTTCCGGTGCTGTCCGGAGTATTAACGTTTGCAATCTGTGCAAAGGAAATAAGCACGATGGCTACGCATACTGCAACTGCGCCCCAGACGATACCATGATACAGGTCCTTCTTGCTGTTCTGGGAACCAAGAGCTGCCGTGAAGCTTGCGAACCACAGAAGAACGAAGCCTGCATAGCTGATACCGGAGATGAGCCAGGTATTACCTGCATTCATCATGGTCTCCCCTGCTTCTGCGCCTGCATAAGCACCGGTCTCGATTACTTCCAGACCAGCCGGGATGTTGGCGCCGTCACGGATCACGGTGATCAGACCGATGGCGATACAGAGTACGACGATGGCCGGACCTACTGCACCGATCTTATCAACCAGAGAGTTCAGTCCTCCTACTACCGTCAGGATTGCAAGAACAGCCAGGATGGTTCCGCCTGCCCAGAGGGGAAGTCCGTACTGCTGATTCAGGGTGGAAGCGGAACCGCCTACCATTACCCAGAATGACATATAGCAGAAGATCGTGGAATAGTAATCGAAGAAGGTTCCGATGTACTTTCCGCAGAAATACTTATAGACGTCATTACCCTTCTCAAAACGCTCGGTAGCACCGGCATTTGCGAAGTTGATGTTGTAGTAAAGGAAGATCACAAGGAACAGTAATACGGCAAGGATACCCTTTACCCCGTATGCCGTGAAGTACTGAATGATCTCCTGTCCGGTAGCAAAACCGGAACCGATGGTAAACGCGATAACTGCACCAGCAAGGATCAGAACACGTTTCCAGTTCACTTTTTCATTGCCGCCCATATAATACCCTCCTAATAAAATAGATGGATTTTGTTTTGGCCAAAGGACCGGCACTTTGGAATTAACATTCCGGCTTCAATTTGTTGAAAAAGTAACAATCCTTTGGTAAAAAAACAGTGCGATGCGCAGTTGCGCACCGCACTGCAGCTTAAAAGGTTCTCATTACCGTTGGAAGATTAGAAGTCGTCCTTCTCGAAAACGGTCTGTCCGTCAACCGGAGTCTGAAGAGCCTTAAGAGCTCTCTTAACCATTCTCATACGGATCTTCTTGGAATCTACCTCACCCTGAGTGGGATCACCAAGCGGATAGGGGATACCTACGCCGGGGATGATACGGTTTGCACCGATCGTAAGTGAGATCGGAACAACAGTTGCCATATGAACTACCGGAAGACCATACTTCTCGATACCCTTAACCATCGTTGCGCCGCAACGTGTGCAGGTTCCTCACGTGGAGACGAGAATTACGCCGTCTACGCCATCCTCCTTCAGTTTCTTACCAATGGCATCACCGAACTTTGCAGCGGATCCGGTTGCGGTACCGGTACCGGTTGTGGTGAAGAAGCTGTCATACAGCTTACCGAACTCGCCGGCCTTCTCCAGCTCGCGAAGTACATCCAGCGGAACTACCAGGTTGGGGTTCGCCATAACGAACTGTCTGTCATATCCACCGTGGATGGTGGTGAACTCGTCGGGAGACATGCTGTCCTTACCGGCGATGGAGTACTCACCGAACTTGGTTGCGTTGGAGGACTCGATGTGATCCGGGTTGCCCTGGGGAACAACACCACCGGAGGTAACCACTGCGATGGTAGCGTGCTTGATGTCCTTGATGGGATCAGCAGGTGCTACACGGTCGAACTTGGGCATGGGAAGATCAGTCTCAAAGGGCTCGCCCTTCATCTTCTTGATCAGCATCTCAAGACCACGCTCGGAACCTCTCTTCTCAGCGAAGTAGTTCACACGGATGCCTCTCTCATGATATCCCTCAACAGCCGGTCCAAGGATCTCCTCACCGGTAGCCATCTTCTTGATGAGCTTTGCCATGGTGGGGATCGCATTCTTCATGTCTGCGGAGGAGTTACCGGTCTTAACGATGATAACGTCCTTCTTGAACATATCGGTACCCGGGTTCTCTTCGTATTCAGCGGTCAGTACCGGAATACCAAGTCTCTCCTCAACTGCCTTACAGATGGTACCGCAGGCAACACCGTAACGTCCTGCATTGAAGGCAGGTCCAGCTACGAATACGTCGGGCTCGTACTTCTTAACCATCTCGATGATGGTGTCGGTAGCCTCGTCCAGGTTCTCACCGAAATAGTTGTCACCGCAGATCACGGTTGCAACGATCTCGTAGTCCGGGCCAAGTGCAGCTGCAAGTGCTCCACCAGGTCCAACAACGCCCTCTCTAAGCTCGGGCTTATAGTCAGCCATTTCCTCGCCGCCGATACCAGCGAAGAACTGGTTCAGATAATGAACGATCTTATATTTAGCCATCTCATCTTCTCCTTTCTGCAGGCTTCATTAATAGCCTCTTGCAGCCAGCTTGTTGAAGCCGTTTGCAATGGTGGAAGCAATAATGATCTGAATCTCTGCCTCGAATGAGCCGTCCGGATTTACGCAGCCAGCCCAGCCGCCGATCTGAGACTCGATGTAATCCTGAGTTCCGATAACCTTGTCCATAGCCGGGAACTGAAGGGTCATATTACCCTGTCCGCAGGATGCAAGAGCCGTAGCCTCGTCACAGGTATCTGCCAGGGACTGGGACTTACCGTCCTTACCCGGGAACTCGTCGGTGATGAGAACCACCTTGATGCCCTTCTGCTCAACCTTCTTACAGTTCATCATCAGGTCGGTATCCGGGTTGCCGTAGCCTTCCTCGGTGATGAGCACGCCGTCAAGGCCCATGTACTCAGCGAGCTTTGCGACCATGTCGGAATGTCTTTCCTTATCTGCCAGGAATACGTTCTCGTTGGTCAGGATAACGCCCATGAAGTTGATGTCCTTGCCGTGATGCTTGTAGCAGTCCTCAATAACAGGATTGTGGAAATGATGATAGGTAGTAACCTTATCGCAGGGAGCTACGCAGTTACCGGAAACGATGGCACCGTCCATGATCTCTGTGGGATACATGAAGGTGGGAACAAAGTTCTTTGCGTCTACTCCGTAGTAATAGGTATCATGCAGAAGTCCCTGGGACTGAAGCATGTGGATGTATCCAACCTTCGGAAGATCCGGATACTCTGCAGCCTGCTCGAAGATCGGCTTTGTCTCGTAGGTCTCGAGGGTGTCGGGCTCCAGATTTCTTGCGGTCTCGCCAAGATATGCTGCAACCTTCAGTCCTGCCATACGGCCTGCCTTCTCATATACATGAGTCTCAAGGCCCTCAGCCGGCTCGATCACTACGCAGAGATTAACGGTCTTGGAGAACGGGCAGTAATCCGCTGCAACGCCGGACATATCGATAACACCCTCCTGGAAGCCAACGATACGGCCAACCGTTACAACGGTCATACCATCCAGGGCATGGGTCCTTCCGGTACCAACTGGCGGTGTAACCTTACCGATCACGCCCGGGAAGATCTCTCCACCGGATACCTTTACACGCGGCTCGATAACATCCTTAACCGGTGTAATACGGGTGGACTCACCCGGATGAGCGATCTCAAGATGGCAGCCGATGAGCTTATCGTCCTCAAGTACCAGCTTCTCCACTTCTTCCTTATTTACATAAAGAACGTGGTCCTTCACTTCTGTCTTGTCTGCAAACTTGATATCGTTGATTTTGATCTTACCTAATTCAAGTTTCATTTGAACCCCTCCTTTGTTTTTGGTTATCACGACGACTTGTGAATAAAATTACCCTTCCTTCGTGCTGTGCGCGGCCCCTGCCTCTTGTGGTGGAAAAAGCAGAAACAACGCTGTGGTGGTTACACTTTGATTGAATGGTTTCTATGATTATTCAAAAAAATAATCGCGATAACTTATGTTAATAAAATAACACGTATCGCGATCATTTGCAATCATTTTTAGTGCAATTTTTGTAACTTTCCGTTACTTTTTTGATTTTTGTCACTTTTGTATATTTCTGTAGCTTCTATTTGTGCATTTTTTCGAAGAGGCTTTTTATGGGCTCCAGATCCCTGTGTCCCAGGGTATCGTCCGCCAGAGCAGCCATGATCAGCTTGATATCCTTTAAAAACTCCCGGACCCGCTCCTCGATCTGCCCTGCTTCGATGCCGGAATCGATGATTCCCTTCAGGTAACCTTTGTAAACAAGGCACACCAGACGGTTCATGATCCGGGCCTTCTCCTCCGATATCACCCCAGCCTCCACGCACTTCTGGCACATCTGGTAATCTCTCTCAAAAAAGTCCGGTGTCTCAAGCATCAGCCGGAGGTAGGGACTTACCATATTGATCTGTTCCGGGAACAGCTCATAGTACTCTCTGAAAGCCGTTGGAAGCTTCGCACTCATATCCGAAAAGAATACCGTGTTGAAGGCAGTGGGATAAGTGAAGGCCGCTCTGGAATAGCACTCCCAGATTCCGATATGCAGATCCCAGGCGTCTTTCCAGCCGCTCTCCGCCCGCTGGATCTCCTCCAGATAGTAATTCAGAAAGCCGATCTGGGCATAAAAAAGCAGTTCCTCCAGATTCTCGAAGTAGTGGTACAGGCAGGCGCTGGAGCAATGCATCTCCCGGGCGATCCGCCTGATGGTAAGGGCCTCCGCCCCCTCCGCTCTCACGATCTCGTTCGCCTTTACGATATAGTCTCTCCTGGAAAGATCCTTAAAGTACTTTTTTTCTGCCATTCCGTTCCTTTCTTCCGGATCAGGAGATCCTTGGAATGATATTATCGATCACGGAAAGGTCGATGGTCTGAAAATCGTAGGCCACGTTATCCGCATATTTTTCCGGAGTGGGGGCGATATCCTGCCACTGCCGGTAAGTCTCGATGCACTTTTCGATGAGCATGATATCCTTCATGTTGTCATCCGCCCCCTGGGGATAGACCACAACAGAACGGTAAGGGGTCTGATTGGGCTTTAAGCTTGAGGCCTGGGGATGGGTCAGGAGCACATGCCGGTCATAGACCAGGTCCCGGACCTTCAGCAGCACCTCTTCGTATTTCTTCAGGAGGATGACATGGGTCTCGTCCTTGTACTTGTCATAGACCCTGGGGTTATTCGTAACGATAGTGGCTTTTTCCAGTTCCCACATAATCTTTCTCCTTATCGTGTCAGATGGGGGATCGCATCCTCGATCATGTAAAAATCGATCCTCTTGAAGTCCTGATCCGTTGTTTTCCGGTACCATTCCGTAGGCTTCTTATCTCCTTCGAACTTCTCGAAGCTGATAAGCGCCTCCTCGATCATGATGATATCCTCCGTATTGTCCTCCTTGGACTGAATCAGGATGATGGAACGGAAGGGTGTCTGGTTCGGCTTGATGGAGCTGGCCATGGGATGGGTGATGAGCTTCCAGCCTCCGGCGTAGATATAGTCCCGGACCTTCAGCAGCACGTCCTTGTGGGTCTCCACCATCTCCGTCCGGATCTGTCCCTTGAAATATTCCTCCGTCACATCATTGTTGGTAATGATCAGAAGCTTTGTTACATCTATCATAGCAGACCTCTCTATTTCTTTTTCTATTCCATGTATTGAATGCTACACAGTTTTTCATTATAGCATCTCGCCCCTTTTTTTGCAACAGACATGGGCTGCCTCAGAAGGCAGCCCATGTTTCCTTCCGGCAGGGTCCGAAAGGCCCCAGCCTGATTTTCTTTCATGATTTATCTGCTGAATTTACTTGCTGACGTAGTTCAGGAACTGTGCCAGTCTCTCATTCTGAGGATGATCGATCATCTCCTCCGGTGTTCCGTCCGCTTCGATGCGTCCGCCGTCCATGAAGATGATACGGCTTGCCACATTCCTTGCAAAGCGGATCTCATGGGTCACCAGGATCATGGTGGTATCCTCCTCCGCCAGCTGGCGGATGGTGTTCAGTACCTCCACCACAAGCTCCGGATCCAGTGCGGAGGTGGGCTCATCGAAAAGGAGCACATCCGGATTGACCGCCATGGCCCTTGCGATCCCCACACGCTGCTGCTGGCCGCCGGACATCTTGGAGGGGTAAAAATCCTTCCGTTCCAGCATGCCTACCTTCTTCAGAAGCCGGACTGCGGTCTCCTCCGCCTCCTGCTTTGATTTCTTCTGCACCGTGATCAGGGCCTCCATAACATTTTCCAGAGCCGTCTTGTTCTTGAAAAGGTTATAGTTCTGGAATACCATGGCGGACTGCTTCCGAAGCTCCCGCACCTGCTTTTTGGTATGATGGGCCGCATCCACTGTAACGTCTCCCACCCGGATGATCCCCGTAGTGGGAACGCAGAGGTAATTCAGGCATCGCAGAAGGGTGGATTTTCCGGTGCCGGAAGGTCCCAGGATCGCCACTACCTCATTCTTCTTCACCTTCAGATTGATGTCCTTAAGCACCTGGGTGCTTCCGTCAAAGGTTTTTTATCTGTAACTTCGGCTCATAACCGTAAAGGTTATACGATGTTATACCGCTCGCTATATCATATTCATTTTCTTCTCTTTTTTCTATTTTTATTAAATATTGCAATAGAAAAAGGGACCACCTATTTGCAAATAAAATAGGTGATCCCTGACTGTACTTCATTTTATGCAGTTTTCCGGTCTGATGCCGATTCAGATCCCTGTTACAGGAACTTCTCCACGTATCCCATCACCAGGATGATGAGGATGATCAGCGGAATGCCGTAGCAGACATAGAACTTTGCCAGCTTTCCCGTGGGGAAGCGCAGTCCCTTGCCCTGGTTGGCCTCCTTCGCGAAGTTCTCCCAGCCCCAGCCCCATTTCCTGGTACAGAAAAACAGGAAGATCAGGGATCCGATGGGCAGGATGTTATTGCTGACGATGAAGTCCTCAAAGTCCAGAATGGTGGAGCCTGCCCCCAGAGGCTGGATGCCGCTTAACACATTATAACCCAGTACCGCCGGAAGGGACAGGACGCCGATGGCGAGGCCGTTCAGCCATACCGCCTTCTTTACGGAACAGCCCGTCAGGTCCGTGGCAAAAGCAATGATGTTCTGGAACACCGCGATCACCGTGGTCAGGGCCGCAAAGGACATGAAGATAAAGAACAGCGCGCCCCATACCCGTCCGAAGGGCATGTTGTTGAATACGTTGGGCAGAGTTACGAAGATCAGGGAAGGTCCCTGTCCCGTCTCACCGCCGTTATAGGCAAAGCAGGCGGGGAAAATGATCAGGCCCGCCGTGAAGGCCACGAAGGTATCCAGCACCATGATGTTGATGCTCTCTCCCGCCAGTCTCCGCTCCTTTCCGATATAGGAGCCGAAAATGGACATGGCGCCGATGCCGATGCTTAAGGTAAAGAAGGACTGTCCAAGAGCCGCATAGAGGGCATTGAAGACGCCGGCCTCCTTCATCCTGGAAAAATCAGGCTTTAAATAAAACTCCAGACCTGCCTTTCCGCCTGGAAGGAGGCAGGAGTTGATGGCGATCACCACCATGAGGACCATGAGGCAGACCATCATTTTCTTGGAGATGCTCTCCACCCCTGCCTGAAGGCCCCTGCTGCAGATGAAGAAGCAAAGCGCCACAACGATCAGCATGAATACCACCATCAGCACCGGGTTTGCCAGCATGTTGTTGAACTCGGCCCCGGAGGCCTCAGCGGTCATGCCCGGATGGAAATCTCCCCGGAGGAACTTCACAAAGTAATAAAGCAACCAGCCTGCAATGGTGGTGTAATACATCATCAGGATATAGTCGCCGGCGATGTGGAACCATTTTGCCAGGTGCCACTTGCTTCCCTTGGGCTCCAGGGCCTCATAGGAAAGGGCTACGGACTTCTGGGATGCACGGCCATTGGCAAACTCCATCACCATGATGGGCAGGCCGAAGACCACCAGAAACATCAGATAAACCAGTACAAAAGCCGCTCCGCCGTACTGTCCCACGATGTACGGAAAGCGCCAAACGTTTCCGAGACCGATGGCACAGCCTGCTGAGATCAGGATGAATCCGATCCGGCTGGCAAAGGTCTCCCTTTTCTTTTCCATAATCAAAATCTCTCCTTGTTGCTTCAATTGCTCCCCGGCAGTGGTTTCTGCCGGAAGGCGCAATTGCCAGTTTACCACAATCCTGAAGCAGTGGCAAGGGGGCTTCCTATGCCAGATCGAAAATACTCAGCTGATTGGTGTCCGGGATGGAACCCAGAAGGCCCAGCTCCTTTAAGAGGTCCGCATTGGTCTTTGTGGCCTTTGTCCGGGATATGAACTCCTCGATGCTCAGGTAGGGCCCGTTCCTGGACTCCCGTTCAATGGCCTCCGCCGCATTGTCTCCCAGTCCTGCAATGGAATTTAAGGAGGGCATGATCTTTCCGTCAATGACCTGGAATTCCTTTGCCTTCGCCCGGAAGATGTCGATGGGGGTAAACTCCAGGCCTCTGGCCATCATCTCCTCCACGATCCGCATGTCCCGAAGGAGCAGCTTGTCGTTGGCGGTGGCATCCCGGTTCTGGGCGATGTATTCCTTCAGCTCCTTCAGATTCTGCTTCAGCTTCGGGAAGGTCACGCACATCTTTTCGTAATCAAAGCCCTTACCCTTTACGGTATAGTAGGCTGCATAGTACTCCAGAGGATAGTAGATCTTATAGTAGGCGATCCGCAGGGACATGACCACATAGGCCGCTGCATGGGCCTTGGGGAACATGT
Organism: uncultured Lachnospiraceae bacterium; assembly: GCA_944377405.1. Classification (GTDB taxonomy): domain Bacteria; phylum Bacillota; class Clostridia; order Lachnospirales; family Lachnospiraceae; genus Avilachnospira. The sequence continues at coordinate 178,964 of CALWES010000002.1, read as the reverse complement.
ACTTGATGGTATCGCAGGACCAGATGTACCAGTCCGGCACCCCATGGGACCGCATCATCTCGCAGTATTCCTCATGCTTCGGATCCTTGGGGAACTTGCCCTTTCGCACAAGCTCCATGATCTTGAAGGCGTCCCCGGGCTCCAGACCCTTGGTGATCAGATAGATCATGATATCGTCTCTGGTACAGATGGCGGTCTGGATGGTACATTTTCCCTCGTTGATGAGCTTCTGGGCATTGCCCACCCACACGTCGGTACCGTGGGCAAGGCCTGCGATCCGCACCAGGTCGGAGATGTATTTCGGCTTTGCGTCCAGAAGCATCTGGATGGCGAAGTCCGTGCCGAACTCCGGGATCCCCAGGGTGCCGCACTTGGTGTCTCCGATGTCCTCCGGGGTGATGCCAAGGGCCTCCGTGTTCTGGAAGAGGGACATGATCTTCGGATCGTCCACGGGGATCGTCATGGGGTCCACCCCCGTCATATCCTGAAGTATCCGCACCATGGAGGGATCATCCTTTCCCAGGATATCCAGCTTCAGCAGGTTGTGGTCGATGCTGTGGTAGTCGAAGTGGGTGGTAATGGGGCTCTGCATATCGTTGGCCGGATGCTGAATGGGGGTAAAGGTGGACATCTCCTCCCCGTGGGGAAGGACCACGATACCGCCCGGATGCTGGCCCGTGGTACGCCTTACCTCGGTACAGCCCATGGCGATCCGCTCCACCTCCGCCCGGCGCATGCCCACAATGCCATGCTCCTCGTTATAGCGCAGCACATAGCCGTAGGCCGTCTTGTCCTGCACCGTACCGATGGTGCCCGCCTTATAGGTCTGGCCCTTGCCGAAGATCACCTCGGTGTAGGCATGGGCCTTGGCCTGATAGTCTCCTGCAAAGTTCAGATCGATATCAGGCTCCTTGTCTCCCTTAAAGCCCAGGAAGGTCTCAAAGGGGATATCGAAGCCATCCTTTATCAGCTTCTCTCCGCAGACGGGGCATACCGCATCCGGCATGTCACAGCCTGCCTTGTCCGCATACTCTTTCACCACGTCGCTGTGGAAGTCCACATAGTGGCACTTGGGGCAGCGGTAATGGGGCGGCAGGGGATTTACCTCCGAGATCCCCGCCATGGTCGCCACCAGGGAGGAGCCTACGGAGCCTCTGGAGCCCACCAGATAGCCGTGGTCATTGGAATCCCACACAAGCTTCTGTGCAATGATATACATAACGGAATAGCCGTTGGATATGATGGAATCCAGCTCCTTATTGAGCCGGACGCTGACCTCCGGCGGAAGCTCCGGCCCGTACATCTCGTGGGCCTTCTGATTACAGATCTCCCGCAGGGTCTCGTCGGAATTTTCGATCACCGGCGGGCACTTATCCGGCCTTACGGGAGCGATGGGCTCGCACATCCGCAGGATCAGCTTCGGGTTGTCGATGACGATCCTGTGGGCAGTCTCCCGGTCATAGTCCCGGAAGGCCTCCAGCATCTCCTCCGTGGTACGGAGGTATACCGGAGCCCCCCACTGGGGGGATTCCATAAAGTGGGTGCTTTTGTCAAAATACTTGATGATCTGCCGGTAAATGGCGTCGCTTTTCTCCGGGAAATGCACGTCGCCCACAGCGCAGACCGGTTTTCCCAGCTCCTCTCCCAGCTTTATGATCCGGGAATTGATCTCCACGATATCCTCCCGGTTCTTCACCGTGGACTTCTCGTCCAGGGTCATATACATCAGGTTTTCCGGAGGCAGGACCTCCAGGTAGTCGTAAAAGGCTGCAATTTCCCGGGCCTCCTCGTCGGATACCCCCCGCAGCAGCGCGTCATAGAGCTCGCCGTTCTGGCAGCCGGAGCCGATGAGGAGTCCGTCCCGAAGCTCTCTGAGAAGGCTCTTTGGCATACGGGCCTGGCCATGGAAGTAATCCACGTGGGCCGCCGACAGGAGCCGGTACATATTGGTACGGCCAAGATCGTTCTTGGCGAAGATCGTCACATGCTTTGTGGGAAGCTTCTTTATAGTATTCTCATCGATCTCCTCCGCCTGATAAAGCCGATCCATATCCTCGATTCCCCGTTTCTTCAGAAGCTCGCAAAGCTTTAAGAAGATCCCCGCCGTGGCCTCCGCATCGTCCACGGCTCTGTGGTGGTTCTCCAGGGAGATCCCCAGCTCCTTTGCCACCGTGTCCAGCTTGAAGCGGTTCAGGTTCGGCAGGAGCATCCGGGACAGGCCCACCGTGTCGATGATGGTGGGGGCATAGGGCTTTCCCAGGAGCCCTGCAAAATGCCCGATGAAGCCCGTATCAAAGCGGGCGTTGTGGGCCACGATCACCGCATCCCCGCAGAAGTCCAGGAAGGCGGGGATCCATTTCTCATAGGTACCCTGTCCCCTCACGTCTCCGTCCGTGATGCTGGTAAGCTTCTGGATGTCATAGGGAATGGACTCCTCCGGATCCACGAACTGGGAGAAGCGGTCTATGATGCGTCCGTTTTCGATCTTGACGGCGCCGATCTCGATGATCTTGTTTTTCAGGGGTGAAAATCCCGTGGTCTCGATATCGAAGACCACGAATCTGCCGGAAAGGCTCTGGCCTTCCGGCCGGATGACGCACTTCTGCTCATCGTCCACAAGGCGCCCCTCCACTCCCAGCAAAAGCCGGAGCTTACTGCCCTTGGGAATGGAGTGAAAGGCCGTGGGAAATACCTGTACGCTGTTGTGATCCGTGATCGCCAGGGCCTCCCAGCCCCACTCTGCTGCTCTGCGGATATATTCTCCCACATCTCCCACGCCGTCCATATCGCTCATCTTGGTATGAAGGTGCAGCTCGATGCGCTTTTCTCCCTCCGGCATCCGGTCCATCCGGGCCTCCGCCGTGTCCTTCCATTTTTTGATCCCCTTGATGCGGCCGATGCTGAGCTCCGTATTGAAGCGGCCGTCGGGGGGCGTCACCTCTCCGTTAATGGCAAACCACTTGCCTGGCTTTAAGACGCCGGAAAGCTCCTCCGCCTCATTTTCCTCACAGAAAAGCCGGCAGGAGATGGAGTCCGTCTTATCGGATATGTTGAATTTGATGATGTACTTGCCGTTTCTGGTCTTCACCAGCTCCGTGCCGAAGATGAAGCCGGTAATGACCACGCCTCCCATGCCCTCTTCCAGGGTCTTGATCTTAAGGGGCTCTCCCGTAAAATCATAGCCGTATACCACATCCGGGTTGTCGGACTTTTTGTCCTGCTTCGGGGTCCACTGGTTGACGGTCTTTTTGTATCCCTGCTGTCCTGGCTTTGGAGCGGAGTGATTCTTTCCCCGGTCCTGCTGCCCTGAAGCAGTGCTTCCCTTTTCCTGCTTCGGCCTCTGATCCCCGTGGGGCACCGTGTCGATCAGGGTAACGTTGATATCCTTGTTGTCGAAGATCTTCTCCCGGATGGCGGCCTCTGCCTCCGTCACCGTCTCCCGGGGCAGGAACTGCTCCGAGCGTACATAGATGGTAAGGGACCGCCGGTCCGAAGTCATGACGATCTTGATCACCTGTGCTCCGGAAAGCAGTCCCATATGTTCAGGGCTGATATTCAGTTTTTCAAAGACTTCTGAAAAGCTGCTGCTCATAGATAACGGTCCAGCTCCTTTTTAAACTCCGAAAGCAGTTCTGCCTCCGGTACCTTTCGCAATATCTCTCCTCTGCGGATGATAAGGCCTTCTCCCTTTCCGCCGCAGATCCCAAGCTCCGCCTCTCTGGCCTCTCCGGGGCCGTTTACCACACAGCCCATGCAGGCCACCTTCATGGAGAGTCCTTCGTACTCCCTCCGGCTGCAGAGCTCCGTTACCTGATCCGCCAGTCCGATCAGATCGATGCTGGTCCTGCCGCAGGTGGGGCAGCTCACCACCTCGATGCCTCCCTTTCTGAGGCCCAGGGTCTTAAGGATCTGCTTTGCCGTGCGGATCTCCTCCACCGGGTCTCCCGTCAGGGATACCCGTATGGTATCTCCGATTCCCTCATGAAGGATGATCCCCAGTCCCACGGAGGACTTGATGTTTCCGGCCCAGACCGTTCCAGCCTCCGTGATCCCCACATGAAGGGGGATGTCCGTCCGCTCCCGGATCAGCTCATGGGCCCTTACGCACATCATGACGTCTGAGGATTTGATGCTGATCACCAGATTGTGATAGTCCATCTCCTGGATCATGGCCGCCTTCTGAAGGGCTGACTCCACCAGTCCCTCTGCCGTTACGTGGCCCCCATGGGCCTCCAGGATCTCCTTTTCCAGGGAACCGGAGTTTACTCCCACCCGGATGGGGACGTTCCTTCCGGCTGCCGCCTCCACCACCTGCTGCAGGTTTTCCCTGCCGCCGATATTTCCCGGGTTTATGCGGATCTTGTCCACGCCCCTTTCCATGGCGGCAATGGCAAGCTTATAATTAAAATGGATGTCTGCCACAAGGGGGATGGTGATCTGTCTTCTGATCTCCCCGATGGCCTCTGCCGAAGCCTCATCCGGCACCGCCACCCGCACGATGTCGCAGCCCGCCTCCGTCAGTCTCCGGATCTGGGCCACCGTGGCCTCCACATCCGTGGTTTTCGTATTGCACATGGACTGAATGGCAATTGGGTTATTTCCCCCTATGGTAACGCCACCGATCTTTACCTCTCTGGTCTTCATCCGTTCCATGTTTTTCCTCCGTCTTTCTTTATCGCAGCATAAAGCTGATATCATTGAACAGGATCAGGAACATCAGTCCCAGAAGGAACAGCATTCCCGCCATATTGATCCTTCCGATCCATTCCCTGGGCAGGGGCCTCCTGCAGATCATCTCGATGAGGATGAAGAGGAGCTGTCCGCCGTCTAAGGCCGGTATGGGCAGCAGGTTCATGGCTCCAAGAGAGGCTGAGATCAGAAGGGCCAGATTCATAAGGCTCATGGCCATGGACCAGAGTCCGTACTGTGAGGCCGTCTCCACCGTATCGTCCATCACCGCCACCATGCGTACCGGTCCCATCACATCGTCCTTGTGAACCCTTCCCGTAAACAAAAGCTCCAGGGAACTTACAGTAGATCTGATGCAGAACTCCACGTTATAGGCGCTGTACCGCAGAAGCTCTCCCGCCCCCGTTACCGGCTGATAGCTTCCGCTGAATACAAGGCCCATACGATAGGAGCCCGTATCCTCGGCGTAAGCCGGCAGGATGGTTTCCGTTCTTTTGGTACCGTCTTCATGGGCGTAGGTGATGGAGACTGGCATTCCCTCTGCGATCTCCTGCTGGTGCATCAGAAGGAACATCTGGATGTCCCGGTAGACCGTGATCTTCTCCCCGTTTAAGGCCAGGACCGTATCCCCCGGTTGGATCTCCGTCTGGGCCGCCGGCATTCCTTCCTCCACGGACAGGATCACCGGCCGGTCTACCCCTGCCTGCTGGGTGATCACCAGAGACAGGAGGAAGGCCAGGATAAAGTTGAAGACCGGTCCTGCAGCAATGATGAGAAAGCGCTTCCAGGCAGGTTTCTCCAGGAAGGAGCTCTCCTTCCTGTAGACTCTTCCGTCCAGTTCGATATGGCCAGACGAGGTCTCTCCTTCCTCCTCCCCTGTCATCTCCGGGTCCTCTCCCACCATCATGCAGGAGCCGCCGAAGGGCAGGGCCTTCAGGGAATAGCGGGTATTTCCCCGCACCAGGGTCAGAAGCCTCGGTCCCATTCCCAGGGAAAACTCCACCACCCCTACGCCGCAGGCCTTTGCCAGGAGAAAATGTCCCAGCTCATGAAAAAATATGATGAATCCAAGGGCAATAATGGATATGATCAAGCTTAACAAGTAGTGTCCTCCAGCTTCTTCGCCTTTGTTTCTTCGGAAAGCCCGAAGCGATCCCGGATAAATGCCCGGGCCCAGGCTTCCGTCTCAAGGATCTCCTCCAGAGAGGGATCCTCCTTCACCTCATGGGCCTCCATAGCAGCCTCGATCCCCGCCGGGATGTCCAGATAGGCGATCCGTTCCTGAAGGAAGGCCGCCACAGCCTCTTCATTGGCTGCATTGAACACCGTAGGCATGGTGCCGCCCCGTTTTCCGGCCTGGATCCCCAGGGCCAGTCCCCGGAACACCTCCGGATCCGGAATGGAGAAGTCCAGCTTCGTAAGGCTCCTGAAATCCAGCTTTTCTTCCGGAGGAAGGGGGATCCGCTCCGGCGCGAAAAGGGCATATTCGATGGGGATCAGCATGCTGGGGACTCCCAGCTGGGCCTTCACCGCCCCGTCCTGAAACTGTACCATGCTGTGGATCACGGACTGGGGCTGGATGACCACTTCGATATCCTCCATGGGGACGTCAAAGAGCCAGTGGGCCTCCATGACCTCCAGAGCCTTGTTGATCATTGTGGAGGAATCGATTGTGATCTTTGCTCCCATGCTCCAGTTGGGATGCTTCAGGGCGTCCTTGGGCCTGATATCCCGCAGCTGCTCCAGACGGTATCCCCGGAAGGGTCCTCCGGAGGCCGTCAGAAGGAGCTTCTCCACGGAGCCCTTTTCTTCTCCCTGAAGGCACTGGAAGATGGCACTGTGCTCGGAGTCCACGGGGGTTAAGGTCACCCCGTATTCCCGGACCATGGACATGATGATATGGCCGGCACAGACCAGGGTCTCCTTGTTGGCAAGGGCGATCTTCTTGCGGGCCTCTATGGCCGCAATGGTGGGTCTGATGCCGATCATCCCCACTACCGCCACCACCGTGGTGTCCGCCTCCGGACAGGCTGCCGCCTTCATGAGGCCCTCCATGCCCCTTAATACGGGAAGGTCCCGCAGATAAGCCCGAAGCTCCTCCGGGGTTTCCTGATCCTCTGCCCTTTCCTTCAGCTGCTGCCTGAGGGCCTCTGCCTTATCTTCCTCATAGAGGCATACAAGCCCCGGCCTGAATTCCAGGATCTGCTCCATAAGCAGCTTTATATTGGAGCGGGCCGCAAGGGCGGCCACGGAAAGCTCTGACGAGAGCCTTACCAGCTCCAGCGTCTGGGTACCGATGGAACCGGTGCTTCCCAGGATCGATAATCTCTGTTTCATCAATGCCAAACCTCATTCATAAACTGGATCGCATAATAGATCGCCGGGGCCGTAAACAGAAGGGAATCAAAGCGGTCCAGGATCCCTCCGTGACCCGGTATCAGATTGCCGTAGTCCTTGATATTGTGATTGCGCTTGATGGCTGAGGCCGCCAGGTCCCCGATCATGGAGATCAGGGCTCCGATGCCGCAGGCAAAGGCGCATACAAAGGCAGCTCCGCTGATCTCCTCCATGGAGGCAGCAAAGATATGGCCGAAAAGAAAGCCCAGCAGGGAGGCGCCGATCACGCCTCCAGCCGCTCCCTCCCAGGTCTTTTTGGGGCTCAGCTTCGGCACCATCCGATGGCGTCCGAAGAGCATGCCTGCACAGTAGGCCAGGGTGTCGCAGCCCCAGGAGCTCAGGAAGATCAGCCATACCAGGAACCTGCCGTCTGCAAGCTGCCTGGTCAGGTAGAGGTAGCTCATCATCACCGACACATAGCAGACGCCGAAAAACGCCGCTGTGATCTCCTCCGTCTTGTACTCCGGGAAGGTAGCCACATAGGCCGCCATGAAGACCATGAGGGTCCCCACGATCATGGTGGTCATATAGGCCCGTCCCTCAAAGAGCACCAGCAGATAGTAGATCACCGTGGAGGCATATCCGATGGCGGCTATGGACTTATGATCGATGGACAGGGCCCGGTAAAGCTCAAACTGCCCCACCAGGGAGATCAGGGCCGTTGCCAGAAGAAGGGGCACGCCTCCCAGTCCCACCAGGATCACTGCCAGGATCACCAGGACGATGCCGCTGAAAAGTCGTTTCCAGAACATCAGACACCTCCGTATCTTCTGTTTCTGTGATTGTAGATATCGATGGCCTTAAGAAGCTCCTCTTTATTGAAGTCCGGCCACAGAACATCCGTGATCACGATCTCCGAGTAGGCGCACTGCCACAGCAGGAAATTGCTGAGGCGCAGCTCTCCGGAGGTGCGGATCAGAAGGTCCGGATCCGGCATGCCCGCTGTATCCAGGTATGCGGAAAAGTCCTGCTCCGTAAGGGACTCTCCCGCCTGCGCCTTACCTGCCCTGATATCCTCTCCGTAGCGGATGGCGGCTCTTCGGATCTCATCCCTGCCGCCGTAGTTGACGGCGATGACAAAGGTCATGCCCGTGGCGTCCTTTGTCTCCTGCTCCAGACGGTCGATGCCGGCTATGATGTCTGCAGGGAAGCGCCTCCGGTCTCCGATCATCCGGACCCGGACGTTGTTCTTCACCGCCACCTGCAGGAGCCGGACCATATAGTAGCGGAAAAGCTGCATCAGGGCCCCCACTTCCTCTTCGGAGCGCTTCCAGTTCTCCGTGGAAAAGGCATAGACGGTCAGATAGCGGATGCCCAGTCTTGCGGCATCCTCAACCGTCTGCTCCACCACCTTACAGCCCTGCTTATGTCCGAAGGTCCTGGGCATCCCTTTCTTTTTTGCCCAGCGTCCGTTTCCGTCCATGATGATGGCCACATGTGCGGGGACTGCCCCAGCCTTGATCTCCTCTGCCATGCTTCTGTTTCCTCCCTTTCCGGTTTCCTTAAAAAATGTGATGAGCATAAACGGACAAGGCGCAGAAACTGCGCCTTTCATACTGTCCCTCTACTGCTCATCACCGATCCGGCATTTATACCGTCATGATATCCTTTGTCTTGGCTTCAACAGCCTTGTCGATCTCCTGGATCATGTTGTCCGTCATCTTCTGGATATCCTTATCCGCAGCCTTTACGTCGTCTTCCGTCATCTCGCCGGCCTTCTCCATCTTCTTTACGGCGTCGTTGGCGTCTCTTCTGATATTGCGGACAGCCACCTTGGCCTCCTCGCCGTACTTCTTGATCTGCTTTGCCAGCTCCTTACGTCTCTCCTCATTGAGCTCCGGGAATACAAGCCTTACAGAGCTTCCGTCTGAGGTTGGGTTGATCCCCAGGTCAGACATGTTGATGGCCTTTTCGATCTCCTTGATCATTCCCTTCTCCCAGGGCTGGATCAGGATAATGCGGGCCTCCGGAACGGAGATGTTGCCCACCTGCTGGAGGGGTGTGAGGGTCCCGTAATAGTCCACTTTGATCTTATCCAGAACATGGGGGTTCGCCCTGCCTGCCCGGATCCCTGCAAACTCCTCGCAGAGGTTATCATAAGACTTCTTCATCTTCTCTTCAAATTTCTTCAGCTCGTCCGTCATAGCTCTTCTACTCCCTTTTCATTATATTATTCGTCAGCTGTAATGATGGTCCCGTCGATCTTTCCCTTCAGAGCGTCTGCAATGGCGCCCGGCTTATTCAGGGAAAATACCGCAAGAGGCATATGGTTTTCCATGCACAGGATGCTGGCGGTAAGGTCGATTACCTGCAGTTTTTTCTCCACTACTTCCCGGATGCTCAGGCAGTCGTACTTCTTTGCCTGGGGGTTCTTTGCGGGATCACTGTCATAGACTCCATCCACTGCCTTTGCCAGCAGGATACTGTCCGCCCCGATCTCGATGGCTCTTAAAGCGATACCGCTGTCCGTGCTGAAATAGGGGTGTCCGGTGCCTCCTGCAAAGAATACCACGTGGCCTGTCTCCAGAGCTTCCATCACCGCATCCTTCTCGAAGACCGGCGCAATGCCCGGGATCTCAAAGGCACTGAAGATCTTCGTCTTCATCCCGTTGTTCCGGAAGATCTCGGAGACATAGATACAGTTCATCACCGTGGCCAGCATACCGATCTGGTCTGCCTTTACCCGGTCAAAGGCCTTGCTGCTCCTGCCTCTCCAGAAGTTGCCGCCGCCAATGACAATGGCGATCTCCACACCCTTATCGTAGGCCTCCTTTACCTCCCGGGCCACTGCCGTTACCGTCTCCTCGGAAAAGCCCGTATGCTTCTCCCCGGCCAGTGCTTCCCCGGAAAGCTTCAGCATCACTCGTCTGTGTTTTTCCATGCCTTCCTCCCTGCCGTAAAATATATCTGCCGGTATTATATCATAGAAGGCCTGCTTTTTCCATACGGAAAATCCGCAGCTGCCGGCGGACTGCCGGCTGCCTCCGGCAGGCATCAGAAAGGGGCCCCTTTCAGGGCCCCCGCCGTCCCTTCCCGGGACTTAAGGCTGTTCGATCAGCTCATTTACCTTTTTCTTTCGGTTTTTGATCTTCAGATGATTCCGGTTATCCGTGGATATGATATAGGAGGTGTTCTCTCCGTTCATGATACTGATGGATACATGCACCGGGATCTTGTTTTCGTCGTAGACGATCTTGAAGATATCAAATACCGGATCTCCTTCCCCGCAGTTCAGAAGCAGCTGCTCCTCTCCATTGGCACGGCGAACCTTCAGGACCTTCTCCGCCGTGGTCATCTTGATGCCGTATTCCTCCCGAAGGATCCCATAGACGGAAAAATTGCCCGTAAGGCGCTGGCGGATCCCCGGATAACGGAAGGCGGGAAGGTAGCAGGTATCCAGCATCACCGGCGCACCGTCTGCGGACAGGACCCTGCGGATCCGGATGATGGAGTAGGAAGCCGGCATGGAAAGGTAGTCTCCAAACTCCTGTCCTGCCTCCACCTCATCGATGGATAAAAGCTCTGTGGAGGCCCGCTGCATGCCCCCCAGGGCATCATGGAATCCTCCGATCCCTTCCAGATGGGAACGGATCTCCCGATTTAACACAAAGGTCCCCTTTCCCTGCTTCTTGATCAGGATATTTTCATCGCAGAGCTCCTTTACGGCCCTGCGGACCGTGATCCGGCTCACGCTGTAGATATTCTCCAGCTCCGTCTCCGTAGGAAGCTTGTCCCCCGGCTTATAGACCTGTTTCCGGATATCCTCCCGGATGGCATCCATCAGCTGTTCGTACAGCGGCTTCATGGTGTTCTGTTCCAGCATAACTTACTCCGTTTCTTTAGATTCAGGTCTCCCTGACCTGTTACAGCATGATCATTTCCGGCTTTCTGTTTCTATAGCAAGTTATGTATTCAAGTCCTGCCGTTCTCATATAGCTTTTTGCAGTCTCCAGGTCCGCCGCCACGTCCACTGCCCTGTGGGCGTCGGAGCCCACAGTCACGATACGGCCTCCCAGGGCTGCATATTTTTTCAGGATGCCAGGGGAGGGAAGACATTCCGAAAGCCCCTGCCGCATCCCTGAGGTATTGATTTCAATGCCCTTTCCCTGACGGATCACACAGCGGAGGATCCGCTCCAGCCGTTCGTCCTCCGGGGAAATTGCAAGCTCCAGCCCCTGCCTTTTTGCATAGCGCTTCGGCAGGTCCAGATGTCCGAGGCAGTCATACAGTCCCGCCTCCGCGATCCGGTAAAGTTCCTTCAGATAGCGGTCCAGGAGCGCCTCTTTGTCGATTATTTTATAATCATACTGCGATAAATCGATGTTGTCAATTTTGTGACAGGAGCCGATCACATAGTCGAAGTCAAAGGCTTCCAGGATCTTCTCTGCCTTTTCCGGGTCCTCGTTGGACTGGCCGAACTCGATGCCGAAACCGATCCTTAAGCTTCCCCGATACTTTGCCACAGCCTCCCGGAAGCGTTTCTCATAATCCTCCATGTATCCTTCCCCAAAGAAGCGGCTGTGGTAATCCCGGGGGAAAAACTCGTAATGTTCCGTGATCATGATCTCCGAAAGTCCCCGTTCCTCCGCCGCTTGAAAGATCCCTTCGTAGCTTTCTTTGGAATCGGGGGATACGGAGGAATGAATGTGATAGTCCGCTGAAAAATCCGACATATGCTCCTGTCCTTTCCTGAAATATCCTATAAAAAAGAGGATAACCGAAGTCTGCACCCCCAGTTATCCTCTGATCCGTTTTTACGTCCTTTATCTGAGCGGATGGGGATGTCCAAATCCTCCCCGCTCCGTACAGGTTTTTGCGGAACGCTCCGCTGCATAGCGAAGAGAAGCCTCCATATCACCGGTATCCGTGTATCTGGTGAGAAAACCGGCAATAAAGCTGTCCCCTGCTCCCATGGTATCGATGGCGTCCACTTTTACGATCCCCTGACGGTAAAAGGCCTTTCCGTCATAGAAGATGGCGCCCTCCTTGCCCCTGGTCACTCCAACGATAGAAGCTCCGTATCCGTGAGCCTGCTCCATCAGAGCCTTTACCGCTTCCTCTGAAAGGTCTGCTCCCGAGAAGAAGGCATAGGTCACATAGGGGCACACCCTTCTGAGATATGCTTCATCCCGCTTATCGGAAAAGTCAAAGCTGACCTTGCAGGCCTCTGATAAGGCCGGAAGCTCGTACTCGATGTTGGAGTAGCAGCTGGTATGGCAGACATCGAACTGTCTGATCAGTTCAATGTCCTCCGGGACGATCCGGATGCTGAAAAGGTGCTGGCAGCTGTCCCTGGGTCCCGGTCCGAAAACTCTGTCTCCGTCTTTTAAGTATACCTGAGGCTGGCCGGAATGTCCATAAACTTTTCTGGACCTCTCGTATCCGACCCCTTCCTCCGTAAGACAACTGCGGATCCAGTCGGCATTCTCATCGTCTCCGAAGACGCCGATATATGCCACCCTTTCCGCTCCGTTCCGTTTGCAGTTTACAGCTACATTTACCGCGTTGCCGCCGGGGAAGTACACTCCCTCGTCCACATAGCAGTCCGTCACATTGTCGCCGACAGCAATCAGTTTCATTGCGTTCAATCCTTTCCGTTCATTGATATACTGGGTTTACCCCGGGCTCTTTAGCCCTTGACGCTTCCTGCGGTGATACCGCGGATGAAGCTCTTCTGCATCAGGATAAACAGGATGCAGATCGGCAGGCAGGCAATTACCATACCGGCCATAACAACGCCCCAGTTGGTCATAAGTCCGTCTGAGAATACCATCAGTCCTACAGGAATGGTCTGCCGCTCGGAAGAGTCGATAAACATGGTGGCAAACACGAATTCATTCCAGGAATAGTAAGCCGTCATGATGATGACCGTTGAGATAATGGGCTTTGAAAGAGGCAGGTAGATCTTCCTGTAGATCTGGAAGAAGGATGCACCGTCAATGATGGCTGACTCCTCCAGATCCTTGGGGATTCCGATAAAGAAGGACCGGATCAGCATAACGGAAACCGGTATGCGGAATGCGATATAAGGGAAGATCAGTGCAAAATAAGTATCCTTCAGGCCCAGATTCTTCAGCAGCATGTAAAGGGGCATCAGACATACCTGAGGGGACAGCAGCAGTCCGCCAAGGATGGCCAGAAAGCAGATGTCCGCCAGGCGGCTCTTCATCTGACAGATACCGAAGGCTGCGAAGGTGGTAAGGAGTACTACGCCGAAAATGGTTCCGGCACTGACGATCACCGAGTTGATGAAGTAATTGGAAATACCTCTGTCCCAGGCGGTCTTGTAGTTTTCAAAGAGCCATTCCGTGGGAAGGCCCCAGACATCCTTGAAGATGCCGTTGTAATCCTTGAAGGAGGACATCACGATCCAGAACATGGGATAGATGATCAGAACCGCCAGTACGATGAGAATCGCCAGCCAGATATATTCACCGGCATTCATCCGGTTTCTTCTGGAATGTGTTCTTGCCATTATTCCTTGTCCTCCTTTCCGCCGATGGTTATGAACTGGATGCTGGAAAGCACTGCCGTGATCACAAAGATCAGAAGGGCAATGGTGGAAGCGTAGCCCATATCATTCTTTACGACACCTGTCTGGTACATATGAAGGGCCAGGGTCATGGTAGAGGTTCCGGGTCCGCCGCTGGTCAGGATGTAGGGCTCGTTGAATACGGTAAAGGCACCTACCACCGTAATGACCATGGTAACGAAGAACATCTGCTTAACCTGAGGAACGGTAATGCTGAAGAACTGGCGGATCTTGCCGGCTCCGTCCATCTCCGCCGCCTCATACAGGTCTCTGGGGATCTTCTGGATCGCCACGATAAACAGCATCGTTACATAACCGGTACTCTGCCACTGGGATACGGCTATTACAGCATACATGGCAATGGAGCTTTTGCCAAGCCATACATTTGTAAGGCCATCCAGTCCGATCAGCTCCAGGAAGCTGTTGAGAAGACCCATCTGGGGGTTGTAAACGAACTCAAACAGCAGGCAGACAACTGTCATGGACAGCAGAGTCGGTATAAAGTAAGTGGTCCTGAAGAAGGGGGAAACCTTCTGGAATACCCGGTCCTCCAGCACCGCCGCCAGCACCAGGCCGAAGCCGACCTGGATAATGACGGAGATCACCGCATAAAGTACGTTGTTCTTCAGACTGGTGAGAATGATCTCGTCTGAGAACAGCTTCTTGAAATTGGCGAGGCCTACAAAATCTCTTGTGGTATCGGACATTCCGAAGGACTGAAAGCTGTAGATCAGATTCATGACCAGCGGATAGTATACGAAAAATCCCAATACCACCAGGCACGGAAGGATATAGAGGAAGGCCTCCCTGTTACGTTTTTGAGTCATAATATCCTCCATTCTGTGCAAAGCCTGCTGTTAAGCAGGCTTTTTCGTTACTGCTTTGCACGCAGATCCGCTGCAGCGGCCTGAACGTCTGCCATGGCATCCTCAGGAGTCATGTCGCCGGTTGCGATTGCGGAAGCTCCCTGACCGAATACGGTGTAGATGGAAGCGTCGCAGGCATTATCGAACCAGGGTGCCATCTGACTTGCTTCATTGATGGTTTCCAGAGCCTCGATCTGTGCGGGAAGTGCATTTTCCTCGGTCAGAGCGCCGTTAACGCAGGTCAGGTCACCGCCCTTTACCGTCAGATCAACTGCACCGCCTTCGGGGCTTACAAGCCACTTCAGGAACTTGATGCACTCTTCCGGATGCTCTGCCTTGTTGGAAACCATGAAGCCCTCGGGAGCACCGGTCAGAGCCTTGGGATCACCCTTTCCTTCCTCGAATGCCGGGAAGTTGAAGTAGCCGTAATCAAAGTTTACGGTATCCGTCATCAGAGAGATCTCCGCAAACTGCAGATACATGATGGGGGATTCCTCGGTAGCGAAATAGGTGTTTCTTGCAGTCTCGTGGTCGATGGCGGTTGCAACCTCTCCCATGTAGGAGGTGAGCTGCTGCCACTTCTCCAGCACATCTACGTATGCCGGATCCGTGAATTCGCCGGTGGCCGGATCATAGTCTGCTGCCAGAA
This sequence comes from uncultured Lachnospiraceae bacterium, assembly GCA_944377405.1. Taxonomy (GTDB): domain Bacteria; phylum Bacillota; class Clostridia; order Lachnospirales; family Lachnospiraceae; genus Avilachnospira. The sequence continues at coordinate 163,831 of CALWES010000002.1, read as the reverse complement.
CTTCCGGATCTACCATTCTCTGGTTCATGGTTCCAAGGTAATGAAGGATCGCCCACTGGTCCTTAAGGCCTTCTGCGATGGGGTTCTCATAGCCGGCAGCCTTCAGCTTGTCCAGCACGTCGATGAACTCATTCCAGGTGGTGGGAACCTCCAGGTTGTTCTCCTCGAAGATCCGCTTGTTGTAGAAGAATGCCTTACCGTCCTGAGACCACGGAATCGCCATGATCTTTCCGTCGAAGGTGAAGGGTCCTACGCTGACATCTGCAATGGTGTCGCTCCACTCCGGATCCTCCTCAAAGGTGGAGGTAAGATCCAGAACGTTTCCGGAATCGATCATCTCCTGAGCGAAGGTTCCGGACCAGGATGAGAAGATATCCGGCACTTCATCGGTAGAAACGATCATACGGATCTTCTCCTTGTACTGATCGTTCAGGATGCAGTCCATGTTGATCTTTACGTTGGGATTTTCCTCCTCATATTTTGCAATGAGTTCCTTGAACATGGCGTTCTTCGGATCATTGGGCCATCTGTGGAAGAAGTTGATCTCGATCTGATCTCCCTCTGCTCCGCCGTTGTTATCTGCAGATGCCGTGTCGCCGCCGCCACAGCCGTAGAGCGCCAGTGCCGTCATGGAAGCCAGCGCCAGAATGCTAAGCTTTCTTAATTTCATAATTTACCCCTTTCCTGCCGCCTCCCGCGGCAGTTCAAAACATATGGCTTTCTATGGCTACAGCTTGAAACACATCTGTGTTCCAAGCTGTGCCTTTAAGCCCTATTCAGTTTTCATGACCTGCGGTTGCGGTCATTGATTAGTATTCCATCTTCCACATGTATCTGCGGACGCCCAGGTCATGACCTCTCTCGTAAGCGATGGCATCAGCCATGCTTCTGAGAACAGCGCCTACCAGAAGCGGAGCATAGTACTCTCTGACGGACTCATCGATTCCGCACCAGTCGAAGTCTGCTGCATCAATGAGAGCGATCCTCTGGGAGTACTTCTTGCAGAAGTTGTATGCTCTCTCATCCAGATATCTGGTGGAGCCAACACCCTTTACGATGATGAAGGGAACGTCGAAGTCCGTTACCTCGAAGGGTCCGTGGAAATACTCGCCGGAATGGATGCAGCTGGAGTGGATCCACTGCATCTCCATCATCAGGCAGATGGCATAGGAATAGCACTCGCCGTAGCAGGCACCGCTGCCCATGGTGTAGATCAGCGGCTCTCTCTTATAGCTCTTTCCCCATTCCTTTGCAAAGTCTGCGTACTGGGCCTTTACCTTGTCGGTAGCCTCCTGGAGATGATTGATGGCCTCAAGGCCCTTCTCATACTTCTCACAGGGATTAACGATGTTGAGAATCTTGAACAGCAGGGAGTACAGAACTGCCTTGTTCAGATCGGAGGTATCAGCTTCCTGGCCCCAGTCATAGTAGATCGGGAACTCTGCAGCCTTCCAGAGAGGAGAATCCACAAGGTGTGAAAGTGCGATGGTAACAGCGCCCTTCTCTCTTGCAACCTCAGTTGCCTTTACGGTCTCCGGTGTATTTCCGGAATGAGAGCAGGTGATCACAACGGAATTCTCGTTCAGAGCCTTGGGCTCCATATGCACAAACTGATTGGAGGTATAGATGCTTGCCGGGATCTCGATCTCACGGTCGAACATGAACTGTGCCGGCATCATGAATGCCTGGGAGCCGCCGCAGGCTACAAAATAGAAGTGATTGACTTTCTTTCCTGCCACTGCCTTGACGGCCGCTTCGATCTGTGCAACGATTTCGTTTTTCATAAGATTCAAGCCTCCTGTTGACTTTCAAAATGTTTGTTGAAGACACACTATTGTTTCTCCGGATGAAACAATGTCATCATATAACGTTATATATCGTAACTTACTTATACAACAAAAACGACAAGCTGTCAACGTTTTTCCGCAAACAACTTGTCGTTTTTATATAAATTATGATGTGTCCGGATGATATCCTTCGTTATAATAACCAGTGGGAATGGCTATTCCAAAGAATCACTTATATCACTTTGCTGTCCGGTGCTTTTATGACTGGGCTTCCGCAGCCTCTCCGGCTTCCTCTCCCGTCTCCGTCTCTCCAAGGTCCACATTGTGAACGGCGGCAACGGATACGACGATCTCCTCCGGATCCGTAAGCAGATGGACGTTCTTATCTGCTGCTATGGCCAGATCCTTTACATGGATGGCGTCTCCAACGTGCATGCCTCCCACATCGATTTCGATCTTCTCCACCAGGGAAGCGGGCAGTGCCCGGTAAGAGATCTCCTCCAGATGCTGCTCCAGAACACCCTCCTGTACCTTGTCATGATTCAGAAGCAGGATCTCCGCTACGGAGTTTACCATCTCGTTCTGAACCAGTGCCTGAAAATCGATCTCGTTGATCTGTCTCTTCAGAGCGTCAAAATCGATCTCCTTGATCAGTACGTTATACTGCTGTCCATCGACCTCCAGCATGATCCTGCTGCCCTTTCCGCTTGTCTTCATCAGGCGGTCCGCATCCTTCTTTGAGAACCTGATGGGCAGGGACTCCTTCAGTTCCCGTCCGAATACGCTTCCTGTTACGTATCCTTCCCGTCTAAGCTTTTTCGCCTTTACGGCCATGTCTCTTCTCTCAGCTTTTAAAGTAGTCATTTGTCTTTTCCTCCTTAAACTGACTCAGATTGCTTAGCGGCCTTCAACTTCACATTCCTGCAAAGAGGTCTGGTAAGTATCCATATTCTTTTTACGGTATTTATTATACCACTGCAGCTTCATGAAAGATTCACAAAAATCATAGTATTTTTCTGTGGATTTCCGAAAAATTTCAGGTTCTGAGAAAATACAAAAAACAGCATTGTAGCAAAGTTCCCTTTGGTATATGATAGGAAAGATCTGAAAGGAAGAGGTATCATGAACAGTTCTCATAAACTCACTGCATTCATAAAAAAAGAGCCGGTCTTCTGTGCCGCAGCCCTCTGCGCACTGATCTCCGCTCTCTTTGTGCGGCCTGACGCCGCTTATATCAATTATCCGGATTACAGGACCCTCTGCCTCATCTTCTGCCTGATGACGGTGGTGGCAGGCTTCCAGTCCATCGGAGTCTTCTCCATGCTGGGCTATGTCCTGCTGAAAAGGGCCGGAAGCTTAAAGAGCCTGGCTCTGCTTCTGGTATTCCTGTGCTTTTTCAGCTCCATGCTCATTACAAACGACGTGGCCCTCATCACCTTCATTCCCTTTACGGTCCTGATCTACCGCCTGATCCGGCAGGAAGACCGGGTCCTTAAGGTCATCGTGCTGGAGACCATCGCCGCAAATCTGGGCAGCATGGCAACTCCTGTAGGGAATCCTCAGAACATCTATCTCTATTCCCTTTCCGGCATGTCCATGCTCCGCTTTGCCCGCTCCGTCCTGCCCTATGTACTGCTCTCCGGCATCCTGCTGGCGGCAGTGCTCCTCCTTGAGAAAAGGGACCGGACCACCCTGTCCATCCAGACGGATAAGTCTACCATCGAGATCGTTCCGGGATTCCGCAGAAAGCTTACGGCCTACATCCTTCTCTTCCTGCTCTGCTTCCTGGTGGTCTTCCGGCTACTGCCCTACCTGCCCGTGACCCTGGTCCTCATTGCAGTCATGCTCTTTCTGGACCGGAAGGTGCTTCGCTCCGTGGACTATTTCCTGCTTCTGACCTTTCTGTTTTTCTTTATCTTCGTAGGAAATGTGAAGCGGGTGGAGCTCATCCAGGAGGCCCTCTCCTCTCTCCTGCAGGGAAGGGAGCTTCTCTTCGGCATCCTGGCAAGCCAGGTCATCAGCAATGTTCCTGCAGCGATCCTTCTGTCAGGATTTACGGAGAACCATGCCAGCCTTCTGACCGCCGTCAATCTCGGAGGCCTTGGGACCCTTGTGGCTTCCCTGGCAAGTCTCATCTCCTACCAGTATTATTCCAAGGAGTACCCGGGACACAGCGGCAGCTTCCTCCGGGCCTTCACCCGCTGGAACCTTCTGTTCCTGGCTGTCCTGGTGCTCGCCGCCCTCCTGCTGGGGGCGTGATCGATTCAGAACGTAAGGGACTCAGGCGTTAAGGATCCTTTCCGCAAGTCCCCTCCAGGACACCCGGCTAAGATCCGCCTGTTCCGTACAGCCCTTCTCAGCGCTTTCCCTGAGAGCCTCCGAAAGCCTTTTTTCAAAGGCCGGCAGGCTCTCTTTTTTTGGCTCGTCCGCATGCTCCATCTCCGGAAGCCTTACAAAGCTCACGTCCGCTCCGGGAACATTTCCCAGGATCCATGGCTTTAAGCCCGGAAGCTCGCTTACCACCGCTCTGCAGCCGCAGGCCAGGGCCTCCACAAGAGTCAGGGGGATGCTGTCATAATAGGACGGCAGAACGAAGATATCGCTTTCGCAATAGAGCTCTGCCAGGGCATCCTGGTCCAGTCTTCCGGTAAATACGGTCTTTACGGGGCAGCGCTCCGCAAGCTTCAGGATTTCCTGATACTCTTCCCTGTTTCCCGCACCGCCTGCAAGGGTCAGCTGCATCCTTTCCACAAGCTCCGGCCTGATGGCCGAAAGGGCCCGCAGCAGGCTCTTGACCCCCTTCTTTTCTGCGATCTTTCCTGCAAAAACCAGTCTGATAATGCCGTCCCGCTTCCGCAGTCCTCTGTCGTAGAAGCGCTCCTGGCTGTAGCCGGTGCCGATGACCCGGATCCGTTCCTCCTCCACGCCGTAAAGCTCCCGGATAAGCTCCACTTGCTCCTGCTGGGCGGTAAAGATCCGGTCAAGCCCCGCGATATTTTCTGCAATGAAGTCCCGTCTCAGATCTGTTTTTACCATCTGCCGAAGGTCCGTATTGTGGCAGATCCCGTAGATCCGCTCCTCTGGAAGAGCCCTGCGGAGGGCTGCCGTCATCAGGTAAAGATGGTGGCAGATGATGAGATCCGGCCGGAAGGCCTCCACCGCCTCCAGGGCTTTCTGCTCAAAGGCATGCATAAAACGGTCCGCCATGTCCTCCGTCATATCCCGGTAACGGGTACTGCGGTAGGGCATCTCGTCCGACATTCCCGCAATGGGGAAGGGAAGCTCCTCTGATTCAAAGTATACCGGGAAGAAGGCCGTCCCCTCAGGAAATAGCGGCCGATCCTCCCGGTAGATCCCTGCAATGACTGCCTGCTGATGTCCCATTTCCTCCATGGCCCTCACAAGCTCCGTCAGATAGATGCCGCTGCCGGTGCTGTCAGGCTTCTGTGCCGTTATGCTCAGTATCCTCATGGACTCAGTCCTTCCTTCCCGATGTTTTTCTCTTACTCTGTGATCCGCTTCAGCATGGTGCCGTCTTCCTGAAAGATCAGGCGGTCCAGCTTCAGGAAATCCCGGACAAAATCAGAAGCCGGGTTATGATAGATGTTCCAGGGGGTGTCGCACTGTACGAAGATGCCCTTTTCCATCACTGCCATCTTGTCCGACAGGATCATGGCCTCCTCCTGATCGTGGGTAACGAACAGCATGGTCATGCCCAGTTCCTTCTGCAGGCGCTTCAGTTCAAAACGAAGCTTCTCCCGAAGCCCTGCGTCCAGGTTGGAAAAGGGCTCGTCCAGAAGGCAGAGCTTGGGCTCCGTAATCAGGGCTCTGGCCAGGGCCACACGCTGCTGCTGGCCTCCGGAAAGGCTCTGGATCGGCCGGTCGGCATACTCCGCCATTCCCACCATCTCCAGATAGCGGCGGCCCCTTTCCTCCGCTTCCTGCTTCGGGACCTTCTTGAATTTCAGCCCGTAGACCACATTCTGCATGACGCTCATATGGGGGAACAGGGCATAGGCCTGAAACACGGTGGTGACCGGTCTTTCTTCCGGGCTGATGTCCGTAATGTCCTGGCCATCCAGCAGGATCCGTCCGCCGTCTGCCTTAAGGAAGCCGCCGATCATGTTGAGGGTGGTGGTCTTTCCGCAGCCGGAGGAGCCCAGGATGCACATCAGCTTTCCCTTGTCCAGGGAGAAGGAGAGGTCATCTACGATATTTTTATTTCCAAAACGCTTTTTCAGTCCCTGGACCTCAAGATACATTTGTTTTTACCCCTTTCATTGAAAACATGTATATGATGCCCTCCACCACCAGTACGATGATGATAATGAGGGTCGATATAAGAGACGCGATGGCATATTCGCCGGAAGAAACTGCGTCGAAGAGCTTGAATACCGCCAGCTTCTTTCCCGGATTGATCAGGAAGATCACGGCTCCCGCAGTGGTCATGGCCGTGGAGAAGTTGTAGGAAAAGCTGCTGAAGAAGGCCGGCCGGAGTCCCGGAAGGATCACATCCTTAAGGACCGAAAGCCTGCCGCCTCCCAGGTCTCTGACTGCGTATTCCTGGGCCCTTGGGATCTGGGACAGGGCTGCGGTACAAAGCTTGGTGGAGGTGGGGAGCTGCTTGAAGATCATGTTTGCGATGACGATGATCCCCGTGCCCATAAGTGCCAGGGGCTCCTTGTTAAAGGCCAGGATGTATCCGATACCGAAGCAGGTTCCCGGAAGCATGTAGGGAAGGGTCACGAGACAGTCAAAGAAGCTCCTGCCCCGCATCTTCCGCCACTCCGTATAGTAGGAAAAAAGGATGGCGAAAAAGGTCCCCACAAAGCCCACGATAAGGGCATACACCACGCTCCGGACCATGGTGGACAGGTCATAACGGAAGAGCTCCTGCAGAAACTCCGTGGTGAATACGTAGGAGCCTGCCTTTCTCTTCAGGAAGCCGGAAACAAAGATACAGCCATACTGCAGGATCATCATGACAAAGAACAGCAGGGCTGCTCCGGAAACGGCGATCCCCGTGCCGCCGCAGCGAAGGAGCTTCAGGTCGAAGCCCTCCTGTCCGCCTCTCTGGGCGTCTGCCGTTCCGCCGGTCTTCGTCATCAGATGTCTGTAAAGGAAAAAGAATCCGATGGAAGGCAGCAGCAGGAACATGTTCATGGCAGATGCGTCCTCCAGATCCGCATAGCCGATGATCTTCAGATAGATCTCCGATGCGATGGTACTGAAGCGTCCGCCGATGATCACCGGGGTCCCGAAGTCCGCCAGGGATCTGACAAAGGACAGGAGCAGGGATACATAGATGCCGGGGCGGATCAAAGGGATCAGCATGTCCCGCAGCACGTGAGCCGGATCCGCTCCCAGGTCCCTGGCTGCCCGCAGGCTTGCGCTGTCGGTCTTTGACAGGATGCCGATGAGGAACAGGGCGTTCATGGGGGCAAAGGAGATGCTCTGCATGCAGATGACGCCCAGGGCGTTATAGGGATTCAGACTGAGTCCCAGAAGCCGGTAGGTGATCCATCCCCTGCGTCCGTAAAGCTGGATATAAGCCAGGGAGGACACAAAGGGCGGTGCCACCATGGACACCAGCAGGACCGCCATCAGGGCCAGTCTCAGTTTTCCGGTCTTGGTATAGATAAAAAGTGCCGTACACACGGAAAAAAAGGTGCACAGGATCGCCGTGGCAACGCCCACCACGATGCTGTTTACAAAGTTCTGCCGGTATTTTGTAAATACCTCCGCATAATTCCCCAGAGTAGGGCCCTCCGGCCCTGCAAAGCTCCGGAGGGCGATGCATACCATGGGGAAGAGGATGAACAGCAGGATCAGGGCAAGCACCACTACCCTGAGGGTCCCGTCCACAGTCCTGGAAAATACAGGAAGGAAGGTATCCTTGGATGCCTTCCTTCCGTTGTTCATATTCAGGCTGTTATGTTCTTTAACCACCTTATTCATCTGCTGCCTTGTCACCCATCAGATCCTCGAACTGTGCCAGGACCTCGTCACGCTCTGATCCGAAGAGGGAGAGATCCTCCTCCATCAGGATAGCGGGATCATAGCCAAGCTCGATGCCTTCGATGGAGGGCTTTACAAGCTTCAGGCCGTCCTTCTTGTCGATCTCTGCCAGCATACGAAGGTTGTCGTCGTTGCTGAAGAGCCACTCTACGAAATACTTTGCTGCGTCTACGTTCTCAGCATTCTTGAATACTGCAACGCCTTCCGGTACCCACGGAATACCGTCGGTGGGATATACGATGGCGATGTCGCTGCCATCGATGGTAGCCTCAACACCTCTGTCGATGTAGGAGATGCCGATGGCAAACTCATCGGAAACCACCTTGTTCAGGGGATCGGAGCCGCGCTTTCCGTAGTATGCGATGTTGTCGTTGAGCTTCTGGAAGTAGTTCCAGCCCTCTTCCTCGCCCATGGTCTGAAGGAGAGCGTTCACAACTGCATAGTTGGTTCCGGAAACTGCCGGGTTGGACATGATGATCTCACCCTTGTAGCCCTCGTTCAGAAGGTCTGTCCAGGACTGGGGCACTTCCACGCCCAGCTCCTCCGTAAGAGCCTGATTTACCAGGAAGCCTACGATGGTGATACCCTTGGAGTACCAGTATCCCTCGGAATCCTTGTAGGTGTCTGCCAGCTCGGAGGCTGCGTCAAAATTCACCTGCTCCAGAAGGCCGTCTTCCTTTGCGCTCATGAAAGCGTCGATTCCGCCGCCGAACCAGAGGTCTGCGGAGGGAGTGCCGCCCTCTGCCCGAAGCTTGGAAAGCACCTCACCGGAGGACATGGAGAGCAGCTCTACCTTAACGCCGGTCTCCTCTGTGAACTTATCAAAAAGCGTTACATAATCCTCGCTGGTGGCAACTACCTTCATGGTCCCTGAAAGCTCGGGAGCCTCTGCTGCCTCCTGGCTCTCGGAAGCCTCGGTCTCCTCACTTTCAGAAGCCTCAGCTGCTGCTGCGGTGGTGGCTGCTGCAGTAGTTGTCTCTGCAGTCTCACCGGATCCGCAGCCTGCCATCATGGCTGCTGCACATGCCACTGCCAGTCCGGTCAAAAATTTCTTTTTCATAATAACATTTTCCTTCCCTTAAATAAAATATTTTTATTGGTCCGCACTATTCTAGCACTCATTTATAGAAAAGTTAAATTGATTTTCTCCGTTTTTCTTATTGACTTATTGATTTTTTCTATAAGTGAACTATAATAAAGCAAAACAGCGAAAAAGGAGGATCCCATGGATATCCGACAACTGGAGGCCTTTGCCAGCACTGCCCGGCACAGGAGCTTTTCCGAGGCCGCAAAGGAGCTTTATCTCTCACAGCCTACCGTCAGCGCCCATATCCGGGCCCTGGAGCAGGAGCTTCACGTCCGGCTCATCAACCGCACCACAAAGGGCTTTGAGCTGACCGGAAACGGCCGCAGGCTCTTTGCCTATGCCCAGAGGATCCTGGAGCTTCGGGAAAAAGCCCTGCATGAGATCTCCGCGGAGCGCTCCGGCATCCTGCAGATCGGCGCCTCCTCCGTCCCCGGTATCCACATCCTTCCGGCCATGCTGGGGGAGTTCCACAGGCTTTCGCCCAATCTCCAGTTCCGCCTCCATATCTCCGACAGCATCGATGTCATCCGGAGGGTCACGGAGGGAAGTCTGGAACTGGGACTTGTGGGGACCAGAACGAAAAACCCCAGCTGCGTCTTCCAGCCCCTCTTTACCGACGAGCTGATCCTGATCCTTCCAAATACCCCTTATTATCAGGAGCTTCTGAAGGAGGAAAATCCCCTTTCCAGGCTCCTTTCGGAGCCCTTCGTGCTCCGGGAGGAAAGCTCCGGAACCAGGACCGAGCTGGAGCATTTTCTGTCAGGCTATGGAAAAAACCTCCGGGATCTTAAGATCGTAGCCTACATCAACAGTAACTCAGCCCTCATCGAGAGCGTATCCGGCGGCCTTGGAGTCTCCGTAGTCTCCCGGTCTGCCGCCAAAAACGCCCTGAATCACGGCAGGCTCCTGGCCTGTCCCCTGGGGGAGGACGCCCTGATGCGTACCTTCTATCTGGTCTACGGAGACCGGCTGCTCCTCACCAGCGCCGCCCTGCGCTTTATCGACTTTGCCTGCCGCTTCCGGCAGGAAGAAGGAAGCTCCGGCCCCTCCAACCAGGCCTGATTCCCTCAGAGGCTTCATTCATCAAAAAAGGAAGGCGTTCCAGGCGTCTTCCTTTTCTTTTATGATCCTTCTTTGGGATCAATGCTCCATGTCATCTTCCAGGGAATCATCCTCCAGCTCTCCGTCTCCGCTCATAAATTCCCGGGTGGAGACCTTGTTCCTCTTCCGCTCCGCCTCCACCGCGTCGGAGATCATTTCCTTTATATGTTCGCTGTCCAGGATGTTCTTTAACTCAAAGCACTCCAGATCCTTATCGTTGCTGTCCAGATGGATGGTCCCCATGCCGAAAATCCGCTGGGTCAGGCTTCTGGTCAGGCTGATGTTCAGGATCCGGTAAAGCCGCACGTCCTTCTGATGAAGATTCAGGATTCCCGTCTCCACAAAGATCCGGTCCTCACTCATGCCGTACTTCGTAAAGGTCCAGGGCAGACGGCACCACAGTCTCTTCCTGGCATACCATTTCAATTTTGTTTTATCCATATCTCTTCCTCGCTTTTTCTTTCAATTATATCAGATCACATCAGAATTTTCTCCATGTATTTTTTACAAAGAGGAGCATGATGGGGAAGATCTCCAGTCTTCCGATGAGCATGTCCAGGCTGAGGACCCACTTGCTCAGGTCGGAAAGGGATGAGAAATTACCCATGGTGCCCACAACGCCGAAGCCCGGTCCGATGTTGTTGAAGGTGGCAGCCACCGCCGTAAAGGTAGTAGTCCAGTCAAAACCATCCAGCGAAACGATCAGTACCGATACGGCAAAAATCACGAAGTAAATAAAGATATAGACCCCTGTATTCCGAAGCACATCCTCTCCGGCGGACTTTCCGTCCATATGTACCTTCTTGACGATGTTGGGATGCAGGGCGATGGAAAGCTCCCGCTTATAGGCCTTGGCCATCAGAAGGATCCTGGACACCTTGATGCCGCCTCCGGTGGATCCGGCACAGGCACCGATAAACATAAGCAGGATCAGGATCCCCTGGGACAGGTTCGGCCACAGGTTGCAGTCTGTGGTGGCATAGCCCGTTGTGGTGATGATGGAGCCCACATGGAAGGCCGCGTCCTTGACTGCAATGGGAACCGAGGTATAGATCCCCTTGAACACCAGGTCCACACTGATGAGTCCGATGGCCACAAGGATGATCAGGATATATCCCCTGACCTCCTCCATGGAAAAGGCCAGTCCCAGCTTTTTGATCAGCAGGAAATAATAAAAGTTGAAATTGACGCCGAAGGCGATCATTCCAATGGTGATTGCCACCTGCTGGGGGATGGTGTAATCCGCACATCCCGTATTCAGGATGGAGAATCCACCGGTGCCCGCAGCGCCGAAGCTGATGCACAGGGCGTCGAAAAGGGGCATTTTCAGAAGCAGCAGGATCAGAATCAGGCCTATGGTCATGGCACCGTAGATCTGATAGAGGATCTTTGCGGAGTCCTGAGCCCTGGGCACGATCTTTGAGATGGAGGGGCCCGGGCTTTCCGCCTTCATGATGTTCATCTGGGTCCCGCCGGTAAAGGGAACGATGGCAAGCATGAACACCAGGATCCCCATACCTCCGATCCAGTGCATGAAGCTGCGCCACATGAGGATCCCCTTTGGCAGGTCCTCCACACTGGTAAAGATACTGGAGCCTGTGGTGGTGTAGCCAGAGATGGTCTCAAACACCGCGTCCACCACACTGTCTGAGGCGCCGCTGAACAAAAAGGGCAGCATCCCCGTAAAGGCCAGGGCCACCCAGGTCAGTCCCGTGGCCACATAGCCTTCTCTGGAAAACAGAAAGCCGCTCTCCGGCTTCTTCCTGGTAAAGGCAATGCCGATGATGAAACAGATCAGGGCCGTCAGCACATAGGGCATGACGCTCTCCCCATAAATCAGAGCACAGGCGCCTGGGACCACCATAAGGCCTCCCTCTATGAGAAGGGCCACTCCGATAATATAAAGAACGATACCGATTTCCATTCCACTACCCTTCCTTATATCAAAATCTCGTGAAGAGAGGAAATGCCCTTATGGGTGGTGACCACCACAACGGAATCGCCCCTCCTGATCACATCCTTACCGGAGGGAATGATGAACTGCCCTTCCCGGATGATGCATGCCAGGATCAGGTTGCTCTTGATCCGGTTACCCAGCTGGGAAAGGGGGATCTCCGTCAGGGCCGGATCCTCCTTTGCGATCAGCTCCAGGATCTCCACCCGGTTATCCAGATAGCGGTACAGGGTCTCCACGTGTCCCCCGACCCCTCTGGACTGGGCTCTCACGTACTGGGCAATATTGTCCGCACAGATCAGCTTCGGGAATACGGCGGAATCGATATGGAGCTCATCCATGACATCGTTCAGGTCCGTCCTGCTGATCTTGGTGATGGCCTTGGCGTTTGAAACGTTCTTTGCAAAGGTGGCGCTGATGATATTCTCCTCGTCGATGCCTGTCAGGGGAATGAAGGCGTCTACGTATTTCAGTCCCTGCTTCAGAAGAAAGCTCTTGTCCGTTCCGTCTCCGTGGATGATCTCCGCCTCCGGGAAGGTCTCGGAAAGGGCCTCGCAGCGCTTCTGATCCAGCTCGATCACCCGCACCTGCTTTTTGTTCCTCAGAAGCATCTCCGTCAGATAATAGGAAATGGTGCCGCCTCCCGTGATCAGACAGGAGTTCGCCGGTGTGCTCCTTGCGCCCAGGGACTTCAGGAAGTTTTTCAGCTCGGACATGGCAATGACCACCGAGATCTCGTCTCCCTCCCTGAGGACAAAGTTACCGGAGGGGATGATCACCTCTCCATCCCGCTCCACGGCACATACCAGGATGCTGTAGCCTGTCTCGGAACCGATGTCCTGCAGGCTCCTGCCCGTCAGGCTGTGATGTGCCTCCAGCTCCAGGGTGAAGATGGCTACCCTGCCGTCGGCAAACATATCGATCCTGCTTAAGGCCGGATACTGCAGGAGCTTGAAGATCTCTCTTGCTGCAGCCAGCTCCGGATTGATGATCCTGGAGATTCCCAGCTTTTTCCGAAGGAAAAGGGTCTCCTTCAGATACAGGGGATTCCGGACTCTGGCGATGGTCTTCACCTTGTCCGAAGTGCTCTTTACGATAAGGCAGGCCAGAAGGTTCAGTTCGTCAGAGGGACTGACCGCAATGAAGATGTCCGCCTTGTCAAGCCCTGCATCCCTCAGTGTATTGATATCAGCACCATTGCCCTGCACCGGCAGGATGTCGATGGCCTCCGCCGCTGCAGCCAGGGCTTTTTCGCTGCTGTCGATCACGGAAACATCATGGCCGTCATTTACCAGGGTCCTGGCCAGCTCCGTACCGACTTTTCCGCAGCCAACGATTACTGCATTCATATCTTCCTCCAAATTTGATCGTTATACAATAGCAGACTATATCACAAAGCACCTGCGAAAGAAAGCATTCTTTTGGAAACAGCTTATCATTTTCCCGGTTCTGTGCTATAGTCAGAGCAGTTACAGATCCTTTATTTATCAGAACGCCATACTGCGTCAGGAGGTACCTTATGATCCGCAAAAACATTCTGGAAGCCGTGGGGCACACGCCCCTGATCCGTTTAAACCGTCTCTGCCCTGCAGGAAGCGCTGACATCTATGTTAAATACGAGGCCGTAAATGCAGGAGGCTCCATCAAGACCCGGGTCGCCCTGGCCATGATCGAAGAAGCCGAAAAAAAAGGCCTTCTGAAACCGGACAGCATCGTGGTGGAGCCCACCAGCGGAAACCAGGGAGTCGGGCTTGCCCTCTGCTGTGCCGTAAAGGGCTACCGGGCGGTCATCATCATGCCTGACTCCGTCTCAGAGGAACGGCGCAAGCTTGTCCGCCAGTACGGAGCCGAGGTGCGCCTCATCCATGACGATGGGGATATCGGCGCCTGCATCGATACCTGCATCCGGACGGCCCGCAGCATGGCCCGGGAGGATCCCAGGGTCTTCCTGCCCCAGCAGTTTGAGAACCCGGCCAATCCCATGATCCATAAGACCGCCACCGCTGCAGAGATCCTGGCTGATATGGATGAGGCCGGCCTTGCCATCCACGGCTTCTGTTCCGGCTTTGGCACCGGCGGGACCCTTACGGGGATCGGGGAAGCCCTGCGGGAGCGGTACCCAACGCTTCAGATCTGGATCCCGGAGCCGGAGCATGCCGCCCTTCTTTCCGGCGGCACCGTCAGCACCCATCTGCAGATGGGGATCGGCGACGGCCTGATCCCGGCAGTCATGAACACCGCTCTCCATGATCGGCTGATGACCGTTTCCGACGAAACCGCCCTTCACTATGCCCGGGAGCTGGCCCGGCAGGAGGGACTCCTCTGCGGCATCAGCAGCGGCACCAATGTTGCCTGTGCCATCGAGATGGCCAAAGTCCTTGGAAAGGGAAAGAACGTAGTGACCCTTCTTCCGGATACGGGAGAACGGTATTTTTCAACGGCTTTATTTGATCAGCAGCCCTGAGGGGCTGCTTTTTCATTCTGTTTCCATCAAAAAACCGGCCTACAGAAGCAGGCCGGAAATAAGGATCAGGAGAAACATCAGGATGCTGATGAGATAGGCGGTCCTGTCCTTTTTTGTATAAATAAGCTCCCGGTACCGGGTCCTGTTTCCCGCATCCGTATAGCCTCTGGCCTCCATGGCCATGGCCAGCTCCGCAGACCGCCGGATCGCGGATACGAAAAGAGGTACCACAAGAGGCATCATCTTCCCCATCCTGCGGAACACGTTACCGCTGTAGAAATCCACGCCTCTTGAGGCCTGGGCGTCCATGATGATGTTTACCTCCTCGATAAATACCGGTATGAAACGAAAGGCAATGGAAACCATCATGGCCATCTCATGGACCGGTACCTTCAGCTTCTCCAGGAAACCAAGGCTTTTTTCCAGTCCCGCCGCCATCTGGGTCGGCGTCGTGGTATAGGCCAGCAGAGAGGCCATCAGGATCATCAGAGAGATCCTGGACACCAGGCGGATCGCCTTCATAAGCCCCTCATAGGATACGCTGAGAAAGCCGATTGAAAAGAGCTCTCTGCCGCTCGTTATGAGGCTCTGGAAGACGAAGGTGAACACAAGGAGCACCACGATGCTCCGAAGTCCCTTCAGGATATAGTGCCAGGGAATGGAAGCCAGTCTGTAAAGGATCAGAAGATACACCAGACAGGGAATAAACAGGATCGGATCCTTCACAAAAAACAGGGATACGATGTAAAGGAGTGCTCCCGCAAGCTTCGTCCTGCAGTCAAGGCTGTGGATCAGGGAGGAACCGTTATAGTATTTTCCGATGGTGATATCTCTAAGCATCGCTTCCCCCTTTCATAGCCTTAAGGATCAGCTCCTCCGCCGCCGCTTCGCTGCAGCTGAGGCCTTCCACAGGGATCCCTGCTTCTCTGATCCTCCACATGCACTCCATGATCTGGGGCATCTCAAGGCCGATCCGGTCCAGCTCCTCCTTGTTGGAAAAGACCTCCTCAGGACTTCCGTCCATACAGATCCTTCCTCCGTAAAAGACCAGGACCCTGTCCGCATACTCCGCGATCTCCTCCATGGAATGGGATACCAGAATGATGGTGACCCCCTCTCCCTGCATCTCCTTCAGCAGAGAAAAAAGCTGACGTTTCGCATAGGGATCAAGGCCTGCAGAGGGCTCGTCCAGCACCAGGACCTCCGGTCCCATGGCAAGGACGCCCGCAATGGCCACCCGGCGCATCTGTCCGCCGGAAAGCTCATAAGGGGACGAGGAAAAGAGCTCCTCTCCGATTCCAACCCGTTCCAGGGCCCTTCGCGCCATCTGCTCTGCCGTTTCTCTGTCATGGCCCATGTTGAGGGGACCGAAGGCCGCATCCTCCAGGACCGTCCTGCAGAAGAGCTGATGCTCCGGATACTGGAATACCAGGCCCACCTTCTGCCGGAGCCGGCTGATGGGATATTTCTTCCCGTAGATGGATTCCCCCTGAAAACGGATGTCTCCCGAATCCGCCCGGAGAAGTCCGTTCAGGTGTCTGACAAAGGTGCTTTTCCCGGATCCGGAATAGCCGGCAATGGCCGTAAAGCTCCCTGCCTCGAAGGATACGGTAATGTCATTCAGGGCGTGGACCGACACCCCTCCGGAGGAGGGATAGGTATAATTCAGGTGTTGGATGTCGATCAGCATGCTCCGCCTCCTTTCCGGATCCGAAGAAGCTGCTTAAGGAGCTCCTCCGGCTCCAGCACCGGAAGCTCCAGGGGAAGTCCCTTCTGCCGGAGTCCGAAGGCCAGCTTCGTTACGGGAGGAAGCTCCAGATGGTACTGCTCCAGAAGCCCGGGATCTGCAAAGATCTCCTTTGGGGTTCCGCTCTGCACCACTACCCCATGATCCATGACAAAGATCCGGTGGGAATGGATGATCTCGTCCATAAAGTGGGTGATAAGGATCACGGTGATCCCCTCTTCCTCATTCAGCTTCCGGGCTACCCGGATCACCTCCCTGCGGGCTC
This sequence comes from uncultured Lachnospiraceae bacterium, assembly GCA_944377405.1. Classification (GTDB taxonomy): domain Bacteria; phylum Bacillota; class Clostridia; order Lachnospirales; family Lachnospiraceae; genus Avilachnospira. The sequence goes on along the minus strand of CALWES010000002.1, from coordinate 147,408 downwards.
TGGGGTCCAGCATGGCGGTGGCCTCATCCAGCACCAGGCACTGGGGAGACACTGCCACAGCGCCTGCAATGGCAGTCTTCTGCTTCTGTCCCCCGGAAAGGCAGCCAGGGTTCTCATTTCTTTTTTCCGTAAGGCCCACTGCCTCAAGGCTCCTGTCGATCCGCTCCTGCATCTGCTCCGTGGGGACCTGCATGTTTTCCAGGCCGAAGGCGATGTCCTCTTCTACCGTGGCGCCGATGATCTGGTTGTCCGGATTCTGGAAGACCATGCAGACCTTCTGCCGGATCTGAGCCAGGTTCCCCTTCCCGTCCGTAGGCAGGTCGTCGATCCAGACCGTTCCCTCCTTTGGGAACAGAAGTCCGTTGAAATGCTTGGCCAGGGTGGACTTTCCGGAGCCGTTATGGCCTATGATGGATATGAAGCTGCCCCTTTCGATCTCCAGGTCCACATGGTCCAGAGCACGAACAGAGACCGGCTCTTCGCCGGTCCTGCCATACTTCAGATATGAATAAACTACATTGGATGCTCTGATCATGTTTTACTTGCTGCTGTCCTTCCGGAAGTTCTGCATGATGGACATGGGCAGCCAGTTAATGATCGCCCAGGCGATCACAAGGGTTCCCACCTTATCGATGAGGTTGGATGCAATGTTCCGCAGGAAGGAGGCTGCGAAGATGGACTGTCCGCTCTGGATCAGGCCCATTACCAGTACGTCTGATAAGGTACCGTTCAGTCCGCCGTATACGAAGATACCGATGGGGGTTCCGATCACCGGGCACACTACGCTCAGTACAAGGCCCAGGACGATGGCTACCGGAAGGGTGAACTTCACCTTCTTAGCCGTGAAACCGACGATAAGGCCTACTGCGATGCTTACCAGGCAGAAGGGGATATCCGTTACGCTGTACATCAGGCCCGTGATGATGTTGGTGAGGGCACCTACGATGGCACCGGGGATCGGTCCCACCAGGACTGCCACCAGTACGGTTCCAAGGGTATCCAGATAGAGGGGGATCCCCAGGGCGCTGGTGATGATGCCCAGTACGATATTCACGGCAATGGCGATGCCGCAGAATGCTGTTACATAAACCTTCTTGTTTGTTTCCATGTTACTTTCCTTCCTTTTCTTGATTCTGACAGGTTAAAAAGGATACTGTTTCCTGCATCGTAAGGATCGGAACCTGGAGCTTTGCTTCCGCCAGCATCCCCTGGATCACCTCCATGAAGACGCCTGGTGCCTGGATCATTTTAAGGCCCCTGACTCTCTTTTCGGTCTCTTCCAGGTCTGAAAGCTCCCCTCCCCAGTTTCCCGAGCAGGTAAGGGACCTTCCGCAGCTGGGACTTCCCTCCACCGAAACGATGCCAAGTACCTCGAACCGCTCCGGATCCCCTGCGTAGGCTTCGAGCTGCCTGAGGACCGGTCCGAAGAGCTTCCGGCAGGTATCCCTGTAAAAAGGATGGTCGAACTGCTCCTTCACATGGCCCCAGCGCCGGGAGCCGTACATGACGAACTCCGGACAGGGCAGCTGCAAAAGCTGGATGTCCTGCTTTTGGATCTCAGAAAGAAGCCGGTCCCTAAGCTCATACTCCTCTGCCAGGTCTGCCTCATTCTGTTCCACCTTTGAAGCTTTGTTCAGGATACAGTGTGAAACGATCAGGATCTTCTGCATACTCTTTCCCCTCCTTATGATACGAAACTGATACTATCACACCTCAAAAACACCGTCTAATCGATTTTTTCTATTAGTTTTCCTTACAAATAGGTGTCTTCTATAAAGGAAGTCCGACTCTGCAGTATTTGCATGGAAATTCAGAAATTATTTTCACGGTCCTATGGAATTCAAAGGTCCGCTGTGCTAAAATGATTTCAGAAATGATCTTGGAAAGATTTCAGGAAGGGAGAGGGGAATATGAAGAAAAAAGAGATCGCCGTGGAGAAGTTCATGAAGGGCTATAACTGCTGTCAGGCAGTGGCCTGTGCCTACTGCGAGGACTTCGGTATCCCGGAACGGGATATGCTGCGGCTTACGGAGGGCTTTGGAAGCGGCATCGGCGGCCTTGGGGACACCTGCGGCGCCATCATGGGGGTCTTTCTGATCATCAGTCTGTCAAACAGTGCCGGTGACATGGAGCAGCCCAAGCTTACGAAGTTCGACACCTACGGGAAGATCCTGGATGCCGCTGCGGCTTACCGGGAGAAGATGGGCTCCCTTTACTGCCGGGATCTGAAAACGGAGGATGGACCCCAGCCCCTTCCCTGCTGTATCCGCTGCGTGGCCGCAGGCGCAGAGATCCTAGATGAATACTTTGAAGCCAGGGAGCAGGCGTAGATCTCAGGCATAAAGAGCGCAAAAGCATCATGGCATAAAATCAGGACGTCCGCAAAAACGGGCGTCCCTTTTTTTGTCTGATAGGGTGATCCTTTATTTACTGAAGCTCCAGAAACAGGCTGTCCAGATCCGGCATGGTTTCGATCATATCGGATTCCAGCATGAAATCCGCTGTCTTCCGGAAGCCCTCCCGATCCTTATCCGTGACCTCAATGCTGAAATCATAGTCCTTGTACATATCCTTGACTGCCTGAACATCCAGATCCAGGGTATTGGCTACGATCTCCATGGTCTCCTCTTCGTTCTCTGCCATGAAGGAAGCGATCTTTTCCTGGGCTTCCACAAGCTTTGCAACGATCTCCGGATGCTCCTCGTAAAAGGCTCCGGTAACGGCCACCGCAATGTCCGCATCGATCAGGCCCTCTCCGTCTGCCACCAGATGATAGCCCGCCTGCTCTGCCTGATAAGCCGTGGGACCTGCCAGCATGGCCACATCCAGGCTTCCGCCCTCAAGGCCTGCCAGGGCATCGGGAATGGACATGTTCACATAGTCCACGTCATCGATGGTCATGTCTGCCGTTGCCAGATAGGCTGCCAGAAGCTCATGAAGATTGGTGCCCACAGGGCCTGCAATGGTCTTGCCCGCAAGGCTCTCAGGGCTTGTGAGGCTCTCATCCTTGCTGTAAAGGCAGAAGGCTCCGGGAGAACGGCTGTACATATCCACCACCTTGATATCCGCTCCGTTGGCTGCAGAGAGGATCACAGAGGTGGCCCCTACCGCATAAAGCACCTGCACATCCCCTGAGGCCAGAGCCTGGGTCTGGTCGGCGCCGGAGGTGATCTCCGCATACTCCACAGAGATCCCCATATCACCGAAGGTATCCGCAAAGATCCCCTGGTCCTTCTCCACGATACTGGGGACATTCAGGGGAGAGGTCACATAGGTGAACACCAGCTTGTCCAGATCAGAGGCTACCGCCTCTGCTTCCGTTTCCCCCTGGGCCTCCGTTTCTTCAGCCTCTGTCTTTGCTGCGGCTTCCTCTGTTTCTGCTGCCTCTGTTTCTGCTGCTCCGGTGGTCTCCGCCGTCTGGGAGCCGCAGGCTGCAAGGCTTGCTGCCGTCATGCTGACAGCCGTCAGCAGTGCGATCATTTTTTTCATAGTACGATTCCTCCTCCATTGGATTCTATTGTCATTGCCCCTTTAATTCGGCAACGATCTCTCTTTTGATATGAATAAACCGGTCCTCCAGAAGATCCCTCTGTCTTCCCTCATCCTCCAGATCATAGAGCCTCTCCACCTGTCCCTGATCAATGATGACGATACGGTGCCCCAGAAGCAGGGCCTCGTCGATGCTGTGGGTCACAAAGAGGATGCTGCAGTTTTCCGTCTCCTGGACCCGGATCAGCTCCTGCTGCATCTGCTCCCTGGTAAAATGGTCCAGAGCCGCAAAGGGTTCGTCCATAAGGATCAGGGAGGGCCGGTAGGCCAGAGCCCGGGCCAGGGCCGTACGCTGCTGCATACCGCCGGAAAGCTGAGCCGGATAAGCCTTTTCAAAACCTGAAAGCCCCACGGTCTCAATGATGTCCTTTACAAGCCCCGGCTCCGCTTCCCTTCCCCTAAGTCCGAAAAGGATGTTCCTGGTCACATCCAGCCAGGGCATGAGCCTCGGTTCCTGGAACACGAAGGCGGTCCTGTGGGAAGCCCCGAAGCGGATCTCTCCGGAGTCCGGTGCCTCCAATCCCCCCACCAGTCTGAGGAGTGTGGTCTTTCCGCAGCCGCTCCTTCCCAGGACCACGGTAATCCTTCCCTCCGGTATCGTAAGATCGATCCCCTTCAGGACAGGAAGCTGTCTTCCGTCCACCTCATAGCTTTTTTTCAGGTCCCTGATCTCAATCCCAGCCATTTTCATAATTTCCCTTCAGCAGTTTTCCGATCAAAAAGGCAAAGATCCGATCCGTGGCCAGGCCCACAAGGCCGATCACCAGGATGCCCACGATGACCTTGTCCGTCCTGGACATCTGCTGGGCAAAGAGGATCATATGCCCCAGTCCCGTGGAAGCCGCCACCATCTCCGCTGCGATGATGGCCCGCCAGCTGTAGCCAAGGCCGATCCGCATCCCCACCAGGATGTCCGCAGAGGCATAGGGCAGGATAATGCGGAAAAAACTCTCTCCCCTGCTGTAGCCGAACATCTCTCCTACCTCCAGAAGCTTCCGGTCACAGCCCGTAAAGCCCTTTACGATATTCAGATACATGGGAAAGAAAGAAGCCAGAAAGATGATTGCGGTCTTTGTGGTCTCCCCGATGCCGCACCAGAGGATCAGAAGGGGAATCAGGCTTAAGGGTGGAACGTTCCGGAAGAACTGGACCAGGTATTCGAAATAGGGGCCTGCTGCCGGAAATACCGCCCGGAGCATCCCCAGGATAAAGGCAAGCACAAAGGCGATGGCAAAGCCCTTTAAGACTCTGGCCACGCTGATCCCCACGTCCTCGAAAAGCTCCCCGGAGATCCACATCTTCCGGAAGCTCTCCAGGACCTTTGCCGGAGACGGCAGCACATAAGCACTGAAGATCTCCATGCGGCAGATGAGATACCATAAGATCAGCAGGGCTGCTATTCCGATCAGGGGCGGAAAAAATTTCTTTTTCCAAAAGGCCGCCTGTTTCATTCCCACATTCCTCTCTTTTTCCATTCCGCCGGAAGGATCCGGCCTGCAGCTTCCTCCCAGCGCTCAACAGGGTTTCCAGGCAACAAAAAAGCGGGCCAAGAAGGCCCGCATGGAATCCACTTTAAGAAAAAACTTTCGTTTTGGATACCCCGGCCTTTCCGTCAGAAACCCTTTCGGTCAGAAACTGGTTATCCTCATTTTATCGCAAGGGGACGGAAAGTTCAAGCATTTCTTGATTTCCTTACTGCTTCCTCACTGCCTCCTGTCCTGCTTAGTTGCTGCTGGGATGGGGCATCAGATCATAAAGCAGCATGGCAGTCCGCTGCACCGGCATGGTCTGGAGGATGATCTTTCCCGGTCCCGTAATCACCGTATTGAACAGCCCCTCGCCCCCAAGGAAGATATTTTTAGCCCCTTTCACTGCCTGCACATCCATGGAGCAGCTTTCCTCCATCATCACCAGGTAGCCCGTGTCCACGACCTTCCGCTCTCCCGGCATAAGCTCATATTCCACTGCAGAACCGTCGATCTCCAGGAAAATCTTTCCGCTGCCGGAGAACTTCTGCATGATAAAGCCCTCTCCTCCAAAGAAGCCTCCGGAGATCTTTTTCTGCAGGTAAACGGCCATATCCACGGTCTTCTCCGCCGCAAGAAAGCAGCTCTTCTGGGCAATGACGGAATGGCCTGCCGAGATATCCAGGGCCCTGATGGAGCCCGGGAAGGAAGAAGCAAAGGCGATCTCTCCCTCCGCCTCCGCCACATAGCGATTCCGGAAGAGGCTCTCTCCCGTAAGAAGCCTGCCGAATACCTTTCCAATGCCTCCCCCTTCCGTTTCCATCCGCATACAATCGTCCATCCATGACATGGAGCCTGCCTCACAGTAAAGCTCCTCTCCCTTCTGCAGCCTGCAGATCACTGCCGGCAGGTTGTCTCCGATGATCTTATATTCCATGTTTTTCCTCCTGTTTGCTTTGTGTACTCTTGATTTTTATCCGGTTTCAGCTTATGATAGCTTTCATTCTGACAGAGGAGATCAGACAGTCATGAATTCAACAGAATTATTCTCAAGAACTTCACCCATGAAGCTCTTTTTTATTGCTTCGATCCCCGGAGCCATCAGTATGTTCGCTTCCGCCCTCTATTATACGATAGAGGGGATCTTTGTGGGACATTTTCTGGGGTCCACGGCCTTTGCGGCCCTGAATCTGGCCATGCCCTTCGTCATCATCAACTTTTCTCTGGCGGACCTCATCGGCGTAGGCTCCTCCGTCCCCATCTCCATTCATCTGGGCAGGGGCGAAAGGACCACAGCCAACAATATCTTTACCTGCGCCTGTATCATGATCCTGGTCACAGGGGCCCTGATCGGCGCTGTCCTCTATGCGGCGGCTCCCTTCCTCATGGGACTCATGGGCGCCCAGGGGGAATTCGCCCATCTTGCGGTCCAGTACCTGCGGGTCTACGCCCTCTGTTCCCCTCTTACCACCATCCTCTTTGCCGTGGACAACTATCTTCGGATCTGCGGCTATATCCGGGGCAGCCTTTTTATCAACATCTTCATGTCCGTCCTCTGTGTGATCCTGGAGTTCACCTTCCTGGGGATCCTCCGCTTTGGGATCTGGGGCTCCGCCCTGGCCACCTGCGGCGGCATGGCCATAAGCTCCGTGGCAGCCTTCATCCCCTTTTTCCGGGGAAAGGCCCTGCTCCGCTTCTGCAGACCCGTTTTCCACATGGACATGATCCGGCAGATCATTGCCTGCGGAAGCCCTACCTTCCTCAACAACATTGCAGGCAGGATCACCTCCATCCTGTTAAACACCCTGCTGGTGCGGCTTGACGGGGAGATCGCCGTATCCGTCTACGGGATCCTGATGTTTGCGGACGGACTCATCCAGCCCCTGCTGTACGGAGTATGCGACTCTCTGCAGCCTGCCGTTGGCTATAACTACGGAGCAGGCAAGTACACAAGGGTCCGGGCCATTGAAAAATGCTGTTTCGCCGCCAGCGCCCTGATCTCCCTTCTTTCCGTAGTCCTGATCTGGCTCTTCCCGGAGGAGATCACCCGGCTCTTTGTGGCTGATCCGGAGGCAGAGGTCCTCGCCCTTGCGGTGTTTGCCCTGCGGCTTTTTGCCTTCACCTACGTGACCCGCTGGCTGTCCTTTGCTACCCAAAGCTTCATGCTTGCCATCGGCAAGCCCCAGCCGGCTTCCATCCTGTCGGTCTCTACCGCCCTGGTATTTCCCGTGCTGCTGGTGGTCCTTCTGTGGCCCCTGGGCCTTACGGGGATCTGGCTGAACTTTGCGGGAACGGCCCTTCTGGCCGCCTTTGTGGCAGTTGTCCTTCTGAAGAAGCATATGAAGGAGCTTCTGTCCCCTGATCTTTCCCCTGATTTGTCCCCGGATCCTGATTGATCTGCGGTAAAGCAGCAGGCAGTTATTTCATAACGGACAATTGTTTCATACTCACCTTTTCCAGCTTCAGCAGCTTCGCTTTTTTCTCTATGCCGCCTGCATATCCCGTAAGGCTGCCATTTGCCCCCACCACGCGGTGGCAGGGCACAATGATAGAGATCCTGTTGTGGCCTACCGCGCCGCCTACGGCCTGTGCCGACATATGCGCTAATCCATTTCTGGCGGCGATCTGCTTTGCAATCTCCCCGTATGTCATCGTCTGGCCATAGGGAATGGTGCAGAGGATCTCCCATACCTCATTCTGAAATTCTGTGCCTGTAAGATGAATCGGTATGGTAAAGTCCGGTTCTCTTCCGGAAAAATAAATGTCAAGCCACTGTTTTACTTTTTCAAAGAGGGGGATTTCTTTTTCCTCATGTTCCTTATCCAGATCAAGGGCAAAATACTTCTGCCCCTCAAACCAGAGACCGGTCAGGCCCATCTCGTCGGCAGCCAAGAGCATATTCCCGATAGGTGAGGGGTAATGACTGATGTACTGCATATCATGCCTCCGTGCAGCGGATCAGATCAAGATCAGATCTCATACCCGTACTGCTTTGCAATCTCATGGAGCTCCTTCTCATCCGCCGCAATGACTCTTCCTTCATCCATCAGCATAGCTCCCATACCTGCTGCCGCGCCGGCATAGATATCGTTCAGGATCGTGCTTCTGAGATTTTCCGTATCGATGTGGTCTTTCATAATGGGTACCTCCTTTGTAATGAGTGATTTTTAAGTAACTTTCACTGGAGTTTATCAGCAATTTCATAAATCCGAGTGAGTTTTAGTCTGCTTCTTTCCTGTCCTGGTCCAAAACAGCGCCCAGCAATTCATTTAATCTTTTTTCAAGGACGATATGTGAAAAAGTACAGAACAGGATGACAAACAGAATATATGCTATAAATCCGGCCTGAGGACTTGAAATCAAAATTCCAAAAGTCAGACAGAAAGCCGTAAATATCTTAAGAAGCGGGGCATGCCAGAAAAAAATAGACATGCTGATCCTTCCAAACCCTACCAATGGCTTAAAAAGCAGGGCTTTACGAAATACCGGAACCGTAAGGGCAGCCAGAATCAGGGTCGGACAAATGAGAAATGTGATCACGAAGCGCATGTCAGCCGCAACAAAAGGAAAAGTGTTATATAGGGATAACACAGCCCACAAGCCTATCACGGCAATTCCCAGAACTGAAAGCTTTCTTATCTGCACCATATCCAAACTGGAATATAATTCAAACAGGAGACATCCTGCAAAAAAATTAATAATCCCCTCTCCATTATAACCGTAGCAAAAAGGAATATCGCAGTTTCTGATTTCCAATACACAGCCCCAGATCATCAATAAGATCACAAGCCCTACATACCGCCTGTTTTCTGTTCCTGAAAGTCTGCAGACAGCGTAATAAATGATATAACAAAGTATGAGCACACTAACAAACCACAGGGGCGTATTGAAGGGAAATCCGTCTTCTATCCATCCACTTGCCATCATCAATCCATTTAACAATAATGATTTTGCGGTAATTCCATCTGTTCCATTCTGCAGGATTCTCAAATAAAGCTGGACAACAGTGGTGATGAAATAAAGAGGATAAAGTTTCAGCAGTCTTTTTTTGATAAACCAGGCAAATGGGATCTGCCCTTGACTTAGAAAATATTTATAGGAGAATGCAATCAGAAACCCACTCAGCATAAAGAAAAAATAATTTCCAAAATATCCTCCATATTTATATACCGGATCCAGAAATTCCGAAAAAGCAGAACCAAAAGAAGCATTAACATGATAAATAAGTATCCCCATAATAAATATTCCCCGAAGACTATCAAGCTGATCATAATGCTTCCTGTCCATATCCAATACATCCTTTAACTTTTTTAGATACCTTTTTTGAAGTTCATTATATCACAACAGCAGAAGAACTGCATAACCGTGTCCACAAAGTGGGAATCCGGACCTGATCCATGACAATCCCGTCAGAACTGTGTCCACAGTAGAGAGAGGACTCTCAAAATGCATGTAAAACACTTTTTCTTCGTGTCCACTCTATAGGGTCCATTGGGGTCCAGATGAATGGCTGCTAAGGCCGCAGGACGGTCTGGATTTCACTTTTTCTGATTTGGGGTGTACGAATCCGGGCTCGGTACACCCCATTTTTAAGGAACCTGATTTTGGGGTGTAAGTTCAGGCGGATCCGACGGCTTTTTAAAGCATTTCTTCAATTCGGGGTGTACCCGCCAGGTTAAACTTACACCCCAAATTTTCAAAAATTGAAATCGGACCGTCAAAAAACCAAAAAGTTACACCCCAAATTGAGGAAATTAAAATTCAGGCCGTCCCGTGGCACTTAACTCACTCTATGCCTGCCCCACTCCAAAAAGCCCTTGAAACTACAAGTCAATGTCAATTTGATACTCATTATCAATCAGGATATAGTTTGCCCTATGCTTTCTGGCGAGTTTCAAAAACCGGGCGTTCTCTTCCAAGACTTTTTCCATCGTACACCATTCATCACTTAGCCGCTTTTCTACTACGTTTGCATATTTTTTTATATCGGCAAAATGCGTTTTTATGTAATCAGCGCTCATCACCAGACAATAGTACCTGATCTGCTCGAGATAGTTCTCATTGAAGTCCTTGGCCCAGTCAAAGGGAATATAGCAGCCTTCAACGATAAGATTTTGTCTGTTCTCTATGGCGGTTTTTATGATCTCACGGACGACTGGCCATAAATAGTTTTCCAGTTCGGCATCATCTTCCGGGGTAAGCTTTGTATATCCACTTCGGATCATCCCCATCTTCAGGTGATCTATGGACAGATAAGGATACTTATATCTTTCAAGCAATTTCTGTGCAAGGAGGGTCTTTCCTGTATGGGATGCTCCTGTTATTATGACGATCATACTTATCTCCTATCCTCACCTATATTTTCCCTACTTGATAGGCTTTCCTATTTTCATCCTTTGTCTCCACAGGGGTGCCGGTCCATCATCAGCCCAATACTCATCCATCCTTAAAACCTTATCGTCACGTAATGTAATAAAACTCGTCACATGACATGAAACGGCTTCATTAACTGCCTGAACCTTTCCTACCAGAACATATCCAGCAGGCAATTCCTCTAATCGTTCGATCTCTCCTCTATACTTTCCCGGATAATCGCAGTTTGCCTGAATATATTCGGCTAACGTGAATTCCTCATTTGTACAATGCCAATAGATCCTGGCATCCTCACAAAAGTAAGAGGCAAGTCTTTCCCTGTTCTGAGAAACGATATCTTCAAAAAAGTCTTTGATCTTCATGTTTTTTTCCTTCAAAATCCAAGCTATTCCTTTGTCTTTATAACCAAAAGCACGGTATATAAAGGTTTTCACGCATTTACCCTTATATACCGTGCTTCTATCGATTATGGAGTATACGGGACTTGAACCCGTGGCCTCCACACTGCCAGTGTGGCGCGCTCCCAACTGCGCCAATACCCCACGAACGATAATATTATAATGAGAACTCCTGAAAGTGTCAAGCCGGGTTTTACTTTTTGCACCTTAAAAAAGAGGTGAAAAAAAGGAGTGGAGATTGCTCTCCACTCCTATGCCGGGTCAAAGGCCTTTCTTTCCGCCTTAGATCCCAAGCTTATCTGCTATTTCCTGAGCCCTCTGGAGTCTTTCCTCCTGAGTGCTCTTTCTTTTCCGCCAGAACTGTCTTCGGCACTTGTCACAGCAAAACACGGTTCTCTTATCCAGCTTGAGGTTGGAATGGCGACCTCCCTCTGCGATGGTCACAACGTTTCCACAGTTCTTGCATACAAAGGTCCTGGCGACCTTTACTGTTTTCATCTGCTTACCATTCCCTTCTTATGCTTTTTTACTGAGTGACTGCCGTTGTCTGGGCTGCTTTCTTTCTGGCTACCACCACTAGTCTCGTGCTGTCCTTTAAGGAAGCACAGGTCTCAAGGGTGATCAGCTTATCTCCGTACGCTGCACTCACTCCCGTGTCATAGAGGGACAGGGCCTTTGCATTCTGTACGAAGTAGTCAAACTGGTTCTTATTCATGTCACCGATATAACGGTACCACCAGAATACATTTTCCGTTCCCTCCGCATACTCCGGGGCAAAGAAGACTGCCATTACCTCATAGCTTCCATTTTCATCCGTAAGGGTCTTGAAGTCGATGGTGGGGTTCTTCTTCTGAAATTCCGGATACTGGTAGTTCCAGATATAACCGAACTGGGATACGTCCCGCATGTTGTGGCCGTGGATCAGCACATTCATGCTGTCCTTGGTACAATAGGGTCCCATGAAGGGGATGCCCACTTCATCCAACTGCTTCTCAAAGGTGTGATGCTGGTAGTAGTAGGGTTCATTCTGGGACAGCATCACAGGATAACCGAAGCCTGTGCCCGGTACCGTAAGCCAGCCTACAAGCTCGTTGTTCTGAGCGTAGAGCTCCTGAAGCTGCGGGATGATGCTCTCCGTTTCCGTCTGTGCTTCCGGGAGAGCTACCTGATTGCTGCTGTCATTTACAAAGCCAGGGCCGAACTGCTCGTCACCCATAACGGGAAGCTTATACCAGGGTGCAGGCGGTACATCTCCAGGTGTCTCATCCGGTGTCTGGGGCTCCTGAGTCTGGGGTGTTACGGGTGTGACCGGTTTGCCGGGGGTTCCACCACCTCCGCCACTGGAGGAACCGCCGCCTCCGCCGGAATTTCCGCCTCCACCGGGCTTATGAGGCTCACTGGGATCTGTGGGATTGGTAGGATCGGTGGGATTCGTTGGCTCGGTAGGTTCTGTAGGTTCAGGCTCGGATTCCTCTGGAGTTGTCGGTTCGGACTCGGTAGGCTTTGACTCGGGTTCCTCTGGTTCATCGGGCTCGATAGGCTCTATTTTTGTGTTTGTAATTTCAACGCAATAAATGTTTGCCTCATCTTCAAATTCAGATATAGTAGAATCAAACCCATCTATTTCTTCTCGAAAGCTATCAGGGACAATATATCCTTTATTAGGAGTGCCCTCGCCATAGTTCGTGAAAGTTTTTACCCAGCCATCTTTCTTCAAAAGCGTCACTGTTTTTGTTTTACTTACATAACTTGGAGATGCAGGATTGACTAAAACTTCAAATTCAACAGTAATTTTATCTGGAATGTCTGACTCTTCTACACCATCCCATATTTTTTGTATCTTTAAACTTGTTGAATCACTGTAAGTATCATAAGAAGTTGTAATAATCTCTCCAAAAACCACCTTTCCAAAAAACATAACCATGGCAAGGCACACCATCAGCATTAAGATTCCCTGATAGACATATAGCTTTTTTTCCGTTGCCTTCATATCTTATCCTCCTACACTTATCTTTCATCTATATAAACTGCACGTATGCAGAGTACTTTTATGGACTACTCACTCCTGAGCCTTTCATTAACCAGCTCCGCTATTTCCCACATCCGACTCCCCAGATACGGCCCTGGGCAGTCCGTGTTGGGATTGAACATCTTATGGGTCGTCAGGTTTCCCTGGGAATCATCGGTATATACCAGCTCCTCTATGCCGTTTCGCAGGCAGATATCGGTACACAGATCGATCAGGGCATCAAAGGAGCGGTCACTTACCTTCCAGTCTCCTCCGATCTCCTCATTTGCCACCTCGATGGTGACCGCCATGTTGTCATTTTCGGCATCGGAACTGGTCCAGGCCCTGTTTGCTTCTTCCACATAGAGGGCCACGTTCCCGTTAACATCGATCCCATAGTTGGCCGAAGCGCTCCTGTCGATCCTCCCGAAGGATTCCCCCAGACGCTCCAGGGACAGGTTCGCAGCCATGTGATGGATCGTGATTTTTTTGATCTCTGATTTTCTTGGGAAGTCAGCATTTGGGCTCAGATGCACATAGGTGGTAAGGGGGCTGTTCCTGTCTATCACTTCCTGCATCTCAGCCTCCGTAAGCGTTCTTCCCACATATTCAGGAAGGGATCTCCTCTTGATGTAGATTCCCATAGCCACAAGCACCGCTAAGATCAGAAAAACAGCCAGTAAGGAAATTGCGACCTGATCCCCATAAGGTCTGTTCCTGGTTTTTTGTTTCTCAGTTGTATTCATCAAACATATCGATCCCTTTACTTCAGGCTTAAAATGAAATTCCACAGAAACAGCACTGCAAATACCCCAAAGATGCCCCTTACGGTCCCCTTGCCAAAGGCCCTTGTCCTTTTCTCATCCTTTGCCGATGTCATGATCAGAAAAGGCACCGTCGCCATATAGAAGAAGCTCGTATCCATCAGGTTATGGGTAATGGCCGCAGCAAATTCTCCCCGCTGAGGGCCGTCCTCCTGCTTCAGAGCATGGCGTACCAGTGTTACCAGGAGCATTCCAAGGGCCACAAGGCCCAGCTCGACCCCCACATGGAGGAATATATTGTGGATATGCCAGGTGTTAAAATACGTATCGCCGTCATAAAGATTCAACCGCCGCCACTGATAAGGCCCTATCCCAAGCAGAGGGGAATCCGTTATGTATCCAAGTCCGTTCCTCATCATGGCGAGCCGCTCCTCAAAGGTCGCAAGGGCATTGGGTCTCAGCAGGATCACCAGAATCAGTCCGAAAAGCCCTGCAAAAAAGACGAGCCGCGTCAGAATCCTGTATTTTCTGAAATATGCCTCAAGACCAGCTATCTGGGACGATGAGAACAGGATAAAGATACATATCGCCACGGACAGCCAGGGCCAATAGGTAAAATTTGCTGCCGCATATAAAAGGACTCCGCAGCCCATGGCAAATATGATATCGGCAGCCTGGGAGAAGAATTCTGCCCAGCCCTTTTTCCCGTATATGCTCATGGTGATCAGGCCCACTCCCAGGGAACCAATGGCACCTATGGACATGGTCAGGGCCAGAGCCACCAGCATCATATATTTCGCTCCGTGAAGGCAAAGCCTTAAGCTCTGTTTGTCTCCTGCCGCATCGTTAAGGGCACTGCTGACTGCAAACCATCCCAGCACCAGCATAGCTCCCATGGCATTGGGATTGCCCATGATGCCGGACAGTCTTCCCATGCCTCCATGAAAGGCAGCCATCGTAAACTGCAGGATCCCGATCAGGGCCATTCCCCCCACCCAGAGGGAGCAAAGGGTCTTCAGCCGGGTCCGCTCCCGGTCATTGAGATAGGACATAAGGAGATAAATAACAGGGAAGACCGATTGGGTGGAGGCATATCCATCCAGCGTATTTCCATAGGTCCGAAAGCCTGAGATATAGCCGATGGCAATATAAAGGATCAGGGGAACCAGGATCCAGGGATCCGTCCGTACCGGCCCCCGCATGAGACCGACCATACACAGAAGCAGGCCTGTACCTGAAACGATGATGAAATTTCCTGCTCCCAAAAAGGTGAATATAAAGAAAGCAAGAAACAGCACTACTACGACATACCTGTTTTCCAGGTCTTCCTGTCCGTTCATGCTGTCCGTTCTGAAAGGTATCTGTTTCTTTTTCATACAGGGCTTTCCCAGCCGCTGCACGATAATTCAGGGGATATCGTGCATATCTGATTTCTGTATTTTCTATATCTTTTCTTCAAATTTCTTAAAATATACCCCCAATATCATCAAAATCGATCTGAATCTTAATTAAATTTTCTTTATATATCCACCGGATACATTTTAACACAGATGAACGAAAAAATCTACTCTATTATTGCAATGTACGTTCTTTTATAAATTATAAAAGTAAATTCCACACTCATGAAGGAGGATGGAATTTAGTCTTACACAAATGGAATTTACTCTTACAAAGCAAATCTTATTGTATATCTGGACCGTAGGTCTTATCCTTTACCGGCCGCCCGTATTTCAGGTAAAGGAGGTCCTCCCTATGTCTCATTTAATACCAGGAAACCAGAAACACCTTACTCTCAAGGACAGAGAGTACATTCATGAAGCCCTTAGCGAGGGGCGGTCCTTCAAAGATATCGCCAGATTCCTTTGCAAGGATCCCACTACCATCTCTAAAGAAGTGAAACTGCATCGCTCTATGAATACATGGAACAAAGGCTCCTTCAGTAACCCTCAGAACTTTTGTGTGAAGCGTTTTCACTGCAGGAAGACCAATGTATGTGACAAGCTCTTTCTCTGCGACAGGAAGTGCCGCAGCTGTCATAAATGTAATCAGGTATGCAAAGACTTCCAGCGTGAGACCTGTAAAAGACTCGACAAAGCTCCCTTTGTCTGTAACGGCTGCCTTAAGCCGAAACACAAATGTACCGTTCCTGTAAAGTATGATTATGACCCTCTCTTCGCCCACAGGAAATATGAAGAAAAGCTTTCCTCTTCGAGGCAGGGTATCAACAGGACGAAAGCCGAGATACATCGTATGGATGAGGTCATAAAGCCTCTCGTATCTCAGGGACAGTCTCCCTACCATATCCTGTGTAATCATCCAGAACTCGATATGTCCGTTAAGACCATGTACAACTATATCGACTCCGGAGTGCTGCTTACCAGAAACATCGACCTGAAAAGAAAGGTCAAGTTCAAAAAGAGAAAAGACAGTTCCAGGAAGAAAACCATTAAAGACAGAGCCGTGTTCAATGGCCGTACTTATGCTGACTTTAAACGGCTCGGGATCTCTTCAGCTGACTTTGACGAAATGGATACTGTCATCTCTGCTTCCGGCTCTCAAAAGTGTATCCTTACTTTTTGTTTTCCCGATACCGGTCTCTTCCTTGCTTATCTCCTGAACAGATGCACTCAGGGTGCTGTCAAAGAGGTTTTTGACCGTTTGGAGAAGAAGCTTGGCACCTATGACTTTCTCCGCCTATTTCACATCATCCTTACCGACAGAGGCGCTGAATTCGGTGACTCGGAAGCTTTGGAGACCGGTTTTTATGGGATCGAGCGTTCCTCCATTTATTACTGCGATCCCATGTGCTCCGGCCAAAAGGGGGCTGTGGAGGAGGCCCACACTATGCTCCGCATAATCATTCCCAAGAAGACCGTATTTACGGATCTTTCCCAGTGGAAGCTCAAAAAGGCCGTGGATCACATAAACTCCACTCTAAGGGCTCGACTTAACGGTATGACTCCTTATGAGGCAGCTTTCTTTAAATATGGTTACCAGCTTCTCAATGTTCTCGGGCTCATGCCCATATATGACAAAGACGAGGTGACCCTCACACCTCGTCTCATCGATCCCCGGTCTTAAAGACCGGTCCTAATTATCTTCGGGCGGTTTCATATATTTTCGGAGGCCACGGTGGATTTTACCCTTACAAACAACCTTCCACCATGGTCCGCTTACCATGCCCTGATTTCTTATTTACTAAGAAATTTATCCTGATTATATCCTACAGCCGCTCTTATGTCACCTGTATTTTTCGTTATTTTCAGCCATTTTTCACCGCCTGTGGAATTTACTCTTACAAACGGAATTTACTTTTACAAGTCAGCATGTACGTTCTTTTTTCCCATGGGCCCACCGCAGAAAGGTGTCCTGGGAGATCAAAAGCTCCCGGGCCGCCTCCCTTGAACTGATCTTTTTCTCCTCCCAATCCCTTTTTAATTTCCAGAACCTATCAGGGACAGGTTTCTCAGGCCTTCCGAACCTGACTCCCCGAAGCTTCGCCGCGGCGATCCCCTCCCTTTGCCTCTGTCTGATATTTTCCCGTTCCGTCTGGGCCACATAGGACAGAATCTGCAGTACCAGGTCCGCCACAAAGGTCCCGGTCAGATCGCGGCCGGATCTTCTCGTATCCAGAAGGGGCATATCCAACACCACGATATCCACAGCCTTTTCCTTTGTAATGCATCTCCACTGAACCAGGATCTCCTCATAGTTCCTACCAAGTCTGTCGATGGACTTCGTCACCAGAACATCCCCCGGTTTTATGTTTTTCATAAGCTTCTGGTACTGGGGCCTGTTGAAGTCCTTTCCGCTCATCTTATCTACATAAATATTTTTTTCAGGGATACCGTGATCCCGCAGTGCCAGCATCTGCCTTGCTTCGTTCTGTTCCTTCGTGGATACCCGAACGTAGCCGTAAATCTTATGATCCATATGAACCTCCGTATTGATGTAATATGCAGCCGGCTTCCGGCCGCCAGAATCATAAGCATAACAAAAAAGAGGCCAACCATCCAGTCAGCCTCTTCCTGTCCGCTCCCATTGTTCTATAATTCCCGGATCCGCTTTCTCAGTTTCAGGATCATGGACGGGGCTACAGAAAGCTCATCCACTCCCATTTTTATGAATGCCTCCGTAAGCTCCGGATCAGCCCCCAGTTCTCCGCAGATCCCTGCCCGTTTTCCGGCCTTATGTGCATTGTCCACAGTCATCCGGATCATTTTTAAAACAGCCCGATGATGGGGATCATAAAATTCATCCAGCCTCTCATTCTGCCTGTCGATGGCCAGAGTATACTGGGTCAGGTCATTGGTACCGATGCTGAAAAAATCCACCAGTTCTGCCAGTTCATCACTGATCATCACCGCTGCAGGTGTTTCGATCATGATTCCCTGTTCCGGCATTTGATAGGGTACCTTCTGTTCCTCCAGTTCCGTTCTTACCTCTGACAGGATTTCCTGGATCTTCTTAACTTCTTCGACAGAAATGATCATGGGATACATGACCGCCAGATCGCCGAATACCGCTGCCCGGAGCAGCGCACGGAGCTGTGTTTTGAAAATTTCCGGCTGTTTCAGGCAGACCCGGATCCCACGGCAGCCCAGGGCCGGATTTTCTTCTTTTCCAAGATTGAAACAATCCGCCTTCTTATCCGCCCCGATATCCAGCGTGCGGATGATCACCTGTTTTCCTGCCATCATCTGGAGCACCTTTTTATAGGCCTGAAACTGCTCCTCTTCTGTGGGAAGCTCAGTCCTGCCAAGGTAAAGGAATTCACTGCGGAAGAGCCCGATCCCCTCCGCGTCGTTTTCTATCGCATAGCCTGCATCCTCTACCCCTCCGATGTTTGCATACAGGCGTATCTTACTCCCGTAGGTCGTAATGGTTTCCTTTCCCTTCTGACTTTGCAGCAGATGAAGCTGTTCTTCCTCCTCTTCCATCAGGGCCTGGGCCCTCCGGCAGGTCTCCTCCTCCGGCTCCAGGATCAGTTCTCCGGTCGTGCCGTTCACCACGGCCAGCATCCCGCTGCGGACACTGTCCAATTCAAGGGGAACTCCGATCAATGCCGGGATATTCATCGTCCTTGCAAGGATCGCCGTATGGGAATTGGAGGATCCGTGAACCGTAACAAGGGCTAATATTTTGTCCTTATCCATCCGGACTGTTTCGCTGGGGCTCAGATCCTCCGCAATGATGATCGCAGGTTCCATTTCTTCCCAGTCGATCTCTTTCTGGCCGCTGAGATTCCTTAGGAGGCGGTTGGAAACATCCTTGATATCCGCAGCCCTGGCTTTCATGTGCTCATCATCCATACCTGCCAGCATCTCGGAAAACCGGTCTTCGGTAGCAGCCACCGCATATTCTGCATTCGCCTGCTCTGTTTCGATCATACTGCGGATAGCTCTCAGAAAGTCCTCATCCTCCAGCATCATCTGGTGAGCCTCAAAAATCGCAGCACTTGCTTCTCCCGCCTCCCTGACCGCCTTATGGTACAATTTCTGAAGCTGATTTTTGGTTTTATCACAGGCCTTCTCCAGACGTTTCAATTCTGCCTCGGAGCTATCAGCCTTTTCCCGTTTCACCGGAGCATGCATATCCTTTATGACGATAACGGGGCCTAAACGCACTCCCTTATACACCGGTTTTCCGATATAGCTTCTCATCACTGTACCTCTCCGTTTCTTCTATATGGTTTGATTCTACCTTCCCAGGCTTTTCCCGTCAACGGAACAAGGTACAAATGTTTCATGATACAAAGTTTTTTATTCAGCCTTTCTCTCCCGTCCCAGGGCATCCGCCGCCTTAATGGCTGCATAAAGCTGATCCGGCGTTACGTCCGCCACCATGTTATGGATCGACTCTCCATCAGCGCAGGCTTTTTCTGCAATCACGCGGATCTGTTCTTCCTCACTGATGCCGATCTCCGCAAGGGTGACGGGAAGTCCTACCTCCAGGCAGAAATCCTGCACCTGTCGGAATTCTTCCTTTGAAGCCCTCTCAAGAACGAGCTGCACAAGGGTACCAAAGGCTACGCAGTTTCCATGGGGCGCGCTGTGTCCGCCAAGCGCCGTCAGGCCGTTATAGAAGGAATGAGCGACTGCCAGGCCTCCGTTATCCGCACCAACACCTGACAGATAGACATTGGCCTCTATCACAGCTTCCAGCGCAGGTGTTACCACCTGAAGCTCACAGGCAGTTTTTGCGGCCTTACCATATTCCCGCAGAGTATCATAGCAAAGCCTGCAAAGAGCCATGGCTGAACGGGTGATACCACCGTTTTCCAGGCTGGGGGCGTCCGTCCTGTCACAGGCCCTGGCCTCAAAATAGGTCCCCAAGGCGTCTCCCATACCTGCCACCAGGAAGCTTACCGGCGCATGGGCAATGATCTCGCTGTCAACGATCACCGCTTCCGGATTCTTAGGATAAAAGAGATAGCTGTTAAACGTCTTGTCGTCGTTATAAATCACGGAAAGACCGGTACAGGGAGCATCCGTCGCCACCACTGTGGGAACGATCACCACAGGGAGCTTCGTATAGTAAGCCGTGGCCTTTGCCGTATCGATTGCAGAACCGCCGCCTACGCCTACCACTACATTGATATCATTTTCCGTTACCAGCTTCTTCATCCGTTCGATCTCTCCTACGCTGGAAACGCCGCCAAATATCTCGTACTGCCGATAGTCTGCTTTTCCCTGAAAGCTTTTCTCGATTTTGTCATGGCAGGCCTGATAGCCGCTGTGGGAGCATATGAAAAGCCATCTGTTTCCCAGGTCCTTCATCTCCTCATGAAAATGCAGCAGAGAGTCCTTCCCCTGCACATATTTCTGTGGCGCACGCATCATTCTTAGTCTGAGCATCCTTTTGTCCTCCTGTTTTTCTTCAATACCATGACCTTTATCTCTTTTGATAACTGTCCGGAAAGATTGTTATTTTTTTATCAATCTTTGTCTTTTATTATAGTCATTTTTATTAAGAATAAAATCTTAAATTCTGCCAAAAATAAAGTAGAATGAAAGGCCGATTTTTTAAAAATGCATGAAAGTATTTTAACTGATCATATTCCAGCGCCATCTTTCATGTTTGCGGCAATTCTAAACTCTCACTTTAGAATTGCCGGATTTTCATAAAAAAGACCGTAAAGGCGTCTTTGCCTCTACGGTCTCATTTAAGTTATCTTAATGCCAGCTTTATGCGCTTACCGCATTACTGTCCCATCTGCTTAGCAACTTCTTCAGCGAAGTTCTCGTTCTTCTTCTCAAGGCCCTCGCCGGTCTCGAAACGAACGAACTTCTTAACGGTGATCTTAGCGCCGTTTGCCTTTGCAACGCTGTCAACGTAGTTCTGAACGGACTGCTTTCCGTCCTCAGCCTTTACGTATACCTGATCCAGCAGGCAGATCTCCTTCAGCTCCTTGTTGATACGTCCCTCGATCATGCCGTGGATAACCTTCTCCGGCTTCTGAGACTCCTTGGGATCGTTCTGGATCTGAGCCATAAGGATAGCCTTCTCGTGGTCGATGTACTCTGCGGAAACCTCGCCTCTGTTGGTGAACATGGGCTTAAGAGCTGCAGCCTGCATAGCTACGTTCTTAGCCATCTCCTTGATGTCGTCGTTTACAACGTCGGTCTCAACATCTACCAGAACGCCGATCTTGCCGCCTGCGTGGATGTAGGAAGCTACGAAGCCGTTGGCCTCCTCAACCTTCTCGTAACGGCGGATCTTCATGTTCTCACCGATGATGGCGATCTGAGAGGAAAGCTCCTCTGCTACCGTAAGAGACGGATCGCCGATCCACTTCTCAGCCATGAATGCATCCATGTCTGCTGCGTTGGAAGCCAGGGCCTGCTTAGCCACTTCCTTTACGTAGGTCTGGAACTTCTCGTTCTTAGCAACGAAGTCGGTCTCGGAGTTAACCTCAACAACGACTGCTGCCTTTCCATCCTCGGAAACCAGGGTGTCTACGATACCCTCTGCTGCAATACGTCCTGCCTTCTTGGCTGCACCTGCAAGTCCCTTTTCTCTCAGGAACTCGACAGCCTTATCCATATCGCCGTCGGTAGCTGCAAGAGCCTTCTTGCAGTCCATCATTCCGGCGCCGGTCATCTCTCTCAGCTCTTTTACCATTGCTGCTGTAACTGCTGCCATAGTCTATTCCTCCTCAGATTCTATGTGGATTTATCTGTAACTGTTAAGGTTCCGATTAAGCCTCGGTCTGCTCCTCAGCCTCAGCGATCTGCTCGATATCGGTAGCCTCGCCTTCCTCAAAAGCAACTTCCTCTTCCTCAACGTAAGCCTCGTCGCCCTGCTTAGCCTCGATAACAGCGTCTGCCATCTTGGAAACGATCAGCTTTACGGCACGGATTGCATCGTCGTTGCCCGGGATCACATAGTCAAGCTCCTCGGGATCGCAGTTGGTGTCGCACATACCGATCAGCGGAATACCAAGAGCGTGAGCCTCCTGTACGCAGATCTTCTCCTTCTTGGGATCGATCACAACGATTACTGAGGGAGCTTCCTTCATCTCTACGATACCGCCCAGGTTCTTCTCAAGCTTCTCCTGCTCCTTCTTGAGAAGGATAACTTCCTTCTTCGGAAGAACATCAAAGGTTCCGTCCTCAGCCATGGCTCTGATTGCCTTCAGGCGCTCTACACGGGAACGGATGGTCTTGAAGTTGGTGAGCATACCGCCCAGCCATCTCTCATTTACATAGAACTCGCCGCATCTTAAAGCCTCAGCCTTAACTGCGTCCTGAGCCTGCTTCTTGGTTCCTACGAACAGAACGGTGCCGCCCTCTGCAACGATGTCGGTAAGTGCCTTGTAAGCCTCGTCTACCTTACCTACGGTCTTCTGCAGATCGATGATGTGGATACCGTTTCTCTCGGTATAGATGTAGGGAGCCATCTTGGGGTTCCATCTTCTGGTCTGATGGCCAAAGTGTACGCCAGCCTCTAAGAGCTGCTTCATGGAAATAACGCTCATTTCTTTTTCCTCCTTGGTTAAGCGTCTGCCCGCCTCTCCGGAGAAACTGCCTGGGGCAGCACCCTCCTCCGGAACATGCACAGGCATGTTTTTTTGCTGCAAAAAGGCTTTGCAATTTCTGCAAAGCCTTTGTAATATACCATATTCCGGGGCTTCCTGCAAGCCCTTTTTCCCTGTCCCGAAGGTTTTTCAGGAACTTTTATGCCGCTTCGGAAAGCGCGTTCTGAAGATAGGTGTTAAAGTCCGTATAGCCCTCCGTGGAAGGAATGGCGAAGCTGACTGCGTCACCCATGGCGTTGATGTCCATTTCCATATAGATATGGAAGCTTATGCTCTCCGTTCCCTCTCCCAGGGTCATATCCATAAGGGCCTTCTGCTGCTTATAATTTCCCTCAGCATCGACGGTGAACTCGCCCTTATACTGATCGATGGTCATGTTCATGCCAAGATCGCTCATGGACATACCGGAGTTCTGGAGGAGCTTGTCCGCAGCCTGCATCAGCTGAGCGCCGTCTGCCGTGTAATAAACGGTGATGCTGTCCCCATTTCTCACCATGGACACGTCCCTGATATAGGAAAGGTCGTCCTCTGCGGTCATGTTGGCGATCTGAGTGTTGCTCAGAGCCTCATTGTAGGGCATCTCCATCTTGATCTTCTGGCCGTCCGTATTGTAGTAATACCATCCGTCGGTATAGAAGGCGTCCGTGTGAACGCTTTCTCCCAGCAGCGCCATGTCCATGGTCATGACATACTGCAGCCGCTCATCCAGAGCGTTTTTCATCTTGATGTTACCCGTGGCATTCATATCCAGGCTCTCTCCGCCAAGGCCCATCTGCATGTTCATGAAATAATCTGCATCCAGGCTGTCCATAGTGGCATCCTGCTCGGAGACTGCCTTCAGGATCTCCATGGGATCGTTGCTGTTCTTTACGGCCTCCCAGGACTTCTTTACCTGCACCGTGCCGTTCTGCACCCAGGCACCGTTCTCATTTACCTGATAGCCGTCCACAAAGGTGCTGCTGGCCATATAGCCGTTCCCGTCAAAATAATAGCACTCGGAGATACCGTCGCCGTTTCCGTCCAGCCATTCCCAGGTGCTTACGGGATAGCTTCCGTCGTCATTCTGCCACCAATATCCATTGGCGTCCTGCTTCCACTCTGCCGCAAAGGCAGTCATCCCCATGGCCGCCGTAAGGGCTGCCGCAAGGAAGCCCGCTAAAAATATTTTTTTCATATAATTTCAGCTCCTCTCGCTATAAAAAATCTGGTATATAGTCTAAAATATTATTGTCGAATAAATTTGCCGCAACGTCTAACGACCAACTTCCCGGTTGCTCTGGGTGAATTAAATCGGTATGTATATTCGCGCCCAATACACCGGTCACTACATTTCCTACATATGCTGTATATCCAGTATCAAAGGAAAATGAATTCCCCGTTATGCTTCTTGCATGAATTTGATCTAAAAATTTATACCTTTCTTCAAAAACAAATTTTAATCACGTGTTTTGCTCTTTCAAAATTTTTCTTATGAACGAAGATTTTATTTTCAACTTCATGTTGTACCTGTTCTCCGATTGTCTTTAATGTTCCTGTTTTTCTATTCATACTTCCTGTAAATCTCGTTTTTATTCGATAAGGTATTTTGTTTTCGGATAGTACATGAATTACTCTTGAAGTTAAATTTAAATCATATGTACATAATAGCTCTCTTCTATTAAAAATAGTAACTAGCACTTTATTATCATTCTGCATTGGAATCACCCCTTCAAAGGAAGTATGATTTTTATGAGAATAGTATACCACAACGGAACGTCCCTGGCTTTCAGGATTCCTTACGGTTTCATTACGTTTTGCGGCCTTTTCCTCTTTTCTGTCTCAAGCTGCCGGAAAGGATCAGATCAGAGGGGCAAGCCTCCGGCTCAGAAGGGCCGCAAGGCCGATCTTAAGAAGATCCGGGATCACAAAGGGGAACACGCACATGGAGAGCACCGCAATGATCCCCGCCTCCTGTCCTGCCCGAAGGTTCAGGAACAGAAACCAGAGAGTTCCGAAGAGATAGCACAGGAGGAGCCCAAGAACAGCGGAGATCAGGAATACCGGAAGGCTTCTTCCGAATATCCGCTCCATTCCCCACATCAGAAGAGCTGCCAGAAGGAAGCCCAGGATATAGCCCCCCGTCATGCCGAAGAGCACCTGAGGTCCGCCCCGGAAGCCGGAAAACACCGGAACCCCCAGGATTCCCAGCAGAAGATACAGACATATTGCCTTTGTTCCCTCCTTTCCTCCCAGGAGCCCCACGGCAAAAAACACACCGAAGGTCTGCATGGTAAATGGAATTGTCGAAGGAATTGTGATCCATGAGCAGATGGCCATAAGCACCGCCATTACAGCTGTATACGTCAGTCTTTTTGTTCTTGTCATATCCTTACCTCCTGCACTCAGGATATGTTGTTTTTCTTTGATTGTCAACCTGTTATTTTATTAAGGTTTACTATTTTCATAAAAGAAGACCGATCCATTAGGATCGGCCGTTTCCTTACTCGCTCTTTTCCTCCGGGTTTACCGGCTGGGCTGCCGGCATGGGAGCCGGGCGCTTGATGTTCAGATTCAGGACCATGTTCACGCTCACGGGGTCGATGACCACGCCCTTGGCGTTGGGTGCGATCTGCTTCGGAAGATTGGCTGCCGTCACTACCACCGGAAGGAACTTCTTCTCCCGGTTGAATCTCTGGAACTCCATGATATCCGTAAAGATGGGATGGAACAGATCCTCCTTGAGCTTCACAAGGGGGGTCTGCTTGCTCTCCTCTTCAACGGCAAAGATATATCTGCCCTTCTTGAAATGAGCCAGCATCTCCTCCTCCAGGGCCTTTACGGCAGGCTCCTGGTCCGCTCCGGGACGTCTGCGGATCTCCTGGGTATAATACAGGATCGTCAGAAGGAGCTCCGGGTTCTCCACCCATACCTTGCCCTCCTCCTGCTCCGGCTTACGGCGCTTTACCAGCTCCTCAAGCTGAATGCAGCGGGCTTCCTCCCCATGCTTGATCAGCAGGGCATTGACACCCATGGTAAAGAGATTGGAGAAAAACAGGAGCTTCTGCTCCTTTTCCAGGCGCACGATGTTCACCGGAATCTTCTCCTCCACCCTGTGCCTTGCCTCCTCCTGGGCATCCTCCCCGTTGAAGAACAGGATGACCTCGTCATCAAAGGTCTCCGGATCGCAAACCACATAGGGGCACTTCGTGCAAAGGGAAAAGAGGGTGAAGATCTCCTCTGAATCCCTCAGCATCTGCATCAGGGCCACCTTTTCCTCCGGAAGATGGAAGTCCTCCGCCTTCTTCTTCCGCAGAGCGTCAAGCTCGATGATATTGTCGTTGTTGTCTTTCTTTATCTGATCCATAGTTTCGATTCCTTCTTTTGGGATTTTTCGTCATTCCAGGCAATTTTACCACATCTTTTCCGTCTGTGCCATAAAAATCGATGAAAAGCTCCCCTTCCTTTATGCGGCCTGGTCCATTGCATGCTCCTCTGCATAGGCCTCCAGGCGCACGCCTACGTTTTCCTCCAGGTTCCTGTAGAAGAACTGGTAGTCGTAAAGATGGTAGATCCCCTCGGAAAAAATGGAAAGCCCCGGGGGATAGTCCTCCGGCGATACGTCCGGCACCTTGAGGGCTCCCCGTTCTCCGTCGATATAGGCCCCTGTCAGCTCCGGGATCTCCTCCTTGATATTCCCGTCGTAATCCGTAAAGCAGGCACCGAGGTTCAGGCTCCTGTCCGCAGGAGTCTCATCCCGCTTCCAGTTTAAGGGGTTTATGGCCAGGGTCCTGGTCCCCTTCGGGATCACCAGGGAGTCCTCTACCTCCGGAGCCTCACTATTGAAGGAAACGATCACTCCCGTATCATCCTCTCCTTCCGCAAAATGCATATGGGGATTTGCCTTAAGCCCCTCCTCCGTGATCCGCCAGCCGATGGCATAGCAGGCCACCAGCTGATCCTGAAGCTCGCTGTCGTCAAAAAAGTCCCGCACAAGCCGGAGGCTCAGGTCCCCGCCCTGGGAAAATCCCGCCAGGATGATGGGGCGGCCCTCATTGTAATGCTCCAGGTAATAGGAAAATGCTTCCCTGATATCCTCGTAGGCCGCGGAAAGCCAGGGCTCCCGTTCCTCCTCCGGAAGGCCGTATACGTAGAGTCCCGCCTGTCTGTAGTAGGGGGCAAAGAAACGGCAGGCGTCATCGTAGATCCCCTTCTCCATATTGGTGGCCCCCAGGAAGCTTTCCTTTGCCTCCTGATCCTCCATGGGCATATTTTCAGCCCCTTCGCTGCCCCCGTATACCGTGGGGCAGATAAAAAACACATCTGCCTGGTCCTCCGTTTCCCCGTTCTCACAGTAGGCCCAGTTTTCCGTCTTTGCGTAATCGACTCCCGCTTCCTTCCTGCCGCAGCCTGCAAGAAGCAGCATCAGAAAACACAGGCAGTACAGGAAAAGAGAGCCTTTTCCGCCTTTTTTCTTCCTCATGGTCTTCCTCCCTCTGAGATGGATCTACTTAAGACCCTTCTGCGATTTTCAATGATTAAGATATTACCACATCCCAGGGATCCCGTCCATGTACCCGGTGCAAAGAAATAAAACAGAACGGCAGCTTTTCTGCTGCCGTTCCCGGATCTCTGTTACTTAATTACTTCTGAAGCATGGCCCGAAGGTCCTCCTCCGGATCACTGATGGGTCTGATGTTGTAATGATCTACCAGGTACTTCAGCACATTGGGCGAAAGGAATGCCGGAAGGCTGGGCCCAAGATAGATATTTCTGATGTCAAGATAGAGGAGGGTCAGAAGGACACAGACCGCCTTCTGCTCGTACCAGGACAGGACCATGGACAGAGGCAGGTCATTGACGCCGCAGCCGAAGGCATCTGCCAGAGCTGTTGCAATACGGATGGCTCCGTAAGCGTCATTGCACTGTCCCACATCCAGAAGCCGCGGAATGCCGCCGATGCTGCCCAGGTCCATATCGTTGAAGCGGTACTTGCCGCAGGCAAGCGTCAGGATCACCGTATCCTTCGGCGTCTTCCGGACGAACTCCGTATAATAATTTCTTCCCGGCTTTGCTCCGTCACAGCCGCCCACCAGGAAGAAATGCCTTATGGCTCCTGCCTTGACGCCCTCCACCACCTGGGAAGCTGCCTGAAGGACTGCATCATGTCCAAAGCCTGTGGTAACGGTCTCTCCTCCGTTGATTCCCGTAAACTGACGGTCCTCGGGATAACCGCCAAGGGCCAGGGCCTTCTCGATCACAGGGGTGAAGTCCTTGTCCTCTCCGATATGTACAAGTCCCGGATAGGATACCACCTCCGTGGTGAAGATCCGGTCCTCATAGCTTGCCTTCGGGGGCATCAGGCAGTTCGTGGTAAAGAGCACCGGCGCAGGGATGTCCGCAAATTCCTTCTGCTGATTCTGCCAGGCCGTACCGAAGTTGCCCTTCAGATGCTTGTATTTCTTCAGCTCCGGATAGCCGTGGGCGGGAAGCATCTCTCCATGGGTGTACACATTGATTCCCTTTCCCTCGGTCTGTTCCAGAAGCAGCTTCAGGTCCCGCAGATCGTGGCCGGAGATCACGATAAAGGGTCCCTTTTCCACCTTCAGGGGCACCTCCACGGGAACCGGTGTTCCGAAGCTCTCCCGATTGGCCTTATCCAGAAGCGCCATGCAGTCCAGGTTGTATTTTCCCACCTCCAGGACCACGGGAAGCAGTTCTTCCATGGTATGCTCTTCTCCAACGGTCCTGAGGGCCTTTGCCAGAAAGCGGTCCAGGGCTTCATCCCTGTACCCCAGGACCAGGGCATGGTAAGCATAGGCAGAGATGCCGCGGATACCGAAAAGGATCAGGGACTTCAGGCTGCGGATGTCCTCCTGGGCGTTCCAGAGCTCCTCCATGTCATAGTCTTCGTTTCTTCCGCAGCCGGCAGCACAGTCCAGGCACCGGGGCACCAGACGATCCTTCTCTCTGTGGACGGCGTCGGTCATGGCCATTACCGTCTCCGGATTAAAGTTCACATTGGTAACGGTGGTGAACAGTCCCTCGATCAGGAGCCGCCAGGTCTCCGCAGCAGGCTTCGTGTCACCCTCCGCAGCTCTTGCCAGGCCGATCAGAGCTCCCGTCAGCCGGTCCTGCAGTCCTGCCACCTCTGCAGTCTTTCCGCAGACTCCCGCCTTTCTCGTACAGCCGGTGCAGCCTGCAGTCTGCTCACACTGAAAACAAAACATCTGTCTTTCCATTTCAAGTCCTCCTTGTCAGTCTATGATCTTTCCGTCAACGGAAATGGTTACCACCTGCCAGGGAATGAATTTCCCGCTGTTCTGAAGTGCCTTTTTGGCTGCCATCTCCAGGCCGCCGCAGCAGGGCACCTCCATCCGGAGTATGGTGACGCTCCTGATATCATTGTTCCGGATGATCTCCGTCAGTTTTTCACTGTAGTCCACTGCATCCAGCTTGGGGCAGCCTATGAGGGTGATCCTGCCCTTCATGAATTCCTGATGGAAGTTTCCATATGCAAAGGCCGTGCAGTCCGCCGCGATCAGAAGCTTTGCCCCGTTAAAATAGGGAGCGTTCACCGGCACCAGACGGATCTGGCAGGGCCACTGGCCAAGCTGTGAGCGGATAGAGGAGTGGGTCCCTTCCAGCCGGTCCCCTCCCTGTTCCAGGGCTTCTTCCCTGTGGAAAAGCTGCAGCCTGTGTCCCGGACAACCGCCGCCCTGAGGCTGTCCTGCTCCGGCCTGCTGCTTTCCGGCCCTGTTCTCTGCCACAGCCTTCTCATCGTAGGCTGCCGCTTCCCGTTCTGTAAAGGTGATGGCCCCTGTGGGGCAGGCCGGAAGGCAGTCTCCCAAGCCGTCGCAGTAATCATCTCGCAGAAGCTTTGCCTTCCCGTTCACCATTCCGATGGCTCCTTCATGGCAGGCCGCCGCGCAGGCTCCGCAGCCATTGCACTTTTTCTCATCGATCTGTATGATCCTTCTTATCATCCTGTACCTCCTGATCCTTTCTTGACTCATTGTCCTCACTATACTATAATCCTGTATGAATTTCTGTTGTTACGACAACAAAGGAGAAAAAATGACATCACAAGAGCTGACAAATACACAGCTATTCCGGGGGATCAGTCCTGAGGAGCTGGAAAGCCTCCTTGACTGTCTCTCTGCCGGAACCAGGCAGTATCATAAAGGAGATCGGATCCTTGCGGAGGGAGAGCCCACGGACCGTATGGGCATCGTGCTCTCCGGCATGGTGCTGGTGGAATACTGCGACATTTTCGGAAACCGGAGCATCCTGGGCAGTGCCGCCTCCGGAGCGGTCTTCGGTGAGGCCTATGCCTGTGTACCGGGAGAGCCTCTGATGATCTCCGTTTTTGCAGCTGAGGACACCACCGTTCTTTTCCTGAATATCGGAAAGGTCCTGAGCTCCTGCCCAAGGTCCTGTCCCTTCCACGGAAGGCTGATCCAGAACCTCCTGCAGGTCTGCGCCTCCAAAAACCTGCAGCTTTCCCGGCGGATCCTCCACACCAGTTCAAAGTCCATCCGGGGACGGCTGCTTTCCTATTTTTCCGAGTGCGCAAAGAGGTCCGGCAGCTACAGCTTCCGGATCCCCTATACCCGCCAGCAGCTGGCGGACTATCTGAACGTGGATCGCAGCGCCCTGTCCAATGAGCTGTCCAAGATGCAGAGGGAGGGCCTGATCCGCTATTCCAAAAATCAGTTTGAATTGACTGGAAATCAGGAAAGGATGTGATTCCCTTATGGAAAGAAATGACCGTATGAGCATGATGGCAGAGATCCCCGTGTACCAGGTCCTGCTGCGCATGAGCCTGCCCATGATGATCTCCTTTTTCATCCAGGCCATGTACAATATCGTAGATTCCATCTTCGTGGCTCAGATCTCGGAGAATGCCTTCACCGCCGTATCCCTGGCCTTCCCCATGCAGCAGATCGTCACAGCCATCGCCGTGGGCACCGCCACCGGCGTATCGGCAGTCTGGTCCAGAAACATGGGGATCGGCAGGAAGGATAAGGCCTCTGAAGCGATCCGCACCATGACGGCCATGAGTCTGATCTTTACGGCTGTGTTTATCCTCCTTGGGATCTTCGCCTCCGGGCCTCTGTTCCGTTATCAGACAGATGTAAAGGAGATCGCGGAGATGGGGACCGTCTATCTTACCATCAACTGGGTATTCTCCTGCGGTACGATCTTCGGAAAATACTACGAACGGCTCCTGGTCTCCGGCGGCAGGGCCATGCTCTCCATGGCGGCCATGGCTTCCGGAGCGGTCTTTAACCTGATCTTTGACCCGCTGCTGATCTTCGGCCTCGGCCCCTTTCCGGAGCTTGGCATCGCCGGAGCAGCCTATGCCACGGTATTCGGGCAGATTTTTTCCGTGTTCGTCGCCATTTTCCTGAACATGAGATACAACGAAGCGGTCAGGCAGGACATGCTGCGGCCGGCCTTCCATCCCGCTGCGGCGGCAGCCATCCTCCGGGTAGGGATGCCCTCCATCATAACCATCGGCCTCTCCTCCCTCACCAGCTTCTTCATCAATCAGATCCTGCTCCTTTACTCCACAACGGCAACCGCCGTCTACGGTGTATGGATGAAGCTGCAGAACTTCTGCTACATGCCCACCTTCGGCTTAAATAACGGGATCGTTCCAATCCTGTCCTATAATTACGGACAGAAGCGTCTGGACCGGGTGAAGCAGTCCATGAATCTGGCGGTCTTCGGAAACGGGATCCTGATCTGTGCCCTGATGGTGATCCTGGAGCTGATCCCTGGCCTCATCCTGACCCTTTTCAATGCCGGCCCCCAGATGCGGGAGCTTGGCATGGTCTGCCTCCGGGCCTGTGTGATCTCCCTTCCCTTCGGTATGGTCTCCATGATCCTGGCCACCAGTATGCAGGCCCTGGATCACAGCCGCTATGCCATGGTGATCAATCTGCTGCGCCAGTGCATCCTGCTGATCGGCTGCTTTGGCCTTATCTCCCTTCTGACCCACAGTCAGAAGCTGATCTGGCTGGCAGTTCCCGTGGCAGAGCTCATCACCTTCGGCCTGAGCCTTGTACTGAACCGGCGCTTCCGCAGGAATTTGGGGATATGATATTGTTACAATGAATTTATCTGGGAACTAAATAAAATGGAGTATGGCTGCCTTCTGTTATGCCATACTCCATTTATAAATATTATCTTTTCTCTACCGGTTATCACTTTGCCACAAATGAACTGCCAACCGATATAATGTAATAGATAATGTAAATCATCCGTTATACCGCGGTTTCCAACTTTCCAAACTATCAGTCTCTCCAATGTCAAGCCCATATTACTAGTAATAAATTAATAACCAATCACTTCTCTTTCCACTTTAGAAATAGTATCCTCAGGTATTTTTTCCACATTAAGCCTATACACAACATTCATACGCGGATTATACACACCGAGATATTTTACCGTTTTATAATACTCTGAATGATTTGAATGTAACCCCATGCGCCAATACATAAGCAATTGAAGGGTGTGTTGACTTTGCAGCTTTTTCTTTGAAACTTTGAAATCCCAAATCGTGTCACCTGTCAGAAAGTCACCATCTCCTATAACTACATATCCTGTATATCCACCTTCAAAAGTCAGTCCATCCAAGGTTTTTGGACCATACACTTTAAAAAAAGCCAGTGATCGCTCAACCATTGTCCTTATATTTTTAATTGTAGCTGTATCCGGCTTAATGTTTTGTACTGGACGATATGCTTTTATTCCCGCTCTATAAGCTGAATCAAATCCTGATAATTTTACAGCTGCATCAATAGAGCTATCATCTAATCCTTTCACACAAGCAATTAGATCTTCGAACAGTTCAAGTTCTTGAACATTTTTGGCACCTAACTGAGAGATTTTAAATGCTTCCCTTGCAGAACTTCCCGTCATAAAACGAGTCAAATAATCTACGGTAATCCCTACAAGTGCCGGAGTTACATTTTCCACTTGAAACAAGTCGTCAATTCCGCCTCCATCTAATACAGTCTGTTGAAACTCTTTCGGATTAATGTAGCCTCCTCTCGGTTGCTTTATTTTATTAATGCGCTGTGTAACAGAACACATCCAGCCATTAGCTTCTAGATCTTTACGTGACAACTCACCACTTATAAGTTTCACCATAATATCTTTCACCGTCACCATATAAATTCCTCCTTACCAAAATCAGTATTTAAAAAGAAGGACGGCTGCGCTCTGCGACGTATTGGTTTCATTGAATTATAAAGTTATTACAATTCCGTTTAGTAAGTAATCCGAAAATAATCCAAATACGCCTTATATTTATCCTGTGCCGTCAGGCAGGTGTCTATTAGATAGCCCTTTTCACGATTCCATTCTTTCAATCCGCGATAATAGAACATTTTCAGATCATCTTCAATGATAAACGGAACAATATTGTATTTCAGGCATTCCTTAAACATGATCAATCTGCCCACACGACCGTTGCCGTCCTGGAAGGGATGGATCCGTTCAAACCTCACATGGAAGTCCAGAATGTCTTCAAGGGTCTTTTCTTTTTTCCCATTGTACTCTGCAAGCAAATCCTTCATTTTATCGGCAACTTCTTCCGGAAGAGCTGTATCCATTCCGCCAACCTCATTCGGCATATTTTTATAATCGCCAACAGCAAACCACTCTTTTCTGGAATCGCTGGTTCCATTTTTCAGGATAAAATGAAGTTCTTTTATAAACTTTTCAGTCAGTTCTGCCTTTGCTCTATCAATGATCAGATCAATACACCGAAAATGATTTACAGTTTCAATCACATCATCTACGTTCAGTGCCTCTGTCTCTACTCCAATCGTGTTGGTTTCAAAGATATATCTGGTCTGATCATGGGTCAGGCGGCTGCCTTCTATATGATTAGAATTAAATGTTAAATCGATCTGTGTCTTATGATAGATTCCGCCGGAATATTTTCTCTCCTTTTGCTCCTGCAGAATGTCCAGCAATGTAACCGACGGTTCTTTCTTTTTATTGGTGCGATCTGGTTTTTCAGCATTTTCAGGAATGTTCCAGGTCTTGCCAGCGAGGAACGCACCATTTACTCGTCCCTGCGCACAATAATTTCTAACGCTACGCTCTGACACGCCCCACTTTTTTGCTGTTTCACTGACTGAAATGTGTCTCATTTACGCTCCCCGCATTATAATTCAAATTCAGGTTTACTCTTTATTGTATATAGTATATCACTTTATCGGCAATATTTCAAATTTGCATCTATCTTTCATTTTTCTTTTTTGCCGCTTTCAGCATTCTTCACTCTCTTTCTCAGCAGCAAGCTCATATAAATGTGCAATGGGGAATCCGGACCGGCAAGATCAAATTTATTTATGAATATACATCCTCGTCATTTCAGGCTCGTTGTCCCCCTGAACCATGCACAAAAACTCCCAGCCGTATCGTTCATAAAAACCTGTATGGTCCGTAATCAGATAGATCAGAGTGATTCCTTTGGATTTCGTATCCTTCACAACCATGTCGAGCAATTGTCCGGCTATTCCCTGGCAGCGATACTCTTTTTCCGTATATACCGCACATACATTTGGCGTAAGGTCTTTTCTGTCGTGAAAATCATTATCGATCACGCCAAGTCCGCCTATGATACGTCCTTTATCCAGGCAGAGATACCAGCCATATTCCGTTTCATGATTGAGATAGGCTTCCATACATCCGAGATATGCTTCCTGCGGAACTCCCCACTTGTCATGAAACCATGCAGCTGCTTCTTCTTTTAATTCCGGTCTTTGTCTTAGATCAACATAAGAATAGTTTTTCATAATTTTATACAATCTTCCAAATATGATGCCGTAACTGCGTTTCCTGGATTGCCTATGGCAAGGGAACCCTCTTTACAGAAATGCCATGACCACAGTTCCTGCAGTAAGAAGCCCAAGTCCTATCACAGCCCTTTCCTTCAGTTTTTCTCCGAATACCAGATAGGAAAAAATCACCGTAACCAATACGCTCAGCTTATCTATGGGAGCAACGACACTGGCAGGCCCCTCCTGCAATGCTTTGTAATAACAAAGCCAGGAGGCTCCTGTGGTCACCCCGGAAAGGCACAGATATTCGAATTCTTTCCTTTCGACCTTCTTTACCTCTTGCTGCTTTCCTGTTAGGAACACCATTCCCCAGGCCATGACAAGGACTACCGCCGTACGGATCGCTGTCCCCAGGTTGGATTCCACTTCCGCTATTCCGATTTTTCCCAGAATAGAGGTCAGGCTGGCAAAAAAGGCTGCTCCAACTGCGTAAAGCAGCCAACTGCTTTTCTTACCTCCGTTGCGCCCCTCTGCATCCTTTTTTTCGACCATCAACAGGATCCCCGCAGTGATCATAAGGACCGCGGCCGTCTTTGGCAGGCTGATTCCCTCTCCCAGAAGAAACAAGGCCAAAAGAATGGTCAGGACCGTACTTGACTTGTCAATGGGAACCACTTTATTGATGTCTCCCAGCTGCAGCGCTCTGTAATAGCACAGCCAGGAGGCCCCTGTCGCCGCTCCGGAAAGGACCAGAAACAGAAGTGTTCTTCCATCAATATTCCAAATCTGCTCTACTGAGCCGGCGATCCACGCTATTCCCCAGGAAAACAGCAGCACCACGATTGTCCGCAGGGCTGTTGCCACCGTTGAGTCTGTTTTCTGTATTCCGCATTTTGCCAGGATCGAAGTGATACCGGCAAAAAAGGCTGAACCCGCCGCATAAAAGATCCACATATTTCCTTCTTTCTTTACAACCGATCTGATTACCTGCCAAAATAAGCTGCGATCTCCTTCATACGCCGGCTTTGACTGACCTGGAAGGGACAGCGGGAATCACAATGACCGCAGGAGATGCAGTCGGAGGCCTTCCGCTCCAAATGGCCGTAATGATCCTTTGCCAGTTCATCTCCGGCTCTGGAGAGGTCATAATATTTATTGATGAGTCCCACGTCCAGACCAGCTGGGCAGGGCTGGCAATGATTGCAGTACACACAGATTCCTGTGGACTCCTTAGGCGTAAAACCACCAATCACGGAGTAGTTTTTTTCCTCCTCTGAGGCGGCAAGAAAGCCAAGGATCCGTTTCAGGTCCTCCCGATTCCTTACACCGGGCAGTACCGTTAATACTCCGGGGCGGTCCAGAGCATACTGCATACATTGATACTCTGTCAACACCTGACCAAAGGGAGAAGTCTTTTCATCCAGTAACTGACCGGCACTGAAGGCCTTCATCACTGAAATACCCACTCCCTCCGCCTCGCATCGGCGGTACAACGCAGACCGTTCGTCGCCGCTGCCGAAAGCATACTCGCCGCAGCAGTAATCGTAAGCTGGATTGATGCTGAACATCAGCATATCCAGAATGTGCATATCCAGTACCTTCTCTGCCACTGCCGGGGTGTGTGAAGAGAGGCCAATGTGGCGAACGATGTTCTGTCGCTTCAGATCCTCTATATAGGCGATCGTTCCCTGATCCTTTGCCTTTTCCAGATCCGGGAATTCGTCAATACAGTGGATAAAGCCAAAATCGATATAATCCGTCTGCAGAGCCCTGAGCTGCCAATCTATCGATCTTTTGATCTCCTCCAGATCCAGCGTCCAGCCATATTTACCGCTGCGATAATCCGCACCGAAATGAATCTGAAAATACACCTTATTCCGGCAGCCGGATACTGCACGGCCATAAGCCGGGAAAGGTATGGCATCACCTGCTGCCATATCGAAATAATTGATTCCGTGCTCTAACGCCATGGCAACGGTCTTTTCAGCCTCCTCCTCACCTGATGCCCCAAGGGAACTGCTCCCAAGTCCTATGACGCTGATTTGCTCCCCACCGTGGGGCAATTTACGATAATCCATAAAAATCCTCCTGAATGTTTATCTCTGTTTCTCCAGGACCTGCCTGTTTAGCTGCCATTCAACGGTTCTGGTCAGTTCTATTATATCATGCAGCAATTTTCCCACAATCGATTCTGCATGGCATCCTGAACTGTTGCAAATTTTGCAACACTCGTGATATGGTTAACTTGTCACACTGAAACAACTGAGTATTCTGTTTGATTTTCCATCAGCTCTCCGGACAAAGGATAGAAATGCATAAATCAACGCAAAATCAAAAATGTGTTGTTCAGTTTGCTTTGAAAAATCTTTATGCTAATGTCATCAGCAAAAGCTGAAATCAATGATTATCAAAGGAGAATTAGCATGAACACAGATAAGATTTTTGCAGAGGCGATTGCAAACGAATATGCGCCTAAAAACGCATCCAAGGTTCTGGCCCTAAAAAAACTGGACAGAAAGGCCAAGCTCAAAGCGAACATTTTCGCCTATACTTTTGGAACGCTGATGGCGCTGGTGCTGGGCGTGGGGATGTGCCTGTCCATGGGCGTGCTGAGCGGCGGTTCCGTTATGATGACCGCTGGCATTGTGGTCGGTGTAATCGGACTGATCGGCGTCGGTGTCAACTATCCCATTTACCGGAAGCTGCTGGAAAGCGGCAAGAGTAAGTATGCTTTTGAAATCGTGCAGCTTGCGAAAGAAATCAGCGAAGAAGCTGAGTAAAGACGAGGGGGCGGTATTGCATGAACAAATCGGAAAGTAAATATTTTAATACCGCCCTCTGTATGGACGAGGCGCTGATTTCTCTGCTGAAGGTAAAAGATTTGGAATATATTACCGTAAAGGAAATCTGCGAGAAGGCGGGTGTGAACCGGTCTACCTTCTATCTCCACTATGAGACCATTGATGATCTGGTCAATGAGGCGATAGAAACCATGAACCAAAGATTTATGTCCTATTTTGCAGACACAAAAGGAATTGCAGAGGAACTCAATCACACAGATCTATCTAATCTCGTTCTGATTACACGGGATTATTTAGAGCCATATCTGCAGTTTGTCAGTGAAAACAAAGACCTGTATCGGGTGGCGTTCCGAAACCCCAGGGAAATGCAGGCCAATGTGAAATGCGGATATATCAAGAAATATATCATTGAACCGATTTTGAAGCGCTTTGGCGTTCCCGAGGTGTATTGGAGATATTATATTGCCTATTACATAGATGGAACCATGGCCATTATCAAAGAGTGGTTGGAAACGGACTGCCAGGACTCTATTGAAATGATTGCTGCTGTGATTGAGGAATGTGTTCGGCCAGTCGATGGGACACAGGGAAGGAAGTACCGTGAAATACATAAAACGCCACCAGAAGATAAAGCTGCTCCGAAAAAAGTGGAGTGAAAGCTACAATCGATAAAACCCATGCCGAACAATAAAAGCAGGCGCTTCACTTTTTCTGTGAAATGCCTGCTTTTTCTCATTAAAATGTTTCAACGTATCCATTTCCACCGGCGAAGACTCTAACCAAACCTTCTTTTAACTGATTTCTCCCTTAGAAAAGAGCGCCACGGTCTCTACATTTTTTGTCCAGGGGAACTGGTCTACGGCCGCCGCCTGCACCAGCCGGTATCCTGCCGCCTGCATGGGCACCAGGTCCCGGGCCAGGCTCTCAGGCTTACAGCTGATATAGATGATGGTCTTTACTCCATAGGCCAGGATCTTCGGCAGAGCCTTGGGATGGATCCCGTCCCTGGGGGGATCCAGGATGATCACATCCGGCTTCTCCTCGATCTCATCCAGGGTCTTCAGCACATCTCCCGCAATAAACTCGCAGTTATGGAGGCCATTTAAGGCCGCATTCTCCCGGGCTGCCTCCACCGCCTCCGGAACGATCTCCACGCCGATGACCTTCTTTACGCAGGGGGCCAGCATCTGGGCGATGGTCCCGGTGCCGGAGTAGAGGTCATAGACCGTGCTGTTCTCCGTCAGGCTTCCCGCCACATACTCCCTGGCCTTTTCATAGAGCACCTCCGCTCCCCTGGAATTGGTCTGGAAGAAGGAGAAGGGGGTGATGCGGAACTTGAGTCCCAGGATCTCCTCGCAGATGGAATCCTCTCCGTAAAGGATCCGGGTCCCTTCATTCTTCACCGCGTCAGCCTTGGAATCGTTGACCGTATGCAGGATCCCCCGGAAGCATCCCTGGATCCGGCCTTCCTCCTTGCAGCGAAGGAGCCTCTTTGCCCACTCCTCCACTACCTGGCCGTTGTCATAGACATTTACCGCGCTGGAGGGAACCAGCTCTCCCCCCTTAAGGGCCTCCTCATCATAAAGCACATCGTCGTTTATGAGGTTATGGGCCATCACCGGGATCAGAGGCTGGGAGGTGGTCACCAGGTCCACCAGGATCTCTCCGGTGTTCACGGCCCTTCTTACCAGCAGGTGCCGCAGGAATCCCCTGTGGCTGCGCTTATCCTTATAGGTAGCTCCCAGTTCGTCAAAATAGGCTCTGGTCTCCCTTACGATCACGTTGAAGTCTTCATGGACGATCTGACAGCAGTCCGCGTCGATCACGTCGTAGAAGCTGCGCTTCTTGTGGAGTCCCAGGGTCAGAGGGCCGTTCTTCCGCTCGTCTCCGAAACTGTACTCCATCTTGTTGCGGTACGCAAAAATAAGAGGGCTTTTTGCAATGCCCTCATATTCAAATTCCTCCCGGGCTGCCCCCTCCAGGAGGTTTTTCACTGTTTCATTTTTGATCTGCAGCTGAGCTTCGTATGTTTCGCCGCAGAAAGCACAGCCCCCGCAGATTCCTGCAAGGGCGCATGTGTTTTTCTCTTCCATACTTATAAAACGGTTCCTTTCCCGGAATCAGGCCTTTGCCTCATCCTCTGTCTCGTCGTCCAGCAGGAAATCGTCGTCAAAGTCGTCCTCGTAGTCCTCAAGGTAGTCCTTTGACATGAACTTGTATACGGCATAGGCAATTCCTGCAACAGCCGCCATGGCTCCCAGAACTGCCAGGACGATCAGGATCACCCGTTTTACACGGTCTTCCTCTTCCTGTTTTTCGTACAGTTCCTTCACTCTGAGCCTGTGCATCAGATCATCGATCCTGTCGGAAGTATCGTTCTTAAGCATGCTCCATCTTTCATTCAGTCCCATACCCTTTTCCTCCGTTTTTTTGATGCTTCCAGTATACTATAATTTCTTCAGCTTTGCAAATCCCGCGTACATTTTTACTACTTTGTCATTGTCAAACTTTACCGTCACCTCATAGTCCCTTTTTCCATCCATAATCTCCTGGACAGTTCCTTCTCCGAACTTGATGTGGCTTACCCGGTCTCCTACGCCGTAGTCCGGTCTTACCTTCTCCATGGAGGCCCCGGTGGCCCCAAGGGCTGCCCTTCCCTTTCTTGCCGGACGTCCCGTATCCAGGGAACCGAAGTTTCCAAGGCGGCCGCTGGCAAAGGCGCCTCCCGTATTGAAGCTGTTATAGTCCGTGTAATCGCTGTAGGCGTTCTTTCCGCCGGAAAATCCGTTGAACAGGCCGTCGCCCCTCTGCCTGCCTCCGGCAAAGCCCCTCTTTGGGATGGGACGGTCGTAGTCGTCGTCATAGTCCTCCCAGGTGGCGGGCCGCACCCGCAGGAGGGTCTTATCGCAGGCGTCCTCGGACAGCTCCTCGATAAAGCGGGAGGGCCGCTGGTAACGGGTCTCTCCCTGAACCATCCGTTCCCGGGCGGAGGAGAGCCGCAGGGATCTTCTGGCCCTGGTGATGCCCACATAGCAGAGCCTCCGTTCCTCCTCGATCTCCTTTTCCGGATCGTCCGCATTGATGGCCGCACCGGAGGGGAACAGCCCCTCCTCCATGCCGCAGAGGTAGACCTTGTCGAATTCCAGGCCCTTGGCTCCGTGAAGGGTCATCATGGTCAGCACATCGTCCGTATCATTTGTCCGGTCCAGATCGGAAAGGAGAGATACCTCCTCCAGGAAGCCCCAGAGGCGTCCGTCTCCATGGCCGTTTCCTGCCGCTCCCTCGGCTGCTGCGCCTTCCATGGCAGCTGTCCCCGCTGTCCTGCCTGCCGTTTCTTCGTAGGAGGCCGCCTTGTTGATGAGCTCCCCGATGTTCTCCATGCGGGTCTCCGCCTCCACCGCGTCCTCCTTTTTCAGTTCCTCCGCATAGCCCGTGTCATCCCTTACGATCTCAATAAGTTCTTTTAAGGGAAGCTCCGGGTCCATGGCCTTCCTTCGGAAGCCCTCGATGATGTCCACAAAGCCCTGGATCTTCTTCACCGCAGCCGGTCCCACTCCAGGCACCCGGTCGGCCTGCCGCAGGGTGTCATAGAAGCTCTGGCCGTGGCCTGCCGCATAGTCCCGGATCCGCTCCACGGTGGTCTGGCCGATGCCCCGCTTCGGCACATTGATGATCCGCTGGCAGGCCAGATCGTCCACCCCGTTGGCAGTGATCCGCAGGTAAGCCAGCATATCCTTGATCTCCCGGCGCTGATAGAAGTTTACGCCTCCCACGATGATATAGGGCACGTTCATCCGGATACATTTTTCCTCCAGAAGGCGGGACTGGGCGTTGGTGCGGTACAGCACCGCCTGATCCTTCAGGGCATAGGGGGAGTTCACCGCCTCCCGGATAATAGCCTCCGCCTCGGCTCCCGCCGTCTCATACTCCTGGAACCGGGGCTTTTCCCCCTCCTCGTTCTCCGTCCACAGGCTCTTTTCCTTCCTGCCCTGGTTGTTCCGGATCACCTCATTGGCAGCCCGGAGGATCGCCTTTGTGGAGCGGTAATTCTGCTCGAGCTTCACCACCTTCGCCCCCGGGAAGGAACGCTCAAAGCTCAGGATGTTTTCGATGTTCGCTCCCCGGAACTTGTAGATGGACTGGTCATCGTCACCCACCACGCAGAGGTTCCGGTACTTTGCCGACAGCATCCTTACGATCTCGAACTGTACCGTATTGGTATCCTGATACTCGTCCACCATGATGTAATGGAAGCGCTCCTGCCAGCCCATGAGCACCTCCGGGAATTCCTTGAAGAGCTCCACCGTCTTCAGCAGCAGATCGTCGAAGTCCAGGGCGTTGTTCTTCCGAAGCTGCTCCTCATAGGCCTCATAGAGCCGGGCCACGTTCCGCTCGTAATAGTCCACCGCCTCGTCCCGGTAGGTCTCCCAGTCCCGCATCTCGTTCTTTGCTGCGGAGATAGCGGAAAGGACCGCCCGCTCCCGGTACATCTTCGTATCCATGGACAGGTCCTTAATCACCTGCTTCATAAGGGTCCTCTGGTCGTCCGTGTCATATATGGTAAAGTCCCGGCCATAGCCCAGGCGCTCGATGTCCCGCCGCAGGATCCGGACGCACATGGAATGAAAGGTGGAGACGAACACATTTGCCCCCGTTCCCCCCAGCATGGCGTCCACACGTTCCCGCATCTCCCCGGCCGCCTTATTGGTGAAGGTGATGGCCAGGATCTGCCAGGGCATGACCCCCTGATCGATCAGGTAGGCGATCCTGTGGGTCAGGACCCTGGTCTTTCCGGAGCCGGCTCCCGCCAGCACCAGAAGGGGCCCCTCCGTATGCTCCACGGCCTCCCTCTGTCTGTCATTCAGTTTCATCAGCACAGGATTCATCTTAGCGCTTCCTTTCCAGAATTCAGTCTTAACAGTATAGCAGAAAATGAAAAAACTTGCCACATAGTATCAAATACCGTATAATATTGTTCATGTGTTTGAACACGTGGCAACAGCCTGTTTCTTCCTTCCGGAAGGCCAGGCTTCTTCCGGAAAGGAGCATATATGAAAAACAGTGAAACCTTCCGCAGTCTGATCCGTTTTCTGGATACCATCAGCTATATAAAGCCGGAGCAGATCCCGGATATCGCCCTCTACATGGATCAGGTCACCAGCTTCATGGAGGAGCACCTGAAGAAGGTCAAGCGCTATCCTGACGACAAGGTCCTGACAAAGACCATGATCAACAATTACACCAAGGCCCGGATCCTGCCCCCTCCGGAGAAGAAAAAGTATTCCCGGGAGCACATGTACATGCTCCTTTTTATCTATTATTACAAAGGGCTTCTGTCCCTGGGGGACCTGAACACGGTGCTCTCGGACCTGAACGAGAATTTCTTCCGGGAGCAGGGCTTCAACGTGGAGGACATCTATAAGGAGGTCTTCCGCCTGGAATATTCCCAGATGATCGCCCTGAAGGAGGACATCCGCCAGAAGTACCAGAAGGCGGAGGAGACCTTCTCCCAGGATACGGAAGGAGCCGCAGGCCTCTCAGAGGAGGAGCGGGAACGGCTCCGGCGCTTTTCCTTCATCTGTGAGCTGGCCTTTGACGTCTATCTGAAAAAACTCCTCATTGAAAAGCTCTGCGACCAGA
Source organism: uncultured Lachnospiraceae bacterium (assembly GCA_944377405.1). Classification (GTDB taxonomy): domain Bacteria; phylum Bacillota; class Clostridia; order Lachnospirales; family Lachnospiraceae; genus Avilachnospira. The sequence continues at coordinate 104,589 of CALWES010000002.1, read as the reverse complement.
TCGCTGAAGAATCCCCTGCCCAGGGGAAAAAGAAAGGGACCTCCAGATAAGAGGTCCTTTTTTCATATCGTTTTTTAAGCACCGTATCCCCTTTTTTCGCCACTGGAAGCTGCCGGATCAGTGCTTCTTCAGGTAAATGCAGGAAAGCACTGCCCCAAGGCCCATGCCGCCGATGATGTTTCCCAGGGTGACCGGCAGAAGGTTTGCCATAAGGGCGCTTCCAAGGCTGAGTCCCGGAGCGAGCTGTGCAAGCTCAGGATAGGCAGCCTTTGTAAAAAGTCCTGCGGACAGGTAATACATGTTTGCGATGCTGTGCTCGAAGCCGCTGATCACAAAAAGCATGATGGGGAAGTACAGGCCTGCCAGCTTCCCACCGGTGGTCTTTGCGGACATGGAGCACCAGACTGCCACACATACCAGGAAATTACACAGGATGCCCCTGCACAGGGCGTCCTGGAGGCTTAAGCCCACCTTCCGTTCCGCTGTTGCCAGGATCACTTCACCAAAGACGCCGGAAAACATGGAGGGCAGATGCCCGCCGGTCACAAGAAGCGCCACCAGCACGCTGCCCAAGAGATTCCCCAGATATACCAGGACCCAGTTCCGCAGCATCTCCGGGATACGGATCCGGCCCTGTATCAGGGGGATCACCAGCAGGCTGTTTCCCGTAAAGAGCTCCGTGCCGCACAGGATCACCATGGCAAGGCCTCCGGGGAAGAGCAGGGCGCTGATGAGCTTTCCCACTCCATCACTATTGGCTCCGGATACGGCAATGGAGCCTGCAGTGGAAGCCGCTCCCGCAAGGGCGATAAACATACCTGAAAGGATCCCTGAGAGCAGCAGTGCCATCCAGGTCATCCTCACCTTCTTCTCTCCTGCCCCAAGATAGTTTTCGGCGATTTCATAGGATGTATACATCTGTTTCCTCCTGATCGTAAAAATCGAAAAGCGCCCGCCAGTCCAGCGGGCGCTTCTGTTGCTTATTTATTTTTTCTTTGCTGCAGCTTCAATGGAGTTATACTTCGGGATCAGACGCTCCACGCCTCCCATGTAAGGTCTCAGAGCCTCCGGGATCCTTACGCTGCCGTCTGCCTCCAGGTTGTTCTCCAAGAAGGCGATGAGCATACGCGGCGGTGCCACGCAGGTGTTGTTCAGGGTATGTGCCAGATGGTTGCCCTTCTCCTTGGACTTGATACGGATCTTCAGGCGTCTTGCCTGAGCATCCCCAAGGTTGGAACAGGAGCCTACCTCAAAGTACTTCTTCTGTCTGGGAGACCAGGCCTCCACATCGCAGGACTTCACTTTCAGGTCCGCCAGGTCACCGGAGCAGCACTCCAGCTGACGTACCGGGATATCCAGGGTACGGAAGAAGTCTACAGTGTTCTTCCACAGCACATCATACCACTTCATGGATTCCTCAGGCTCGCAGACCACGATCATCTCCTGCTTTTCGAACTGATGGATCCTGTAGACGCCCCTCTCCTCAATGCCATGGGCACCCTTTTCCTTCCGGAAGCAGGGGGAGTAGGAGGTCATGGTGATGGGGAGCTTTTCCTCCTCGATGGTCTGGTCGATGAACTTTCCGATCATGGAATGCTCGGAGGTTCCGATGAGGTACAGGTCCTCACCCTCGATCTTATACATCATGGCGTCCATCTCCGCAAAGGACATAACGCCGGTGACTACCTTGGAACGGATCATAAAGGGCGGAATGCAGTAGGTAAAGCCCCTGCCGATCATGAAGTCCCTGGCATAGGCGATCACCGCCTCATGAAGCCGGGCGATATCCCCCATGAGATAGTAGAAGCCGTTTCCGGCCACCCTTCCTGCCGCATCCATGTCGATGCCATCGAAGGATTCCATGATGTCCGTATGATAGGGGACCTCAAAATCCGGGCATACCGGCTCTCCGAAACGCTGTACCTCAACGTTCTCGGAATCGTCCTTTCCGATGGGTACGGAGGGATCGATCATCTGAGGGATCACCATCATCTTCTGGGTCAGCTCCTCGGAAAGCTCCGTCTGCTTTTTGGAGAGCTCCTCCAGCAGGTCTCCGTCCTTTACCACTTCGGCCTTTGCAGCCTCTGCTTCTTCCTTCATTCCCTTTGCCATCAGCGCACCGATCTCCTTGGAGATCCTGTTGCGCTTTGCCCGCAGCTCATCCGCCTCGGTCTGGGTCCTCCGAAGCTCACTGTCAAGAGCGATGCACTCATCTACCAGAGGAAGCTTCTGGTCCTGAAACTTCTTTCTGATGTTTTCTTTCACCGCGTCCGGATTCTCACGGACAAATTTGATGTCTAACATATGATATAACTCCTATCCTGCTTATTTTACCTGCTCATAGGTGGTACATGCGAGCTTATCCAATATCAGCTCAAAGGCAACGCCCTCTCTCACGGGAACCTTCTGTTCCTCGGAGACCCGGATCGCCCTGCCGATGAAATCCTGAGCCTTCTTCACTGCCCGGTCCAGGCTCATGCCTGATACCACAGAAGTACACACAATGGATGAGAAGATATCCCCCGTTCCGGGACGTCTCTCTCCTGCCTTCCTCGCAGCCAGGAAGCGGACCTCCTCTCCGTCTGCCACCACATTCATGAAACGCTCATGCCGCTCGATCCCCGTAATGATCACCTGTCTGGGGCCCATGGCCTGCAGCTGTCTGACCATGTTGATCAGGGCTGCCTTCAGTCTCCGCATGGTGTGATCCGGATATGTGGCCAGGATCGAAGCGTAGTCCGTTCCCGTCAGGATACATGCCTCCGTCAGGTTTGGCTTGATGATGGTGGCCTTCCGGACCAGCCGGTCCCTGATTTCCTTTACATGCCCCTCCGTAAATCCGCGGTACAGGCTTCCGTTGTCAGCCATGGAAGGATCTACGAAGATCACCGTATCCTCCTTTGCAAAACGGCGGATGAACTCCTCCGCTTCCCGGATCTGGCCGTCGTAGTTCATATACCCGGTCATAATGCCGTCAAAGGGAATGTGCAACTGCTCCCATGCCTGCATATAGGGTCCCATATGCTCCGTAAAGTCATACTTGTACTCACTGGGAAAGCCCGTGTGATTGGAAAGGATCGCCGTAGGAAGCGGACAGGCCTGCGCCTTCAGACAGGAAACGATGGGCAGCATCACCGAAAGACTGCAGCGGCCGTATCCCGACATGTCGTTGATGATGGCGATTTTTTTCTGTGCGTCTATTGATTTCATCTTGTCTCACCTGATTAGCTTAATAATGACGTTTTATCCTTCAGAGTTGAATCTGAATCTTCTCTAGTATACTCGTTTCCAGAGGATTTGTCACGACTTTTCCGCCCCATTTCACAGGCTTTTGTTGGATTTTATTACCTTTTGAGGCTTTCTCAGATCAGTCCGCCCTTCCGGAGCTTCGGCCACAGCGCCATATAGATGGGAACAGATATCACCACGGCGATCACTCCGTTAAAGAGGGATGCCGCTCCCTTCTCCAATACCATGAGCCATACGGCCTCCAGGGGATTCCCCAGGACGAAGCGGTAGGTGATGAAGGACTGCAGCAGGTACAGGAAGATATAGAGCAGGGCTCCTGATGCTCCGTAAACCGCATAGCGCACCACAGGCCGGAGGCCATGGAGGGGATCCTTCTTCATCAGAAGGCCTGCCAGAAAGCCCATGGCAAACTTGGTGGCAAAGGTCACCAGCCACTCCACCGGCGTTCCCTGGGGCCAGAAGATCATATCAAATAAAAAGGAGCCCAGTCCCGCGGCAATACCGCCCGGGACAGCTCCCAGGAGAAATCCCGACAGAAGACACATGGAGTTTCCCAGATGGACTCTGGTCACTCCCAGCACAGCCGGGATCCTTATTTCGATCTTGGATCCCACAAACACCAGAGCTGCCATAAGGCCCGCCATGGCGATCATATAAAGTCCCAGATCCGTTTTTCTTTTCATTTTATCAAGTCCCCTTTCAGGATGCTTTTTCCGCATCCGCAGGAACCATCATAGCCCTCTGGATCACGGGCTGCAATATCTCTGAAAGCTTTGTAAAAAATGTTTAATGTTTTCCCTGGGATCCCCACGGAAAACTGAAGAACCGGCCACAATTACATTGGCCCCCGCCTCTAAAATTTCATCCAGATTATCCAGGGTCACGCCTCCGTCCACCTCAATGTCAAAGGCAAGTCCCCTCTCCTCTCTGAGGCTCCGGAGGGTCCGGATCTTATCCAGGGTATAGGGGATGAACTTCTGGCCCCCGAAGCCGGGATTTACCGTCATCAGGAGCACCATCTCCACCTCTCCCAGGATGGGGCTTAAGCTCTCCACCGGAGTGGCGGGATTCAGGCTGATCCCTGCCTTAAGTCCTGCTTCATGGATCTGCTGCACCGTCCGGTCCAGATGTCTGCAGGCCTCTGCATGTACCGTGATGATATCCGCACCTGCCTCCTGAAACTGCCGGATATAGCGGCCCGGTTCCTCGATCATCAGATGCACGTCAAAAACCTTGTCGGAATAGGGTCTGAGGCTTTTGATCACCGGCGGCCCGAAGGTGATGTTCGGCACGAAGCTGCCGTCCATAACGTCGATGTGGATATACTGGGCTCCCGCCTCCGAAAGTCCTCTTACCTCTTCTCCAAGCCTTGAAAAGTCTGCCGAAAGGATGGAGGGTGAAATGATATACTGCATGCTGCTCCTTTTTTATTCCGGCGTCTTTCTGGAATAACGCCTTACCGTATTTTTCTGTTCCTCATAGATCTGCAGATAGTTCTCATAACGGCTCCTGCTGATATCGCCGCTGGCCACCGCCTGCTTTACGCCGCAGATCTCTTCTTTTTCATTTACATGAAGGCACCCTGCAAAACGGCACCGGCCTGCGGGTCCCTCAAACTCCGGAAAATACTCCCGTACCTCTTCCCCCGGAAGTCCCGGCAGGCTCAGGGATGTAAAGCCAGGCGTATCCAGGAGATAGGAATCTCCTTCCAGGGAAAAAAGCTCCGTGTGCCTGGTGGTCTGCTTTCCCCGGCGGATCTTCTCCGAAAGTGCCCCCACCTCCATGCGCTCCTCTGCATGAAGCAGGTTCGTAAGGGAGGACTTCCCCACTCCGGATGGACCTGCCAGCACCGTAGTCCGGTGGGCAAGGACCTGCCGGATCTTCTCACCGTCGTCCTCATAGGTGGATCCCAGGATGACCCGGTATCCGGCAGCCTCATAGATCCTCCTGTAGGTCTCGGCTTCCCCCTTCTGATCCAGGTCGGTCTTGTTGAAATAGATCACCACCGGGATCTCCTGCATCCCCATGTAGATCAGAAACCGATCCAGCAGGTTCAGGTTGGGATCCGGATCCCGGACCGCAAAGACGATCAGGGCCTGGTCGATGTTTGCCACCGCCGGCCGGATCAGCAGGTTCTTCCTGGGGCATAAGGCTATGAGGTTTCCTTCCTTTTTTTCCTCATCCAGTACCTCAAAGGATACATTGTCCCCCACCAGGGGCTTGATCCCCTCCTTCCGGAAGATTCCCCTGGCTCTGCAGGCGTAGACCCCTGCTTCCGGTGTATGGATATAGTAAAATCCTGCAATGGCCTTTATGATCTTTCCTTCCATGGCTTACCTCGGCCCGAAGGCAACGTCGTAGGAAGCAATGAGCTCTCCCGTATCGGCGTTCAGTACCTGTACCTGTCCCGTCTCCACACCGGGGATACCCTTTATGGAGGGGAAGCTTACGGGGAACTCCGTTCCGGCAGGCACTGCCTCCAGATCCTGGAGGGTCATGTATTCGTAGGAATTTTCTGCTCTCTGCACCAGACGGATCTGGATATTGATGAACTCGCCCTGGGCGTTGGGTCCGCTGGCCATTCCGGCACTGCATACCGTGTCGATGCTTCCGTAATATGCAGGCTCACTGCTGCCTGCGGCTCCCTGGACATGGGGCTCCTGGGAAAAGGGCTGGGCCTCTCCCGGTCCCGCCTGCTGTTCTGCGGTCCCGCTGCTCAGCACCACAGGAATCTGGGTGCCCCTGGCAACGGACTGATTTGCATCCACGCCCTGACGGATCACGATACCGGAGGCGGTCTCCGAGTTCTCCGTGCTGACGGCGCCCAGAGCCAGTCCTGCGGCTTCCAGGGTCCTTCTGGCGTCATCCTGGCTAAGATTCACAACGGAGGGTACCCTCACCAGGTCCTCCTGCTTTCCGCGGCTTACGATCAGGATCACGGAATCCCCTTCCTTGACCTCCGTACTGTCTCCGGTGGACTGCCAGCGGATCACGCAGTTCTTCTCCACGCTGTCGGAGAATTCCTCCCGGACCTCCGCCGTGCCGACTCCTGCGTTCTCCAGAGCGGCCTGGGCGTCCGCCAGGGACATGCCTGTGATCTGCTTTAAGGTGTAGCTTGCCTTGGTTCCCAGGGATACCGTCGCATGGACGGTGATACCCGGGATCACCGCTTCCTCCGCCTCGGGGTCCTGCTGGATGATCAGGCCCTCATAGTAGGTGTCTGAAAATTCCGTCTTGGAGGAATCCAGGCTGATCCCCATGGTGGAAAGCTTTGCCTGGGCCTCTGCCACGGTCTTTCCCACGATATCCGGCATCAGGTCCTCTCCCTGGATGCTGATCCGGTAGTCTGCCTCTGAGGATTCCGTCGTCTCCACCGCTGTAGCCGTAGAGGAGGTCTCCACCGGGTCCTTGCTGAAGGCGCTGAAGACTCCGGAGACCCTTCCGATGATCATCAGGAGGATCCCCAGGATGATCACACCTGCAGCGATGCTTCCGTATTTCATGAGGCGCTGGATCTGGTCCGTCTCCGGCTGCTCCGGAGACCCTTCCGCCGCCCCCTGATCCGGGGCGGCCTCGCCGTTTTGTTTTTCAGATAGCGTTCCTTCTGCACCGTTTCCGGAGGACTCAGGATCCGTTTCCTGCTTGCCATCGGATTTCCGAAGGGTCTCTCCGAAGGTCACGAAATGTCCCTCCGGTTCCCGCACGCAGCGCTTCAGGTCCGCGATCAGCTCCTCTGCAGACTGATAGCGTTCTTCCGGTTTTTTCCGGCAGGCCTTAAGGATAATATCGTTTAAGGCCGGGTAGATCTCTTTGTTTTCCACCGCCGGCGGCACAAGGGCCTCGGAAAGATGGGCCATCACCACATTGACGGTGTTCTCCCCTTCGTAGGGGACATGTCCCGTGATCATCTCATACATGGAGATGCCAAGGGAATACAGGTCGGAGCGGTTGTCCGCAATACCGGACCGGGCCTGCTCCGGTGAGATGTAATGGACGGAGCCGATGACCGCCGCATTCACGGTCTCTCCCGTAACGGCCTTGGCGATACCGAAGTCCGCCACCTTTACCTTTCCGTCCTTGGAAATGATCATGTTCTGGGGCTTGATGTCCCGGTGGACGATGCCCTTCCTGTGGGCCTCCCCGATACCCTCTGCCGCCTGCAAGGCGATACCGATGGTCTCCTTATTGGAGAGCCTGCCCTTTCTGGCGATGTAGTTCTTCAGGGTGATGCCTTCCACCAGCTCCATGACGATATAGTGGAGTTCTCCCTCGTCTACTACGTCATAGGCCGCCACGATATTGGGATGGGACAGCTTTGCCGCAGCCTGGGCTTCGTTCTTGAATTTCCGGATGAAGTCCTCATCCTCCGCAAATTCCTCCTTCAGGACCTTAATGGCCACCACCCTGCCAAGCTTCGTGTCCCTGGCACGGTAAACATAGGACATGCCGCCCTGTCCAATCTTGTCTTCTATTTCATAACGGTTGTCAAGTATATATCCGGCATTAAGCATGTTCTGCACCGCCTTCCGTATACTTTATGAGGATCACGGCGATGTTGTCGTTCCCGCCGTTTTCATTGGCGGTCATCACCAGGGTCCTGGCCTTGTAGTTCAGGCTTCCGTTCCCGGAGATGATGGAGAAGATGGTATCGTCATCCACCATGTTGGTCAGTCCGTCGGAGCAAAGCAGGATATAGTCTCCCTGCAGCAGATCCACCTCAAAGTAGTCTGCCTCCACGTTCTCCTCGGAGCCCACGGCCCGGGTAATGATATTTTTCTTTTTCAGGTAATCCTCGGAGCCCCGTTCCAGTTCTCCCCGGTCCACCAGCTCCTCCACATAGGAGTGGTCCCGGGTCACCTGGGTGATGCCGTCCCGGATCAGATAAAGCCGGGAGTCCCCCACGTTGGCCACCGTCAGGATATCCCCTTCGATCACTGCTGCCACCAGAGTGGAGCCCATGCCCGAAAGCTCCCGCACCTCCTGGGACTTGTGGTAGATCATGGTATTGGAAAGCTTCAGGGCATTGTTCAGCGCCGTGACCACCTGGGTGTCACGGGTCCTGCTTACATAGCCCACCATGGTCTCCACAAGGTATTTGGAGGCAAAGTCTCCGGCCTTGTGGCCTCCCATCCCGTCTGCCAGAATAAACAGATTTGGGAAGGCTCCCACAGGGTCCACGCTCTCAAAGATATAATCCTGATTTACCTGTCTGCGCAAACCGATGTCAGTCAGTGCACATGCCTGCATGTTCTACAAATCTCCTTCTCAACTGGCCGCAGGCAGAACTGATGTCGCGGCCCATTTCTCTTCGGATCGTCGCATTGATGCCGTTCTGCTCCAGAATGTCCCGGAAGGTCTCCACCGCCTCCCGGTCCGGGCTCTCAAAGCTCCGTTCCTTTATGGGATTCACCGGGATCAGGTTCACGTGTCCGTGCATGCCCTTCAGCAGCCTGGAAAGATGCAGGGCCTCCTCCCGGTTATCATTGACGCCCTTTACAACGGAATATTCGAAGGTCAGCCTCCGGCCTGTCTTCCCGTAATAATAGCTGCAGGCCTCCAGCACCTCGGAAAGGGGATATGCCTTTGCTATGGGCATGATCTCCTCCCGGATCTCCTGGGAAGCCGCATGAAGGGAAAGGGCCAGGGTGATCTGAAGAGAAAGCTCTGCCAGCTCCCGGATCCTGGGGACGATGCCGCAGGTGCTCAGGGTGATGTTCCTCTGGGAGATATTCAGTCCGTTCCCGTCCGAGATCATCCGGATGAACCGCACCGATTCCTCAAAGTTATCCAGGGGCTCCCCGGAGCCCATCATCACCACGTTGGAGACCCGCTCTCCCGTGTCCCTTGTGATGGCATAGACCTCCGCCAGCATCTCTGCGGCGCTCAGGTTCCTGACGCAGCCGTCCAGAGTGGAGGCGCAGAAGCGGCAGCCCATGCGGCAGCCCACCTGGGTGCTGATGCACACGGAATTTCCGTGATGGTAGCGCATCAGGACCGCCTCGATCACATTGCCGTCATAAAGACGCAGCACATATTTCCTGGTGCCGTCCAGCTTGGAGACCAGCACCTCCTCAGGATGTGCCTCCGTGATCCGGAACTCCTGAGACAACCGTTCCCTCAGGGACTTCGGCAGATTGCTCATCTCCGAAAAGTCCCTGCAGAGCTTCTGGTGCAGCCACTGATAGACCTGCTTTGCCCGGTAGCCGGGCTCTCCAAGCTCTTCAAAAACCGCCGTCAGCTCCTTAAGGTCAAATTCGCAAATATCCCTTATCTTTCTATTATATCCCATTTCTTCCATGAAGTTCTTGCTTCTATCTTAAGTTTTTAATATTTTTTCTTTTCCAGAAGGGCCGCATAGAAGCCGTCCCGGTCTGCTCCCGGAAAGACCTTGACCTCCTTCTTCAGGATAAAGCCCAGTTCCTCCGCAGCCCAGGCAGCATTCTCCTCGTCCTCCTCCAGCGTAAGGGTGCAGGTGCTGTATACCAGCTTTCCTCCCGGCTTTACGTAACGGGAGACCACCTTCAGGATATCCCTCTGCAGATGGCAAAGCTCAGTGATGCTGTAGGGCTCCACGTTCAGCTTGATGTCCGGTTTTCTGGCGGCGATGCCTAGGCCTGAGCAGGGCAGATCCGCCATAAGGATATCCGCCCGGTAATAGCTCTCCTCGTCCGGCACCAGGGCATCCATGACCCTGGCCCGGATATTTTTGAATCCGCTCCTTTGGATATTCTCCCGGATCATTTCCGCCTTCTGTTCCGTCAGGTCCCGGGCCTCCACCGTGCCGCTTCCGGAAAGCATGTCCGCAAGCTGAAGGCTCTTCCCTCCCGGAGCCGCGCAGACGTCGATGACATAATCCCCCTCTTTGGGAGCTGCCAGGAAGGCCGGGATCGCGGAGCTTGGATCCTGGGGCTGCAGGAATCCCTCCTGAAAGGCCCGGATGCCGGAAAGGCCCATGATGCCCTTTACATTCAGCATCACCGGAAGGGCTGTGTCCTCCTCCCCGGGAATCAGTCCCAGCTCTTGGAAGAAGCCCTCCATATCCATCATCTCAAAGGAGACCCCCTCCTCCTTCAGGAGGCTTTGGATCTCCTCGGGAGAGGCCTTGGAGCAGTTGAGCCGCAGGGTGGCGGACCGCTGACAGAGATAGGCCTTTGCGATCTCCCGGGCCCGGTCATGGCCGAAGTCCCGGATGTACTTTTTCATCAGCCAGGAAGGCATGGCCAGGTCCGCGGCCTCATCCTGGATCAGGGTGATCTTCTCAGCTCCCTTTTCCAGGTCCCGCACCATGTTCCGGAGGACGCCGTTTACAAAGCCTGTAAGCCCCAAAAGGCCATGGAGCTTTGCAAGCTCCACGGCTTCGTTACATACGGCGCTCTTTGGCACCTTATCCATATATAAGATCTGATAAAGGGACATCCGCAGGATGTTCCTGATGACAGGCTTCAGAAGGGACAGGGGCTTTTTGCTGTACCGCCCGATGAGGCAGTCCAGCCGCAGCAGATAGTCCAGGGTACCTTCCGCGATCCGCTTTACAAGGGCCCGGTCCCTCTGGTCCATCTCCCTGCATTCCCCCAGGGTCTCCCGCAGGGCATAGTGGGATTTTTCCTTTTCCTCGCATACCCGCAGGAGGACCACAAGGGCCGCCTCCCTGGGATTCCTGCCGTTCTTCAGTCTGTATTCCCTTTTACGAGCAGCCATAGTCCGATCCTGCCTTAATCGTCGTTTCTTCTGGCGATCAGAAGGAGCCGCAGCAGGGACAGGATGGCGGAAGCCGCAGCTGCCACATAGGTAAGTCCCGCTGCCCGCAGGACCTTCCTGGTCCCCACAAGCTCTGTCTCATCCAGCATGCCGGACTCTCCCAAAGTCGCCAGGGCTCTGTCGGAGGCGTTGTACTCCACCGGCAGGGTAATGAGGCTGATCAGCACTCCAAGGCTGAAGAGAAGGATCCCGATATGCACAAGGGGTGAAAAGGAAAAGATCAGTCCTGCGATCAGCACCGGAAGGCCCAGATTGGAACCGATGGCACACATGGGATGGATCGCCATGGAAAGCTTCAGGGGCGTATACCCCACCGCATCCTGGATCGCATGGCCGCACTCATGGGCCGCAACGCCGATGGCGGCGATGCTGGTGGACTGATAGGTGCTGTCCGAAAGGTTCAGGACCTTTTTGGAAGGCACGTAATTGTCCGTCAGGTTTCCGGAGATCCTGCGGATCTCCACATCGTATATGCCGTGATTATGAAGGATCATTTCCGCTGCCTGAGATGCTGTCAGGCCGCTTTTTGCCCTTACCTTGTCATATTTTTTGAAGGATCCGTTCACATTGCTGGATGCCCAGAGGGAAAAAACCGCTCCGATCAGCACCAGGATGTAGGTCGAATCAAAATACATGGGATATCCGTAAAACATCAGATGTTTCTTTCCTCCTTTATTCCGCCGTAAGCTGTCCCTGCTCCCGGATCAGGGCTCCTGATCCCCGCAGGAAGTCCGCGGTCTCCATCCGCTTTTTTCCCTCCAGCTGCAGTTCCAGAAGCTCCAGCATGCCCTTTCCGCAGAGCACATAAAGCCTGTCTCCCTCCCGGATCAGGGCTCCGGGAAGCAGTCCCCCTGCCTGTCCGCCTTCTCCGGCGGCAAGTCCTTCGATCCGATGCTGTTCCGCCTCCGGTACGAGGGCAGCCCTGTGGATCTTAAGGAGCTTTCCTCCCAGATGGCTGAAGGTGCCGGGCCAGGGACTCAGTCCCCTGATCAGACGCTCCACAGCCTCTGCAGGCTCCTGCCAGGAGATATTTCCCATCTCCTTTGTCAGCATGCCGGCATAGGTCATGCCTTCCTCCGGCTGCTTTTTTGGTGTAAGGCTTCCTGCCTCCACCTCCTTCAGGGTCTCCAGGATCAGCTGGCTTCCAAGATCGGAAAGCTTATCGAACAGGGATCCTCCCGTTTCCGAAGGCTCGATGGGGATCTCTCTCCGAAGGAGCATATCTCCCGTATCCAGTCCCTCGTCCATCTGCATGGTGGTCACGCCGGCCTTCTCGTCTCCGGCAATGATGGCCCACTGAATGGGGGCTGCTCCCCTCCATCTGGGAAGCAGGGAAGCGTGGATGTTGATACAGCCGTATTGGGGGATCTCCAGAAGCTCTTTTTTCAGGATCTTGCCGTAGGCCGCCACCACGATCACCTGGGGGTCCAGGGCCCGTACGGCTTCGATAAAGTCCGGGTCCGAGGCCTTTTCCGGCTGCATCACCGGAATCCCCTGGGACAGGGCGTATTCCTTTACCGGCGGCGCGGAAAGCTCTCCGTGCCTGCCCTTCGGCTTATCGGGCTGACATACGGCAGCCAGGACCTCATGTCCCGCCTCCCGGATGGCCTGAAGGGCCTTTTGTGCAAAATCCGGTGTCCCCATAAAGATCAGTCTCATCATTTATGCCTCTTCTTCCTCTTCTCCTGCAGTATGCAGCTCTCCCTCCACCTTTTCCGTGAAGAGATGGCCGTGAAGATGGTCGCACTCATGGAGGATGCAGCGGGCCAGAAGGTCCTCACCCTCCAGTTCAAAGGGCTCCATGTTCTCATCCAGGGCCCGTACCTTTACATGCTGGGCTCTGGTCACGACACCGCTGTAGCCCGGTACGGACAGACAGCCCTCTTCTCCGGTCTGGCTGCCGCTTTCCTCCAGGATCTCCGGATTGATCAGCACATACTGGTTGCCGTCCTCCACATCGATCACGGTGATCTGCTTCAGGATCCCCACCTGGGGCGCCGCCAGGCCGCAGCCGTTTCCTTCATACATGGTCTCGAACATATCCTCGATCAGCTCCCGGATCCTGGGAGTCATTTCCTTTACAGGTTTACATTCCTTGTTCAGGATGGGATCACCCTGCTTTCTGATTTCTCTAAGTGCCAAAGCCGTTTCTCCTTCTGTTTCATTCTTTTCCCCGGTCCTTCCGGGGCCTCCTGTCAGATCTCCAGATCGAAGCCCAGGAGGACATCTCTTGCAAAGGGGCCCTGCTGCAGATGATTCCGCAGCAGCTCCCGCATTCCAATTATTATATCATGACTTGGATGTTTCATATATAAAATTTTTCTGTAATTATCATTAACTTTATATAAGCTGGGATTGCAGGGGCCGATGAGCTCCACTCCCTTTTCCTCTGCAAAGGGCTTCAGGTATTCCGCCGCCTCCTCCGAGGCCCGGATCACCGCCGCCTCCTTTTCCGACTGGAAACGGACGCAGAGCATCTCCGTAAAGGGCGGATACCGCAGCAGCTTCCGGAAGCTCATCTCCCTCTGGTAAAACATCCCGTAGTCCTGGGCTGCCGCCGCCTCTATGGCATAGTGGGAGGGATCATAGGTCTGTATCACCACATCCCCAGGAAGGTCCCCCCGGCCTGCCCTGCCTGAGGCCTGCATCAACAGCTGGAAGGTCCGTTCCGAAGCGTCATAGTCCGCTGCGTAAAGGGACAGATCCGCCGCAATGATCCCCACCAAGGTCACATTTGGAAAGTCATGTCCCTTTACGATCATCTGAGTCCCCAGCAGGATGTCCGCTTCTCCTCTGGCAAAGGCCGCCAGGATCTTCTCATGGGCTCCTTTCCTTGCGGTGGAATCCGCATCCATCCGCAGGAGCCTTGCTTCGGGGAATTCCCGTCTGAGGGCTGCCTCCAGCTTCTGGGTCCCCATGCCGAAAGGGGCGATGTAGGGACTTCCGCAGGAGGGACAGTGTTTCGGCATGGGGGCCTTATAGCCGCAGTAATGGCAGCTCAGGAGTGCCCCCTCCTGCCGTCCGGTGCGGCTGTTCCGATACCAGTCGTTATGGGCGGTCAGGGACACGTCGCAGTGGGGACAGCGCATCACGGTGCCGCAGCTGCGGCAGGATACGAAGCCCGCATAGCCCCGGCGGTTCAGGAACAGGATGATCTGCTGCTTTTTTGAGAGCCGGTCCTCCATGAGCCTCCGGAGCTCCCCGGAGAAAATGCTCCGGTTCCCCTCCGCAAGCTCCTTCCTGAGGTCGCAGAGGTGGATATGGGGAAGGGCCGCTCCAGAGACCGCCCTCTGCTTCAGGGTGTACAGGGCATATTCCCCCTTCCGTGCCCTGGTATAGGACAGAAGGGAGGGGGTCGCCGAGCCCAGGAGCACCATGGCTCCGCACAGCCCTGCCCGGTAGATGGCCGCCTCCCGGGCGTCATACCTGGGAGCCGTATCCGAATGATAGGCTCCTTCATGCTCCTCGTCGATGATGATCAGTCCCAGTCTGGAGAAGGGGCTGAAGAGGGCGGATCTGGGGCCCACCATCACGTCGATCTGCCCTTCCCGGGCCTTTTCATACTGTTCGTAGCGCTCCCCTTCGGAAAGCCTGGAGTGAAGCACCGCCACCCGGTCCCCGAAATAGGCCGAAAGCTCTCTGACGGTCTGATAGGTCAGGGAGATCTCCGGGATCAGCACCACGGACTGCTTTCCGATGGACTGCATATATTCGATCAGCTTGATGTAGATCAGGGTTTTCCCACTCCCAGTGACTCCGTGAAGCAGGGATGGCCGGAAGGATTCCTCCTTACTTCCGGTCCGGAAGGCCTCGTATCTGTTTTCCAGATCCGTAAGGACCGCTCTCTGTTCCTGGTTCGGCACAGGGATCCGCACCCCGGTCCCCGGAAGCTGCCGGATCACCTCCGCCGGGTCCTTCCTGCGGCTGTTTTTCCGGATGCTTCGTTTCACGGGAAGCACGGTCTTTAAGGCCTGATTCATGGTGCTGCCGTATTCCCTTGCCAGAAAGGCCGCCAGACGGATCATGTCCCCCTCCGCCTGCATGGCGTCCTCCGGCACGGAGAGGATCTCCTTGATCCGGTCCTCCTGATAGTCCGCCTCCTCCATCAGCTCCGTCACATATCCCGTTCTGGGCTTTCTGGCGGTACCGAAGGGCACCACAACACGCACCCCTGGAGCAATGCGCCTGGAAAGCGCCTCCGGGATGCGATAGGTGAAGGCTCTGTCCACTGCCTCCGCCGAAATATCCACGATCACCTTCGCGTATCTGTTCAATCTCCTGCTTCCTCGTCCATGGTCCTGAGAAGGTCTGTCAGCACGGCGGAAAGTCCCATGCTGTTGGAGCCCTTGAAGAGGACTGCATCCCCGGGCTTCACAAAGGCGGAAAGGGCGGGAAGGAGCTCCTCCTTCCGGTCAAAAAGCCGGATCTGGGGAGCAGTCTTCCCTGCCGGCTCTCCGGCTGCGGCTTCATAGCCCTCAGCGATATAGCGGGCCAGTGGTCCGTAAAGCCAGAGCTGGGAAAGGGACAGGCCCTGCTGCCGGATATAGGCCCCCACCTCGCGGTGGTAGTCCTTCTCCCGGTCCCCAAGCTCCAGCATATCTGCCAATACTGCGATCCGCCTTCCCTCCGCCGGTGTTTCCGAAAGCACGGAAAGCCCGGCCTTCATGGAAGCCGGTGCCGCATTATAGCTGTCGTCGATAAAGGTGATGCCTCCCTTTTCAAAGGTCCGGCCTCTGCCTCCGACCCCTTCAAAGGCGGAAAGGGCCTTCGCCGCCCCCTCCGGGGAAACGCCGCAGACTGCTGCCGCCGCCACTGCCGCCGCTCCGTTGAGCACCATATGCATCCCCGGCGTCTTCAGGCTGCAAAAGATCCGCTGTCCCTCCGGAAGCTGAAGCTGAAAGCGGGGACAGCCCTTTTCCGTCCGTACCTCCAGGACCCTGACATCCGCCGCTTCAGAGGTCCCGTAGAACAGGATGCGGATGGACCTCCCTTCTGCGATGCCGTATGCATGGATCTTTTCCTCCGTCAGTTCCCCCAGGAGGGGATCGTCTCCATTCAGGATCAGCCAGGCTCCCTCCGGCATGCCGTCCAGGATATGGAGCTTTTCCTTCATGATGTTTTCCTGGGTCTTCAGCTGATTGATATGGGAGACCCCGATGTTCGTGATCACCGCCACGTCCACACAGGCCACCTGTGAGATCCGGCTCATCTCGCCGAACTCCGACATGCCGAGCTCAATGACTCCGATCTGTGCCCCCTCTTCCGTTTCCGTAATGGTGATGGGAACCCCCACCTGGGAATTGGAATTGCCCTTTGTGGCATAGACCTTCTTTTCAGCGGAAAGGGCACAGGCGATCATCTCCCTTGTGGTGGTCTTACCCACGGAGCCTGTAACTCCCACCAAGGGGATATGGACCCGCTCCTTCCGGTACCAGCGGCCCAGACGCTGAAGGGCGGCCCGGGTATCCTCCACGGCGATCAGGCAGGGCTCCTTTCCGGTACTGCAGAGGGCTGCAAGCTCCGGGTCCTTCATGGCACTCTCCCGGTCCGGATGCTCGGAAGTAAAGGCGCAGACTGCCCCATGGGAAAAGGCGTCCCTCAGGAACCTGTGGGCGTCCACCCGTTCTCCGATAATGGGGACGAAAAGGTCCTCACCCTGCATCTTTCCGGAGCTTAAGCTGATATGACGGAGCCTTGTATCCCCGTCTCCCAGGATCAGCACGCCTCCTGCAGCCTCCGCTGCCTCTCTTGCCCTAATATCCATAGCTTACCAACCTTTCTCTTACTGTTCTTCCTCTACTGCCCGGAGGATCTCCTCCCGGTCAGAAAAATGGGTCCGCACCCCCATGGCCTCCTGATAGGTCTCATGGCCCTTACCGATGACTGCGATCATATCTCCCGGCTCCGCATGGGATACCGCATAACGGATGGCCTCCCGGCGGTCCGGGATCTCCGTAAGCTTTGTCACGCTTCCCCCTGCTGCCAGATAGGCTTCCCGGATATCCCGGATGATATCCTCCGTCCGCTCAAAGCGGGAGTTGTCCGCTGTAAGGATCGTATAGTCCGCGGCTCTGGCGGCTGCCGCACCCATGCCGGTCCTCCGGTCCTTCGAACGGTTTCCGCCGCAGCCGAAGAGGACCACCAGCCGTTTCGGGCGGTAGCTGCGGAGGGTGGCCAGCAGGCTTTCCATGCTCACCTCATTGTGGGCATAGTCCACCAGCACCTGGAAGCGGTCCGTCTTCCATACGATCTCCATCCTTCCGTCCACATGGATCCGGGAAAGGGCCTCCCGCACCTTTTCCTCCGGAAGCTGCAGCAGGCTGCTGGTCATAAGGGCCGCAAGGGCGTTGGATACGTTGAATTCTCCCGGAAGGGACAGGCGCCAGGTACCGGACAGAAGTCCCTTTGTGTCAAACTCCACTCCCACGAAGCTTCCGTCTGCAATGTAGCGGATTCCCTCCGCCTGAAGCTGCGCGGGCTTTTGGATCCCGTAGGTGTACATGCTGCAGGGAGCCTCCTTAAGGATCTCCTCTGCTCTGTGGTCGTCCAGATTGAGGATTCCCTTCTCCGACTGCCGGAAGATCTGCTTTTTGCAGCTCAGGTATTCCTCAAAGTCCGCATGCTCCAGGGGCCCGATATGGTCCGGACTGATGTTCAGGAACATGCCGATGTCAAAACGGATCCCGTCGGTCCTGTGCATCTTGAAGCCCTGGGAGGAGCATTCCATCACCGCATATTCGCAGCCTGCCTCCACCATCGCTGCGAAGCGCTGGCTGATCTCGTAGCTTTCCGGAGTGGTGTTCCGGGTCTCATAGTGGACCCCTGCGATCTCGCAGCCGTTGGTGCCGATAAGTCCCACCCGTTTTCCGCAGTGCTCCAGGATGGACTTCAGAAGGAAGGCGGTGGTGGTCTTTCCCTTGGTACCCGTAAGGCCGATCACCGTCATTTTCTTTTCCGGATGGGAAAAACGGGCGGCTGAAAGGAGTGCCAGGGCATGACGGGCATTCTCCACCCGGATCACCGTCAGGGCTTCCCCTGCTCCTTCCTGCAGCAGATCCCTCAGGGCCTGATCCTGCAGAAGGCTCTCCCTGTCCTTTTCCACCACAAAGGCCCTGCAGCCCTTCTGGTATACCTCCGGTATGAAATCATGGGAATCGATCCTCGATCCTGCCATACATACGAAGACCGTATGGGGCTCCGCTTTCCGGGAATCGTAGACCACGTCGGACACCTCCATGTCCGGATCCCCTGCTAACACCTGATATTCAAGGCCTTTCAGCCAGTCTTTCAGCTTGTCCATTTTCCTTCCTCTGTATCTCTGTCATTTCTCAACAGCAGGCGGCAGGACACCATGTCCCTGCCGCCTGAAGGCTGTTTTTTCGTTCATTTCTTTTTAGAACAGTCCTGTGATCTTTCCGTCAACCACATCGATGCCCTCTGCTGCCGGTACCTTGGGAAGACCCGGCATGGTCATGATATCTCCCGTCAGGCAGACAACAAATCCTGCACCTGCGGAGATATAAGCGTCCCTTACGGTGATGGTAAAGCCCTGGGGCCTGCCCAGCTTTGTGGGATCGTCGCTTAAGGAATACTGGGTCTTGGCCATGCAGACCGGAAGGCCCGTATAGCCCATGTCGGCGATCTTCTTCAGTTCCTTCTTTGCCTTGGGGGCAAATACCACGCCCTCTGCGCCGTAGATCTCCTTTGCCACGGTCTCCACCTTCTCCTCGTAGCTCAGAGCCGCTGCGTCGTACAGAGGTCTGTACTCGGAGGTCTGCTCCGTAAGGGCCTTCCATACGGCCTCTGCCAGTTCCTTACCTCCCTGGCCGCCGTTTGCCCATACATCGGAATAGGCGAAGGTGCAGCCCTTTTCCTCCGTAAACTGCTTTACGAAGCTGATCTCTGCTTCCGTATCCGCCGTGAATTTGTTCAGGGTCACCACTACCGGCACGTGGTACTTCTGAAGGTTCTCGATGTGCTTCTCCAGGTTGACGATACCCTTCTTAAGCGCCTCCAGATTCTCTGCGTTCAGCTCGTTCTTGGGGATGCCACCGTTATACTTCAGGGCCCGGATGGTTGCCACCAGCACCACTGCATCCGGCTTAAGGCCTGCCTTGGGGCACTTGATGTCCAGGAACTTCTCCGCTCCCAGGTCTGCGCCGAAGCCTGCTTCCGTAACCACTACATCCGCCAGCTTCAGGGCCGTGCGGGTGGCGATAACGGAATTGCAGCCATGGGCGATGTTGGCAAAGGGTCCCCCATGGATGATAGCTCCCGTGTGCTCCAGGGTCTGGATCATGTTGGGCTTGATGGCGTCCTTCAGCAGGGCTGCCATGGAGCCCACTGCCTTCAGATCCCTTGCAGTCACCGGATCCCCATCCAGGTTATAGGCTACCACGATGTCTCCCAGGCGCTTTTTCAGATCCTCCATGTCCCTGGCCATGCAGAGGATCGCCATGATCTCCGTAGCCACGGTGATGACAAAATGATCCTCCCGGACGAAGCCGTTGGCCTTTCCGCCCATACCGATAACGATGTTCCTTAAGGCACGGTCGTTCATGTCCTCGCAGCGCTTGTGCAGGATCTGTCTGGTATCGATGCGCAGCGCATTGCCGTGATTGATGTGATTATCCAGCATGGCTGCCAGAAGGTTGTTGGCAGAAGTGATGGCATGGAAGTCACCTGTAAAATGCAGGTTCAGATCCTCCATGGGAACGACCTGGGCGTAACCGCCGCCTGCCGCGCCTCCCTTGATGCCGAAGCAGGGGCCCAGTGAAGGCTCCCGCAGGGCCAGCATGGTCTTATGGCCGCAGAGATTCAGTGCGTCTGCAAGGCCGATGGAGGTGGTGGTCTTTCCTTCTCCTGCCGGCGTCGGGTTGATGGCCGTCACCAGTACCAGTTTTCCGTCCGGGACATCCTTTACACGCTGAAGAAGTTCGTCTGAAAGCTTTGCCTTGTATTTTCCGTAAAGCTCCAGCTCATCCTCACTGATCCCGTAACGGGCAGCCACCTCTTTGATCGGCAGCTTGATATTTTCCTGGGCGATCTCAATGTCGCTTTTAAAACCCATCTCTAAAACCCTCCTTTTCCTTATACCTGCTTTTATCTGTTGATTTTAACATCATATCATATCTTTCCCATAAAAAACACCCATCCGAGGGGAAAACTTGCCCTTCGGACGGGTTAATTCTTTAACGTTATTTTTCTGACAGGAAGGCCTCGAATTCCGCCTCCGTCATCAGGATCTTCCGGGGCTTCGTTCCCTCCTCAGGGCCTACCACGCCGGCCTCCGCCAGCTGATCCATGATCCTGGCCGCCCGGTTGAAGCCGATCTTGAACATCCTCTGGAGCATGCCGATGGAAGCCTTGTCCTTTTCGATGATCAGCTTTCCGGCTTCCGCGAAGTATTCATCCCGGGAGCTGTCGGTGCCTCCGCCGCCCCCCGGCTGCTGGGCGCCAGCGTCATTTTCGATGGCGCTTCCTATCTCCTGGCTGTATTCCACCTCGCCGTGCTTTGTCAGGAAGTCCACGACTGCCTGGACCTCTCCGTCAGAGATAAAGGATCCCTGTACCCGGTTGGGCTTAGGAGCCCCCGATGGGAAGTAAAGCATGTCTCCCGAGCCCAGGAGCTTTTCCGCCCCGTTCATGTCCAGGATCGTCCTGGAGTCCGTTCCGGAGGCCGTCTTGAAAGCGATCCGGCTGGGAACGTTTGCCTTGATCAGACCCGTAATGACGTTGACGGAGGGTCTCTGGGTGGCGATGACCAGATGAATGCCGGCGGCTCTGGCCAGCTGTGTCAGGCGGATGATGGCATCCTCCACCTCCCCGGGGGCCACCATCATCAGGTCTGCCAGCTCGTCGATGATGATGACGATCTGGGGAAGCTTTTTGGGAAGCTTCTCCTCCTCTTCATCCGGAAGCTGTTTCTGGACCTCCTCGGCCTTGGCATTGTAGCCCTTCAGGTCCCTGGCTCCTGTCTCCGCAAACTTCTTGTAGCGGTCCGTCATCTCCGCCACGGCCCAGTTCAGGGCGCTGGCGGCCTTCTTGGGATCCGTCACCACAGGGATCAGCAGATGGGGGATCCCATTGTAAACGGAAAGCTCCACCACCTTGGGGTCGATCATGATCATCCGCACATCCTCGGGAGAGGACTTGTAGATCAGGGACATGATCAGGGTATTGATGCCTACGGATTTTCCGGAGCCCGTGGCACCTGCGATCAGCAGGTGAGGCATCTTCGCAATGTCTCCCACTACAGGCTTTCCTGCAATATCCTTTCCGATGGCAAAGGCCAGCCTGGACTTATGGTTCCGGAATTCCTCCGTATCGATGATATCCCGGAAATAAACCGTGGCATTGTCCTTATTGGGGACCTCGATGCCCACCGCCGCCTTTCCGGGGATGGGAGCCTCGATCCGGATATCCGCCGCCGCAAGGGCC
This sequence comes from uncultured Lachnospiraceae bacterium, assembly GCA_944377405.1. GTDB lineage: Bacteria > Bacillota > Clostridia > Lachnospirales > Lachnospiraceae > Avilachnospira. Next base: position 83,142 of record CALWES010000002.1, on the reverse strand, counting down.
AGCTTGATATCGTCAGTTAAAGCCGTGATCCTGGAGACCTTGACCCCGGCGTCCGGCGTCAGCTCATAACGGGTCACGGAGGGGCCCCTGGAGACATGGGTCACCGTAACCCCCACCCCAAAGGTCCGCAGCACCTGCTGCAGCTTTGCCGCCGTATCCCGAAGCTCCTGCTGGTTGGCTCCGGAAAGCCTGGGGCCCTTTTTCAGAAGGTTCAGGGGCGGGAATACATAGGGCTTCTTTACCACGGTCTTCTTCTTGATCTCCGCTGCCACGGCCTTGTTCTCAGCCTCCGTGGGGGCTGCCGCCTTCTTCTGTTCCTCTCCCGTATCGATCCGTTCCACCTCGCCTGCAAGCTTCTTCTTCAGAAGCTCCCTGGCCTCATCCGTCGTGGCCGCAAGCTCCTTGCCCGTGGCGGTAACGGTCCGGCCCTCAGGCTTCCGGAACTCACCGAAGGAATTGCCAAGGTCCTCCCGGACTGCCTCAGTCTCCTCCGGATGGTCCTCCGAAGTGGGCCCGAAAAGGTCCTCCGGAAGATTCTCTGAGGCTTCCGCGGGTTCCGGGGACAGGAAGGCGTTCAGACCCGCAGGCTCAGCCTTAGGCAGGGTCTCTGCTCCTGCACCGGCCGCATAGCCCCGGCGTTCCGCTGCCTCCAGGTCGAAGTTCCCATGGGCATTCTTATGCTCTGTTCCAAAATGATAGGATCTGTAGGGATCCTCCTCCGTTTCTTCAAAGGGGACGCTGTCGTCGTCATAATCCGGGAGTCCTTCGATCTCCCCGGTAAAGCTCTCCTCCTGGGGGAGGATCTGGGTATCGTAGCGGCCGTCCTCCGGATCCGCCGTTCCAAGGTAACGGGTCTTTCTCAGGGGTCCGTGTCCCGTACCGTCATCCACATCGTCGATACCGGGCTGTCCTTCGATCAGCTCCCGTCCGTAACCTGCATAGATCTGGGCCTCCCGGGCTGCATAGGCCTCCCGGCTCTCCTCATCCAGGTTCAGGGAATCGAAGTCGATCCCCCTGGTCCGCCGCTCCTCCCGGAGCAGACGGGCCTCCTCCTTTCTGGCCTCCCGGTACTGGCGGTGCTCCGCCGCTGCTTCCCGGGCTCTCTCATGGCCCTCTCTGGCCACCTTCGCAGTACGCTCCGCCCCTGCCCGGGCTGCTCCCACGAAGCTTTTCTCCGTAATAAACACGGCACAGATGATCAGAAAGGCAATGAGGATCAGATAGGCGCCAACAGTGCCCGTCATCTGCCGCAGGGTCCCTGCCAGGACGCCGCCCACCAGGCCCCCGGACAGCTCTCCTGCTGCACCTGCCTCATAATAGGCTCCGGCGGAAAGAAGCTCCTCCCCTCCGAAAAGCAGCTGCATAAGGCCGCTTAAGATCAGGAGCACCAGCATACAGCACAGGGTCTTGGCCCCTGCCAGGAAGCTGCCCTGGTTCTTTACATACAAAACCACAGACAGCAGCAAAAGCACCGGGAAGGCATAACCCGTCATGCCGAAGAGTCCCTTCTGGACCGAGGAAAAGAAGTCTCCCACGGAGCCCATGACCCCAAAGTTACTGAGGAACAGGAAAAGTCCCAGAAGAGCTGCCAGGATCACCTTTACCTCCCCCGAGAGAAATTCCTTCTTTTTGGCTATGGTCCGCTTGTCCGGCCGGCGTTTTGTCCTACCGGAAGAAGACGGCGTTTTTTTTGCCGCCGTCTTCTTTCCTTTCTGACCGGATGTATTTTTTCCTTTTGCTGCTGGCACGTCTTACCTCCGTCTGTTTCCTTACGGCCCGATCACGTTTCTGATGGCTACCGGTGTCCGGTAATTCCATGCATAGATCCGGATGCCGCTCCGTCTTGAAGCCGCATTCACGACCTGGCCGTTTCCGATATACATTCCCACATGGTTCACGGTACCGCTGCTGTTTGCATAGAACACCAGGTCTCCCGGCTTCATGTTGGCTGACGTCACCCGGACGCCTGCCCTTGCCTGATCCCGGCTGACTCTGGGCACGGAAATGCCGAAATGCTCCAGTACCTTCATGACAAAGCCGGAGCAGTCCGCTCCGTTGGTCAGGGAAGTACCGCCCCATACATAGGGATTGCCCACAAACTGGCAGGCATAGTTTACGATCTCGTTGCGGAATGCTGCCGCCGCGTTGGCTGCTTCCACTGCCGGATAATATTCAATGGCCTCCGGAAGTCCGTATCGGACCTCCACGTTGTTGTCTCTGGTGGACACATAGGCCCTGTCCGCTTCATCCGTTCCGTCGGAAGCGTCCAGCTCGATCTCCACCCATCCATCCAGCTGGTCAAGCACATGGTACTCCTGGCCCTTTGCGATCTGGGTCCAGACAGAAGCCTCCGTAGAGGGCTCCGACCGGACGTTCAGGGCGTCCGTATTGACCATGGCCGTAAGGGTAGCCCCCTCCAGGGCCAGATTCCGGGCACTCTCCCCGGTGGCGCAGTAATCTGCGCTGACATAGCCCGTTACCGGACCGGATTTGATCTTATACCAGGTCCTGCCGTCCTCGGACTGGGTGGTCTCCAGAAGCTCGCCTCCCGCATGGGAAGGGAACTTTCCGCATATGTTGTCGATGCTGCCGTCATCCGGACTTTCCCGGATATTCAGGTAGTCGTCCGTATTGGACACCACGATATTATCAAACTGGGCCAGGACCATCTGCCGAAGATCAAGGCGTCTCGCCTCGTCCAGGCATTCCCGGATCTCCGCGTTATCATCTGCAATGTTGATGTAGGCTTCCGTTATGCCCTCCAGGTTGTCCACCCGGATCCGGGCCCAGTCGCCCTCCTGGGAGATGAGCTCGTAGCGTTCTCCGGCCAGGGCCTTTCCCACCACGTTCTGGGGATCGATCTCAGGCTCGCTGCGCATGTTGAGCCGGTCCGCCCTGATGATGGCCCGCTCACTGATCTCATTTCTGGCGATCTCCTCTGCCTCGGGACCGCTGATCAGATACTGACTGCTGACATAGCCCTGAATGCCTCCGGAGCGCACCAACGCCCAGTCGCCCTCCTGGGAAATGAGCTCGCAGGCCGCATGGTAGGGCAGCTTGCCGATGATGTTGGTCATATCCACGCTGTCGGGCTGGCTTCTTAAATTGATGTAGCCTCCCTCGGTGCTGACTACAGCCAGGTTCTCATACTCGGAAAGCACCGCGTCCTCCATGGCCTTCCGCTCCGCCTGCTGAAGTTCCTCCTCAGAGGGCTCCGATTGCTCGGGAGCGGAGGCTGTTGCAGTCCGCTCCGCCACGGAGGGAGTCCCTGCCTGTCCGCCGCCCTTCCCGGAAAAGGCCCCTGAGAAAAGGGCGATCAGAAGGATCAGGATCACTGCCAGGACTCCCAGCAGGGCCCTTCTCAGGATCAGGTAGGGGATGTATACGCCGTGAATACGGACTCCGGGCTCCGCTTTGGGACGCCGCCTTACATAGGTTTCCCGGTCGCCTTCTTCCAACTGTCTCCGGATCTCCCGGAGATCTTCTCTGTCTTTATTATCATTTTCCATAGTATTCTGCTCCGCATCCTTCGGATGCTCTCATCATATATTTACCGAAACAAGTCCAATATATTATTATGCAGTAATTTTCCCTGAAATTCCTGACGATTTCATTAAATTTCCCTGACGATTTTTAAACGCTCCGTCAAAAAGCCCTCCCGGGGAGCTTTTCTCTCCCCGGAAGGGCCGTGTTTTTTCTGGCTGGATAGATCCGCTGAATGAATCAGTTTGACAGCATCATACGGTCATTGGCAAATTCCGTACCGCTGGCCTCCTCGAATTTATGGAGCAGATCTTCCACCGTAAGCTTCATCTTCTCTTCTCCGGAAACATCATAGATGATCCGGCCGCTGTCCATCATGATCAGCCGGTTTCCGATGTTGATGGCGTCCTTCATGTTATGGGTCACCATCAGAGCCGTCAGATGATTTTCCTCCACGATCTCGCAGGTAAGCTTCAGGACCTTTGCCGCCGTGGCCGGATCCAGAGCTGCCGTATGCTCGTCCAGAAGGAGGAGCTTCGGCTTCTGAAGGGTGGCCATAAGCAGGGTCACTGCCTGGCGCTGTCCTCCGGACAGAAGTCCCACCTTGTCGGAAAGCCTGGTCTCAAGACCAAGTCCCAGGGACTGGAGCTGCTGGCGGTACAGGGTCCTTTCCTCCGCGTTCAGCTGCCAGCCAAGGCCCCTGTGCTGTCCTCTTCGCTTTGCCAGGGCCAGGTTCTCTTCGATCTGCATGCCGGCACATGTCCCCTTCATGGGGTCCTGGAATACCCGGCCGATGTATTTTGCCCGCTTATATTCCGGCTCCATGGTAATGTCCGTCCCGTCGATCTCGATCTTGCCGCAGTCCACCGGGAACACCCCCGCCACTGCATTCAGCATGGTGGATTTACCGGCGCCGTTTCCTCCGATGATGGTGACGAAATCTCCCTCATTCAGCTTCAGGTTCAGGCCGTCCAGGGCTCTTTTTTCATTTACAGTCCCTCTGTTGAAGGTCTTGGATACATGCTTCAGCTCGATCATCTGTCAGTACCTCCCTTTTCCTCCCTCTGCAGATGCTCGTCTGCATAGAGGTCTCCTGCCACATAGCTCTTTTTCTGGCGGTAGTTCCGCATGGCTACGGGGATCGCAAGGGCGGCCGCAACCAGGAGCGCCGACAGAAGCTGCATATCGTTGGGGTCCATTCCAAGCTGCAGCACAAAAGCTCGGATCAGATAGTAGATGATGGCGCCTACCACGGCTGACAGAAGCTTCACGCCAAAGTTCTTCGCTCTACCCATCAGCACCTCTCCGATGACGATGGCGGCAAGGCCGATGACGATGGCGCCGCGGCCCATGTTGATGTCCGCGTATTTCTGCATCTGGGCCACCATGGCTCCGGAAAGTCCGATCAGGGCATTGGAAAGGGCCAGAGCCAGGAGCTTTGTGTGTCCCGTATTCACGCCCAGGGCACGGATCATGTCCTCATTGTCTCCCGTGGCACGGAGGGCTGAGCCGATCTCCGTTCCGAAGAACCAGTACAGGATGGCGATGACGATGACCACCAGGATGATACCAACCAGCAGGGATGCCTGGGACTGGGTGATGCCCAGAAGATCCGTATAGAAGGAAATGGTAGTGTCCGCCTTCAGCAGAGGATTGTTGGCCTTTCCGTCCATGATCCGCAGGTTGATGGACCAGAGTCCGATCTGGGTCAGGATACCTGCCAGGATCGCCGGGATCTCGAAGACCGTGTGGAGGATACCGGTTACGGCACCTGCCAGAAAGCCTGCCGCAAGTCCCATGATGGTGGCCAGAATGGGGTCGACCCCTGCAAGGATAGCAACCGTTGCCACACAGCCTCCCAGGGTGAAGCTTCCATCCGTTGTCAGATCCGGGATATCCAGGAGTTTATAGGTGATATACACACCCAGTACCATTATGCCCCACAGTACGCCCTGGGCAATACCGCCCTGGAGGGAGCCTAACAAACCTGCAATGTTCATGATCGTTTTATTCCTTCCGTCTTTTCTCTCATGAACAGGCCGATCCTGCTGCGACCGGCCTGTTTTCTTTTACTTTATATATTTGCTGATATCTTACTCTGCATCTGCTTCCAGTCCGGATACATCGATGCCAAGTTCTGCTGCGGTGTCCTCGTTTACGATCAGCTGAAGCTTGTCGGAGGGATAGTACTCGATGGGCATCTCTGCCGGATCAGCTCCCTCGGTCAGGATCCTTACAGCCATGTCTCCTGCCAGCTTTCCAAGCTCCTTATAGTCGATGGAATAGGTAGCGAGTCCGCCGGCATCGCACATGCCTTTTTCTCCCACGATGGTGGGAAGCTTGTTCTCATTTGCGATCATGGCCACCGTAGGCATACCTGCTGCGATAACATTGTCCGTAGGTGCGTAGATCACGTCTACCTTGCCCACCATGGAACGTACCACGGTCTCGATGTCGTTGGAGTTGGCCACGGTGTAGTCCTCTGCTGTAAGGCCCTCTGCCTCGCAGGCTTCGTGAGCAAGCTCTGCCTGGATGGCGGAGTTGGACTCAGCGGAGCAGTACAGGATACCTACGTTCTTTGCATCCGGAAGGATCTGCTTCAGGAGCTTGATCTGATCTGCCACAGGGGTCAGGTCGGAAGAACCGGTTACATTTCCGCCGGGCTGCTCATTGCTGTCCACAAGACCGGATCCTGCAGGATCCGTTACGCCTGTCAGGACGATGGGGATCTCCTCCGTCTCTGCGGCGCAGGCCTGAGCTGCGGGGGTTGCGATGGCAAAGATCAGGTCCTTGCCGTCGTTTACGAACTTCTGTGCAATGGTGGTGCAGTTGGGAGTATCACCGGCAGCATTCTGCTGGTCGATCTCGTAGCTGATGCCGGAGGCATCCAGAGCCTCTACGAATCCTGCATTTGCCTCATCCAGGGCATCATGCTGTACCAGCTGCAGGACGCCGATCTGATAGGTCTCGCTGCTGCCCTCTGCATTCTCTTCCCCTGCGTCAACTGCCTCTTCTGCCTCTGCTGCTTCCGCAGTGGTCTCTGCCTCCGTATCCGCTGCCGTCTCTCCCGTACTGCCACAGCCTGTCATACTAAGAAGCATGGCTGCAGCCAGTGAAGCTGCAGCCATTTTTTTCATGTTGCTGATAGATTTTTTCATAATGATCGCCTCACAAAAATATTTTATAAGGGCAATCATAGCACTGTATCCAGTGATTGTCAATACTTTAAACCGTAACGCTTTAGCGTCTAAAAGTCTCCGTTCCCTTAATGCCATTTTCAGGTTTTAAACGCCCGGTCCGATCTCCTGAGCCTGGTTGTTTCCGCCCTGGTAGATTACTCCCGGTGTATCGGAGGGGCCGTTATCTGCAGGCTGCTGAGGCTCCGGTTCTGGAGCTGCCGTCTCCACAGGTGCCTGTGTCTCTGCCGGTGCAGGAACCGTTTCCGCGGGTGCGCTCTGGCTGCTGCTTCCACGGCTGGAGGATGAGGAGGAGCCGCCTCCGCTGCTCCGGTAGTTGGAGCCGTAGGAGCTGTCATCCGTCCGTTTGCTCTCTTCGCCCTCCGGCAGGATCATGGAGCCGCCGCTGGTGTGGTGATCACAGACCTCCGTGGGTACGTTGTTTACGTCAAAGTATTCTTCGTAGATGGCCGAGCCTCTCCTGTCGTACTGGCATCCCCTGGAGGGAAGCTTCCCGCTCTTACGGCACACCGCCACCTTGACGATGTCCGCCGGCTGCTCGAAGGGCACGTTCTCCATTCCTTCATGGACTCTGGTCATAACCTTCCGCCAGATGTCCTTATGGAAGGAAGTACCGCCGTTATAGGCGCCGGTGCTGCTGTCATACAGGGACTGGTTGTCATCGCAGCCTGCCCAGATACCGCCGGTGAGATAGGGAGTATAGCCCACGAACCAGATGTCCACGTTATTGGTGGTGGTTCCGGATTTTCCGGCACAGCTCATGTTGTCCAGATGCGCCCTTGTGGAGGTGGCGTTCACCGTATAGCCGCTGGCCCACTTATAGTGGGATACCATGGACTGCTGCATGGCGTCGGTCAGAAGGAAGGCCGTGGTCTCCTTCATGACTCTGGAGTCCTCGTCCTCCGTCAGATCGATGAGGAGGGAGCCGTCGTGATTGTAGATCTTTGTAAAGAACTTCGGTTCCCCGTAAAGTCCACCGTCTGCAATGGTGGCAAAGGCGTTGGTCAGCTCCAGGTTGGAGACGCCCACCGTAAGGCCTCCCAGTGCCACAGCACCGTTCATATCCTGATCCGTAAGGGAGGTGATCCCCAGATTCCTTGCGAAGTTGACCCCCTCCTCCGGTGTAACGGTCTCCATCAGGCAGCGCACCGCCACGATATTCATGGAGAACTCGATTCCTTCCCGGATGGAGGAATAGCCGAAATACTCGCCCTCTCTCCACCAGTTCCGGAACTTCTTCTCTCCCAGCTCATACTCGGCATCGTAGTAGGTGGTTCCAAGGGTGGCGCCGTTTTCCTCGATGGCCGGAGCAAAGGAGGATACCACCTTGAAGGTGGAGCCGGGCTGCCGCTTCATATCCGTGGCTCTGTTAAAGGCCAGGTTGTACTTCTTCGTGCCTCTTCCGCCGGAGATCGCCTTTACTTCCTTCGTCTTCTGATCCATGATGACCATGGATACCTGAGGCTCCAGAGCCGTATCCAGAGTCTCTGCGATCACCTCGTCCCCTTCCGCCAGAATGCTTGCCTTATACTCGTCTATGGTCTCCTGCAGGGCTTCCTCTGAACGGAAAAGTCCGTCATAGCGCTGACGCTTCACATTCTTGCAGAAGTCCTCGATGTTGTGCTCGCTGTAATGAGTCATGGTCCCATCCGGATGCTGCACGGAACAGCGCCAGGTAAAGCTGTACTTGGCGGTATCATAATTGTCCGGATTATTGACCTCCTCGTCCACGATCTCCTGGATGTTGGGGTCCTGGGTGGTCTCGATGCGAAGTCCGCCGGAATAAAGGAGATCCGTAGCCTGTTTTTCCGTAAGGCCAAGGCGGTCCCGGAAGATCTGGATGCACTGCTGGATCAGGGCGTCCGTGAACCAGGAATAGGTATTGTCCTCCGCCAGATAGATATCGTTCATCACAGAGATCCGGCTGTAGACATTGTCATCCAGGGCCTCCTGATGCTCCTCCGGTGTGATATATCCCTGGTCCTCCATGTTCTGCAGGACCTGGGCCCGCCGTTCCGCATTTTCCTCGGGATGGGTCACAGGGTTCAGACGGGAGGGATTCTTTGTGATGGAAGCCAGTACGGCGCACTCGGAGAGGGTCAGCTCGCTGACATCCTTTCCGAAGTATCTCTTTGCCGCCACCTTGACACCCAGGGTATTGTTGCCCAGGTTGATGGTGTTCAGGTAGTCCGTGATGATCTGCTTTTTCATCTCCGTCTTGTCCACCCCGGGCTGGTTCTCCAGCATCAGGGCCAGATACCACTCCTGGAACTTTCTCTCATAGAGGGCAAAGCCGCTCTCCATGCCGCCGTGAAAGACATTGTTTTTGATCAGCTGCTGGGTCAGAGTGGAGCCGCCTCCTGCATCCTCCCCCGTCAGAACACCTCTTACGGCACGGGAAATGGACCGCAGGTCGATACCGTTATGCTCCCAGAAACGCTGGTCCTCAATGGCAACGAAGGCATCCACCAGGTCCTGGGGAAGCTCCTCGTAGGTGGCTTCCTCTCGGTTTGAGCCCTCCTGTACCAGAGTCGCCGTCAAATTGCCCTCTGTATCATAGGTCTTTGAGGCAAAGCCAGTGGGACTGAAGGAAATGCTATCCAAGGGCGGCGTGTTGTCAATGATCCCCTTGAACATACCGATCCCGAAGGCAGCCATGCAGAGCACACAGAAAAAGAACAGGAACATGACCCCCTGTTTGAGAAGGTTCATGCGCCGGTTGGATTCCCTGGTATCCCCGTATATGATATCGTCGAGCTTATCTGTGATCGCTTCTTTAGTATATTTCATACCTTACCTCATGTTCTTCTGGAGCTCGGAAAGCCTTGCCATGCATGCCAGGTCTTCCTCGTTCACTCTGAGATTGGTGATATATTCCCTGCCTTCCGGTTCCGTGACCCTGATCTCGATCACGGTGCCCTCCCGGATCCCCTCCTTTGATACCGCCTTCAGGAAGGCCGGTACCTTCGGATGGCTGCGGGCCAGTCGGTCAAAAAGACTTTTTAATTCCATCATCTGGGAAAAATTGATCATATCCGTTCTTACCTCTGTTTATGGATCTTATCCGCAAAATGTTTGTAATGCAATCTATTTATTCTATCACAGCTTTATCCCTTCGGCTATAGCTGTGGACACAAAAGCTGTCTTTTTTTCAAAGCTCACAGCTTCTCCCCGCAATGGGGACAATAGGAAAAACTTACGTCGATCTCCTCCCCGCAATGGGGGCAGTAGCGTTTCTCCGACCGGTCTTCCTTCCTTTTTGCTGTCTCAGCCTCATCCGGCTGCCGGAAGGGGGCCTCTGTATCCTGGTACCCGTTCCAGGCCCCGCTTTGAAGCTCCGTCAGGTCCTCCGGAAGGATCTCCGTCTCCTCCCCCTTCAGGATAGCCATTCCCTTTTCCTTATTTAAGGCAAACTGCCTTCCGCAGCAGCGGAAACGAAGGATAAAACGCCTGTTCCATTTGAACAGGGGAATAAAAAAGAAACTGAAGTAGGTATAGAGCATATAGAGCTCCACCTCCGTCCCCCTCCCGCAGAAGCGGCAGAACACCTGTCTTCCGTATATAAGCTGTTTGATTCCCTCTGCGATCCCACCGATAAATATCATGTATCTCTCCTGTTCTTATGTCCCTGCCGGGATAGTCCTTTCCTAATTATATTGATTTTTCCCTGTTTTTGCAAATCCTAAGGATACGTCCAAAGCCTAAATTTCTTTCAATTTCCGGCCATTTATGCTATACTCCCTTACTGAATCATACCATATGAAAACGAGGACATTATGATCTTATCAGTCAGCCATCTGAGCAAATCCTATGACGGAAATGATATATTGAAGGATGTTTCCTTCCACCTGGAGGAGCGGGACAAGGCAGCGGTCACCGGGATCAACGGAGCCGGAAAAACCACCCTGCTCCGGCAGATTACCGGGGAGGAAACGCCGGATGAGGGAAGTGTCGTGATCGCAAAGGACAAGACCCTTTCCTACCTGGCCCAGAACCCCCAGATCGATCCGGGACGGACCATTTATGAAGAGGTGCTCTCCGTAAAAGCCCATCTCCTTCGCATGGAGGAGGAGATCCGGGAGCTGGAGGGAAAAATGCAGGCTCATTCCGAGGACCCGGAGCAGCTGGAGGAGGTCTACCGGCACTATGAAGAGCTCAACCGGCGCTTTGAATCGGAAGGGGGCTATGCCCTGCAGTCCAACGTCACCGGGATCCTGAAGGGCCTGGGCTTTTCGGAAGCGGAATTTTCCCTGGAGACAGGTGTCCTTTCCGGAGGTCAGAAGACCCGGCTGTCCCTGGGCAAGCTGCTGCTGTCTGAACCGGATATCCTGCTTCTGGACGAGCCCACGAACCATCTGGATATCGACTCCATCTCCTGGCTCGAGGGCTATCTCCGGGGATATAAGGGGACTGTTGTGATCGTGTCCCATGACCGGTACTTCCTGGACCGGATCGTCAACAAGGTCATCGATATCGAAAACGGCAGAGTCCGGACCTATACCGGAAACTATACCGCCTTTGCAGAAAAAAAAGCGGCCCTCCGGAAGGACCTGATGAAGGCATATCTGAATAACCAGGCGGAGATCCGCCACCAGCAGGAGGTCATTGCAAAGCTGAAGCAGTTCAACCGGGAAAAGTCCATCAAGCGGGCGGAATCCCGGGAGAAGATGCTGGCAAAGATCGAGCGGGTGGAGAAGCCCTTTGAGGTGGAGGACGCCATGAAGCTCCACTTCACTCCCTCCCATATCTCCGGAAATGATGTGCTGATGGCCGAGGGCCTCAGCAAGGCCTTTGACGGAAAGCAGCTCTTTGCGGGAGTCTCCCTGGATGTAAAGCGGGGAGAAAAGCTGGCCATCATCGGCCCCAACGGAACGGGAAAGACCACTCTCCTGCGGATCATCGACGGAGCCCTGGCTCCGGACAGCGGAGAGCTGCGCTTCGGTTCCAGAGTGGAGCTTGCCTACTACGACCAGGAGCACCATGTACTGGATCCCGACAACACGGTCTTCGAGGAGATCTCAGACGCCTATCCCGCCATGAGCAACACGGAGATCCGGAATCTGCTGGCTGCCTTCCTCTTTACGGGAGAGGACGTGTTCAAGCAGGTACGGGATCTCTCCGGAGGAGAAAAAGGCCGGCTGTCCTTAAGCAAGCTGATGCTCTCCCAGGCAAATCTCCTGCTTCTGGATGAGCCCACAAACCATCTGGACATCACCTCAAAGGAGATCCTGGAGGAAGCCATCCGGAACTACGAGGGGACGGTGATCTATGTATCCCATGACCGGTACTTCATCAACCGCACCGCCACCAGGATCCTGGAGCTCTCTGAAGGCTCTTTCGTCAATTATATCGGAAACTATGATTATTACCTGGAGAAAAAGGCAGACCCTGACTTTGATGAAAAGAAGGCCGTAAGCGGGGAACTCATCTCCCCGGACCGGACCCAGCAGAAAAAAACGGAGGCAGACCGGAAGGCGGAAGCCCTACGGGACTATATGGAAGCCGAGGAAAGCCGGAAAAAGCTCAGCTGGCAGGAACAGAAGGAACGGAAGGCGAAGCTTCAGAAGATGAAGACCGAACTGAAGAACTGCGAAGCCTCCATCCACGGTCTGGAACAGAGGGACTTCGAGATCGATGAGCTTATGACCCATCCGGAGATCGCCACCAACTCTGCAAAGCTCAATGAGCTTTCCGGCGAAAAGAACGCCATCAGTGAAAAGCTGGAAGCCCTCTACGAACAGTGGGAAACCGTATCCGAAGCCATCGAGGCCTTCCAGAACGAAGAATAATGGAGGTACCCATGAAAGATACCCGTCAGAAAAGCAGCTATACGCCCCTTCAGCGGGGCCTTGCCATGGCCGGCATCCTGCTGATCGCCGCCGTGATCCTGCTTCTGATCTACAACCTGCTTACAGGAGGCCCGGAGAGCACGATCCTGGGACTGCTCTTCTGTCTTATCGTGCTGCCCTGCATCCTCTACGGATTCCGGATGTATGTGGAACACACTGTAAAAAAGAAGGAAAAGGAATAGATCAACCATCTAATAAAGCCATTACTCCACAGACCGATGCCTCCCGTCTGTTTTGTAATGGCTTTCTTTTTGCAATGTTTTATTAATTAAGTCCGATCAGATCTCCCTCACAAAGCTGCCTTTCAGCTTATTTTTCCTTTTCCTGCATCAGAGCCTTGATCAGGGCCGCCCCCGCAAACAGCATGATAAATATGAAGGGGAAAGCTGCTGCCAGTGAAATGGTCTGCAGCGGCTTCAGTCCGCCTGCCATCAGAAGGCCCACAGCCAGAACCGCCATCATCACGCCCCAAAGCACCTTCTTGTTGTTGGGCGGATTCAGCTCACCGTCAGAGGTGAACATGGCCAGGACAAAGGTACCTGAGTTTGCAGATGTGATGAAGAAGGTGGTCAGCAGCACCAGGGAGATGACGCAAAGGATCGTTCCCAGGGGGTATTTACCCATTACCACAAAGAGTGCAACCTCCGGTGTTGCTGCCAGACTGCTCAGCTCCTCAAGAGGCATCACACCCTCGGCAAACAGATGGATCGGCAGGGATCCCATGATCGCAAACCAGAGGATGGAGCCAAGGGCCGGTGCCAGCATGACACCAAGGATAAATTCCCGTATGGTGCGGCCCTTTGAGATCCGGGCAATGAAGGAGCCTACAAAGGGTGCCCAGGCGATCCACCAGGCCCAGTAGAAGATCCTCCAGCTGCCGTTCCAGGAATCATCACCGTAAGGCATCATCATCAGGGAATCCCCGAAGAAATTCTGGATATACTGGCCAATCCCGTTTGTAAAGTTCTCCAGTACCTCAACCTTGGGTCCTACCAGGAAGGTCAGGATCAGAAGTCCAATGGCGATGTACAGATTGGCATCGCCGATCAGCTTGATTCCCCGGCCGATACCGTCCACTGCGGACCAGGTATAGATCACCGCTACGACTGCAATGATGATGATCTGGATCAGCAGGGTCTGGGGGACACCCAGTACCTGATTCAGGCCTGCATTGATCTGCATGACTCCAAGGCCAAGGGAGGTTACAACGCCTGCCACGGTAGCGAACACCGCCAGCACATCGATGGTCTTTCCAAGCCATCCCTTCACGCCCTTTTCGCCGATCAGGGGTTCAAAAATATAGCTGATCAGTCCCGGCTTCCCTTTACGGAAGGAGAAATATGCCAGTCCAAGACCGATCACACAGTAGTTGGCCCAGGGATGTACGCCCCAGTGCATGTAGCTGGAACGCAGGGCAAAATTGATTGCCTCCTCTGAACCGGGCTCGATGCCCGGGATCGGTGCGCTGAGATGGGCTACCGGTTCGGAGATCCCCCAGAACACAAGGCCCACGCCCATTCCTGCTCCAAAGAGCATCGCGAACCAGGACACTGTGGAATACTCCGGTTTGGAATCCTCCGGGCCCAGCTTGATATTGCCCCATTTACTGCAGGCAATGGCCACTGCGAAGATGACAAAGGCCAGCATGGCGATCAGATACAGCCAGCCGAAATCGTTTGTGATCACCGCATAGATCGCATTTGAAACTACCGTGAAGTTACCGTTAAAGGCCACGGCCCAGACCGTGACCGCCAGGGTCAGGATCAGTGAAACGACAAAAACGGTGTTTTTTGTCTGCTTCTTGTTGTTTTCCATACTCTTTCTTCCTTTCCTTCCTGACAGGCAGGAAATTTAGCGCAGGCTGCCGCCAAAAGCAGCCTCAGGTGCTGTTCCCGCGGCGGCCTCCGCTTCTATCGATCAGATTTCTGTTTTAAAGATCGTCTGCTTCTTGATGTCTGTAGCAAGACCGTCCAGAGCCGCCTCAACTCTGGCTCTGCGCAGCTTATGCTGCTCTTCCTTTGAGGTTCCCGGATCTCCAAGAGGATAGGGGATGGAGATGGTCGGTACCATACGGTTTACACCCACGGTCTGGGCTACCGGAAGCAGGTTGCACATAAGAACTACCGGGAAGCCGGCACGCTCGATTTCTTTTACCATCGTTGACCCGCAACGAGTACAGGTTCCTCACGTGGATACCATGATCACACCGTCTACGTGGTCCTCTTCCAGATAAGGTATGATCTCCTTCGCCATACGCTTTGCTTCCCCCTGGGTCGTTCCGGTTCCGACCGTCGTATAGAAATAGGGATGAAGGGAACCGTACTTTCCTTCCTTCAGGAACTCCTTCATAACGTCCACCGGCATGATGACGTTGGGATCCGCATTGGCGGCAGCCGGGTCAAAGCCTGCATGAATGGTCTTGAAGACGCCGCCTTCCAGTCTGTCCATTCCGGAAATATCATATCTGCCCCAACGGGTAGCGGAAGCAGACTGGATCTTGTCCGGGTTGTCTACCGGTACGATACCGCCGGTGTTCATCAGAGCGATCCTTGCATGCTTCAAGTCCTTGATGGCCGGTGCAATGGGAACCAGATCCTTCTTGGGAATGATGAGCTCTGAAACATAGGGCTTGCCCGTAGCCTTTGCGATCAGCATATCCACGGCACGGTCTGCTGCCTGTACCGGCTCCTTCAGCCATACCTGATGACGGATTCCTCTCTGATAATATCCTTCAGCCTCCGGCCCCTGGAGCTCTTCGCCGGAAAGAAGCTTTCCTGCAAGTTTCACCATGGCATCCACATCCTGCTTCATGCTTCCTGCAGAGTGGCTTCCCACCATGATGTACATCTCCTTTTTGAACATCTCCACACCGGGGTTCTCCGGATGCATGGAGGTGATCACCGGAACCTTGAACTTTGCAGCTACGGCCTTTCCGATCTCACCGCAGGCTACGCCGTAACGTCCTGCCTGGAATGCCGGACCTGCCATGAACAGATCAAACTCCGTTCCCTCCAGAGCCTCCAGGATCCGCTGGACCGCCTCATCCCTGTGGGTACTCATAAAGTTATCTCCGCAAACAATGGTCTTGCATACCTGGGCATCCTGGGCCTTCAGTCCCTGGTTGATGGCTGCAGTAGGACCTGCAACGCCGTCTCTTACCTCGGGTTCAAAATCTGCCTTGTCCTCGCCGCCGATTCCGGCAAAGAACTGGTTGATATAACATACGACATTCTTCATCGCCTTGGTTCTCCTCCCCTTTTAAAATTCCTTCATGGTCTTTACGGACCATCCGATGATCTGGTCTCCGCAGAACATTGCGTTATTCTCCATGATGATGGAGCCGTCCGGTCTTACAGAGGGGCCCAGGATCTCGTCACCGGCCCAGCCGCCGGAAAGTCCGTCTCTTCCAAGCGCCTCCAGCTCACCGATCACCTCCGGCATGGGCGGAAGCTCAATGAGCTCCGAAACATTTCCGGTGGAAACGATGGCGTTTTCCTTCTCGTCCATGGATACCAACGGATCAGACTTACCGTCACGTCCCGTACATTCATTGGTCAGTCCTACCGTCTTGATGCCTGCATCCTCCAGAGCAACGATACATCCGGTAAAATCAGCGTCCGGGTTGCCGTATCCTTCCTCTGTTACCAGTGCTGCGTCTGCTCCCAGAGACTTGGCGATCTGGGCTACGAACAGTGCGGAACGTTCCTTCTGCTCCAGGGCCACATTCAGATTTGACATGATCACCCCAAGGAAATTCAGGGTCTTTCCATGCTCCTTATACAGCCGCTTGATCACCGGGCAGTTCTGGAAGTCATAGGTTGCCCACTTTGAGGAACAGGGCATGAAGCTTCCGGATATCATGGCTCCATCCAGCACCTCATTGGGATGCATGAAGGTGGGAAGCATGTGGTTGCAGTCCCAGCCGTAGCACAGGTCGTTGTAGCCCATCTCCTCCATCTGGGACTGGGGCTGCATTACGTATACCACTGAGGGAAGTTTTTCCGTTTCCGGATCTCTCCGGATCACGGGCTCCAGCTCCAGGGTCTCTACTTCCTCCGGCTCCTGGTCCTTCACACAGGATCCGATGTACTCTGCCAGCTTGTGTACCGCCTCTCTGATGGCCCGGTTCTTCTTCTGCTGCTCATGTTTTTCAAACTCCTCGTCCGTATCAGCCACCAGGACGATGTTCTTCAGCTGGGAGAAATAGGTGTACTTGGCTCCTTCTCCTCCCATATCGATGAGTCCGTCCTGGAAACCGCCCCAGTGACGTCCTACTGCCAGAAGGCTCATTCCCTTCAGGCAATGGGTCCTGCCGTTTCCTGCCTGAGAAAGGGGACCGGTATATCCCGGGAACAGTGCATCACCGTTTACCTTCACACGGCACTCGACTGCCTCCTTTACCGGAACCAGGCGTACCATGTCTCCGGGCTTTACGATCCGAAGATCCGCCTCCGTGATGTGGGGATCCTTCCTGACAAAAGCCAGGCAGTCCTCCTTGTTGATGGTCAGGATGCCCTTTTCGTACTTCGTCTGATCGCCGAAAAGGATATCCTTCACATAAAAGTTACCGAGTTCCAACTTCATAGTTTTCTGCTCCTTCCTTGTGGTTTTTGCGTGTATTTATTTGCAATTCCTGTTAACATATTAACACTATTTTTTTGTTCTGTGCGTAAATTCATGTAACTTTTCTCAATTTCAGAAGCTTGCAAAAAAGTATCGTGATAACTTAAAAAGTGTATCGTGATAACTTTGTGCATTATTCATTACACACAAAAAAGAAGCTGTTGACTCCTGTGTTTGTTGGGCAAAGCGCAACAAAATACACAAAAATCAAACAGCTTCCAAAGCGATTCTTTTTTAACCGTCACGATCCTGTCCGAAGGGACAGGATTGTTACTTTTCGATGTTTCCCTTCTCCGGGTCCGGCAGTTCCTCTTCTATCTCAAGGAGCCATTCCTTTCTCAATTCAAAGCAGACGCCAAGCTCATCATAGGGACCCCTGGGAGGCAGGGAAAAGACCCTTCCGTAGCTATCCAGCAGCTTTCTGCGAAGCAGGGGATAATAATTCCCCAGAGGGCCCTTCTCAAGCTCCGCCTCATTTCCGATTCCAAAACGGGCCAGTTCTCTGTTAAAGCTCTGCTCGTCCTCCGGAGACTCCGGTACGTACATCCGGTTGACCCTGTATCCCCAGGCATATTCCGACACCACACGTACCTTCTCCCGCGGGATCTGAAGCTTCAGCACCACGGTATGCTCCGTGTTACGGAGCCTGTATTCCTCATGCATGGACAGCCAGATAGGAAACTCACACATCTCCGGTATCTCCATGGTCTTTCTGCATTCCCTGGTAAACCAGCGGTACAGTTCCAGATAAAATTCCGACAGGCTGTCATTTTTTTCGCGGATATAGGGTTCCTTTACCAGATAGACCCCATCCCGCAGAAGGGTATCCAGCGCTCTTCTGTCCTGTCTCGTCCAGACAGTATAAGCTTCCATTTATGCCTCCAGTTTCTGACGCAACAGTTCCCGGCCCCGGTCGGTGGCCAGGACCATTGCGATCTCTCTGATCTCTTCTCCGAATTGGCGGACCCTGGGCTCGATCTCTTCCTTTTTGATCCCATAGTCCAGGATATCCTTCAGATAGCCCTTATACAGAAAGCAGACCATATGATTCATTTTTCCGGCATTTTCCGGCTTTATGACTCCTTCTTCCACGCACCGGCGTACCATGACCATATCCCGTTCCAGAAGGTCCGTGGACTGGAGCATGACCTGCAGATAGGGACTGACGATGTTGATGCGCTCCGGAAACATCTCGTAAAACTCCCGGATCGCATTGGTCAGCTTCTTGCTGGTGGTACTGAAAAACAGGATATTAAAGGCCCTGGGATGGTCGAATGCCGTCCTGCAGTATCCCTCCCAGATCCCGAAATGCCTGTCCCAGATATCCTTCCAGCCACTCTCCTGTTCCTTCAGGCGCTGCAGATATTCATCCAGAAAAATGATGTTCGCGTAGTAGATCAGCTCCTCCACATTCGTAAAATACCGGTACATACTGGTGGAACTGCAGCCGAATTCCCGGGCCATCCGGCGAATGGACACAGCCTCTACCCCTTCCCGTTCTATGATCTCATATGCCCGCTCTATATAGTCTTTTCTGGACAGATCCTTAAAATACTTTTTTCGTTCACATCTTTCCGTCATCGCTGTCCCTCTCTTCATGTCACTTTCCTGCAGCTTATGATGTCCTCTTTTCTGATCTCCCAAAGGGCCGCCTGCAGCGCCTCCTTCTCCTCCGTCTCCAGGGTAAACAGCCTCTCCCAGCTTTTCCGGATCTTTGCCCGGAGCGCCGGATAAAAGGGCGTTGAGAACACTTCAAAGGATGTGGAAAGCCCCTGGGCCTCAAGCTCCCTATGAAAATGTTCCTCCTCTTCCTCTGAGTTGCCCAGATAGGATAGGTTCAGGATCTTCTGCCATTTTTCACGTTCAAATAAAAGGACCCTGCTTCGGGGGACCAGAAGTTCCAGTATGAAGCTTCCCTTGCCCGCAACGATCCATTTGGGATCAGGAAACAGCCAGAAGGGGGACTCGGCCCCTGCCGGCTTAGGAAGGAGCGTGGCGCCATATTCCCTGAAAAAGCCATAGGCGGTTTGGAACACCCAGGCGCTTTCTCCGTATTTTTTATCGATATATTCTTTTTTTACAAGGGATCTTCCGTCTTTTTGGATGCAGGAAATGACCGGGTCCGACTGCGCCGTCCATAAACGGATCCTATCGGACTCGCTTTGATAGATTTTGTTTTCCATAAACAAAATCCTGCTTTCTTCAGAAGTGAATCGCAAATAAATACAGCTTCAATTTACACCATTTATCCGAATTTGTCAAAAAAAACTGCTCCAGAGCACCCAAATGCCCCGAAGCAGTCACTCATAACTCTTTATTCAGTTGCCGAATGTCCTTTATTCAGCTGCGTAGGTATCGAAGTATCCCTGAATGAATACGATGGGGGTACCCTTGTCTCCGGAACCGGAGGTCAGATCGCACAGGGATCCGATCAGGTCCGTAAGGCGTCTCGGGGTGGTTCCCTGGGCAGCCATGTTTCCTACCAGGCTTCCGGACTTTTCGCCGATGGCCCGCTTCATGGCCTGCTGCAGCGCCTCACCGCTGAGCTCCTTGAAGTCGTTGTCTGCCAGGAACTTCAGCTTCAGCTCATTCGGTGTTCCCATCAGTCCCTCTGTATGGGCCGGGCTTACCACCGGATCCGCCAACTCCCAGATCTTTCCAACGGGGTCCTTAAAGGCACCGTCTCCGTAGATCATGCAGTGCATCTTCACGCCCGTAGCCTCCTGCAGGCTCTTCTGCAGGCTATCCACGAAGCTCTGGCAGTCTCTGGGGAACAGCTTCACCCGGTCCTCCGTTGCCTTATTGGAGCCGTAAAGGCCATAGGTCTCATTGCAGCCGCTGCCGTTTACCGGGGCGTTCATGATGTCCGCCAGGGTCAGGACTTTCTCAGCTCCTGCAGCCAGCAGACGGCGCTTTGAGCGCTCCCTGGTATGAATGTCACAGCAAAGCACGTTCTTTGTATATTTCAGGACCTCCCGGCAGTCATTTGCGAAAATGAATACCGGCTCGCAGCCCTCAGCACGGAAAAGCTCCGTATAATATTCCACGTAATCCACTCCGGTAAAGGGGTGCTTCTCATAGCCGAAAAGATCTCTGTAACGCTTCTCATCCAGTACGTCTGAATAGGGATTTACGCCCTTCTCGTCCAGAAGTTCCTCATCGAAGAGATGATTTCCCACCTCATCGGAAGGATAGCTCATAAGGATGTAGGCCTTCTTGAATGCCTTTGCGATGCCCTTCAGGCAGATGGCGATCCTGTTTCTGCTCATGATGGGGAATACGATGCCGATGGTATCGCAGCCGAATTTGTTCCGGCAGTCTTCCGCAATATCCTCAATGCCTGCATAATTTCCCTGGGTCCGGGCTACCACTGCCTCAGTCACAGCCACCACGTCCTTCTCATGGAAGGTGATGTGCTCCTCTTTGCCCATCTGAAGGATGGACTCCGTTACGATCTTTACCAGATCGTCTCCTTCCTTTACGATAGGACATCTGACGCCTCTTGATACGGTTCCGACAGTTCTCATTGTGTTACCTCTCTTTTTGAAAATAATGGAGTTGCCGCTTTGGGATCCGCTGAAGCCCTGCAGGAAAATGTCATTAGCTGCTTAGTAAGCCTTCTCCGAAGCCTTGTATCCGTCCGGGAAGCCGCCGGTAAAGGCAGGATTCCCAAACATATAGATTATACATGAACGGCTGTATTTGTAAATACTGTTCTTGCTTTTTAAGCGAAAGTGTTATAATATTTTTTTCGTGTGCGTTAATGAAAGGGATATGGATCCATGAGCGTTTATCATCAGAAAAAAACCTTCTTTTATGCCTTCCGGCAGGTGCTTCCCATCATTTTCTCCTACCTTGTGGTGGGCTTTGCCTTCGGCATCATGATGCAGGAAGCGGGTTACACCTGGCTCCATGCCCTGCTGGCCTCCATATTCATCTATTCCGGTTCCCTTCAGATCGCCCTGGTCCCCATGATCGTGGCCCATACGCCCCTTCTGGTCATGGCGGCTTCGGCCTTTCTGATCAACTCCAGATACATGTTTTACGGCATTGGCTTCACGGAGCGCTTCAAGCGTCAGGGAAAGCTCTATCCCTATATGATCTTTGCCTTTCCCGATGAGGTCTACTGTGTGTTCTGCAGCACCAACTACCCGCCGGATGTGGACCCGGTACGCTGCGACCTCTGGAGCGCGGTGCTCTGCCATCTGTCCTGGATCGCAGGAGGCGTCATCGGAGCCGCTTTCGGAGACATGATCCCCCTGGATCTTTCCGGCATCGATTTTGCCGCCACCGGCCTCTTTGTCTGCATCTTCGTAAACCAGTGGCTGGAATTCAAAAGTCACCTGCCCATGTATATCGGACTTTTTTCAGGACTTTTGTGCCTGCTTCTCCTGGGACCCGACAATTTCATGCTGCCGGCCCTCAGCCTGAGCCTGGTACTGCTGGTGATCTTTAAAAAACGGATCGAAGGAAAGGAGGCCCTGGAGAGCCATGAAGCCTGATTATCTCTATGCATTCCTGCTGATCGGCATATCTGCCGTCGTTACCATAATCATCCGTGCCCTTCCCTTTGCCGTATTCGGCCAGCGGAAGCTTCCGGAAACGGTGGAGTTCCTGGGAAAGGTGCTTCCCGGCTCCATCATGGTGATCCTGGTGATCTACTGCCTGCGTTCCGTTTCCCTTACCACCTGGCCCTTCGGGATCCCGGAATTTCTCTGTGTGATCCTGTGCGCTGTCCTTCAGTTCCGGCTTCGGAACAGCATCCCTTCCATCGCCCTTTCCACAGCCCTTTACATGATCCTCACAAGAACGATCTTCTGATATAACACAAGCTTTATCAAAAAAAGTGATAGAGCTTGTGTCTTTTATTATAAAACAAAATAAGCGTTACGTGGACTTTTCCTTCCCCATCCTTTATAGTAGGTATGAATAAGAAATTCTGTTATTCAGGAGGAATTGATTTATGAAAAAAAGATTCGCTGTTCTTTGCGGAACCATGCTTCTCGCGGGAGCTCTGACTGCCTGCGGAGGAGACACCGCTGAGACCACTGCCGCAGCCACCACTGCTGCCGAGACCACTGCTGCTGCCGAAACCGAGGCTGTCGCTGAAACTGAGGTTGCTGCCGAGATCACCGAGCCCGCAGAGGACGTTGCCATGCAGTACATCAGCATCGAGGACGCAAAGGGCGATGTAGGCGCTGACGGCTATACCTTCTTTGATGTCCGCAAGGCTGCCGACTATGAAGCAGGCCATATCCCGGGAGCTGTTTCCGCAGACATGGATGCTGCCAAGGAAGGCGACTTCCAGGCCGGCGTTGCCACCATGCAGGCTGCTACCGACGGCCTTGATGACAATCTTGTCATCATCTGCTACTCCGGCAAGAAGTACGCACAGGCTACCACCAATGTCCTTTCCGCCATCGGTTACGACATGTCCAAGGTATACACCCTGGAGGGCGGCATGACTGCCTGGTCCGAGACCTATCCTGACGATGTGGAGACCGGAGCTGCATCTGAAGCAGAAGCTGCTATTGAGATCACCGAGCCCGCAGAGGACGTTGCCATGCAGTACATCAGCATTGAGGACGCAAAGGGCGATGTAGGCGCTGACGGCTATACCTTCTTCGATGTCCGCAAGGCTGCCGACTATGAGGCAGGCCATATCCCGGGAGCTGTTTCCGCAGACATGGACGCTGCCAAGGAGGGAGACTTCCAGGCCGGCGTTGCCACCATGCAGGCTGCTACCGACGGCCTTGACGACAACCTTGTCATCATCTGCTACTCCGGTAAGAAGTACGCACAGGCTACCACCAACGTTCTTTCCGCCATTGGCTACGACATGTCCAAGGTATACACCCTGGAGGGCGGCATGACTGCCTGGTCCGAAGCTTATCCGGATGACGTGGAAGCTGCTGAATAATAAATAAGGATCACCTCACTGGAGGATAGGGCTAACAGTCTTGTCCTTCAAACAATAGCCCGGAACCTTCTACATACTGCAGATGTTCCGGGCTATTATTATCCTGAGATAGGTTCATAAACACTATGCAGTCAGTTAATTGTATCGGCCCGTTATATTTATTAAAATGTTATCGTCAGATGTCTTTACACATTTTTTTAACGGGAGGTTACTATGAAAAAAAAGATTGCATTGCTATTGGCCTGTGCCGCACTGGCCTTAACAGCCTGTGGTTCCTCTGAACCCACAGCTACTACTGCAGCCGATGTTTCTGAGGCTGAAAGCGAAGAAACTGCTGAAGCAGAAACTACTGCGGCAGAATCTTCTGAGGCAGAAATCGAAAGTTCAGAAGCGGCAAAGGAATTCGCTGAAAAAGGAAAGGAACTTCTGAATAACGATCTGGTTACCGTTACTCTGGGAGAGCCGATCGATGAAGATTATTACATCGGTTATTCTGCAACGATCGAGAACAAGTCCAGCGACAAATACGTCTTAGTCAGCATTGATAATGGCAGTGTGGACGGACTCATGACCTATATCAGTCTTCAGGGCGGTTCCGTTGCTCCTGGCAAAAAATCAAATGCCGAACTGCGTATCTATACGGAGGATCTGGATATCAAGACCTCCGACGAGCTCAAAAACGTAGAAGGAGCCTTCAGTATCTCTACCAACACAGATGGTGGAAACAGCTATAACGGATCAAATGAGCGGTACCCCTTCTCCATCGCTGGTGATTCCGGAACCACAGAAGAATCAGAAAGTACTGCGGAAGGAGCTGCAGAAGAATCCACTGAAGGGTCTGCAGAAGAATCGGCTCAAACGTCTGCCGAAGACACTAAGGTACTTCTGGACAATGATCTTGCAAAGATAACACTGGGAGATCCGGTAGAAGACAGTTATTATGTGGGATATGCCATCACGATCGAAAACAAGTCGGACAGTAAATATATTTTAGTCAGCGTTGATAACGGCAGTGTTGATGGATTCATGACCTATATCAGCGTACAGGGCAGTACCGTTGCTCCTGGCAAAAAATCAAAATCCGAACTCCAAATTTATACAGAGGATCTGGATATCAAAACTGCAGATGAACTAAAAAATGTAGAAGGGGCCTTCAGTATCTCTACTAATACAGATGGTGGAAACAGCTATAATGGATCAAACGAACGGTATCCCTTCTCCATCCCCGGGAATGCAGCTGATGAAAGTGCTGTCGAAGAAGTTTCCGAACAGCAGTAATTCCATTGACTGCATTTTGCCCCCGTTCTGATCGAGGCTGAGGAATATAAAAGAGTGTCACAAAATCATCCTGAGATGATCCAGTGGCACTCTTTTTATTAACCCCTGCGATATTTCAGCACCGCATTCTCGATCTTTCCTACGGAGATATACTTTCCTAGCACTGCGTAGATGTCGCTTCCCGACTCCGCTTCCTGGCAGCAGTTTCCGCCGATCTTAAGCTCCATCCCACCCTCCGGCAGTTCCGCCGGTTCATAGATCAGGTGATAAAAGTGATGGCAGGAAGGAGTCCTGTCATAGGACACGCCCCGGATCTCCTCCGGGCTGCAGGAGGGCACATTCACGTTCCAGATCTCATAGGAGGAGATCTCCCATTCCATCAGGTCCCTTGTGATCTCCGGCAGGAACTTCTCCGCTGCCCGCAGGTCCTTTGCACTTTCTGCGGAGAAGGCGATGGCCGGGATCCCGTTCGTAAGGGCCTCCATGGCGGCGCCTACGGTCCCGGAATAAAGGATATCCACGCCCACGTTATAGCCGTTATTGATCCCGGAGAAGACCACATCCGGTGCAAAGGGCATGATCTGCTGCAGGGCTGCCTTCACACAGTCTGCCGGCGTTCCGCTGACAGAGAAGGCATGAACTCCCTCCACGGGAAAATCCGCTTCCGGCTTTACCGTGATCGAGCCAAAGGCCGTGACCCTCTGGGACATGGCGCTGCACTGGTTATCCGGAGCAACTACCCATACCTCACCGAAGGCTGCGGCCATACGGGCCAGACTGCTGATCCCTGCTGATTTTATACCGTCATCGTTTACCACTAAGATACGCATTTTTATCATCCTTTTCCTTTTCATAATATCTGCCGGAACTTCCGGCATGTTTTATTCTATCCGGATTTTCCGGGTTTTTCCATCATTTTTTCGTAAAGTCCCTGTAAATCCATAGTAAAACAAGCTTTAAAAAATCTGCAGGACTTCAGTTCTCCAAAGTTCTGCAGATTTAATATTTTTATAGAATGTTTTTTTATTACGAATCCCCTGTTCCGCCCGATCAGCTGTTCTTCTTGCTGATGGCAGCTCTTTTTCTCAGAAGGGGATCCAGGATCTTCTTACGGATCCGCAGGGACTTGGGGGTGATCTCCAGAAGCTCATCCGTATCGATGAAGTCCATGCACTGCTCCAGGGACATTACCTTGGGGGGTACCAGTCTCAGAGCCTCATCGGAGGAAGAGGATCTGGTGTTGGTGAGCTTCTTGGTCTTGCAGACATTGATCTCAATGTCCTCCGCCTTGGGAGACTGGCCGATGACCATGCCACTGTAGACCTTTGTGCCCGGTCCGATAAAGAGAATGCCTCTCTCCTGGGCGTTGTATAGGCCATAGGTAATGGCCTCTCCTGCCTCATAGGCGATCAGGGAACCGGTGCTGCGGTAGTTCAAGTCTCCCTTATAGGGGCCATAGCCCTCAAATGCCGTATTCAGAATACCATTTCCCTTGGTGTCCGTCATAAACTCGTTCCGGTAGCCGATCAGGCCTCTTGAGGGAATGTTGAACTCAAGACGGGTATTGCCGCCGTTCATGGGGGTCATTCCTGCCAGCTCGCCCTTTCTCTGGGTCAGCTTCTGGATCACGGTTCCGGTAAATTCCTCCGGAACGTCGATGTAGGCCACCTCCATGGGTTCCAGCTTCTTGCCCCGTTCATCGGTCTTGTAAAGGACTTCTGCCTTGGATACGGCAAACTCATATCCCTCACGGCGCATATTTTCGATGAGGACGGACAGATGCAGCTCTCCGCGGCCGGATACCTTGAAGCAGTCCGCAGCCTCCGTATCCTCCACCCGGAGGGATACGTCG
Organism: uncultured Lachnospiraceae bacterium; assembly: GCA_944377405.1. Classification (GTDB taxonomy): domain Bacteria; phylum Bacillota; class Clostridia; order Lachnospirales; family Lachnospiraceae; genus Avilachnospira. The sequence continues at coordinate 56,940 of CALWES010000002.1, read as the reverse complement.
GTGTTCAGCTCCCGGTAAAGACGCTCTCTCAGATGACGGGAGGTGACGAACTTTCCTTCCTGGCCTGCCAGGGGAGAATCATTTACCATGAAGTACATGGCAATGGTGGGCTCTGAGATCTTCTGGAAGGGGATGGCCTCAACCTTCTCCGGATCGCAGATGGTGTCTCCGATATGGATCTCCGGGATACCGGAAAGGGCCACGATGGAGCCGAATTTTGCCTCCTGAACCTCTACACGCTTTAAGCCGTCGAATTCATAAAGCTTGGATACCTTTGTATGGATCACCTTGCTGCTGTCGTGATGGTTGCAAAGCACCACCTGCTGGTTCACCTTGACGGAACCGTTGGAGATCTTTCCGATTCCGATACGGCCCACGAACTCGTTGTAGTCAATGGTGGAGATCAGCATCTGGGTCGGTGCATCCGGGTCCCCCTCCGGACAGGGGATATGCTGGATGATGGTATCCAGCAGCGGCTTCATATCCGTGCCGGGAGTCTTGGGATCCATGGAAGCCACTCCGCTTCTTGCGGAGGCGAATACAAAGGGGCAGTCGATCTGCTCATCGGAAGCTCCCAGGTCCATCAGAAGCTCCAGGACCTCGTCCACCACCTCATCCGGTCTTGCCTCCGGGCGGTCGATCTTATTGACGCAGACCACCACCGGCAGGGAAAGCTCCATGGCCTTGCCCAGCACGAACTTTGTCTGGGGCATGGGGCCCTCAAAGGCGTCCACAAGCAGTACCACGCCATCCACCATCTTCAGGACACGCTCTACCTCGCCGCCGAAGTCCGCATGGCCCGGGGTGTCCACGATATTGATCTTATATCCGTTATAATTGATCGCTGTATTCTTTGACAGGATCGTAATGCCTCTTTCCCGCTCGATGGCGTTGGAGTCCATGACCCGTTCCACCACTTCCTGGTTTTCCCGGAAAACACCGTTCTGCTTCAGCAGGGCGTCCACCAGGGTCGTTTTACCGTGGTCAACGTGGGCAATGATCGCTACGTTTCTGATATCCTCTCTCTTCTGCAGCATAAATTTATCCTCGTTCCTAACTCTTTCAAATCACATGTTCAAACATTTTTACACAAATGATAATTATATGCCAAGTTTTTTTGCTGTGCAAGAGGGCGGCCTTATTTTTTTACGTACATTCAGAATAAAAGCAGGCTTCATCATCGAGTCTGAGGCATCCTAAAGGTCCTCCATGGCCTGCTCCACAGTCCAGGAGGATCTTATCCGGCAGCCGGATGATCTTCCCTCTGTAGGCCTCGCCGTAGCGGAACGTAGGCGTATGTCCCACCACTGCTGTTTTTCCCGGGCAATGATTGTTTTCCTGCAGATCTTTGTATCTTCCGGTCAGGAGGCTTTCTTCCCTGACTCCCTTTGGGGCGCCGTGAACACAGAACCAGCTTGTTCCGAAGGCTTTCAGCTCTTTTGTTACAGGCGCTGCCAGGAGATACTGGAGGATCGCTCCGTACTCTGCAATGGATATATGCCTCAGTTCCCTCAGAAGCTGGGCTCCTTCCCCATCCATCCAGCTCCGGATGACCTCCCTTGGCTCCAGGGCTTTTTCCAGGGCTCCGCAGGCATACAGCAGTCTGGCTTCATGATTGCCTTTCAGCAGCAGGATGTTCTCATGCTGCATCACAAAGCGAAGAAGGGAAAGTGAATCCCTTCCCTTCGCAATCAAGTCTCCTACTATGACCAACCGGTCGTCTCCGGAAAATCGGACCTTATCCAGCAGAGTGAAGAAGGCGTCTCCCTGTCCATGGACATCGCTCATCAGGTAGATCATTGCTTTTCTTCCTCCGGATAGACGTAAAGGTGCCTTCCGTCGATGCAGACGAATCCCTTCTGGCCGTTTTTCAGGTCCTCCCGGCTCAGGAAGGTAAAGGGCTCTCCATTCGGCGCTTTCGCCATGACCCGGTAATAATCCCCTTCAAAGGAGGAGTAGGAAACTTCGGCCATAAATCCGTTTCCACTCTCGTCCTCTCCCTGCCACCGTGCATTTTCCGCCCGGAAACGAAGCAGTACCGTGTCTCCTTCTCTGACACCCTTCTGGCCTCTGGTCCCAAAGGAATTTTCCCCAAGGAAAGCAAGGGCCCCTGTTTCCTTCCCGGCTGTCCCATGGAGCCTGTTTCCTGCTCCGAGAAGGGCTGCTACCGCTTCCGTTGCCGGGGCTTCATAGCAGTTTTTCGGTGTATCGATCTGATCGATCCTGCCCCGGTCCATGATCACGATCCGGTCTGCCATGGCAAAGGCTTCCGAGGGGTCGTGTGTCACATGGAACACGGTGGTCCCCAGCCTTCGGAACAGAAAAGCCATTTCCGTTCTCATCTCTACTCTCAGCTGCACATCCAGATTGCAGAGGGGCTCATCCATCAGAAGGATATCCGGTTCCGTGATCAGCGCTCTGGCTATGGCCACGCGCTGCTGCTGCCCGCCGGAGAGCTCTGCCGGATAACGTTTTTCCAATCCCCTAAGGTGCAGCAGCCCCAATTTTTCCTGCACCTTTTCCTCGATCTCCTTCTCGCTTTTTTTTCTGCGACGGAGACCGTATGCGATGTTTTCAAAGGCATTCATATGGGGCCATAAGGCAAAATCCTGGAACACCATATTCATATTTCTTTTTTCCGGTGCCAGCATCCTGCCGGTATCGGAAATACACTGGCCGGACAGAACGACGCTTCCCCCATCCGGCGGGAGCATTCCTGCTATGATATTCAGCAGGGTGGATTTTCCGCAGCCGGAGGGACCCAGAACGCTTATGATCTCATTTTTCGCAACAGACATACTGATTCCCTTCAGTACTTCCGTTTTTCCAAAGCTTTTTTTCAGATTATCTATTTTCAGAATGATTTCTTTTTCTTTCATGACCCAACCTTCCAGATCCCCTGTTATGATTTTTTAACACCAAAGCTTCTGCCCAGCATTTCGATCAGCAGGATCAGAAGTACAACGGCTCCGCCTCCGGCCACAGTAGCTGCAGCAGAATATCCGAACTCCAGATTTTCCACTCCTTTGCTGATATAGACCGGAAGGGTCTGATAATTCGGCGGATAAAGGATGGTGTTGATAGCCAGATTAAATACGCTTCCGCCAAAGCCTGACAGAAATGCCGAAAGCAGCACGCCCTTCAGAAGGGGCAGCAATATGCTGCGGATCCTGGCGAAAAAGCCGGCTCCGGAAAGCCCCGCGGCAAAAAGCATCTGTCTTGGGATCTTCGCCATGCCTCCTGTAATCACCCTGGTGATCACGGGGATCGCTGCTGCAACGCTCGCCAGCATGATAAGCCGGGGAGTCCCGTACATCTTAAGCCCTAACTCCTCCAGCCACTTCTGGTTCCATACGAATATGTAGCCGATTCCCAGTACGACCCCAGGGACAGCCAGTGCCACAAGGGACAGGACATCTATCAGTTTTTTAAAGATAAAGTCCGAATAGTTCAGTACGAAGGACACGAAGAATCCAAGCAGCAACCCCAGAACCGCTGCCATCAGGGCAATGGTAAGGGAATGCCCCATTCCTTCCATCAGATCTCCACCCTGCAGAAGGACCGATTTATAATTATCCAGGGTGAAACCGAAGTTCGCAACGGATATTGAGTCAGAAAAAGACATGACCACGGTGGAACCGATAGGGACACACAGGGTCAGGAAGGCCAGAAAAGCGCCGGCAATATTCAGCACGGCTCCCAGTCCCTTTTTGGGGCGTTCCGGTATGGCCTGTACCGTTCCCGTATCCATAAAGTCAAAACGCTTCCGCCCTTTGATCACATACTGCAGACCCATGGCCGCAATGATCAGGAGCACCAGGTAAAAGGACAGCACGCCTGCCATATCAAAGCGGATCGGAGAACTGTAGATCGCCGTATAAATGGCATAGGGCAGGGTAGGGAACCGGTAAACGCCGGAGATGGCTGATGGCAGTCCAAAGTCCCCGATGGTATCCATGAAGATCAGGATCGCTGCCGAACAGTATGCCGGTATGCAAAGCGGCGCCTGTACGGTCCGCCACTCTTCAAAGGCGGAGGCTCCATTCATCCGTGCTGCCAGTGATAATCTCTGGGGCTTCCATTCCAGAGCCGCTTTAATGGTCACATAAGCAAAGGGAAATTTGTTCAGCACCATGATGAAGACCAGTCCCGGAAAGCTGAAGATCAGGCTGCCGATGCCATCCCACCCCAGCCAGGCCCTGGCAATGCCGTTTCCGGATGCAAAGTAGACCCAGCCCTGGGCAATAATAAAAGAAGGCATGATCATGAGGATCCATGCGGCAATGTCCAGCAGACGGCCTGTGCGGAAATCCCACTTTACCCGGATCGCCGCCAGAAATGCTCCAAAACAGGTTCCAAGCAGGGTGGTACAGATGCCAAGCAGCAACGAATTGGTCAGAGCCTTACTCCAAAGGGGCTTACGGAATACCTCCAGAAGCAGATTCATGCTGCCCTCTTCATTTTTCTCACCGATCAGTCCCGGATCCACCACCTGCAGCAGGACTGCTCCCAAAGGAAGGATGATCAGGATCAATAATACGAAGAGGACGATCCAGCCGACCGTCCCCTCCTTCTGAAGCTTATTTTTCATGGCCGTTACCTTGCGGAAGCGTCTGCAAACCACTCTTTGATCTCGCCTTCATTTTCGGAAGCCCAGGCTGCATCAGCATATACGAGCTTTGCGTCCTTTGCTCTGTCTGCCTTCGGCTCAGCGCCCTCTGCAGAGGGTTCAAAGTATCCTTCGTCGCCGGAATCAATGATCGCCTGCTGAGTCTCGGGATCAAGCAGGAAATTCACAAAAGCCTTTGCCACCTCCGGCTGATCTGTCTTTGCACTGATGGCCGCTACTCTTACGGAAGCAGGAGCCCCTTCCTCCGGCCAGACGATGCTGATGGGTTCTCCGGAATTGATCATGCCGTAAGCATTGCTTTCCTGAAGTGCTGCAATCGTGATCTCGCCGCTGGCAAGTGCCTGAACCACCTGAGGATTCTTCGGATAGATCTTCAGTCCCTGATCGAAAAGCGTTCCAAAATACTCCTGGGCGCCCTCCATTCCCATATCCTCAAAGAAGTATGATACAAAGGGATAAGCCGGTGCTGCAACGCTGGGGTCTGCCATACCGATCTGATCCTGATATTCAGGTTTCGTAAAATCCTCCCAGGTCCTGGGAGCGGTCTCCTCCGTATACTTGTCATTGCGGTATGCAATTACCCCGGCAGCATGGGCTCCCGTGGGATAATAGCTCTTATTCTCCGGAACAATTTCCTGATAATAATCGGTCAGATATTTTGCGTTTTCCGGCTCCAGATCTTCCATAAGCATGCCCCGTTCGCCCATGCTGTTGATGGAGGGCATGGAATCCAGCCATACCACATCCCACTGGGGGTTATCTCCTTCCGTCTCGATCCTGGCCATGGTCTCAGCGCCGTTTCCAACTACCACCTCCACGTCATAGCCGGTCGCCTCCTTAAAAAGGTCCGGAATAATGGCATCAAAGTCATTCAGATATACAACCAGCGGCTCCGTCTGCTCCACGGCTGCTTCTGCAGTTGTTTCCGCAGTCTCTTCCGTCTTCGCTTCCGTAGTCTCTGCCTCTGCTTTGGACTCCGCCTGTGTGGATCCTGCTGTCGTTGCAGTCTCGGCTCCGCTCTGTCCGCAGCCGGTCGATACCGCTGCAAAAACCATCCCTGTTACAAAAATACCTGCCAGTTTTTTTCTCATAACACACCTCCTGATGTTTTCAACGTCATCAGTCAGTATAGGTATGCCATGTAAAAAACCGGCAGGTTTTCTGTAAAGCTTATGTAATGATTGTATATGGATTCTGTAATATCTGCGGAGGATCAATATCCCCTGGCAGACTGAGCCCTCTGGGCATAGCTGCTTTCCGGATGCTCTCCCACGATCCGGTCGAAGATCGCATTGGCGTCTGCGGTCTGGCCGTTGGTCTGAAGGATCCTTGCCTTAAGGTAAAGGGCCTCAGGATCGTCGGGCTTGATCTGGATCGCCATGTCGAAGTACTGCTCCGCCTGCTGCAGGTTGCCTGCGTTCCATGCGGAGTTTCCAAGGCTCGTAAGCTCGTCATAGCCTTCGTTCTGCATGTACTGGTTGATCTCGTTCATAAGGCTCAGGAGAGGCTCCTCCGTTACCTGGGACTGATCGATGGTCACATAATCCGCCACCGCCTGGGTCAGATTTCCGCTCTCATAGTTCGTCTGGATGGAGGTCAGCTTCTGATACAGGCCCATGAAGTCCGCGTTCTGCTGTTCAAAGGCATTGAGCCTGGTGGACACGTCCTCATAACGGCTGTTCAGATCATCGTACTGGGCCTGCAGCTCCGTCAGGCTGGCATTCTTCTCCGACAGCTCCTGGCTGTAGGCAATGACCTGATCGTTGGCCTCTACATTGATGTTCCTCCGGATGGAGGGCAGCAGCAGGAACCAGAAGCTCAGAAGTCCAAGGCACAGTCCCACCGTCAGATAGATCACCACCTGGCCTGCCGTGGCCTGGGCCTTGATCTTCGGCAGGATCACGTCGTCATCCTCCATCTGTCTGTGGGAAAAGGCGTTCTTCAGCTTGTTCTTCTCGATCTCCGCCCGTCCCGTGCGCTTCTTGACCTCATCCATCAGGATCAGGGCCTTGGGGTTGTTGCGGTCTACCTTCAGCACCGACATCAGGGAACGGCCTGCCCGTACATTGTCCCCCTTCTGCATATAGAGAAGGGCCAGCAGGATGTGGGCCTTGATAAAGTTCGGCTTCTCCTCGATGATCCGGTTCAGCTGCAGGATGGCAAGATCCTCTCCCTCATGCTGGGCCTGCCACAGAGCCTGATTGAACTTCTTTACGGTCTGGGATGCGATCTCCAGCTGGCCGGGCTTTCTCTGGACCTCCTCCAGGTAGTAATCCGCCCGGTTATTGGAGGGCTGCAGGTTCATGCTGATGACCCACTGGATCAGGGCATCCGCCGTCTCCCCCATTTCATAATAGATCAGCCCCAGAAGATTCCTGGCATTGGTCTGATACTTTGAAAAATGAAGAGACTTCTTCAAAAGCTCCGCCGCACCGCTTAAGTCCTTCAGCTTTGCCCGCTCAAGTCCCAGGTTGTAATACACGTTGGCGATTCGGTTTAATGTTACGCTGTAATCCATGCTCTGCTTATAAAAACTCTCCGTTCTTTCTGGACGCGATCCCATCCTGGACCAGCTGCATCATGATGTCGTTCATGTCCGTCAGGTCCGACTTTGCAATGGCGTCCTCAATATTTTCCACATCCAGAGATGGCTTGAAGCGCTTGATCTCCTCCTGAAAATCGATCATCCCTTAACCTCTTTTCCTGAAATATTTCCCCTGTTATTCTGTTCAGTATATCATTTTTCCAGCAGTTTGTATACTTCCGGTTTCTCCTCCCCGAAGTAAAGCACCCGCTGGCAGATCTCGGCCCCGGCCTTTCCTGCGCTGATCTCCCGGACCTTCTGAGCAAACTCCCGGCTCATGGCCTCCGGCACCAGGTAGTCCAGCCTGCAGGTATCCAGGTAGACCTCTGCCTCCGTAAAGAGCTTCATCTGCTCCGCAAAGTACTTGACCCGGTTCACCAGGGCGTATTCGCAGTTTACGGAGACCCGGACCCCTTCCTGAAGCTCCGGAAGGCAGCCCGCCTCCGAAAGCTCTGACAGAGCCTGCTTTAGGGCGTCGGAATAGGCCCGTACCAGGCCCCCGGTCCCCAGAAGGGTCCCTCCGAAATAACGGGTCACCACGGCACACACGTCGTAAAGTCCCGCTCCCTTCAGGATCTCCAGCATGGGCTTTCCTGCGGTGCCCTGGGGCTCTCCATCATCGCTCTGTCGTTCCAGCACCGTCTTCTCATCTCCGATGCGGAAAGCAAAGCAGTTGTGTCTGGCATCATAGTGCTTTTTCCGGACCGACTCAATAAAGGCCCTGGCCTCCTCCTCGGACCTGCAGCTTTTTACCGCCGCAATGAAGCGGGATTTTTTTACTTCGATCTCGGCTTCTCCGGATCCCTTTATGATTCGGTACATATGTGACTCCTTTTCTCAGGAAGCTGTGTCAGTATAATGGCGCCGAACATCAGGACGCAACCCAGGAATTCCCGGCCGTCCAGCCGGTCTCCCAGAAGCAGCCATCCCGCAAGTACGGCAAAGCAGGATTCCAGACTCATGATCAGCGCAGCAATGGAGGGGTCCACGGTCTTCTGGCCCACGATCTGCAGCGTATATCCCACTCCGGAAGACAGAGCCCCGGCATAAAGAAGGGGCAGAAGTCCCTGCCGGATCGCAGGAAGGCTCGGTGATTCAAAGGCCAGCATCAGCCCTGCCCCCAGAATCGCAGCGGTCAGGAACTGAATACAGGCCATCTTTACCCCTTCGGCCCGCTTGGAAAAGCGGTCGATGCAGAGGATCTGCGCCGTATAGAAAAAGGCGCAAAGAAAACTCATCACATCTCCCTGATTCAGCTTTCCGATCCCCTCGCCTCCGGGCATGCACAGAAAATAAAGTCCGGCGGCTCCAAGAAGTACCGCAAGAAGGATCCTACGCTGTATGCCCCGGCCCAGAAAGAAGCCGACGATGGGCACCAGGATCATATAGCTGGCGGTGATAAAGCCGGATTTTCCCGGGGTGGTATACTGCAGGCCCACCTGCTGCAGATTGCTGGCTGCAAAGAGGCAGAGTCCGCAGCAGATGCCGCCCTTTAAGGTATCCCGGTCCAGGTGCAGGTTTCCGTAAAAGAAACGGATAAAGGGGATCAGCACCAGGACTCCAAGTCCGTTTCGCAGACAGTTGAAGGTAAAGGGACCCATCACGTTTCCGGCGGACTGGGCCACGAAAGCGGCTCCCCAGATCATGGCCGTCAGAAACAAAAGACCGATATGCAGAGCCTGTCTGCTGCCCGCCCCCTTCATCAGAAGCCTACCGGTTCTGCGATCTCACCGGTGCGTACCATGCTCAGGACCTCAAGGAAGGGGCCTTCCCCCTGATATTCCTGCCGCATCCTGATATCAACCTTTGCCCTGAGCTTTACCCAGGCATAATTTTCAAAGTGACTGATCTCCGGAGAATGGGCCAGGAAGCCGATAAAGGTCATATCCGCCTCGCAGCAGGTCATGGCCATGCGCCCCGGGACGAACACATCCTTCTCCAGCTCCCGGGATTTCATGATGCAGGCCGTAAACTCCACGGTCTTGCCCTTATATCTCTCCGGGTTGTCCTTCGTATCGAAGAACCAGATCCCGTAGTCCTCCGGTTTGATCTCGATCACGTCCTGACTGATGTCATAGGGAAGCTCCTCCGGAAGGATCTCCATGGGGATCTCTCCGTACTGGTTCTCCATGACCACATCGGAACCGGAAAGCAGCATGGGGCGCAGCTTCCGCTTCCAGTCGATCAGTTCCTCCTCGCTTCTGCCGTCGCAGCGATTGACGATGCAGAGCTCGGAATTACGGAGCATGGGTCCCATCAGGGACTTCATGTTGGCCAGATACTGGGGCAGAGTGGTCCCGTCCATAATGGTCACCTGCTGATAGAGCACCCAGTCTTCGGGAAGCTCCACCCGGTCCATGTTCCACATGCCGTTGAACTCGATGATGACTCTTTCCGGCTTATAGCGCTCTGCAAGCCCCTCCAGCCAGGAACGGGTAAACTCTGCTTCCTCCTCTGCCACCACCATGACCGTATTGAACTCCTTCAGTTCTTCGGTCTTATATTCCACTTCGCCTTCTTCACATACGATCAGCAGGGTCCTTCCGTCGATCTGGAAATACTCCTCCCCCATGGTATATTTGATGAAGGCTGTTTTTCCTGCCTCCAGAAAGCCGTTGATCAGGAATACGGGCACTTCGTTGTCATTGATATAGTCAGCCATTTAAGTTCTTTCCTTTCCCTCTGATCAGCCCAGGAACGCCTCTGCAAGCCGATCCTCCGCAAGCTCGCTTCCGATGACGCAGACCTTGCCCGTATAGTCCGGCTCGCCCTCACGGATCTCATACTCGCCGGGAACCAGATCAAAATAATACCAGCCTTCTCCGTCTGCTGCCTTCAGCATACCCTTGGAACGCAGGATCTGACCGTAGGCATGTCCGTCTGCCAGCTCCTCCAGGATCTGCTCCAGCTTGTCCCTGGTAAGGGCGGGAACATTTTCCCGGCCCCAGGAGGTAAACACCTCATCCGCATGGTGATGATGATGGTCATGGCAGCCGCAGCTGCAATGCTCTCCATGCTCGTGATGGTGTTCATGCTCATGGTCGTGGTCATGATCGTGGCCGCAGCTGCAGTGCTCTCCGTGCTCATGATGATGCTCATGATCGTGGTCATGATCGTGGCCACAGCCGCAGTGCTCTCCGTGCTCGTGATGGTGCTCATGCTCCTCAGCTGCATGGCGGGCCTCCTCCAGGAGCTCCTCCGTCATATGGTCATGCTTTTCCATGATAGACAGAAGCTTCTTTCCCGGAAGCTCGCTGACCGGTGTCGTAATGATCTCCGCCTGGTGATTGAGGCTGCGGATCAGCTCCACATCCTTCTCCACCTTTTCATGCTCCGCCACATCCGTACGGCTCAGCACAACGGTACCTGCAAACTGTACCTGATTATTGAAGAACTCGCCGAAGTTCTTCATATACATCCTGCACTTATTGGCGTCCACGATGGTAACGGCAGAGTTCAGCTGAACGGAAAGATTTGCTGAAGCGTCCTGCACTGCCTTCATGACGTCGGAAAGCTTGCCAACCCCTGAAGGCTCGATGATTACCCTGTCGGGGCTGTAGGTCTCGATGACCTCCTTCAGAGCCGTCTCAAAGTCTCCCACCAGGGAGCAGCAGATACAGCCCTGGGACATCTCCCGGATCTGGATGCCTGCATCCTTCAGAAAGCCTGCGTCGATACCGATCTCACCGAATTCGTTTTCGATCAGCACCACCTTTTCTCCTGACAGAGCTTCATCCAGAAGCTTCTTGATGAATGTGGTCTTTCCCGCACCGAGAAAGCCCGAGATCACGTCTATCTTTGTCATAGTTTCCTCCATTATGTCATATCATCAAAAAGGGCGCCGGTCTCCCGGCGCCCTCGATCTTCATTGTTTATCAAGCCACCTTTTCTGCAAGCTTGTGAAGCTTCTCACAGAGTGCAGTAAAGTTCTTGTCCTCTCCGTACATCCTTACATTCAGGACTCTGCTTAAGTCCAGGCTGAGTACGCCGAGAATAGATTTTGCGTCGATTAAAACGCGGTTATAAAAAACATCAATATCAAAAGGACATGCTCCAGCCATTCTGCAGAACTGCTTTGCAGTCTCCACATCCGGAATTCTGATTGTGATTTCTTTCATATCATTTGCTCCTTTCAGGCGCGTCGGCCATATTTACCCAACATTATTTTCTGACGAGGAGATTTGATCAAGTAAGGATTGGTCCCTGAGGGGGACGGATAGTCATGTCAGGCCAGCGCTCCTCATATTCGGTAATAATACCATATTTTCAGCAAATATGTCCATTCGGATATTTCACAATCTTCCATGGTCCTCTATTGAAATCTTGGATAACCTGCACAATTTTATGTCGCCTTGTCCACCTGGAATCTGCTGTTGAAACGGTCCAGTAAAAGCGCTGCTCCGATTCCCACGGCAACGCAGATCAGATTGATCAGGATGCTTCTTCCGTCCCGGAAACCGGAGAAGGGGATCGTCATGATCGTAGCAGCAATCACGATGCCGATGATCCCATGGAACGCAACGGAATAGTGGTGCTCAAAGAGGTTGTTGATGGCCCTTGCCAGGCAGATCACCGTAACGGCGGCTCCGATCCCTCCGGGGATCAGGATCCCCGGATCCAGGCTTCCGATGCCGTCCACAAAGGGAACATAAAGTCCCATGGGCATCAGCAGCGTGGAAAAGCTCATGCCCGGAGCGATCACGCTTAAGGCCAGGCAGAAGCCGCAGAAGAGGTACCAGAAGAAGTTCGGCTGAATGTCAATGTGCAGCATACGCAGGCCCAGGAGCAATGCAAACAGCACGCACATACAGAGGATCATGGATGCCCAGGACCCTCTGCTCCTTCCCTGCTCTCCGGCCTCCCGGAACAGGGAGGGCAGCATTCCCGTGATGAGTCCGATAAAAACGCACACGGAAGGATCCGGGTACTTTTCCAGGAAAAAGGACAGTACGTTTGCAACTCCAAGAAAACCGATCACACCGCCGATGATCACCGGCATCAGCTTCGGAACGTGGGTCCTGAAGTTTGTGATGGGATTGGAAAGGAGTTCCATGATGGGCCGGTAGATCCCGAAGATAACGCTCAGCACGCCTCCGGAGATCCCCGGCAGCACGGCCCCCAGCCCGATCAGGGCTCCCTCAAGTACCTGGATCAGGATTCTGAAAAGATTAAAATTCATGTATTTCCGTAAGGCCCGGATTTATTTTCCGAATACGGCCTCATAATCCTTCTTGAATTTTTCGATTCCCTCCTCCGTAAGGGGATGTCTGAACATCTGCATCAGCACCTTGTAGGGAACCGTTGCGATGTCTGCTCCTGCCTTTGCGCATTCCGTGATGTGCATGGGATTTCTTGTGGAAGCGCAGATCACCTGAGTGGTGATATCCGGATAGTTATCAAAGATCTGTACGATGTCGTAGATCAGATCCGTTCCGCAGGTGGAGATGTCGTCCAGTCTGCCCAGGAAGGGGGATACGTAAGTGGCACCGGCTCTTGCGGCCAGAAGTGCCTGGTTTGCGCTGAAGATCAGGGTCACGTTGGTCTTGATGCCCTCGGCGTTCAGTACCTTTACCGCCTTCAGTCCCTCGGTGGTCATGGGGATCTTAACGACCATGTTGGGGTGGATGGCTGCGATCTCACGGCCTTCCCGGATCATATCCTCCGCCTTGGTGGTGGTGGCCTTTACCTCTCCGGAAATGGGGCCGTCAACGATGGAAGTGATCTCACGGATGACCTCGTTGAAGTCTCTTCCTTCCTTTGCGATCAGGGACGGGTTGGTGGTAACACCGCAGATAATGCCCATCTCGGCGGCTTCTCTGATCTCGTCAACATTTGCAGTATCGATGAAAAATCTCATGTTTCTTAACCTCCGCATAAATGCATATTATGAAAGTAACCTGCTCCTATTAATTTACCACATCCGGAGCCATTTGCAAACCGTTTTTAAAGGAGCCGGATCAGCTCCGTAAGACTTCTGACTCCCAGAAGCTCCGCCTCCGGGGAATATCCCTCCCCGGAAAGTCGTTTTACATTGTAGGCCGGCAGGATCACCCGCCTGAAGCCAAGCTTCTCCGCTTCCCGGATCCGTTCCTCCGCCTGGGGCACCGCCCTTACCTCCCCGGAGAGTCCCACCTCTCCGAAGACGATGGTATCCTCCGGCACCACGATATTCCGCAGGGAAGAGATAATGGCCGTAAGCACGGCAAGATCCAGGGCAGGCTCCGCCACCCGCATGCCTCCTGTGATATTCACGTAGGCATCGTAGCGGTTCATCTGCAGCCCCAGTCGCTTTTCCAGCACCGCCAGCAGCAGGTTCAGCCGGTTATAGTCCATGCCGGAGGCCTGGCGCCTTGGCATCCCGAAGCTGGTCTCCGTCACCAGTCCCTGAACCTCCATCAGCATGGGCCGGGTCCCCTCCATCAGGCAGGTCACCACTGCTCCGCTGGCCTCTCTGGGGCGTCCCGCCAGCATGAGCTCCGAGGGATTCAGCACCTCCCGGAGGCCGGAGGAGGCCATCTCAAAGACGCCGATCTCGTTGGTGGACCCGAAACGGTTTTTAGCGCTGCGGAGGATCCGGTAAGCCCCTCCGTCTCCGGATTCAAAGTACAGCACCGTATCCACGATGTGCTCCAGGACCCTGGGGCCTGCCACGGTGCCCTCCTTGGTCACGTGGCCCACCAGAAAGGTGGCGATGTTGTTCTCCTTGGCGCATACCATCAGGGCCTGGGCGCACTCCCGGACCTGAGTCACGCTTCCCGGGGCAGACTGAGCCTCATCCGAGTACATGGTCTGGATGGAGTCGATCACTGCAAGCTCCGGCTTCTCCTCCTCCAGAAGCTCCGTGATCCGTCCCATATTGGTCTCGGAAAGGAAGGAAAGGGGGCCCTCCGTCTGGCCGATCCGATCTGCCCGAAGGCGGATCTGCCGGAGGCTCTCCTCTCCGGAGATGTAAAGAACCTTCTTTCCTGCATCCGCCAGGTTCAGGGCCAGCTGCAGAAGCAGGGTGGATTTTCCGATGCCCGGATCTCCTCCCACCAGTACCAGGCTCCCGGGCACCACGCCGCCTCCCAGGACTCTGGAAAACTCCGAGAACCCCGTATCGAACCTGGGATCCTTTTCCGCATCGATCTCCTTAAGAAGAACGGGGCGCCGTCCTTCCGGACCGCTCCCCGTTCTGCCGTTCTTTCTGCCTGAGGTCTTCTTTTCCACAGGCTCCTCACAGAAGGTATTCCAGTTATGGCAGGATGGACACTGGCCCATCCATTTTTTGGATTCATAGCCGCATTCCCTGCAGAAGAATACGGTCTCTGTTTTTGTTCGCATAGGCTCTTTTATTTTTTAGCCGGAAGGGCCTTTTTCTCCGTCTTTTTTCCGGAGGCCTTTTTCCCGGCAGTCTTACTCTGGCTGCTCTTTTCCGTCTTCCGGATCCTGGGGAGCCGGATGAATTCCAGCTTCTCCGCCTCCGGGCTTTCCGCCGTGATCATGACATGGCAGCGCTTTCGGATCTTTCCGTCCAGAATCTCCTCTGCCAGGCTGTCCTCCACCAGGGTCTGGATCGCTCTTCTTAAGGGCCTTGCCCCGTATTTTTCATCGTATCCCTTGTTGATCAGCACCTGCTTTGCATCATCGGAGACCGTGATCTCCAGATCCATGGATTCCTTCATGCGCTTTTCGATGTCTGCCAGCATGATGTCCACGATCTTGCCCATGTTCTCCTTGGTAAGCTGATGGAAGACGATGATCTCATCCACACGGTTCAGAAACTCCGGCTTGAACATCTGCCGCACTTCTTCCATGACCTTGGACTTCATGTCCTGGTAGTTCTGATCGTCATCCTCCCTGGAAGCAAATCCAAGGCGCTTTGGAGCGATGATGTTCTGGGCTCCGGCGTTGGAGGTCATGATGATGATGGTATTCTTGAAGTCCACCTTACGGCCCTGGGCGTCGGTGATATGGCCGTCGTCCAGTACCTGCAGCAGGATATTAAAGATATCCGGGTGGGCCTTTTCGATCTCGTCAAAAAGGATGACGGAATAGGGGTTCCGCCTTACCTGCTCGGAAAGCTGTCCTCCCTCGTCAAATCCAACATATCCCGGCGGGGATCCGATCATCTTGGAAACGCTGTGCTTTTCCATATATTCGGACATATCTACCCGGATCAGAGCGTTCTCCGAACCGAATACCGCCTCTGCCAGAGCCTTGGAGAGTTCCGTCTTTCCTACGCCCGTGGGACCCAGGAACATGAAGGATCCGATGGGGCGTCTGGGGTCCTTGATACCGACCCTGCCTCTGCGGATGGCCCTTGCAATGGCCTTCACCGCCTCATCCTGGCTGACGATCCGCTGGTGAAGGATCCCCTCCAGGTTCTTGACTCTCACGGCCTCGGCCTCCGTAAGCTTTTTGACCGGGATCTTCGTCCAGCCGCTTACCACGTCGGCAATGTCGTCCTCTCCCACCGTCAGGTTCATATTGTTCTTTTCTTCCTGCCATGCAGCCTTGGCTGCCTCGATGCGGTTCTGGAGGTTCTGCTGGCGCTTTTTGATCCTGGACGCCTTATCATATTCCTCGTTCCGGATCGCCTCTTCCTTGTCCTGCTCCAGCTTCTGATTCTTTTCCTGCATCTGGCGGAGCTCCGCCGGCTCTCCGAACTTCGTGAGCCGGAGCCTTGAAGCCGCCTCGTCCACCAGGTCGATGGCCTTATCCGGCAGGAAACGGTCGTTGATGTAGCGTTCCGACATCCGGACTGCAGCCTGGATAGCCGCGTCGGAGATATGCACCTTATGGTGTGCCTCATATCTGGGACGAAGTCCCTTCAGGATCTCGATGGAAGCTGCCTCACTGGGCTCCTCCACCGTAACAGGCTGAAAACGCCGCTCCAGAGCCGAGTCCTTTTCGATATGCTTTCTGTATTCCTCAATGGTGGTGGCACCGATGATCTGCAGCTCTCCTCTTGCCAGGGCCGGCTTCAGGATATTGGCTGCATCCAGGGCTCCCTCTGCGCCGCCTGCTCCGATGATGGTATGGATCTCATCGATGAAGAGCAGCACATCGCCGCCGGACTGGGCCTCGGCAATGACCTTTTTGATCCGCTCCTCAAACTCTCCTCTGTACTTGGAGCCTGCCACCATGCCGCTGAGATCCAGACTCAGAAGGCGCTTTCCAGCAATGGTCTCCGGCACCTCTCCGGAGGCGATCATCTGGGCAAGGCCCTCCACCACGGCGGTTTTACCCACTCCCGGCTCTCCGATGAGGCAGGGGTTGTTCTTTGTTCTGCGGGAGAGGATCTGGATCACCCGCATGATCTCCTCTTTGCGGCCGATCACGGGATCCAGCTTACCGGCTGCCGCCAGCTCCGTCAGATCTCTGGAATACTGGTTCAGGGTAGGGGTCGTATCTGCCCTGCGGCCCCCTGCCTTCTCCTGCTCCTCCCTGTATTCCGGAAGGTCCTCTCCGATGGCCCGGAGGATATCCCCGTAAAGCTTCTGGATGCTGACACCCATGGTGTTCAGGATCCGGGAAGCCACACAGTCGCTGTCCCGGAGGATGGAGATGAGCAGGTGCTCCGTTCCGATCAGGGGTGACCGGAAGCGGACCGCCTCCTTATAGCTCTGCTCCAGGATCCGCCGTGCACTGGGGGTGTAGCCGGAACGCTCCCCTACGCTGACCACGTTCTGGGGAGACACAAATTTATCGATCAGGGACAATACCCCGTTTTCATCTATATGATTGAGCTTCAGGACCCGTGCAGCCAGACCGGAATCCTCCCGGATCAGTCCGCAGAGGATATGCTCGGAACCGATGTAGCGGTGTCCCATCTCCTCCGCCGTATCGTAGGCCAGTTCCAGGGCTGCTTTTGCTTTTTGTGTAAACTGCTCCATATATCGCTGCTCCAATCTGCCGCCTTCCTGCGGCATACTGTCTAAAACTTCTGTTGCCGGTCCCGCCATGGCTTCCTTCCACCACGGCAAAACCTCCGATTACCTATTTTAAGGTAACCGGAGGTAAATAGCAATGAAGTTCCTCTTAAAATTGATAAAACTTTTCTAAAAATCAGATGTTGAAGGTGTCGAACTCATCGTCCTCCGGGTCCTTCTTTTCCTCTGTCTCCGGTACACGGGCGATGGGTGCCGTGTCCTGGGAAGCCAGGGCATTCTTGCCCCTGCGTCTGGGCTGAGGGCGCTTCAGCACCTGCGTCTCATCGATGGGGGCCTGAACATGCTCCTCTGCAGAAGGCTCGAAATCGTGCTTCAGAAGGTCCGCCTCCTCGTTGTAGGAGCTGCCTTCGCTTCCGCTTCCGCCTCTTCTGGGCTTCGGATCCGGACGCTGCATGTTCCTGAGCTTTGCGAAGAGATAGATCACCGTTGCCAGGAGTACAAGTCCCACCAGTGCCAGGATACAGATGATCAGGAAGCTCATCTCGCTCTGCTGCTCCAGCTTGTCATAGCTGTCGGAGAGCTCTGCATACTGCTGGTTGCTTACGGAATTTGCTGCCAGGGGATCCTCAAAGTATCTCTGGATGGTCTTCTCCATCATATCGTAACGGTAGAAATTCAGTTCGCCCTGATCGTTCATACCGTATACCACACAGTACTTGGGCTGTTCGCTGTCGGCGCCCCATACCCATCCCTGGACCTTCTGGCCGTCGATGATGATGGTGCCTGCCTTGAAGCCCTCAGGGATCTGAACGTCGGAGCCCGGGTTCATAATGGTGATGGTCTTGCCCTTTGAGGATAACTGAACGCCGGAATTCTGGGTCTCCGTGGGCTGGCTCTCTGTCTCGCCCTCAGAGCTTTCCGTACCCTCCGTGGGGTTCTCCGCTCCGTCCTCCGTCTTATGGACCGTGATCGTATATTCCTTTGTGGTGGTTCCGTCCGGTGCCTTTACGGTGATGGTGACCGTATTGTCTCCCATCACAAGGGCGTCGTTTCCGCTGACGATGACGCTGGCTCCGCTGTCCGCCGGAAGGGCATTGATGGAAAGCTGGTTCACAGAAGCCCCTACCGTTACCTCATAGCTTGTGGCATCGGCGGAAAATGCAGGGCTCAGACTTCCCGGAGCCACCTCCAGAGTGGACAGATCCGCGTTGGTGGAGACCTCTTCTCCTGCGGAAGCCGTAACGGTGGAGGTGCCCAGATGCTCCAGCTGCACCGGCTGGGAATCCCCGTCGTAAACCTCCTGGGTATTGACAGAGATCACGGACTGGCCTGCAGAGAGGGTCTTAAACCGCAGGTTATATTCCAGCTGGCCGGTCCCCGCCCCGTTGGAGGCGCCGTGGACCCTTACGGTACCTGCGCCGCCGTCTGCATCCGTTCCGGCTACGAACTCCAGCATGGCCGGATCATAGCTCAGGGTAACGGTGGCATCCGTCAGGGTAGCTCCCTCCTCTGCCGCGATCTTCATTGTTACATTGACTTCGTCTCCCGCCGTAACGGAAGGATCGGAAAAGCTGAGCTTTCCCGTAGCCGCAAAGACGCTTATGGCCATGGAAAGGGTCAGGAGCACTGCCGCTGCGGCGGTCTTCAGACATTTGAACTTATTCTTCATTGATATCATTAAATCTCTCCCCGTACCTGGTATTGTGAGTACTGAACAGATCACTCTATTAGATTATTCTAACATTTTCAGCAGGGTTTTTACAATCCCTTTTTTCTCTGTTCCAAAAGGCGGGTGCAGGCTCCGAAGAGCCTGCACCTTAACCGATCACGATCACATTATCCCCGGATGGACCTGTGGTGCTGCCCGTTCCGCTTCCCGTTCCTCCCGGGACCGGTCCGCTACTTCCGGAGGGACCTCCTGAGGAGCTGCCCGGAACAGGGCCGCTGGAGCTTCCGTCTCCGGGACCGGTCTGGGTGCCGGTCCCCAGCTCTCCGCCTGCCCGGCGGTTGATGTTCAGGGTATATTCTCTGACGGAGCCGTTCTCCGCCGTAACCGTAAGCTTCAGGGTATTCAGGCCCGTATTCAGGTTCACGGTTCCGGTTCCCGTTACGGAGGCACCGTCATCGATGGTCTGGGCGGTAATGTTCACGCTTGCCACGCTGCTGTCCACGATCAGGTCATAGGACTGGACGTCCATGTTGAAGGTGGGGGTCATGGTGAATCCATCCACCGTGATGCTCTTTAATTTGTTGTTGGGATTTCCGTCCACAGTGGGCATGGGGCACGGGTTCTGGGGCATATTCTCATATACCGGGATCTTGAACTCCAGAGGCAGGGCCTTGACCGCTGCGCTGTAGGCCTCGGAGACCTTTGCTCCCTCGTTTGCCGCCGCAGGCACGTTGGTCATGTACTGATGGTTGTAAAGGTTCGTGCCCTGGACGTTGAACTTCTTCAGGTAGAAGGTATCCTGTCCGCTGTTGACATAGTTTGCGCCGTAGGCCTGGGCTCCGCCGATGATGGACTTTTCGATGCTGTTCCAGGGCCGGTCGCCGTTTCCGCTTTCGGAGGCATATTTCAGTCCTGCCTCCACTGCGCCCATACCGTCGTGGGCATAGGCTCCGATGTTGAAGAAATTATAGTAACCCGGGTAGGAGGAGCTGGTACCCGAGATCAGGTCCGAGGTCCCGTTCACCCCCTGCTCCTGAATGATCATGGAAGCCAGGACATAAGGGCTTACATTGGAGACCTCCGCCGCCTTCATGATGATGTCCACATAGGGGACCTTCTTCATCTGTACGGTCTGGCCTCCGCCGCCGGAGACCGTCTTGGTATAGACCACTCCCTCATGGCTGACCCATCTGCCGTTTTCGTCCAGCTTGTAGCCCTCCACCTCCGTGTTGGCCGCCATGTATCCGTTATCATAAAAATAATAGCATTCCGCCGTACCGTCGCCGTTTCCGTCGATCCAGTTCCAACCGGTCATGTAGCTGCCGTTATCGTTCTGATACCACCAGCCGGAGGTATCCTGACGCCACTGGCCTGCGTATGCGGTAATACTGCCGAATAGTCCGGAGATTCCTGACAGAAGGCTGTCTGCAAGGCTGCTTCCAATGGCAGCAAGGCCGTTTTCCAGCCAGGAAAGCTCCAGAGAGGCTGTGGGAGCTGCGATCACCACCCCGTCAGAGCCTGCGCTCTGACTGTCCATGGAGGCTCCGGGGCCGCTGTTTACAAAGGTGTTGTCCGAGGTGCTTCCCCCGGGACCCTGGGTGACTGCGGAGCTTCCGCTTCCCCCACTTACGCCGGGGCCCTGGGTGCTGCTTCCTGTACTGCTGCCGCTGCTGCTTCCGGTGCTGCCCGTCAGACTGCTTCCAACCTGTACCTCCACGATGGTTCCCCCCTCGATCCGGCTTCCTTCCACCGGCACGATGGCATCCCCTGCCAGGAAGGTGCCCTCCACGATCTTCTGGAGGCCCTCCTTCGTCTGGGTGGAGGGATTATAGGACTGGAGCTCGAACTGATAGATATAGGGCTCCGACAGGAAATTCCTGGGATCCATATAGTAGCTGATGATCTCCCGAGAGGCTGCCTGCCAGGAGGCTCCGTCAAAGCCGGGCCAGGAATTGTTGGCCCAGTCGAAGGCGCCTGTCTCGATGGACTTCCAGGAGGACTTGGAGGTCTTGTAGACCAGGTTACGTCCTACCTTGGACTCCTCGTTGATCACCGTATTCCAGTCAAGGCCTGTCTTCTGAGCCGTAAAGACCCAGTTGGGATACTGCTGGTGCAGTCCCCTCAGGTCGTTCTTATAGCTCTCCGGGAAGCCCTGCTGATTCATCCAGGCTTCAAAATTGGCATCGGAGGCACTGTGGACCACCGGCTCCTTGATGAAATCGTGTCTGGCATAGCCGGTCTTTCCGTTTCCGTAGCTGATCTGATACCAGACCTGTCCATCGGTCCCGGTGGTCTGGGAGATCACCGTAACACTGGTGTTATTTCCCAGGGTATCCACTGCACTGTAGCTGGTGCCGGGGCCGGAGCGCACATTCAGGGAGGTGGCCTTTACCAGTCCCTGCCAGCTGTCCGCATATGCCGTTATGGGAGCAAAGGCCTCCCCTGTAAAGGGAAGGAGTCCTCCTTCAAGGAAAAGGGCCCCTGAAAGCAGCAGGGCGCCCATCCGTTTCATATTCTTTTTGATTCTGATCTTTTTCAGCATATCTTTTCCGGTACTCTTTCTTATGATGTACTCTTTCTTATGACTCATTCATTATAAAATCCGGCCTTTTATTTTTCAATATGCTTCACTAAAATATCATTTTACCGTAAGATATTCGTAAATACCTCCAGGGAGCGTCCCGGAGGGGAGAGGGGGAGTTGACAAGGGCCCTGCTTTTGACTAATCTATATCCTATCAAATATAAGGCCCTTTGGGGCCTGATACGGAGGCACTGCATCATGTACGACACAATCTTCAGCCCCGCGATCTATGGGGGCCTCAGACTCAAAAACCGGATCATCTTTGCTCCCACAAGCTTCGGCCTTCCGGAGGAGACTTATTTTGAAAAGCTCCGGAAGATCGCTGCCGGAGGCGCCGCCCTGCTCATCATCGGTGACGTTCCCGTAGGAAAGCACGGTGCCTATTCCCTTCACACGGAGAGGGGCTTCCATTATTATCAGCGGCTTTGTGATATGATCCACGGAGAGGGGGCTCTGGTCTGTGCTCAGCTCCACCAGTCCGACAGCAACCTGCCCGCCATGCTGAAATATCTGCCGGGACTCCTGACAAAGAAAATCAGTCCCGAAGATCTTCGGAGGCTCCTGAATGAGGAGGTATCCCCTTATATCAGCTCCATGCCCCAGAAGAAGGTATCCGCCATCACCGCCTCCTTCGGGCCTGCCGCCCTCCTGGCAAAAAAGGCGGGCTTTGACATGATCCAGGTCCATGGCGACCGGATGTGCGGCAGCTTTTCCTCTTCCCTTTATAACAAGCGCAGGGACTGCTATGGCGGAAGCCCGGAAAACCGGGCCCGTTTTGCGGCAGAGGCGGTGGCCGCCGTAAGGAAGGCCCTGCCGGGGATGCCCATCGACTATAAACTGCCGGTGCGGCAGGAGGATCCCCACTATGGAAATGCAGGAGTCCTTCTTTCGGAGCTTCCCGTATTCATCCCCATCCTGGAGAAGGCCGGCGTTACCAGCTTCCATGTGACCCTTGGGGATCACGGAAGCCTTACGGATACGATCCCGCCTGCATCCCATCCCTACTTCGGAGGCGAGGGCTGTTTCCTCCCCTACTGTGATGAGGTGCGGCGCTATACGAAGCTTCCTGTCTGCGGGGTCGGAAGCCTGCGGGACCCTGACTTTGTGGAGAAGGCCTTAAAGGAGGGCCGGATCGACTGCGCCGCCATGAGCCGCCAGCTCATCGCCGATCCCGACTGGCCGAAGAAGGTCTCCGCAGGCCGGACAAAGGAAATCCTCCGCTGCGTCCGCTGCAACCGGGACTGCCTCGGAGGCATCCAGCGCCATGAAGGGGTCCACTGTATCTATGATAAAAAAAGACAAGAGATTTCTGATAGGGAGGTAAGGAAATGAAATACGCACTGATCTACGAAAGCCGCAGCGGCAACACCAGAAAACTGGCAGAGGCCCTGGGAGCCCGGCTCCGGGAGGCCTTTGGAGCAGATTCCTGTCTCCTGGAGGCCTCCATCGAAGGGCCTTCCGATTCTGCACCCGAAATCCGTGACGCCCTCCGTTCCGCAGACCGGGTCTATGTGGGCTTCTGGACCGATAAGGGAAACTGTCCCGGGAACCTGCAGAGCTACCTTCCCCTCCTTTCCGGAAAAGAGGTCTTCCTCTTCGGAACTGCGGGCTTTGGCGGAAGCCAGACTTACTTTGACCGGATCCTGGGGAACGTAAAGGGTCTCCTTCCTGAGGAAGCGGTCCTTACGGGAAGCTATATGTGCCAGGGGCGGATGCAGCCTGGGGTACGAGCCCGCTACGAAGCCATGGCCCAAAGTGAACCGGAGCGGGCAAAGCCCATGCTTGAGAACTTTGACCGGGCTCTGAGCCACCCGGATGAGGCGGATGTGGCAGGACTCCTGAAGGCCGCCGGACTCTGATCAGTCTTAAGAGACGATCGATCCCAAAAGATTGGCGTGAACAAAAATCAGGACCGTTGCAAATAGATTCTCCTTCTATTTGCAGCGGTCCTTTGACGTGGCAGCACTTCGGAGCCCCTTCTCTCCTCCGTACTGCGTAACAGATCTGAAGTGAAAGAAATGAAGATGCCTGACGGGTCTTTGCAGAAGTGCTTTTCGGTGACCTGTGGGCTCATCATAGCATTATACCTCCCGTAATACAATCAACGGAAAAGGATGTTCACAAAATCTTTCATTTCTGTTCTTTAATTATTCAATTTTTCTCTGAGCTGTTCCTGTCCTCAGGCTTAGGCCTTCTGCCGGTCCCACTTTCCCTCGTGTCTGAGCTCCTGATATCTGGCATAGGCCTTTTCCAGGATCTCCTTTTCGTTGGAGAACTTCAGAAGGTGGATCGCCTCATGGTATTTGTAAAATCCGCTGTCCTTGAAATACTCCTCGGACTGGGGCTTGGAAAAATAGGAGCGTCCCTTCATCAGGTACCAGTGGACGTCCTTTTCCACCTTATCCTCCGGCACCAGGAAGGAGTATGTGCTCTTTCCCACATATTCGATGATTTCCGCGTCTGCTCCGCTCTCCTCCTTAACCTCCCTGAGGGCTGTCTGCTCGTGGGTCTCCCCGGCCTCAACGGTGCCCTTTGGAAGGACCCAGCCTTCATACCGGTTCCTGTAGTTCTTATACAGTAGTAAAATCTTCCCGCGGAAGATCACCACTCCTCCGCAGCTTACCGCCTCGATCATTGCGATACCTCACTCTTTCTCAATCTTTATTAGTATAGTATACGCCCTGACTTTTGACAACCGATTGCCGGAAAATATTATAAGTTTGTATCCTCCCCGTGATTTTCTTCCCCGGCCCACCAGGCATCCAGCACCGCCCTGGCCACCGGTGCGGCGGTGCTTCCGCCGCTTTTTCCATCCTCTACGATCACACAGACTGCAAGCTGCTTCCCGTCCCCTTCCCCGATGGCGTTGCACCAGGCGTGGGTCTTTCGCTCGCCCCCGCTCTCATACTCCGCAGAGCCGGTCTTGGCGTAGGCCCCGTAGGGGGCTCCCCGGAAGGCGGAGCCGGTACCCTCTGTGACCACAAGGCCCATCAGTTTCTTCAGAAGCCCTGCGTCCTCCTCGGAAAGGAGCCTTCCGGCCCCTTCGGAAGAAAAGGTCCTGAAGTTCTCTCCCCCTGCATTTTCCAGGTGGGAAAGGAGCCTGGGCTTCATCAGCTCTCCGCCGTTGGCCACTGCCGCCGTCAGCAGAAGGTTGTGCAGGGGGCTCATGGTGGTCTTGCCCTGTCCGATGGCTGTCTGCTCCTTCAGGAACAGAGAGTCTCCCTCCTGAAGGCTATAGCTGCTTCTGGTATAGGGCAGGTCAAAGGGAAGGGCCTGATTGAAGAGCAGCTTCTCCGCAAGCTTTGCCGTCTCCTGGGGGGATATCTCCTCTCCGATCCGGGCAAAGGCCCCGTTGCAGGAATTGGCGAAGGCCTGGAACAGGTCCTGTTCTCCGTGGGCCTCTCCGCCGTAGCACTGGATCCGATTTCCCTCCGGGTCCGTGTAGCTGCCGCTGCAGCTGAAATGGAAGTCCTGATAGTCCGAGGGGTGCTCATGGATATACTCCAGCACCGTTACCAGCTTGAAGGTGGAGCCCGGCGGGTAGGAACCCTGGGCCGCCCGGTTCAGAAGCTGTCCTTCCCGGTTATCCTCCGCCGTAAGAGCCTCCCAGTCCTCCTGAATGGTATTCGGATCAAAGGAGGGCTTTGAGACCATACAGAGGATCTCTCCCGTTTCCGGATCCATGGCAATAACGGCCCCCTTCCGGTCTCCCAGAGCCTCCGAGGCTGCTGCCTGAATGCCGTGCCGTATTGTAAGCCATACGTTATCTCCCGTATTTTTCTCCCCCAGAAGCTCCTTTGTGGTCTGCTCCAGGATATTCACATGGGAGCTCAGGAGATAAAAGTTTGCCAGGGACTCGATCCCCGTCTTTCCCTTCTGGCTGTATCCCGTCACTGGTGCATAGAGGGTCCCGTAGGGATAGCTTCTGGTCTCCGTTCCGTCCTCCCCCCTCTGGGTCTCCGCCAGCACCACTCCATCTGCGGTCTTGATCTTTCCCCGGATCACCCGCTCCGCCATAAGGTCCACCCTGGGGTTGTAGGTGTTTCCGATCACGTTGGGGGATTCCACCTGGACAAACCAGATAAAGTAGGCCATAAGCCCCAGGAAGATCAGGGCCACGCCGTAGGTGATCCGCAGGATCGACCGGTTGAAGAGGTCCTTTCCGCTGTGGGTCCTTCGTTTTTCCCCTTTATTCCTCATCTGTATCCTCATCCTCCCAGTATTCCTCTGTCTCCTCTCCGGACTCTGCCTCCGCATCCCCCATCATAATGAGATGCATTCCCTGGAACACCATAAAAAGCAGGAAGGAGCTTACGATGGAGCTGCCTCCGTAGGCGATAAAGGGCAGGGTCACCCCGGTGGAGGGAATGAACTTCGTCACGCCGCCGATGGTCAGGAATACCTGAAAGATATACAGGACCCCCAGGCCCACCGCCAGCAGCTTGTAAAAGAGCATATCCATGTAATAGGCCGTCAGCATCATCTGCAGGAAGCAGCCCAGACAGATGAGGATCAGGCAGATGGCCGTCACCGCTCCCATTTCCTCGGAAATGGCTGAGAAGATAAAGTCCTTCTCCACGATGGGGATCCGGTTCGGCAGGCCCTGTCCCAGGCCCATGCCCGCCCATCCGCCGGTACCGATGGCAAACAGGGAATTGGCGATCTGATAGCCCTTATTGGGGATATCGCTCCAGGGGTCCAGCCAGGCCGCCACCCTGGTTCGCACATGGGAAAAAAGCCGGTAGGCCACGGCTCCGGCTCCGGCAAACATCAATCCCCCCAGAAGGGCATAGATCCCCCGGTTCGTGGCCGCATAAAGCATGGCGATATAGGCCACGAAGAACATAAGTGCCGTTCCCAGGTCCCGGCTGGCCACCAGGATCAGCACATGGAGGGCCGCTACGGCAGAGGTTAGGCAGATGTTTCTGAACTCCAGGGAATGGTACAGCATGGCTGCTGCAAAAAACACAAAGCTCAGCTTTACGAATTCCGAGGGCTGAAAGGATATGCCTCCGAAGCTTAAGGTCATCTTGGCTCCATAGGCCACGCTGCCTGCTGCGAATACCAGGAGCAGAAGGCCGATGCCTGCCGCCCCGTAAAGCCAGCGCCAGTTCACAAGTCCCAGGACCCGGTCCATGATAAAAGGAACCGGCAGGGATATGAGAGCCCCCACCAGGATCAGCACGAACTGGCGGATACCGTCCTCAAGGCTTAAGCGGGTCAGCATAATGAGTCCCAGGGCAAGAAACAGGCACACGTTATTCAGAAGGAGCCTGGAGATCCTGGGATAGATCTTCCGTACCAGCAGGGGATAGCATAGGAAAAACAGCAGCTGTACCCCGTAGAAGGGCAGGAGCAGCAGTTCCTCCCCTGTAAAGAAGAGTACGGAAAATGCGATGAAATGCAAAAGCAGCAGGATCCTCTGCTGCCATGCACAGTAATCCTCCTTGGCCTCCTCCTCTGCCACCGTAAAATAACGGAAATTGCAGAAGGTATACATGGCCATAAGAAGGATCATCAGATATTTGCTGATTTCAACGTAAACATTTATCATGTATCTTTCTCTCACCTTTTCGGCGGCAGGGCAGGATTACTCCACGCCCCGCCGGAGATAGCCCCTGGTAAATTCATTTTCCCTGTATATACGCTTTCCGGACAGGATCTCTTTCACTTCTTTTCCGCTTTCCGTGGTAAATTCATAGCGGATGCTGTCCGGCCCGATATGCCGGATCACCTCCGGCAGGTCGTACAATACCGTAGGCCTGGAGTTCAGGATGGTATTATAGCAGAAGGTACAGTTGTTCTTCACGGGAAGCCGCACACCCTTCCGGTCCGAAAGCTCCATGACGCAGGGCTTTTGGTCACAGCCCTTCACGGTCCTCCGAATGCACTGGGCACTGACCATCATGGGAGCTCTGCCGTAGACCAGAAGCTCATGCCGGATGGCGGGCTCCGTCTTTTTACAGAGGGCTGCAAGCTCCCCTTCGTTCAGCTCCAGAGGCAGGGTCTCCCAAAGCTCCCGGGACTCCCCCGGTCCCCGGGAAGGCTTTTCTTCCCATCCTTCCCCGGAGAGGTTCCTCCGGAAGATCTCCGCCATCAGGGATTCCGACAGACTGTTCCAGCCGTAGAGATTGTAGTCCGTCACAAGCATGGGCTCCCGGGCTCCGCTTCCTTCCGCGCCGGTCCCGCCGGACTCCTCCAGAAGCCCTGTCCTTATGAGCCAGGGAAGTTCTTCGAAGCTTCGCAGCAGAAAGCCGTCAAAGGAAGCCCCCCGGAGCTTTTCCTGATGCTCCGTAAGGAACTCTGCCCCTTCCCTGCGAAAGATATGGGGAAGCCGCAGCAGAAGCAGTTTTCCTGCTTCATGGGCTTTTCGGGTCCATTTTCCCCAGGTCTCCGGAGAAAAATACCCGCTGTCCATATAGATCAGTTCCGCCTTTGTATCAAGGAGTGCCTGAAGCTGTTCCTCCGTCTCTGCGGAAGCTCTCAAGTATGCGTTCTGCAAGCTCATCTGCCCCTTTCCTTCTCAGCTCGTTCAGCTCCCGTACCGGGATAAAGCTGTTGTCATCCGTCCGGACCTGCAGGTCCTCCAGTTCAAAGGCCGTATTTCCGAACTTCTCAAGGCTCTCCCTGATCCGTTCCCCGGTCATGGGCTGCTGCCGGGCAGCCTGTACCAGTACCGGTCCCTCTTCATTTCCCGTTTCCACCCGTACTTCTGCCCGGATCCCCCGGAAATCACAGAAAAGCCGCAGCACTGCCGGTCTTCCGGCACAGACCTCTGCCTCTCCCCGGATGGGCACCCGCATATCCTTCTCTACATAAGCCCTGCGGATGGGCTCCAGCAAGGCTTCCTCCGGGTGCCTTGTCTCCTTTTCGGAAAGGGCCATCATGTCGGCTCCATTGTGCCGATTAAGATATCCGTCCGTACTGCCGCCCCGGTCAAAGACCTCCCGCAGGAGCCTCTGATCCCCGGGATCCACGGTCTCCGGCATGCCCTGATCCAGATATTTCCGGTAAACGGAGGTCACTGCCGCCACGTAAAGGGGGGATTTCATCCTGCCCTCGATCTTTAAGGAGCAGACCCCTGCCTCCGCCATGGCCTTAAGGTCCGGCAGGGTGTTGAAGTCCTTCATGGAAAGGACATAGGTTCCTTCCTTCCCGGTAAGCTTCCTGCCTGTTTCATCGTACACCGTATAGGGCAGCCTGCAGGGTCCGGCACAGCGTCCCCGGTTTCCGGAGCGGCCTCCCAGCATGGAGCTCATGAGGCACTGGCCGCTGTAGCAGTAGCACAGGGCTCCGTGGATGAATCCCTCGATCTCGATGTCCACATGCTCATGGATGTCCCGGATCTCCTGAAGGGACAGCTCCCTGGCCGTCACTACCCGGCTGAGCCCCAGCTCCTTCAGAAGCTCTGCAAAGTATCGTCCCGTCACGGTCATCTGGGTACTGGCATGGATGGGAAGCTTCGGAAAATGCTCCTTAAGCCAGGCCACAAGTCCCAGATCCTGGACGATGACTCCATCCAGCCCCTCCCGGTAATAGGGAAGGAGGTAATCCCAAAGGAGGGGGAACTCCCTTTCCTTCATCAGGGTATTCAGGGTCATGTAGACCCGGACTCCCCGGAGGTGGCAGTAGCGGATGGTCTCAAGAAGCATATCCTCCCTGGCGCTCTCCGCATAGGCCCGGGCGGAAAAAAGCGGACCGCCCATATAGATCGCGTCCGCTCCCGCATTCACCGCAGCCTTTGCCGCCTCGTAGGATCCTGCGGGGGACAAAAGCTCCGGAAGTCCGGAGGCCTGCCCCCGGTTTTGTTCAGATTTCATTTCAGGCTTTATGACGGCCATTGGTTTCTGCCTTCAGCTCCTCGTACTTTTTCTTCCACTCTTCCATGCGCTCCCCAAGCTTTTCCTGCTGCTTGAGAGCTGCCTCCAGCTTCATCTGGGTGCTGACCATGTCATGCTTCACCGCATAAAGCTCCCGTTCCTTTTCCTCTGCTGCCTCCGCCAGCCTGGTGACCTCCTCCTTTTCCTTGAAGTAGGCGTCTGCCAGGTTCAGATTCAGAAGCAGGGTCTGGTATTCCTCATCCAGACGCTTGAAGCCCGGAAGGGTCCGGACCTCCTGGATCTTTTCATTTACGAACTGGGCCACCTTCTGGATGTATTCCGCGTTCTCCTCGCCGCTTACGGAATAGATCTTTCCGTCGATCAGCACCTCTGTCAGATTTGGTTTTTTCATAGGTCAAGCTTCTCCTGTCCTTCTATTTCCTCTTTTTTCTGCTTCTCCGCATAGGAGCCTCCATAGGCTGCGGAAAGCCCCAGATGCCGGTAGGCGTTTTCCGTGGCGATCCTTCCCCTGGGGGTCCGCTGCAGAAGTCCGTTCATCAGCAGATAGGGTTCATATACGTCCTCGATGGTTCCGGAATCCTCTCCCAGGGCCGCCGACAGGGTATCCAGCCCCACGGGGCCGCCGCCGAATTTTTCGATGATGGTAAGGAGGATGCTGCGGTCGTTGTTATCCAGTCCCAGCTTATCCACATCCAGGATATCCAGAGCAAAGTCCGCCACCTCCGCGGTGATCCTGCCGTCATACTTCACTTCCGCAAAATCCCTGACCCGCTTTAAGAGACGGTTTGCCAGTCTCGGTGTTCCCCGGCTCCGAAGGGCAATGCGATAAGCTCCCTCCTCGTCGATCTCCACCCCCAGGACCCCTGCGGAGCGCTTTACGATGGTGGAAAGCTCCTTCGGCGTGTAAAATTCCATCTTCTGGACCATGCCGAAGCGGTCCCTTAAGGGAGCCGTCAGCAACCCTACCCGGGTGGTGGCTCCCACCAGGGTAAAATGGGGCAGGTCCAGGCGGATGCTCCTTGCGCTGGCTTCCTTCCCCAGCATGATATCGATGGCAAAGTCCTCCATGGCCGGGTACAGGACCTCCTCCACCTGACGGTTCAGCCTGTGGATCTCGTCGATGAAGAGCACGTCCCCTTCCTGAAGATTGTTCAGGATCGCCGCCATCTCTCCAGGCTTTTCAATGGCCGGTCCGGAGGTCACCTTCATGTTGACCCCCATCTCGTTGGCGATGATCCCAGCAAGGGTAGTCTTTCCCAGTCCCGGAGGCCCGTAGAAAAGAACGTGGTCCAGGGACTCCTTCCTGCTTTTGGCTGCAGCGATATAGACCTTCATCATCTCCCGGATCTTCTCCTGGCCGATATAGCTGTCCAGGCTCTGGGGCCTCAGGGAGGTCTCTATCTTCTTATCCTCTTCCGTCACATCCGTGTTGATGATCCGTTTTGTCGTCATTTATCTGGTACTCCTTAAAAAGCTCCTTAAGGCTTCGTTCTGGTTGGCCTCCTGATAGGCAAAGCCTGCCGCCCGTTTCGGGATCCGGACCGGAACAGGCACCTCTATGAGGCTGCCCTCGTGAAGCTCCTTCAGCACGAACTCCCGGATCACCGCCGAGACACCCATGCCGATCTTGGCAAATTCAATGAGAAGGTCCATGGTGGACATCTCCATGGTCTGTCTTGGAGTGATGCCCTGCTCCTTGAAATACTCCTCGATATGCTGCCTTGTGTTGTTGTCCTTATCCAGCAGCATGATGTTTGCCGCCTGGAAGATGTCCACATCCTCCCCCTCCCGGTCCTTCAAGTTCCGGAGGTAATCCGGGGTGCAGACGAAGATGTCCTCCACGTCCATGATGTGGGTAAAGCGGATCCCCTGGCGAAAATGGGACAGTACCACCAGGCCCACGTCCAGCTTGTGGTTTTCGATCTTCTGGATGGTCCTGGCCGTAGCCTGATTTTCGATGGTGATCTTCATATGGGGATTGTCCTTCAGGTAATCCTTCAGATAGGGGATCAGGATATACCTGCAGAGGGTGGTGGAAGCGCCGATCCGCAGATGTCCGATATGGAATTCCCGGATCCGCCGAAGCTCCGCCTCACCCCGTTCTATATCGTCAAAGGCTTCCTCCACATGGCTGAAAAGGACCTCCCCCTCCGCCGTAAGGTGAACGCCCCTGGAATTGCGGTGAAAAAGCTTTACGCCGATCTGCTCCTCCAGCTTGACGATGGATTTGGAAATGGCCGGCTGGCTGATCTGCAGTTTCTTGGCTGCACGGGATATATTGCCGGCCTTTGCGACCTCAAAAAAAACTTTATATGAGGAAAGTGCCTGCTCCATAAATGCCGCCTTTCTTTTATAACATATGTTTATGGTTCATGTCCGATATATGATATTTTATGATAACAAATCCCTTATGTAAAAGCAATCATTTATTCCGCTTCCTGGCGTTTTTCAGAAAGAGGGAAAGGACTGCTCCCGCATAATCCGTAAGCTGCTCCTCCCGCTTAAGAAGCTCCGGAGAAAAGGCCGCGTAGAGCCGGCTTCCCTTATACTCCTCGTAAAAGACCGGGGCAAAGATGGCCTCCGGCTCCGGCAGAAAGATCCCTGCCTTTTTCTGATAGCAGGTCCTGGCGGTGGCGGGCTTTCTGGCCCCCTTTTCCACAAACTCTCCCACGGACCGATGCACCGCATAGTCCTCTATGGGAAGGTAGTAATAATTCTTATAATCCGGAAAGAAGTATTTCAGTTCCCCTTCATAAAGGGACACCGCCAGATTCAGGATACTGTCCTCCTCCCCGCAGAACACATAGGGGCCGAAGCTTAAATCCAGCTCCCTGGGAAGGCCGCCCGGCATACGGAAGCGAAGGTCCAGCACCTTTCCCCCGCTGGTGGAGGGCAGCTCCACAAGCTCCGCTCCCGCAAGGCTGAACTGCCGACGGAACAGCTCGTCATAGCCCAGCAGCCCGCAGAGAAGGGGCAGATTCGTCATGTCCTCCTCATTGTGCAGCAGCAGGGTCTGAAGGAGCCGCTCCCGAAGGGCCCTGTTCTGGGAATTGTTCTCGCAGCTTCCCTCCTCCAGGTTTCTAAGGCGCAGATACTCCTCATATACATAGATCAGTTCCCCGCCGCTATAGCGGTCCTCCCGGCTGATGCCGAAGTACTGCTCCACGGTCTTGAGCTTGCAGTTCGGAAGGCCCAGAAGCTCCCGGTAGGGGCGGATCTTCTTGTAAAGGTCAATGCTAAGTACCCCCGACAGGTCCCAGGGCAGACGGTACTGCCGGGCCAGCCGCTGGATATAGGGGATGTCAAAGGTGTCTCCGTTGAAGTGGATCAGCACGGCGCTTCCCCTGCCTCCCCCGGCCCTTGCCAGCTTTTTCTTTTCCCCCAGCAGCCCGAAGAAGGCGTTAAGCATCTCCTCCTCGTCAAAGAGGCTGTCCGCAAACCACTGGCGAAGCTGCCAGGCCCCATCCTGCCAGTATACGGCGCCGATGAGGTAAAGGCCCGACCGGGCTGCGGAAAGTCCCGTGGTCTCGATATCAAAAAACAGGATCCGCTCCTTTGGGGCGATGAGGGAAAAATCATATGAGGGAGCTATGTCCAGGGTCTTTTCTATGGTGATCATCGTCCTGCCTCCTTTATCTTCCCGTCCTTTCCGATAAAATACGCCTCGTAGCTTCCCGACACACCGGCCACAGCCCCCGCTCCGACGGCTTCATTCAGGTCCGAAAGCCAGGTGCTTCCTTCTTCCGCTCCCTTGATAAAGAGCGTAGTGGCCAGGGCATCGCAGACTGCGGAATCCGGTCCCACCACGCTGACGGCTGCAAGGTCGTTCTGTACGGGATAGCCGTCCGTCTTGCTCAGGATGTGATGGTAGTGGATCCCATCCGCCTCAAAGTACCGCTCGTAGATCCCCGCCGTCACCACGGAGCTGTCCCGGACCTGCAGGACCTCCAGCTCTTCTTCGGATCCCTCCCTGGGATCCCGAAGGCCGATCCGGAAAGCTTCTCCGTCAGGAAGACTGCCGATGCAAAGGACATTGCCTCCCAGATTGATGATGCCGGAGCTGACTCCATGGGACAGGAGCAGCTCCTTTAGCCGGTCCGCCACATAGCCCTTGGCAATGGCTCCGGGATCGATCTGAAGCTCCGGATCCTCTGTCCGGAATACAGCTTCCTCTCCTTCCTCCAGGATCTCATATCCATCGGGATCACAGAGGGCAAGGGCCTCTGCCACAGCCTCCGGCTCCGGAGCCTCGGTCCTGTGACGGATGTCCCAGAGGGCGGTCAGATTTCCCACGGTGATGTCCAGGTCCCCTCCGGAGAGCTCCCCCAGGTCCCGGCCAAACTGCAGAAGATCCCCCGTCTCCCGGGAGATCCTGACGCTTTCTTCCTCCCTGTGATTGATCCGGTAAATGTCCGATCCTTCCTCATAGGGATCAAAGAGGCGGTCATAGCGTTCCAGCTCTCTGCCCGCTTCCTCCAGTGCTTCCCTGCCGCCCCCCTCATAGGCGGTGAGGGTGCATACCGTATCCAGGGAAAAGAAAGACACTGTCATGGGATACCTCTCCTCAGACAGTGCCTCAGAAGCGGCCCCAGAGGCCGCCTTCCGGTCCGAAGCCGCCCGCTTCTCTGGGCTATCCGTCAGGATGATGCCTGTAATGATCAGAAAAAGGGCGGCCACCGGCCAGATTCTTTTTAAGATTTCCATAAGTCTCCGCAGCATTTAGTTATGGCATACCACAATGGTGCCCACACTTACAAGGTCATAAAGGGCAGGTACGGATGCGGGAGGAAGGTTGACACAGCCGTGGGATCCGTTGGTCTTGTAGATGGATCCGCCGAAGCTGCCTCTCCAGTCCGCATCGTGGAGGCCAATGCCGCCGTTAAAGGGCATCCAGTAGGATACGGGCTGCTCATATTCAGGCTTGCCGTTTACCATCTTGCCTCTCAGTACCCGGTTCCGCTCCTTGGAATAAATCGAGTAAACGCCGTCCGGGGTGGTGTAGTTCTTGGCCACATTTCCCGTAACGCAGGGGGCGTCCCATACCACCGCACCGTCCTTGAAATAATATACGTGCTGTCTGGCCAGGTCTACCTCCACGAAGGTGCCGCCCCATTCCGGCATGGTGTAGGAATTGCCCTTCTTCGCCCATACGGGCTCTCTGGTCTGGCTCTGGCAGGTCCTGATGGCCTCCGTCAGGGCCTGGGCCTCTGCGCCGGCATCGATCTGCCAGCCGTATACGGTGGTCAGTCCCACCTGGGCTCCGGAGCCTCCGGTGAAGGTCCGGTAGGTGCCTGCCGTGTCATACTTCTGCTTCAGCTCGTTGATATAGCCCAGGACGCTGTCCTGATTCAGGCTCATCTGTCCGTTGGCGTCGCTGCCTGTGATCCAGGTGGCGATCCGGGAACCCGGAAGGACCTCCTGGGAGCCTCTGATGTTATAGGTGATCTGGATACCGGCCACGGCGTTCATCTGATTCAGCAGGTTATTGAGGCCTTCATCCGTGGAACGGATGGTGATCTGGTCATAGACCCCAAGGGCGTTCAGATCGATCTCCTTAGTCCGCTCTGCCACCGCAGTGCGGATGGCTGCCTTTACCGCCTCCTCATTGAGGGAATTTCCATCTACCTCCGGAATGATGGTAAAGGGCTGTCCCTCCTGGTAAGCGGAGATGCGGGCATTTTCCGTCTTCGTCTGCTGGGTGATGCAGGTAAGGCCGTTCATCCGCTCCTCCAGCTTATTCTGGTCATAGGTGGCGGTTCCCGTGATCTCCGTGTTCAGGGGCACATTGCTGCCGAAGACACGGCCGTTCTGGTTCTGGATATCCAGCACGCTCTGGAAGTCCCCGATCTGAAAGCTGGTCCCCAGATCGATATCCTGATAGCTGATGGTCTCCTGGGCGCCGCCCTTCTCCTTGATGGTCAGGGTATAATAATTGGAACTGTACTGGGAAATGGTCTGCATGGCCTCCTCCGGCGTCATGCCCCCTACCTGAAAG
This sequence comes from uncultured Lachnospiraceae bacterium, assembly GCA_944377405.1. Lineage (GTDB taxonomy): Bacteria > Bacillota > Clostridia > Lachnospirales > Lachnospiraceae > Avilachnospira. Next base: position 21,763 of record CALWES010000002.1, on the reverse strand, counting down.
CCGTTGATCTTGGATCCCGTGATGTAGGTGCTGTTGTCCGCAAAGGCGGTAATGGTCCCTGCCATAAGGAACAGGGCCGTCAGCAGGCAGACTCTCAAAAATCCCTTTTTCATGGATAAATCTCTCCTCTCCTCATGATCCCCTCATGATCTCTGTCTTCTCTATCTTTATACGTCTCTTAGAGAACGGTTCTGTCAATATCGAAGTATAACATAAATATCCCGGTGATTTTCTTACGTTTCCATTACGAATCCTGACCCACCAGCTTCAGGTTCCGGTAGCGGTTCCGGATCCATTCGTCGGAATAGTGCTCGTCCACGTATTCCTCCGCCCAGTTTTTCGCCTCATGGGCCTGGTCTCTCGCATGCATGCGGTAAAGGGCCGCAGCGGAGATGGCGATATCAAAAAGCAAAAACAGAAGCAGCGCCCAGGTAAGGATCTTTCCGAAAAGGATGGGGAGCCGCTCGATCCCCTTGCTCATCCATGGGTACAGGATCTTCAGCCAGACCACCGCCATGATGCCCCAGAAGAAGCAGTACAGAAGATTGATACGGCCGTTCAGGTTGAAATGCATATGGCTGTAATCCCAGAAGACGCAGCCGAAGACCTTCTCCGTAAAGAAGGAGCAGAAATACTCAAAGGCTCCTCCCAGCACCGTACCGGCAATGAGGATATAGCGGTCCTCCCAGCCGATCATCCGATGTAAAAACAGGGTCAGAAAGAAACATCCGATGCCCCATACCAGGGAAAACTGTCCCATGACCAGGGAGCTTCTGCTCATCCATTCCCCTGCCGTGATCCGTACGAAAACAGTCTCCACGATGTCCCCGTAAAAGGAGCCCAGCACAAAGACCCAGAAAAGCTTATAGAAGCCGCAGCCGTCGGCAAATACCTTTTTCTGTCCCTCGCTGTGGTCCTGTTTTTCCTTCTTTGGCAGCGTGGCATGCTCCTTTACATGCCGGCTGGTTTCCTGATACTGATGCAGCAATTCCCTGGCTGGTCTCATGATGTTCTTTCCATTCCTTTCCTGTTCTCTATTCCCTGTAGTTTTCCAGAAATCCCTCTCCCGTGACCTCGTTGGCATTGGATACGATCACGAAGGCCCTGGGGTCGATCTCATAGATGATATCCTTGATCTGAGGCACCTCCCGGTGTCCCAGAACGCAGAAAAGCATCTCCTTTTCCTCTCCGGTATACATCCCCCGGGCCTTTAAGGCTGTGGCGCCCCGTCCCATTTCCTCCAGGATCCGCCGGGCAATTTCGTTATTATTTTCGGACAGGATATAAATGATCTTTGAAAACTTCAATCCGTCGATCATGGCGTCAGAGATCTTCGATATCAGATAGACCGTGATCACCGCATAGAGGGCTGCATTGACGCCGAAGATCAGGGCTCCGCAAAGCACCACCAGGCCGTCCAGTACCATGAGGATCTGGGCTACGGACCGGTGCCGCATATAGTGCTGGATCACCGCCGCCAGCATATCCGTACCGCCGGTGGTGGCCCGGTTCATGAACACCAGGCCGGTCCCCACCCCCGTTATAATGCCTCCGAAAAGGGCCGAGAGCAGCATGTCCCCGTCACCGATAAGGGGGGCCTCCGGAATGATGTAGAGAGCCAGGGACAGGGCCACGGTGGAAATCAGGGTCCGCACCATGAACTTCCAGCCCTTTACCAGATAGGTGAGGATGAAAAGTGGGATGTTCAGCACCGTGTTCGTCACCCAGAGGGGGATTGCAAACAGGGCATTGAAGATGACCGCAAAGCCGGAGACCCCTCCCGTTACCATCCGCACCGGATCGATGACGTTTTTGATGGCATAACCGATGATAAAGGATCCCAGTATGATCATTCCATAGTCCAGGATCCTGTTTTTTCCGTAGTGCTGCAGCATATCTCTTTTCTCTCCTTTTCAGGTCTCTCATTGGGCCAATTCCTTTACAGTATAACATCTCCTTTCCAGGCTTACAAGCCGCCAAGCCTCCTTCCCTGGCCGGGAGCCTGTCGGAAAAAGAGGAAAAATAAAAGCTCTGCCGGGTCCGGTTCTTACACCGCACCTCCGGCAGAGCGCCGCAGCATCATATGTATTTATGCCTTTTCCGGGTCCTCTCCGCAGGCCTTTGCGAAGGCGGACAGTGCCTTTTTCTGCTCCTTGTTCAGGGTGGTGGGTACCTCCACCACCAGGGTCACATAATGGTCTCCCCGGGCATTCCTGTTGTTCAGCATGGGCACGCCCTTGCCCTTCAGGCGAACCTTGGTATCCGTGGGAGTTCCTGGCTTTACCTGGTACTCCACCATGCCGTCCACCGTCTTGATCCGAAGGGGGCCGCCCAGGACCATCTTGGCGTAGGATACGGGCACCGTTGAAAAGATGCTGGATCCCTGACGCTTGAAGATGGGATGAGGTGATACCGCAACCTCCACCAGCAGATCCCCTCTGGGGCCTCCGTTTATACCCGGCTCGCCGGCTCCCGACAGACGAACTGCCTGGCCGTTGTCGATGCCCGCAGGAATATTCACCTTGAAGCGCTTCTTCATGGCAATATAGCCTGTTCCCCGGCACTCCGGACACTTCTCCTTGATCACGGTACCCTTTCCGTGACACTCGGGACAGGTGGAGACGGACTGCATCTGACCGAAGAAGGGGTTGTTCTGGATCGTGGTGATCTTGCCCCGTCCCTTACACCGCTCGCAGGTCACGGGAGAGGTACCTGCCTTGGCACCGCTGCCCTTGCAGGCGCTGCAGGTATCCTTGTAGTTTACCTCGATCTCCTTTTCGCAGCCGAATACCGCCTCCTCAAAGGTAATACGGAGGGATGCCCGGATGCTCTGTCCCTTCTGGGGAGCATTGGCATAGCTGCTGCCTCCGAAACCGCCGAAGCCGCCGGAGGAATAATAGGTCCTTCCTCCGCCGCCGAAGGCCCCTCCAAAGAGGTCGGAGAAGATATCCGTAAAGTCCATGCCGCCGAAGTCGAAGCCGCCGAAGCCGGAAGCCTGTCCTGCTGCCGAGTTCGGATCAAAGGCTGCATGGCCATACTGGTCATAGGCTGCCCGCTTCTTCGGATCCGACAGGACCGCATAGGCCTCTCCTGCCTCCTTGAACTTTTCCTCAGCCTCCTTGTTCCCCGGATTGGCATCCGGATGATACTTCTTGGCAAGCTGTCTGTATGCTTTTTTTATGGTAGCGTCATCGGCGTTCTTGTCAACTCCGAGGACCTCATAGTAATCCCGTTTTTCTGCCATGGTCTTCTCTCTTACCTGCCTGTTTTAACACTCTTTCCTTAACACACGGCAAGCGGAGCCAAGCTCCGCCGCCGTCGAACCTTTATTTTATACTTCTTTGTAATCGCCGTCAACCACATTGTCATCATGGGGTGCAGCTCCGCCGGAAGCGTTCTGTCCCGGATTCGGGCCTGCCTGCTGTCCAGCTGCATTCTGCTGTGCCTGCTCATACATCTTGGTGAAGACTGCCTGAGCGGAGTTGGTCAGCTTCTCCTTAAGGCTTCTCAGATTGTTGATCTGATCGTCCGTCATGCTGCCGTCTGCCGGCGTATTCTTAAGGGCTTCCTTCAGGGCGTCGATATCAGCCTGGACCGTTGCCTTCTCGCTGTCTGATACCTTGTCTCCCACATCCTTAAGGGCCTTCTCCGTCTGGAATACCATGGAATCCGCCTCGTTTCTGGCGTCGATTCCTTCCTTCTTCTTCTTGTCCTCGGCCTCGAACTGCTGTGCCTCTCTGACAGCCTTGTCGATATCCTCCTTGGACATGTTGGAGCCGGAAGTAATAGTGATATGCTGCTCCTTACCGGTACCCAGATCCTTTGCGGATACGTTTACGATACCGTTGGCATCAATATCGAAGCTTACCTCGATCTGAGGGATGCCTCTGGGAGCCGGAGCGATGCCGTCCAGTCTGAACTGTCCCAGGGTCTTGTTATCTCTTGCAAACTCACGCTCACCCTGTACTACATGGATATCCACAGCGGTCTGGTTGTCTGCAGCCGTTGAGAATACCTGTGAAGCCTTGGTGGGGATGGTGGTGTTTCTCTTGATCAAAGGCGTTGCAACGCCGCCCAGGGTCTCAATGCTTAAGGTAAGAGGCGTTACATCCAGAAGCAGTACATCCCCTGCGCCTGCGTCGCCTGCCAGCTTGCCGCCCTGGATGGCAGCACCGATGGCTACGCACTCATCCGGGTTCAGAGTCTTGGAGGGCTCCTTTCCGGTCAGTCTCTTGACCTCATCCTGTGCGCAGAGCATACGGGTGGATCCGCCTACCAGAAGTACCTTGCCCAAGTCTGCATTGGTGATGCCGGCGTCCTTCATGGCGTTCTGTACCGGAACATCCGTCCGGGCAGTCAGATCAGCCGTCAGCTCGTCGAACTTTGCTCTGGTAAGGGTCATGTCCAGATGCTTCGGGCCCTCTGCCGTAGCGGTGATGAAGGGCAGGTTGATGTTGGTGGTGGTAGCTGCGGAAAGCTCCTTCTTTGCCTTCTCGGCTGCCTCCTTCAGTCTCTGCATGGCCATCTTATCTGCGGACAGGTCCACGCCCTCTGCATTCTTAAACTCGGAAACCATCCAGTCGATGATCTTGTTATCATAGTCGTCGCCGCCGAGATGGGTATCTCCGTTGGTGGCCATAACCTCTACAACGCCGTCACCGATATCGATGATGGACACATCGAAGGTACCGCCGCCCAGGTCATATACCATGACCTTCTGCTCTTTCTCGTCCTCAAGGCCGTAAGCCAGGGCTGCTGCAGTGGGCTCGTTGATGATACGCTTTACATCCAGGCCTGCGATCTTACCTGCGTCCTTGGTGGCCTGACGCTGTGCGTCGTTGAAGTATGCCGGAACGGTGATGACTGCCTCTGATACCTTCTCTCCAAGGTAGCTCTCTGCATCTGCCTTCAGCTTCTGAAGGATCATAGCTGAGATCTCCTGGGGAGTATAGGACTTGCCGTCAACGGTTACCTTGTAATCGGTTCCCATGTGTCTCTTGATAGAGGAGATGGTCCTGTCAGGGTTGGTGATTGCCTGACGCTTTGCAGGATCACCTACCAGACGCTCTCCGTTCTTTGTAAATGCCACTACGGACGGGGTAGTGCGCTGTCCCTCGGCATTGGGGATAACGGTGGGCTTTCCGCCCTCCATAACTGCAACGCAGCTGTTTGTGGTTCCTAAATCGATACCAATGATCTTGCTCATAGTTTTTCCTCCTTGGATATTCATCCTCTCACTCAGTTAAATTGCTTTGTAACTCTATATCAAATGGAAATCATTACCTGCTTCCGGGCCTTAGTTGGCCACCTTCACCATACTGTAGCGAAGGACCTTGTCCTTGAAGGTATAACCCCTCTGGAACTCCTCCACCACTTCGTTCTCTCCATGGTCCTCATCCTCCACATGCATCACCGCATTGTGCAGGTTTGCATCAAAGGGCTTTCCCACCGTCTCAATGGGTTCCACCCCAAGGGCCTTCAGGGTATCCATGCAGGAGCGGTAGATCTTCTCTACCCCCTCCACGTAGCTGCTGCCCTTGAGCTCCTCCGGCACATTTTCCAGTGCCCGTTCAAAATTATCGATGACCGGCAGGATCTTTTCCAGGACATTTCTCTGTCCCTCCGCATACATGCCGCTCTTTTCCGCGTCTGTCCGCTTCCGGAAGTTATCGAATTCCGCAAAGAGCCGCTTGTATTTATCCGTCAGCTCCTCGATCTTAAGATCCTTTGGATCCGGCTTTGTCTTTTCCTTCTGTCCGGCTTCCTCCGTCTGTTTTTCTTCGGCGCCGGCCTCAGCGCTTTCACCCTCCGGGGTCTCTTTCCTTTCCTCGGGGGCTTCCGCTTTTTCCGCTGCTTCTTTTGTTTCCTTTATTTCCTCATCAGCAGGCGAAGGTTCCGCCGTCTGTGTTTTCTTCTCTTCTTCTGCCATCCTTCTGCTCCTTTCCGGACCTCTATTCCTCATTCTTTCTGCCAAACATCCTGTCCAGCTGATCCATCATGGTCTGCATGGAATGAAGGACCTTCTCATAGTCCATCCGCTTCGGGCCAATGACACCGATAACGCCCCGCAGGCCCTCTGCCAGTTCATAGTTTGCCGTTACCAGGGAACAGTCCTGCATATTCTGGATCGGTCCCTCGCCTCCGATATACACCTGGACCCCGTGCTCTCCGGGATCGCTCTGTTCCTCGTTCCTGGAGACCTCCTCCACCAGCTGCTTCAGCACATCCTTTTCCTCAAAGGCTGAGATCAGCTTGGAGGCCTTGTCCACGTCCGACAGCTCCGGATACTTGAAAATGTTGGTGGCGCCGGAGGTGTAGATATCCCGGCTGTCCTCCCCTGTTTCCATCAGCTCCACCACTGCGTTCAGCACTACGCTGACGGTGTTCCTGTGGGAGCCCGCCTGCACCAGAAGCTCTGCGATCAGCTGCGGGGTAATGGCCTTGAAGGAAAGTCCTGCCAGGCTGTTGTTAAGCAGCAGGTTCAGCTGCAGGATCTCCTGCTCCGTAAAGGGCTCCTGGCAATCCAGGATCATGTTCTTTACGATGTTGCCCTCGCACACCAGGATCAGCAGCAGCTTGGACTCTGAGGGCCTTGAGATCTGCAGATAACGGATCTTGTTCTCGCTCAGCACCGGTCCGCTGACCAGGGCGGCATAGTTTGTGTCCACCGCCAGGAGGCGCACCATCTGCTTCAGCAGGCTCTCCAGCCTGTCTACCCGCTTGAACATGATGTCCGTCACTTCCTCCACCCGGTTGTCGCTTTCCTTCAGGATGCTGTCCACGTAAAAGCGATAGCCCTTATCGGAGGGGATCCGTCCCGCCGAGGTATGAGGCTGCAGGATATAGCCCATCTCCTCCAGATCACTCATTTCATTCCGGATGGTGGCGGAGCTTAAGCTCAGCCCCGATTCCTTTGAAATGGTCCTGGAGCCCACCGGTTCTCCGGTGGCCAGATAGTTCTTGATAATGGTCTTTAATATGATAATTTTTCGATTGTCCAGTTCCATTCATAACACCGGCCTTTCCAATCTTGTTAGCACTCTTTTCCATCGACTGCTAACATAGCATATAATATAATAACGCCTGACAAAAGTCAAGCGTTACATACAAGAAATCCATGAACTTTTCATAAATTTTATGAAGGCTTTCTAAACCCCTTCCTCCAGGAGGAATTCGCTGAGGATCACGTTGGAAACATCCATTCCCCTGGGGGTAAGGCGCAGCCTTCCGTCCACCCGTTCCATCAGAGACAGACGGATGAATTTCCGGATCTGCTCCCCGTATACAAGGTCCATGCGCTTCTGGAAGCGCAGCAGGAACTCCTGCTCCGAGACCCCTTCCACCAGCCGCAGCCCCAGGAACATGAACTCCTCCATCTCCTCCTTTACGGTCTGCTGGTGGAGCTCCTTCCGGATCATGGAAAAGCCCTCCTCCCGGGAAAGGTCCGCCGCAAGATATTCCTCCATGGAGCGGGTATTGCTCCAGCGGAATTCCTCAAAGTGGGAGGCCGCTCCCAGTCCGAAGCCCACATAGGGCACCTCCGTCCAGTAGCCGATGTTATGCCGGCAGGCAAAGCCGGGTCTGGCAAAATTGCTGACCTCATAGCGCTGATAGCCCATCTTCTCCGTATACTCCCTGGTAAAGGCGTCGATTTCCTCGTCCTCATCCTCTCCCGGCAGCATCAGAAGTCCCTCCTCATTCATCTCCGCAAAGGGGGTCCCGGGCTCCACGATAAGATTGTACACGGACAGGTGCTCCGGCTTCAGCATCAGCACGGTCTTAAGGGTCTTCTTCCAGGTCTTTAAGGTCTGAAGGGGGATACAGTTGATCAGGTCCACATTGATGTTCTGGAATCCCTCCATCCGGGCTCCCTGATAGCACTTCAGAAACTCCTCAAAGGTATGGATCCTGCCCAGAAGCTTCAGCTCGTCGTTGTTTGCGGACTGGAGGCCGATGCTCAGGCGATTGATCCCCGCCTTTTTGTATGCTGAAAACTTGTGCCGCAAAGTGGAGGTGGGATTGCATTCGATGCTGATCTCCGCATCCTTATCCAGGCGGTAGGATCTCCGGATCGCATCCATCACCGCAGTGATATACTGTGGTTCCAGCAAAGAAGGCGTTCCGCCTCCAAAGAAGACGGAACGCACATGATAGTCCCTGCAGATCGAGGAGGTGTTTTCGATCTCCCGGATCAGCTGGTTGATATATTTCTGCTGCACCTCCGAGGATGCGCAGAAGCTTAAGAAATCACAGTAATTGCACTTTCTGGCACAGAAGGGAATATGTATGTATAATTCCAGTTCTGATCTGTCCATGCTCTTATTCCTCCACCGGTACCGCGATCCAGACCCTGGAATACTGCCATCCCGGATCCGTCACCGCCGCAGCCTCCTTATGGGTGTTGCAGAAAATGTCCAGATGGCTGCCGTTTACGCCGCCGCCCATATCCTCTACCTTATAGACACCGTCATAGTTGTGTACGGTCTTGCCTTTTTCCCCTTCCACGATGATCATGGTCCCAAGGGGCAGGACGGAAAGGTCCGCTGCCACGGTATGGCCTGCCCTGGGCATAGCCCCGGAATAGGTGGTGCCGCCGGCATTGCTGCCTACGCAGCAGTCCAGGTTGTCATAGCCGGAGAGTCTGAAGCTGCCCTTCAGTTCTCCCTTCCGGTACTTCACGCCGTCGTGGATATAGAAGTCCCCCTCCTGAACCGTCACATCGGGAGCTTCCCGCTCCGGGGTCTCCCCGGTGGTTCCGGCAGCTTCAGCAGCCTCTGTTCCGCTTCCGCCTTCCTGGGGCTGATCCGTGATCACGCCCTCCGTATCCACTGCAGCATCCGCATCCCCGGTGCCGTTTCTGGTATCTCCCTGATAGATGATACCTCCATGGTTGTTGGTGTATTCCGGAAGTCCCTCCCCGGGTCCGAACTCCGCCGCCTGGGCCGGGAGGCCTCTGGTCAGAAGCAGGATACAGACTGCCGCAAGGAATCCCCATAACAGGATAGATTTATAAGAAGTTTTCATAATGATCTCTTACCTTCCTTTAGCGCTATGCTCCTATCATAGTGAAATTCCCCTTTTCCGTCAAGAAATGTGGCCGGATTGTAAAGTTTCCTTAAAGAATCTGTAAATTTAAGTATTGGAAAAGATCTCCTTAAGGGCTTCCCAGATCCGCCGGAACACGCTTGCGATCCGGCTCAGAAGCCCCTGCTCTCCTGCTTCCGTTTCCGCGTCCAGGATCTCCGTTTCCTCCTCGTCCTTTGAGATCTCCTCCGTACGCATGACGATCTGCAGGGAATCCGGGGACGGATTTTCACTGGAGGTGAAGCTTACCTTCTCCGCCTCCGGATCTATCTCCAGGAAGCGGTTTTCCTCCTCAAACTTATCCAGCTCGTCGGAGAGGGTCCTGTGCATCTCCCCTCCCGCAGACTGTACCCCGGAGAGATCATCCAGCATGGCAAGGGACTTGTCCAGCATGGACAGGGTATTCCGGAAGGTCCCTGCCAGGGCGTCATCCACGTCTCCTGCCGCCGCCTTCAGGGTCTCATGGGCCAGGGTAAGGGCCTGCCCGCTGCTGTTTAAGGTCTCCCCCGTCTGCCCCAGAAGGGCCTGGCTCTCGGAAAGGAGCCCCTGCATATCCGGATAAAAGACATTCACGGTATCATTCAGGTCCTCGACAGCAAGGATCACCCGCCGGATATCCTCTACGGTATACCTGGCCCCCTGAGCAGTCTTTCCGACACCGGAGAGGGTCCGTCTTACGTCGGCAGCCAGGGCATCCGAGGCGGTGGCAAGCCTTCCCATGGTCTCCCTTTTTTCGGAAAGTCCTCCAAGGAAGCCCCGGAGCCTGCCGATGATCCCCTGAAGCCCCGAGAGCTCTCCTGCCAGCTGTTCTGCCGCAGCCTCCGCCAGGTCCCCAGCATAGGAGGCCTCAGAGCTGCTGGCGATATCCTCATCATAATCCTCCAGGAGGATCTCCGGATCCCAGTCTTCCAGTCCGGAAAGCAGGTCATCCAGGTGTCCCTCAAGCCGGTCCAGGACTTCCTTAAGGCCGCTGCTTTCCTTCTGCAGCTCCTCCGCAATACCGTCGATCCTGGAGATATCGTAAGAAGCTCCGTAGCTGCCGTCCTCCAGACGATTCAGGCCCCGGTAAAGCTCATGGAGGGAGTCCGTCATGCCTCCCAGCACCTCCACAAGGTCGTTCAGATCCCGGTTCACCTCGGAAAGTCCGGTCTGGGCCGTGCTCACATAGGGGATCAGCTTCTGCACCCCGATGCTCAGGTCATTCACATCCGCAAGGGCCCGGTCCGTGGCGGAGAAGACCCCGTCCCTGCCTGCCGCAACGGTGGCTCTGGCGCTTTCCGCAGAGGCCAGGCTGTCCTGGATGCCCTTGATTTCCTCCCGCATATCCGTCACAGTGGAGAAAAGCGCGTCCAGGCTGTCATACATGGCGTCCCCGGAGGCCCTCCAGGTGTCCTTCAGGTCCCGGATGTCCGAGATATTGTCGAAGCTGTCCAGGGTGGCGGGCATCATCAGGATGATCACGCCCACGGACTCGTAGCTGTCGGTACCAAGCCTTGCGGTGAAGGTTTTTTCCTCCCCGGGAAGGGCCGTAAAGGCGGCGCCGGTGATCTCCCCCAGGCTCTGGGTCTGGGATCCCGGGGCGTCCACGGAATAAACGGATTCCCCCGCAGGGATCACCACGGAAAGGAGCATGTTGTTCTTCAGATAGGGATCGCAGTTTTCATTGGGCACTGCAGTGACGTTGATCTCCACAAGGCCTGCTGCCCCCGCCAGCTTCTCCGCCTCCACCGGCACTCCGTTCAGCTTATAGCTTACGGATATGTTCCAGGGAAGCTGCGTCTTCTGCTCCGGCAGGGTCCCCTGGATAAAGAACTTCTTTCCGTCACCGGCCAGGGCAAAGCGCACTCCCTCCGGTGTAATCTCCAGAGGCTCATCGTTGGACATATTCAGCACCGCACTGTAGCTGCCCCGGTCCTCATACTCCATGGGGCTTGTGGTGGTGAAGCCCTTTACCACATTGACGGTCTCAGGCACGCCGTAATAGTCCAGATTGACATACATGGTCTCGTCGATCTGAAGGAGCTCGTTTCCGGGAAGCTCCTCCGCCGCCGCGGGAAGGGGCAGCAAAAGCTCCGTCAGGGCGGCGGCGATCAGGACTGCCGAAAGCCGCTGCCGGCATTTTCTGAAATCCATATGAAGCATCAATGTGACCTCCTTTTTCTGATAAATTCCCGGAGCCTCTGAAGCTCATTTTTATGGAGCAGAGGGTCCACGCCGGACAGAAGGGCCGGCAGCAGGCAAAGCACCAGGAGCACGGACATCCAGGCTCCTCTGCCGATCAGATGTCCCAGCTCGCCGATGGCTGAGATGGACGATACAAAATACAGGATGTATCCGCAGATGGTCAGGATGGAGCCGGAGGTGAAGATGGCCGGGATGCTCCGCTTCAGGGTCCACACCGCTGCAGCCCTCCGGTCCAGTCCGAACTTGTTCCTAGCATCTATGTAGTTGGAGGTGGTGAGGATGGAATAGTCCACCGTAGCCCCCAGCTGGATACAGCTTACGATGATATAACCAATATAGTTCACCTCTTCTCCCCTGAAATAGGGCACCGCCATATTCAGAAAGATGGCAATCTCGATGGGGATCATGACCACCACCGGGGCAGCCAGGGATTTAAAGGTAAACATGACCACCAGGAATACCCCCAGCAGGGACAGAATATTTACAAGATCGTAGTCCCGGGTGATGGTGGTCCTGATGTCCTGGGTGGAAGGAGTGCCTCCCACCAGATAGGAGTCCTCGGGATAGTACTTTCTGATGATGGACTGGATCTCATCGGAAGCCGCAAAGGCCGCCGGGCTCTCCTCCCTGGTCCTGGTATACATCAGGATCCGGCTCCAGTCCTCCGTATGCAGAAGCCCCGTGACGCTCTCCGGCAGGAAGTCCTCCGGCACCCCCTCCGGGATGCTGTCGGAAAGGGAGGTGACGCTCTTCATATAAGGAAGGGCGGAAAGCTCCTCCGAAAGGGCCTTCTCCTTCAGGGGCGCATCGTTTGGAACGATGGCCATCATCATATTGGAGCGGCCGAAGATGGCGGTGATCTTCTGATCATCCTCGTATACCTGGGTCCCCTCTCCTGCCCCCACGGAAGCATTTCCGAAGAGGAAGCTGTTCATGGACTGGGCCGTATAAAGGGGAACTGCCAGGAGGATGGCTGCCAGCAGGACCGCCTTCCGGATCCGGTAGATCCCCCTGGACAGGCGGTCAAAGCCCGGCAGGAAGGAACGGTGCTCCGTCCGTTCCAGGATACCGGACATCCTCAGGATCATGGCAGGCATGAAGAAAAGCACCGTTGCCAGGGAAAATACGATGCCCTTCGTCAGGGACAGGCCCAGGTCAAAGCCGATGCGAAAGCGCATCAGGGTCAGGACGATAAAGCCCACAATGGTGGTCAGGGATGAGGCCAGGATGGAATTGATGGCTTCGTCGATGGCTGCCGCCAGGGCCTTTTCCATGGGGAGTCCCTGCTCCTTGTAGCGGGTGTATGCATGGAGCAGGAAAATAGAATAGTCCATGGACACCGCCAGCTGCAGCACCGCCACCACGTTATCCGTCAGGAAGGACACGGTCCCCAGGAACACATTGGTGCCCTTATTCAGCACGATGGCCACTCCCATGACCAGAAGGAACAGGAGGGGCTCCGCCCAGGCGGTGGTGGTAAGGGTCAGCACCAGGTAGATCATCACCACAGCCACCGTCATGATCATGCTTAGCTCCCGGGCCACATTTTCCTCCAGGGACTTGGTCTGGACCGCCATGCCCACCATGGCGCCCCTGTCCCCCAGAAGGTCGCTGATCTCGTCGATGGCCGCCCGGGTCTCCGGGTCCGAATCCCCTCCCGTAAAGGTGATGTCCATCACCGCACAGCCGTCCTTGTAGTAGTCCTGGATCCCTTCATAATCAATAAAGTCCGAGGCTCCGTAGATATCCGTGGCGGTATCGCACCACATGACCATATCCACCCCGTCGATGGCTTCTATAGCGTCCTTGCAGCGCTTGGCCTCGTAAAGGCTCACATCGCTGATCATGACCCGGGCCGTTCCGGGATAGCCGAAGGCCTCCTCCATCAGGTCCAGGCCCTCCTTGGAGGCCGCCGACTCCGGCAGGTATTTTGTCAGATCATAATTCACCCGCACAAAGGGCATCAGAAAGAGGCTGCACAGTGTCATCAGGACAAAGAGCAGCTCGATCCCCCTGGCGTGCCGGATGATAAAATCCGGAAGATAAAATTTCCTTGCTTTTTCTTTCATTTTTAAACAGATTCCCGTTGGTTTATTGACAAGTGTCTATTTTTATGCTAGTGTCCATTATAAGAATCGATGGCTATAAAAGCAATATGCAATCCCATGGAAAGCTGTTTAATAATTGACACTTTTCAGAGATCTGGCGATTATCTGAACCGTGTCGGAAAAAGGGGGATGATCTATGAAACGAGCAGAACACCGGACAGAGGGCAGCGCCCCGAAAAGCCAGGACCGGAGGGTCCGGAAGACCAGGGCGCTTTTGCGCCACTGCCTGGCGGAGCTGATGAAGACAAAGCAGATCAACGAGATCACCGTAAAGGAGCTTACGGACATGTCGGACCTCAACCGGGGCACCTTCTACCTCCATTACCGGGACGTCTATGATCTCCTGGAGCAGACGGAGGAGGAGCTGATCGGCGAGTTCAACCTGGCCCTTAACAAGTTTGAACCGGCGGAGCTCCACGCCCATCCCTCCCTGGTGTTCACGGAGATCTTCACCCTGATCCGGGAAAATCAGGATATCGTGGGGATCCTCATGAGCGAAAACGGAGATCTGAAATTCCAGAACCGGATCAAGGACATCGTAAAGGAAAAGTGCCTGAAGGACATGATCAGCGCCTCCCGCATGAAAAACCAGGAGAACTTCATGCTGCTCCTCCACTATTTCCTCTCCGGCTGCGTGGGCATCGTCCAGTACTGGCTGAAGAACGGCTGCCGGGAGACGCCCCGGGAGCTGGCCCTGATCACGGAGGACATCCTCCGGGAGGGGATCCTGAAGATTTCCTGAAGGGCTTTCCTGAGGGGCTTTCCTGAGGAGCTTTCCTGAGGGGTGAAAAAACGACCATGCTTCTATTGATCAGAAGCATGGTCGCTTTTGTTTTGTCTTATTTGTCTGGGGACGGTCCTATCAGCCGTCTCCTCAATTTGGGGTGTACGTTTCAGGGGCGGATACACCCTGTTTTCAAGGAGCTTGATTTTGGGGTGTAAGTTCAGGAAAATATGACGGCTTTTTGAAGCACTTCTTCGATCCGGGGTGTACGCTCGGGCTAAACTGTACGGCCCTGGATCAAGTTTTTCTTTTCCGGGGTGTATCGCTGCCTGAAAAGTTACACCCAGATTTTCAAAAAATGAAAATCGGACCGTCGATCCGCTTCAAAGTTAGTCTATAATTTAGACAGTAAATTAATCAAGCATTGTTATTATTTCTTCGCTTCCAACATTTTGGGCATATTCGTATACAGTGGTTCCATCTTTTTTGATTGCATCTTTATCTGCTCCGTAATCCAACAGCATCCTCACACATTCAGGTGATTCCCATGATACTGCTATCATAAGTGGTGTAAGGCCTGTTTTGTTTTCAGACTCATTCGGATTGGCTCCGAACTTTAGAAGTACCTCCAATGTATCTTCATCCCCGCGTGCTGCAGGCAACATAGCTGTAGCGCCGATTTTGCCTTTGTCATCAAGATCAGCTCCCAATTCTGCCAATTTTCTTACTGCCGCTGTATCTCCCACACTTGCCGCTTCATAAATCGGAAGCCACACACCCTTATAATTATCTAGAGGGACACCAGCATTATAAAACGCCTGTACTATCTCTTGATGATGAAAAACAAAACTGTAATATATTATTTAAGAACTCACTGCTGTTAAAATATTCTTTTGTGTTTTTATTTTTTTTAATTATCTTTAATGCGGCTATATTTCCATTGTTTATAATAAATCAAGCGACTATCCGGCAAATGCCTTGAAATACAGGCAAATCTACGGGATTTCGTATATAATAGACGATGTAAATTCAATGGAAAAGTTATCCATTCTTCTAAAAGGCGGTGACAATATGAAAACCTATCTTTCTCTCCGGGAGGCGGCGGAAAAATGGGGCGTGTCCGAACGGAGAATTAACCAATATTGCGCCGAGGGGCGCATACCCGGCGCACAGCGGGTGGGGAAAGCCTGGGCCGTCCCTGCCGACGCAGAAAAGCCCGGTGACCCGCGCCGGACAAGGCGGCAAGGAAAAACCGCCCCGGCAAAGACCGCTTCCGGCGGGCTGATCGACCAGACGAACCTTATGCCCCTGATGAACACGGCCTTTGCGCCGGGGAAGTGCAGGGAAACGGTGGAGGCCATGGCTCCCGGCCCACGACGGGACATAGCCATGGCCGAATACCACTATTTCAGCGGACAGGCAGAAGTGGCGGCAAAGGAGGTGGAAGCCTACCTCACAAGCCCCGACATGGGGGCGCGGCTGTCCGCCTGCCTGATCTACGCCTATGCAAACCTCTCCCTGAAACGGATTCAGCGGGCCGAGTTTGCCCTGGGGGAATTGAATGTTTCCCTTGCAAACGCGGGGGAGCAGGTGCCGGAGCTTCGGGCGGCTGCGGCGTTTATCTCTTTTACGGGAACGGTGCTTCTGCACCTGCCGCTGCCGGAGGAAATGCCCCAGGCCGGGAGCTTCCTGCCCTTATTGCCGCCGGGCCTCAGGGCCTTTGCTCTGTATGTCCAGTCCCACTATCTCTATCTGAAACAGGAGTATGACCACAGCGCCGGTATCGTGGAGGCCACCCTTGCCATGGGTGCGTCGGCCTATCCCATCTCCGCGATCTACCTGCACCTTGTGGCGGTCATGGACTACATGAGCATGAAGCAGACAGACCGGGCCGAGGCCCATCTTCTCATCGCCTGGGAGATTGCCCGCCCCGACGATCTGATTGAGGGTTTTGGGGAACACCACGGGCTTTTAGGGGCCATGCTGGAAGCGGTTATCAAACCAAAATGGCCGGAAGATTTCAAACGGATCATCGACATCACCTATCGTTTCTCTTCCGGGTGGCGTAGAGTTCACAACCCAAAAACCGGGCACGATGTGGCCGATGATTTGACAACCACAGAGTTTGTAATTGCCATGCTCGCGGCCCGCGACTGGACGACCCAGGAGATCGCGGAACACCTGAAAATATCAGCAAATACGGCAAAAAGTCATATCTCCGAGGCCATGCGGAAGCTGAACGTGCAGAACCGAAAAGACCTGAAACAGTATATGCTTTTATAGGCAAAGAGACCCCCCGAAAGGGGCCGGAAAAGCCCCCTGGGGGTCACCCATTTTAGGGGTCAAAACGGGTGATGGTATTCCCTCTTTTTTTCCTGTATAATAAAAATGCGGCCATAGAACCACCGCCCAAAACGGCGGCGGAGTTTGCCGCAGAAATGCAGGTAGAAAAGATGGAGATTTGCAAAATAAGTCTTGACAAATGGGTTTTATCCCGCATAATTAGACAGACAGCAGCATAAGTCTGTCCTTTTTTCCTGCGTACAATCAAAATTTCATAACGCCGTTTCAAGGGGCGCGCTGCGTCCACGGTCATTCCGTGGGCGGGGTGCGCCCTTTTTGCGTCTTGGCGGCTCCGGCGTTTGGGGAGAGGGGTGTCCGAAGCGTGTATAGCCATGAAACCCGCGTGGCGATGGTAAAGGAACGGGTCAAGGAAAATGAGCGGCAGAAGCACCGCCGCGCCCGCTCCGGCACTTTGATACTGGCCGCCCTTGCCGCAGGGGCGGCCCTGGGCGCGGTGGTGAACGGCCTGCGCCGTAGACAAGAGAAAGGGGGTTAAGGCATGGGAAAGGTTAATCGCTATGAATTTGAGGGAGAAGTGATCGAAGTCCCCGTATATTGGGACGACCATCTCCAAAGAGAGGTGGAGGACTACGAGGACTACTGCAAACAGCCCGGTCATACCCCGTCTGGCCGCCCCATTCTTCTAACCATCGAGGACGCCTGTCCCCATGCGGAGATGGTGGACGACGATCCGGCAAGCATTGACTGCGGCTCCTGCCGTCACTACCACCAATTTCCCGGCTCTCTGCTGGGAGTATGCGATCACGAGAAGCGGAGAAAGAAGAAACGGCGCTCCCCCAGGAGCGGCCTGACCCCAGCGAACAAGGAGGAAACACTATGCGAAAACGACTGACAGCGGCGCTTTTGTGCCTGTGCCTGCTGTTTACGCTGCTCCCGGCCACGGCCTTTGCCGAGGGGGAGACAGGCAGCGGCGCGCCACCAGTGCAAAGCGCCCTGTGCGAACATCACCCGCAGCACGACGAAAGCTGCGGCTACACCGAGGGGACAGCGGAAATCCCCTGTTCCCATGAACACACGGAGGACTGCTATACCCTTGTGACAAGCTGCGTCCATGAACACGGCCCGGAGTGCTACCCGGCGGAAAGCGTGTCGGAGAATACCGCAACCCCGTCCGAGCCGGAGGAAGCCGAGCCGACTGCCTGCACCCATGTATGCAGCGAGGAAAGCGGGTGTATCACAAAGGCCCTGGACTGCAAGCATGAACACGACGAAGCCTGCGGCTATGTTCCCGCAACAGAAGGAACGCCCTGCACCTTTGTTTGTGAAGTCTGCAACGCCCAGGACAGCGGGAACCCGGCAACTCCGTCCGACGCACAGCCGGAAGAATGTACCTGTGAAACCCTCTGCACCGAGGAAGAAGTCAATGCGGATTGTCCGGTCTGCTCTGCGGAGGGTGCCCAACTGGATAAGGTTTGCATTGGTGCAGCCCCGATGTTAGCGGCTGCCGCGCCTCTGTCCAGTGAACACTTCGGCCATGATGGATGGAAAACACTTTCAGGAACGATAGAAGAGCTTGAATTACCATCTGGCAATTATGTGCTTACCGGCGATGTGACCTTGGGGAATTCTCTGTGGTGCGATGAGAGTGTAACAATATGTTTGAATGGGTACAGGATTAATGGAAACACGATGCAAAGATTAAGGGATTCAACAATCTGCGACTGTACAGGGAGAGGGTATATTTATGATGCGGAGGTGAGGGACAGCTCTCTGTCAAATGTGAACTTGGACAACTGCGTGATAACGGGATCAGCAACGATAGACGGTCATACCAATATTTATGAAGGATGCACGATCAACGTTTATGCCAGTTATAATATGACTATCACTTCGAATACTACTATCACATCGGGTGTTGAAATCAAATTGACAGACTTCGGCATCCTTTCTCTCAATGGAGCCAATGTTCAAAGTATGATCAATATGAATTCTGGCACCTGTAACATTAGTGGTACCACCGAAATCAAAAACTTCACCGAAGGGGCTCCTGCGGTGAATGTAAGGGGCGGCACCTGCAATATTAGCGGCGGTACCATCTCCAGCCCCATCGTGATGACTGAGGGTACCTGTAACATTACCGGCGGTACCATAAAAGTCTATGATTATACCTCGTCCGGAGAAAACACCGGCGCTGTGGTGGTGAAAGGCGGCAGCTGCAATATCGGCGGTGACGCCCAGATTACCGGGCGTATAGATAACGGCGGCGCAGTCAGCGTGCTCGGCGGAAATTGTACCATCAGTGGGAGCAACATCTACGATAACAATACCAAATACGGCGGTGTGTATGTCGAGAACGGCACCTGTACCATCGAGGAAGACGCAAGTGTCACTAGCAACCAGGCTTTCGACCAGGGCGGCGGAGTGTATGTAGCCGGAGGTGTGTGTGATATTTACGGCACCATTGGCTCAAACTACACCGCATACGATCATGATGGCGATGGCGGCGGTGTGTATGTAGCCGGAGGCGAATGTAATATTTATGGTACGATTTACAAAAATAAGGCAAAAAGAGACGGCGGCGGCGTCTATGTGGCGGACGGCAAATGTGACATTGCCGCTACCTCGATCAACTATAATGAAGCAGCAGGAAATGGTGGAGGTATCTATGTAGCCGGTGGCGAATGCAGGATTGCCACCCAGACAATCGGCTTAAATACAGCGACCGGAAACGGTGGCGGTGTGTATGTGGCATCCGGAGCAAAAGTAACCGTAAACAATACCCAGGCAGGCCCCCCTCGTATCACCCATAATACAGCGAATGGAAACGGTGGTGGCGTATATCTGTGTGAAGGCGTCGAATGGAATAATCTCTGTTATGTTACCACCAATACCGCCCAATATGGTGGCGGCATATACAGTGAGGGAGATTGCAAGCTGACGATCAGGAACGGCTCCGTTGAAGGGAACACTGCGACAGTAGAGGGAGGCGGCCTTTACCTGAACGATTCTCAAACAAAACCTTGCATTGTTGAAATCACGAATTGGACGATCAAAGAAAATAAGGACAATTCCTCTCAACCCAATAATATGGTCAGTCTTAACAGCCAAATAACCTATGAGCAAGGATTGTCCACCCAGGATACACTGCCGTATGAGGAACCGGGCAGTATTATTCTGAAAGATTCTGCTTCCTTTACCATTATGAGCGGTAAATACGAAGCAAGTGAAATCAGCTCCTGTTTTACCCGCCAGAGTGACAATAAAATCCTGATTGCCGGCGGATATTATGATGCCGATCCGTCAAAGGAACCGACGCTCACCGTTGTGGACGGCGTCAAAGTAATAGAGCTTGACGGAGATATTGGCTACAATCAATACGATCCAAACTATCCTTGGGCAGTTTATCCTGTTAAAGATGAAATAATGTCGGGAACATCAAACAATCCTGTCTACAATGGAGCACCCATAGAACAAAACAGCGGCTTTAGACTTAGTGGAGCAACCGATATACAAAAATTTTATTATTGGCATAAGTCGCAGGGCGCAGAGGACAGCTCCTATGTTGCAGGTCTGCCTTCTGATGCCGGTGATTATACCATTAAGGTCGGAGGACTTCATTTACGCACGATTGGAGAAGAATATTACACCGAGTGTACCTTTGACCTGACGATTGCAAAAGCAGATCCGTCCTATACAGTGCCGACCGGCATTACTGCACAGGTGGGAAAACCTCTTTCCACAGTGACTCTGCCGGAAGGCTGGGCATGGAAAGACGGAAGCACCATTCCAGAGGCAGAAGGAACACAAACCTATCCTGCAATCTTCACACCGGATGACACAGACAACTACAACACCGTGGAAACGGGCATTTCCGTTGAGGTAGTAAAAGAACCTATTGTTCAGGAATATGCAATAACCTTTGACGCAAACGGTGGTAGCGTAAGCCCATCCAGCGCCCAAACCAAAAACGGGAAGTTGGAAAGCCTGCCTACCCCGACACACGGCGGTTATGACTTCCTCGGCTGGTACACGGAAGAAACTGGTGGAGAGAAAGTAACGACCGACACAGTCTTTACGAAGAACTCTATCATCTATGCTCATTGGCAGGAGCAGACAGCTCAGGAGTACACCGTGACCTTTGATGCCAACGGCGGCAGCGTGAACCCGTCCAGCGCCACCACCAAAGACGGGAAGCTGGAAAGCCTGCCCACTCCGACACGCGGCGGCTATGACTTCCTTGGCTGGTACACGCAGAAAGACGGTGGAGAGAAAGTCATTACCGACACAGTCTTTACGAAGGACACCACCATCTACGCTCATTGGCAGAAGCAGGCGGCGCAGGAGTACACGGTGACCTTTGACGCCAACGGCGGCAGCGTGAACCCGTCCGGCTCCAGCACCAAAGACGGGAAGCTGGAAAGCCTGCCCACTCCGACACGCGGCGGCTATGACTTCCTTGGCTGGTACACGGAAGAAACTGGTGGAGAGAAAGTAACGACCGACACAGTCTTTACGAAGAACTCTATCATCTATGCTCATTGGCAGGAGCAGACAGCTCAGGAGTACACCGTGACCTTTGATGCCAACGGCGGCAGCGTGAACCCGTCCAACACCCAAACCAAAGACGCCAAGTTGGAAAATCTGCCTACCCCGACACGCGGCGGCTATGACTTCCTTGGCTGGTACACAGCGGCCAGCGGCGGCACCAGGGTGACCACCAGCACTGTCTTTACGGCGGACGCTACCCTCTACGCCCACTGGGAGAAGAAACAAAGCAGCAGCGGTGGTGGAAGCTCTTCCAGTTCTTCCGGCGGAGGCTCTTATACAGGTCCTGTGGGAGTATATTATGCAGATGGAAGGACTGAGGAGACAACTTCCGATGTAACTTCGGGAACTTGGGAACAGGAGACCGCTGCGGATGGAAGCATAAGCTGGAGATTTAAGCTCGCAGACGGAAGCTATGCAGCGGGCAGTTGGATAAAAGCTCTTTGGAACAACCGGTACTTCTGGTATCACTTCAATGCAGAGGGATATCTTGACACCGGCTGGTTCACCGACACAGATGGCAATATCTACTACCTCCATCCCTTCCATGACGGTAACTTCGGATATATGTATACCGGAGACCATGTCATAGACGGCGTAGCCTACAGTTTCTCACGGGGAAGAGAGCAGGACGGGCTTCCTGAGGGAGCAATGAAAAGATAAAAGTAAATAAGAAAAGATGTGCCGCTGAGATCGAACTCGGCGGCATATTCTTTGAATAGACGCTTCAATACCTTAAGATAATGCTCATGTACGGTAAGGAAGCAAGCAACCGAAAACAAGAGATAGACCGCCAGCACTACACTATTCCGAA
>CALWES010000001.1 GCA_944377405.1 uncultured Lachnospiraceae bacterium | reverse complement strand
GACTCGACATCGTTCTTTTCGTTGTTGTTTCCAACCCTGTCAGACAGATGCCGTAAAATAGTAATTTTTTAGAATTACTGTCTTACGAGCACCCATCTAAACTCCAGGTAATTTTTTTGCAGTGGGGTACCGATAATGAGAATTAGCAGCAGCTTTGATTGTTCTCCTGTATGACAAGAAAACAGGTTGGTTCCGAAATTTTCGTATACCTCCCAATGTATTTTGTATATTAGCATAATTTACTTAAAAAAACCATACTAAAGTTAATTTTTTGTAATATTTCCCTATAAAAAAGCGACTGTAAGGGAAAGAAATCGCCCTTAGTGTTTCTTATAATTCTCATTATCCGCAATGATCAATGAAGCAGCCAGTATGAAAAGGCTGTAGGTCCATTTCATCTGAACCTGCGGCATTCCCGGAAACGACAATCGGGAGAAAGGGGAGGAACTATGAGAGTGAGACGTAAAGTCGCTGCGGCTATGGCCATGGCTATGGTCATGACCAGTCAGCCTTTTGGCGTGCTGGCGGACGGACTGAATACTCTCCGGTATTCTTACGGAGCGGTTCAGGAAGATGCGGCCACTAAGAGTGAGGCTGAAAAGGCTACCGAGAGTACGGCGAAACCGGAGATTCCTGAGGATGAAAAGGAAACCTTTGCCGTGACTTATCTGGTGGACCCGGAGGAGGGGGCTTCCGTGAGTGGAAACCGTAAGGTGGAAACAGGAGATACCCTGAAATTCAATGTGACGGTAAAGAAGGGATTTGAACTGGACGGAGTGGATGTATCCGGCGATATCCTGGAGCCGGTCAAAGAAAGCGGGAACAGATACTGGTACGAGGCTGAGGACATCCTGCAGGAGCCGGAGGTAAATATCAGCCTTCATGAGACGGAATATCCCTCTTTCAGTCAGAGCGAGAGCTTTGACGGGGTTACCGTAACCGTCAGTGCAGAGGAAGGTGTCCTGCCGGAGGGTACCTATGCGGAGATCCTGGAAGTACCGGCACCGGAAGTGATGGAGCTGAATGAGGAAGAAGAGGAAGAAACTGCTTCCTTCTATTTTGATATCACTCTTTATGATGAGGATGGAGAAGAGCTTTCTGACAGCTGGCAGAAAAATGGCAGCGTGGAGGTAAGCTTTACCGGTGATGCCATCGATGAGGCAAAGGAGAAGTCTTCCGATGCGGAGATCATCCATGTAGATGAAGATGGCGATGCTGACCTGGTAAAGACCATTCCTATGAGTGAAAAGAATCTGGATCAGGATGGCGTAAGCTTTGATGCGAAGCACTTTTCAGTATATGGATTGACTTTTTTAGCGACGGCATCTGTTCAGGGCGAAGGGTTTACATTTGATGAAGCTACCGGTACCCTGACGATTACGGAAAGTACTGAGGATTATACATCATCAAGCGTATCGTCCAGTCCATATTATACGCATAAATCAGAAATTAAAAAAATCGTTGTAGATGGCGATGAAAATACGACAATTGGATCGTATGCGTTCTATTCCTTCCAGTCGAATTCCATAGAACTTGAAATCAAACAGTGCGGTGACATTAAAGATCATGCGTTCGCTTCTGCATGTTTGAGCAAGATTGAGATTGTCTCCTGCGGAAATATCGGCGATCGTGCATTTTCTATTGCTTCTATGGGCAATTTGCAGACGGTCACCATCGGCACCTGCGGGAATATCGACGAGTATGCGTTTCAGGGGGCCTCTGCGCTGGAATCGGTTGATATCGGCACCTGCGGCAATATCGCAGAGGACGCTTTCTCCGGTTGTTCTGCGCTGACAACGCTCAGCATCGACAAGTGCGGCGACATTGCAGATTCTGTTTTTTCCGGCAAGGAAAGCCTGACGACCGTTACGCTGGGTGAATGCGGCAATATCGGCCAAAGAGCTTTTTCGGGCTGCAGTGCGTTGACGGGCGATATCGTATTGAATTGTGGAGATATTGGCAAGAATGTATTTAATGGATGTCCAAATGTTACTAGTCTAACAATTGAAAAATGTGGAAATATTGCGGATCAGGCATTTTTAGGACTTAGTGGTATTACGACATTAAATATACAGGAATGTGGGGATATAGGAGTTAATGCCTTTGGAAACATGTTTACAATGACGGAGGGCGCTGAGCCATGTGACTCTTTGGAGAGTATATCCATTGGCAAGTGTAGTAATATCGGGAGCCAGGCGTTTGGCTTCTTAAAAAAATTACAGTCGGTCGAAATTGGTGAATGCACTTCTGTTGGTAAACATGCATTCTATTCTTCAGGTGCCCCGATTCAAAAATTAGAGCTTGGTGATTGCACGATTAAAGAGGGAGCATTCTATTTCGCTGAGATAAATGAGGTTATTTTAAAGGATAATACAGTGATTGAGTCCCGTGCATTCAAGGATGCGACAATTAAAAGCCTTACACTGTCTAATGTTACATCTCTTGGAGAAGCAGCCTTTGAAGGCGTAGACGAACTGGAAGTGCTGAATATTGAGAATCTTAAGCGGATTGAAGAAGGTACGTTTAAGATTTATGACGGCCGCGTTAGTGCTGTGGAAACAATCAACCTGAGCAACGTGGAGTATATCGGCCACTATGCGTTCAAGGGCTTTGCCAATCTGAAGACGGTGAATGTTAAGGGCAACTGCAGCTACATCGGCGCGCACGCCTTTACCGGCTGCGACCAGTTGGAAACGATCAACCTTGCGGACACAACGCGCCTTGGCTACAGCGATTCCTTTGTCAATCAGGAATATGTCCACAAACGTGTCGAAGACATATTAAAACACACCTTCGACATGACTGATCCCGAAACACCAATCGACAAGATCGCGCCGGAGGGCTGGTATTCCAATAAGATCGGCATTAACAACAAGACGGAGAAGGCCGGGGATACCCAGCTTACCAAGGAAGCTCAGTGGAGCAATACGGATAAGACGATCGCAGATGTGCTGATCAAAGCATACTATACGACCCAGCGGCAGATGGATTTCATCTTTGTTGCAGACTGCTCTAACTCCATGTCAGGCATTGGAAGTGACGATGCCATGAACTCCAACTTCTATAACATGCAGTCCAAGATGATGGATGTGACAAAGGAACTGTTGGATCGTTCAGATCTTGATACCAGGGTGGCTTTTGCTACTTTTGGCGAGAAAGAACATTCTATGTCTGAATTCTTTGGGAAAAATCAGGGAGACATAGCAGAAGACTATATTTGGAACGACATAGTTAATTACAATTCCAACACAAACTACAGCGTCGGACTTGCAGATGCACTGGAACTGGTAAGGCAGAATAAGGGCAGAAATACGACAGTCATCTTCATCTCTGACGGTCAGCCCTTCTATCCGGGTGAAGTTCCGGACGAATACTACGGCGTATCCGAGGCAGACGCCATCAAGGCAGAGGGCGTGCAGATCATCAGCGTCCTGCAGCAGGTACCGGCGGATGAGCTGGCCTCTTCCGAAGAAAACATGGCGAAGATCGCTGATCAGACATTCTCCTCCACGGATCTGGATGGATTCAGCAAAGCCATCAACGACGCAGTGGACTACGCTTATACCAGCTATACCCTGACGGATACCGTTGATCCGGCCTTTGAGCTGGACAAGGGCAGCATCGTAGCGTCCTCCGGAGAAGTAACATTCGGTCAGGATGCAGCAGGAAACACCACCATCACCTGGAAGCTGGGCGGTGAGCCTTTCAAGGAGCACACCCTTCAGTTCAAGGAGAATTTAAAGCCTGGTGCTGACAGCGAGTATCCGGTTGGTACTTTTGATACCAATGAGGGAAATGCCACCTTCAATGACAGTACGAAGGATGTTAATGAGGTTCCGACTCCGCAGCTTCCCAGAGAGGCGGACAAGGGCGACCTTCGTATTACAAAGACCGTAAGCGGCAGCAGAGGAGATACCTCCAGAAGCTTCCCCTTCGAACTTACCTTAACTGACAAGAACGGCAATCTGATGACAGGTACCTACCAGACTGAGAAGAATGACGGTACCAAGGGACAGATCACTCTGACAGACGGTAAGGCCACCTTTGAGCTTCGCCATGAGGAGCAGATCACCATCAAGAACCTGCCTGAGGGAACCAGATATCAGGTAGCAGAGACCAATGCATACAGCCATACCTCAACCGTAGAAGGCGGAGAGGGAGTGATCATTGGCGGAAGTATGCAGATCGCAGCCTTCGAAAACTATAGAGGCGGCAGCACCGGCGGTGGAGGATCCGGCGGCGGCGGAGGCGGCGGCGGTGGAACGCCCGGAAGACCTGTAACGCCCGTTACACCGCAGACTCAGGAGCCTCAGACGCCGGATGAGACCCCTGGCGATGTACCGCCTGCACCCTGGTATAAGCTTCCCACCATGGGTGACGAGCAGTTCGGTCCTGGATTCATCAACGACAGCAGCAATCAGGTAACACTGCCGGAGAATCAGGCAGCAGCCAATCAACAGTCTATTATCCCGCAGCTTGCGGAGCTCCATGCTCAGAACAATGAACTGGCAGCCTGGATCACGGTACCTGGAACTGGCTTCGGTTACCCCGTCATGCTGTCCCAGAATGATCCTTATTACTACCAGCATCATACCTTTGATAAGAAGCTGGATGAGATCGGTATCCCCTTCATGGGACCCTACTGTACCAAGGACAGCATGAACGTACTGATCCACGGCCACAACATGCGGGACGTGTCCCAGTTCGGTTATATCTGGAACTACCAGTATCCGGAATTCCAGAAGAAGAACCCCACCATCGACTTCAAGACCCTTACGGATGAAAATGGAAGCTATGAAGTAATGGCAGTCTTCTTCGCCCCGGAGTATGCGGAGGGAACGCAGAATGTATTCTGGTGGTACCGTTACATCGGAGATATGAATAAGAACCAGTTTGACTATTTCGTACAGAACGCAAAGGCCCTGTCCCTTTATGACACGGGAGTGACGGCAGAGTACGGAGACAAGCTGATCACCCTTGAGACCTGCGCTTCCTTAAAGGACAGCACGAGACTTGTGGTAGTGGCCAGAAAGAAAGCAGTCCAGACAACGGCTGCCCAGCTGTAACCCATGGGACATGACCAAACGTGCCGAGCTGATAGAAAAACAGCTTGGGATTGACTAAAGAACCATATCTAAAGGAAACCTCTGAGAGCAAGTCAAAAGCTCTCAGAGGTTTTTTATGTGCAGAAACCTAAAGATTCCTATAGAATCGCTAGGATTTTTGTTTTCCGTTGTTTTTCCAACGGAAAGGCCTGGTGGGATGTGATATAGAAGGGACGGAGAAAAAGACGACTGGAGGGAAATACTGTGAAGATCAAACAGAAACTCGCAGCGCTTCTGGCTGTGTCCCTGGTACTGTGCGGACAGCCGGTCAGCGCATTTTCAGCAGGAGGAGATCTGCAGATCAAAAAGACAGATGTATCTGCAGCCTCAGGAAGCAATGCTGTCAGAAAGCCGGTGAGCCGTGTGACCCGGGCTTCAGAGAGCACTGCGGAAAGATTGGAGGACCTGGAAGAGCTGAAGGAAAAGGAAGGGCTCTTCCCGGAATTTTATTATAGCGAAGACTTTGACGGGGTCACTGTGACCATCTCCGCAAGAGAAGGGATCCTGCCGGAGGGAACAGAGGCTTCCATCCGGGAGGTGCTTCCTGAGGAGGTCCTTTCCGGGGACCTTGCCACAAGCTCCGAGCCCAGAGAGCGGAAGCCTGGGGAAGAAGAGCAGCAGGCCTTTTACTACGACATCACCCTTTACGGCCCCGACGGAGAAAAGC
Organism: uncultured Lachnospiraceae bacterium; assembly: GCA_944377405.1. GTDB lineage: Bacteria > Bacillota > Clostridia > Lachnospirales > Lachnospiraceae > Avilachnospira. The sequence goes on along the minus strand of CALWES010000001.1, from coordinate 364,235 downwards.
TTCCGGATGACTGGCAGAAAAAGGGCTCTGTGAAGGTGGAGTTCTCCGGAGAGCGGATCCAGGAAGCAAAGGCTGCGGCAAAGAAGGCGGAGATCCTTTATGTCCCGGACAGCGGAAAGGAAGAAGTGGTCCGGAGCATCTCCATGACGAGACGCAGCCGGGAGGCGGAGGGCCTGAGCTTTTCCGCAAGGCACTTCTCTACCTACGGAGTCCGGTTTATGGCAGCGGCGCCGGAAGAGGTGGAGGCCGGGGACTTTGCGGCCCTTAAGGCAGCCTTTGAAGGGGCCCCCCTTGGGGAGGCCCGGCGCATCGTGATCACCGGGGACATTGCCTTCGAGTCACCCGTGCGGGTGAAGAAGGGCCAGGACATTACCCTGGTGGACAAGGGCCAGGAGGTGGTCCTCTCTCCGAAGCCGGAGGCAAAGCTCAAAAACATGATCCAGGTGGACGCAGGAGGCAAGCTTACGATCCGCACCAGCACGGAGGGGGAGGACAGCCTGCTGTCCTTCAACGGCCAGGGCTTTGACCCAAGCAGCGGCGAGGACATGTCCGGCATGTTTATGGAGACCCACGGGACCCTGCTGCTGGAGGGCGGCACCTATGGCGGCGCCCATGTGCGGGGCAGCCTGTCGGGGGTCATCTGTGCGGAAGGAAAGGATGCGCTTTTGGAGCTGAACGGCGGCGTGGTCCGGGATAACAGCGTGGATGTCAACGGCTGGTTCAGCGGCGTGATCCAGGTCCATGAAAGCGCTCATTTTGAGATGAACGGCGGAACCATTACCAACAACATCGCGTCCTACGTGCCGGAAAATGGTGGAAACACGGCCATCGTCTTCGTGGATGGCGAAAACGGCCCCTCCGAATTTGTGATGCGGGACGGCCTGATCACGGAGAACAGCGCCTATTTCGGCGGTGTGTTTGTGGGCGGCATGTACTACTGGACCATCTCGGACTATGAGGCCACCTTCACCATGGAGGGTGGCACCATTTCCAACAACACGGGAGTTCTGGGCGGCGGGGTCCTGTCCATGAAGAACGGAAACTTCTACATGAAGGACGGACTCATCACCGGAAACAAAGCGTCTTACGGCGGCGGTGTTTCCACCAACTGCCTGTACCTTGAGGCCGGGGCTCAGGATACCATGAGCGTAAAGGACTGGTCGGGTGAGAAGGGCCATGCCCCCGCCCGCTTTGTCATGACGGGAGGCACCATCACGGAAAATACCGCCACTCAGGTGGGCGGCGGCGTGTATATCGCCTCCGACACCTGCCTGATCGAGGGCGGAGAGATCACGGATAACGAAGCCTATGAGCAGGGCGGCGGCATCTATGTGGGGACCGTGCCCTATACCCTTCGGATCAAAAATGCCCTGGTGACCGACAACGTGGCTACGGTCCTTGGAGGCGGCATGTGGTACTGTCCCACGGGCGATGCCTACAACGCCGTAACGAACGGAGGCGCAGTCTTCGGAAACAGAACGGAGGGGGCAAACACCGCCGGGGACGACGTGGTGGCAGTCCCCGGACAGAGTGGGAAGGAAAAGACCCACAGAGTCACCCTGGCAGACCGGATGCTTGGCGGCGGCGCCGTAGAATGGCATAAGGACGGAGGGGTCACGGCCACGGTGCCCAGCGGAGGAAATGTGCTGGGCAAATCCGACGGAAGCCCCCGATTTGATCCGGAGGTGCCGGATGATGCGGTCCATGTGACGGAGGACCTGGGAGCCCTGGCTCTCAAGGCCCGGACTTCGGAGGAGGCGGAGGCCCTTGCCAGGGAAAATGCAAAGGTCATCATCACCGGAAACCGGGCCATGAGAGGCGGCGGTATCGGCTCAAACGGCGGCGTGATCATTGGAGATGAGGATAACTTCTGGACGCTTCATGTCAGGAAGGCCTGGGCCTCCGATATTCCGGAGGAAGACCGAAAGCCGGTGGAGCTCCGCCTTACCATTGGCGGCGTGAAGCTGGATCCCATTACCCTGTCGGAGGAAAATCACTGGGAGGGAGACTTCACGGAGCTTCCCGACCCTGAGAGCCTCCTGGGGGACCCGGAGATCAGCGTCCTGGAGGAAGGAGAGCTGTATCAGGCAAACTACTCCGAGACCCTGACGGACCAGGGAGAAAAGCTTCTTACAGTCACCGTAACGAACGAGCAGAAGCCCATAGAGTACGGGTCTCTTGTGATCGAAAAGACCGTCACGGGAAATGCGGGCGATATGTCCCGGGACTTTGACTTTGAAGTAAGCCTTACGGATCCTGACGGAAAACCCATGGAGGGAAATGTAGAAACCTCTAAGGGAAGCCTGCCTCTGACGGATGGAAGAGCAGCCTTTTCCTTAAAGCACCGGGAGAAGATCAGCTTCGAAAAGCTGCTGGCGGGAACAAGGTATCAGGTGAAGGAGACCAATGCCTACGACCACAAGGTGAACTTCCCGGACCACAATGAAGAGGGCATCATCACAGCCAACACCACGGCTAAGGTTCAGGTAGAGAACTATAAATACAAGGAAGCCACAGGTGCTCTTCGGGTGAGAAAGACCATTACTGGAAGGAAGGAGAACACCAGCCAGAGCTTTGACTTTGAAGTAAGTCTGGCAGATAAGGATGGGAATCCCTTGACAGGCCAGCTCGACACTAGCAGGGGAGGGCTGTCTCTGACAGATGGGAAGACGGCATTTACCCTTAAGCATCAGGAGGAGATTACCATTGAAAACCTGCCTGCAGGAACGAAGTATCAGGTGAAGGAGACCAATGCCTATGGCCACAGCATAAGCATCCCCACCGAAAATGAGGAAGGGGTGATCATAGCAGAGACCCTGACCACCGTTGAGGTAGAAAACCGCAAAGACGGCGGCGGAACCTCTGGCGGTGGCGGAGGTGGAGGCGGCGGAGGTGGTGGAAGCCATCCCGGACGGCCTGTAACACCAGAGCAGCCGGAAGAGACCGTACCGGAGACTCCGGGAGACGTTCCGCCGGATCCCTGGTATAAGCTTCCCGTTATGGGAGACGAGCAATTCGGCCCCGGCTTCATCAATGACAGCCAGAAGGAAGTCGCCCTTCCGGAAAATACGGAAGGAACGGAAAGTATCATCCCGCAGCTTCAGGAGCTCTACGCTCAGAACAACGAGCTTGCAGGCTGGCTTACGGTACCGGGCACAGGCTTCGGATATCCCGTGATGCTGTCCCAGAACGATCCCTATTATTACCTGCATCATGGCTTTGACAAGAAGCTGGATGAGGTGGGCATCCCCTTCATGGGACCCTATTGTACCAAGGACAGCATGAACGTGCTGATCCACGGCCACAACATGCGTGACGTATCCCAGTTCGGTTATATCTGGAACTACCAGTATCCGGAATTCCAGAAGAAGAACCCCACCATTGACTTCAAGACCCTTACGGATGAAAACGGAAGCTATGAAGTAATGGCAGTCTTCTTCGCCCCGGAGTATGGGGAGGGAACGGAAAATGTATTCTGGTGGTACCGTTATACCGGAGATATGAACAGGAACCAGTTTGACTACTTCGTACAGAACGCAAAGGCTCTGTCCCTCTATGATACAGGAGTGACGGCAGAGTACGGAGACAAGCTGATCACTCTTGAGACCTGTGCATCCTCCAAGGACAGCACAAGACTTGTTGTGGTGGCTAGAAAGAAGGCAGTCCAGACAGCAGCAGTGCAGTAATAAGAGAAAAAGATTTGATCCACTGAGTGGAAAGAAAAAAAGAGAACCTCTGAGAGCCCAAAACTCTCAGAGGTTCTTTTATTACAGCTCGGCTCCGATCCTTGCACGGACATAGGCGCCGATGCTGCTCTCCCGGAGATTGAGGGAAAAGGAAAATTCCTGGTCGATGATGTGCTCCGCCTTTTTCAGCATCTGTGCCTCCGTGGAGGACAGGGCCTTGTGGGAGTCCCGCTCGTGAAGGAGCAGGCAGTAGATCATGGACAGAAGCTCCGATTCATCCCGCTGAAGAAGGATCTCATTGAAGCGGGCCAGCCGGTCTTTGCGGTTGCTGATCCAGCCAAGCTTCTGGTCCCGGGCATTTTCAATGGCCTCGTCCACCTCCGCGGCGGTAAGGACCCGGCGCATCCTCCCAAGGGCCCGCTCATTGTCCGTGGGGACGAAGACCGTGGCCTCCGGCTTTGCCAGGGGCCGGAGGATGTAATAGTTCCGGGTGGCAGGCATGGAATCGAAGGAATGGGGACGGATGCCCTCGATCTGGCAGATGCCATAGATATCATAGTTTACGTAATCATTTATTCTGAACATCTTAAAACTCCTTTTCTACTATATTATAGCAGAAATTCGGGGAATAATACAAAAGCCGTTTTTGCTGAAAATAGGAGAGGCCTTTTTGTACAAAGTGAATAATGGGATAGAGGAAATGGGAGGAAGAGGGGGGCCAAAAATAAAAAAGAGCCCGGGATACTGATAATAAGGATTATCGGCAGTTCATATAGGGAGGGGTAATATTTTATAGAATATGTCACTTATTTGATCTTTTTCCCGGAGAAAATTGTGAAAATTGTCTCACTGCATATGGATTTTCCATTTCGAGTATGATAAGATAAAAGACAAGTGGTGGGGTCTATTATTTTTTTGAAAAGAAAGACCCTGAAACAAGAGTTTACCATGGTGTCGATAATCCTTATTATCTACACTGTGGTCCACAGAAGAAACCATGCCGCAGAGGAAGGCGGCAAAAGGAAAGGGGAGGAAACATGGAGGATCGAGGAGGACCTCGGTCTGGATCATGAGTAAGGTAAGAGAAGGATCTTTGGAGCGAAAGCTCCGAAGGTCCTTCCTTCTTTTTCCGGGGAATGTTATAATGCAAGGGTAGTTTTGACAGAGGAGCTGTGCATGAACATTCTGAACATCGAACATATCAGCAAGACCTATGGGGAGAAGCTGGTCTTCGACGACATCTCCTGGGGGATCCAGGAGGGGGAGAAGATCGGCATCATTGGGATAAACGGCATGGGGAAGACCTCCCTTCTGCGGATCCTGGCGGGAAAGGAGGAGCCGGACGCAGGGCAGATCACCATGCGGAACGGCCTGCACCTGGTTTACCTGCCCCAGGACCCGGAGTTTCCGGAGGCGGAGATGGTGCTGAACTATGTGGCGGCCGGCGCGGCGGGGGAGCCGGATGCCGCTGCCTTAAGCCGGGCAAAGACGGTCCTGAACCATCTGAAGCTGACGGACTTTGAGGCTCCCCTTAAGATCCTCTCCGGAGGCATGCGGAAGCGGGCGGCCCTGGCCAGGGCCCTTATGGAGCCCTGCGATCTGCTGCTTCTGGACGAGCCCACCAACCACCTGGATAACGAGATGACGGAGTGGCTGGAGGACTACTTAAGGAAGTTCAAGGGAGTCCTCATTATGGTGACCCACGACCGTTATTTCCTGGACCGGGTCACGAACCGGATCCTGGAGCTGGACCGGGGGAAGCTCTACGGCTATGAAGGGAACTATTCCAGGTTCCTGAGCCTTAAGGCGGAACGGGAGGAGATGGAGCTTGCCTCCGAGCGGAAGCGCAGGAGCCTTCTTCGCATGGAACTGGAATGGGCGAAGCGGGGCTGCAGGGCCCGTACCACCAAGCAGAAAGCAAGGCTGGACCGGCTGGAGGAGCTGAAGGACCAGAAGGGCCCTGCGGAGACCAGGTCCCTGGAGATGGACTCCCTGGGAGTCCGCATGGGGAAGAAGACCATCGAGCTCCACCATGTAAGTAAGGCCTACGGGGACCGGGTGCTGATCCGGGACTTAAGCTATACGGTGCTCCGGAACCAGCGCATCGGCATCATCGGGAAAAACGGCTGCGGCAAGTCCACCCTCATGAAGCTCATCGCAGGGCAGATCCAGCCTGATTCCGGCACCATCGAACGGGGCGAGACCATAAAGATCGGCTATTTTGCCCAGACCCCGGAGGACATGGACCCCTCCCAGCGGGTCATCGACTATATCAAGGACATTGCGGAGTACATCCCCACCAGTGAGGGCACCATCAGTGCTAGCTCCCTGCTGGAGAACTTCCTTTTTGACTCCGCTATGCAATACACCCCCATCGGAAAGCTCTCCGGCGGAGAAAAGCGCAGGCTCTACCTGCTGTCGGTGCTGGCTGCAGGCTGCAACGTGCTGCTGCTGGACGAGCCCACCAATGACCTGGATATCCCCACCCTCACCATCCTGGAGGACTACCTTACCAGATTTGCAGGCATCGTCATCACCGTGTCCCACGACCGGTATTTTCTGGATACGGTCTGCGATAAGATCTTCGCCTTCACGGGAGAGGGAGAGGTCCGGCAGTATGAAGGGGGCTACACGGATTACGAGGAGAAGCGGAGGCAGGAAGCTGCCGGCCAGGAGGAGCCTTCCGGAAGCAGCCGGAAAGCTGCTTCAGGGAAGAAGGAGACCGGGGCAGCCGGGAAGTCCTGGAAGCAGGACGCACCCCAGAAGCTTCGCTTCAGCTACATGGAGCAGAAGGAATTTGAGACCATAGACAGCGAGATCGCCGCCCTGGAGGAGCGTTCAGCGGAGCTGGACCGGGAGATGGCAGAGAACGCCACCAATTCCGCAAAGCTCTCGGAGCTTCTTTCCGAGAAGGAGGAAACGGAGCAGAAGCTTTCCGAGAAGATGGACCGCTGGGTATACTTAAATGACCTGGCAGAGCGGATCGAAGCTGCAAAGGAAAAAGGAGGAAGCGCACATGGATGAGTTGGAGAGAATCGAGCGTGATCTGCAGAGGACAGCCCCTGACTCGGAGCTTGGAAAGGAGCTCCGGGGACGGCTTCAGTCCTATGCAAGTCCCTTCCGGGAGCTTAGGGCCTATTATAAGTGCGCCATGATGGAGGTGGAGACCAAGTTCCGGGTCCTTAACGAGGAGCTTTCCCTGGAATATGACCACAATCCCATCGAGACCATCAAGTCCCGGATGAAGTCCCTGGACAGCATTGCGGACAAGCTGATCTCCAAGGGCCTGAATTTTACCGTGGAAAATGTGGAGGAGCATATCTTCGACGTGGCGGGGATCCGGGTGATCTGCGGCTTCCCTTCGGACATCGATGCCCTGGCGAAGGCCTTCCTCCGGCAGGACGACATTGTTCTTGTGGAGCGGAAGGACTATATCTCCAACCCCAAGGAAAACGGCTACCGCAGCCTGCACCTGATCGTGGAGGTGCCTATCTTCCTTCATGACGAGAAGAAGATGATGAAGGTGGAGGTGCAGTTCCGCACCATGGCCATGGACTGGTGGGCGAGCTTGGAGCATAAGATCCGCTATAAGAAGGATGTGGAGGTCTCCCCGGAGATGGAGCGGGAGCTCTATGCCTGTGCGGAGATCGCGGCGAGTCTGGACCGGAGAATGGAGGCCATTAACAGGAAGCTCCACGCGGAGGACCAGAAGGATACGGACCAGGATCAGTAAAACCGAAAAGAAAATCATATCAGAGCAGTGCCTTTGGGCCTGCTCTTTTTTTGTGCCTTTTCCCATTATAAAAATATTTTTAGAAATCCGATCTTCAATATTGTGAAAGCTTTAGCCTTTTATGGCCGAATCTTAAGCTTGTTTGCCTAAACTATCTCTGAACACTGGGATACCATTGCCTTTTATGGGGGAAGGATCCCGGAAGTATCACTCCAGAAGGGGGGAAAGGATTATGAAAAGAAAGATCGGAAAACGATTTGTCGCGCTGGCACTGTCGGCAGCCATGATGCTGGACATCGGTGTGACATCCCTTGCAGTGGACCGGATGCGAACCGCAGGAATCACTGCAGAGACCCTGAAGGAAAGTGGAGATCAGAAGGAAACCGTGCAGACTGCCACATCCTCTCAGGTAGAAAGAACAAAGAAAAAAAGCAGCACAAGGACCGGGATCCGGCTAAGGAGAAGCATCGGGGAAGGGCTGGAGGCAAGCCCCTCCGCAGCAAGCCCTTCCACGCCGAAGCCGGGAGGAGAGACCCTCCCCGGGACGGAACCAGGGACGGAGCCTACGGCAAGCCCCTCTGTGGCCACCTCCTCCGTTGCAAGCCCTTCCGTACCGGAAACGAGAGATCCCTTCGAGGATACGACAAATTATTCCTCCGCCATCGTGCTGGCAGAAGGCAAAGACCGGTTTTACGGAGGCGAGCCCATCTACCTTTATAATGAGCTGTCCGTCTCCGGAAATGAGGCGGAGGTACCGGAGGGAAGCTATACCCTTATCTATCTGGATAAGGAGAGCTTTACGAAGCCGAAATCCGCGGACATTTCCACCAATTATGAGAAGATCGCCAGGATGGAGCTTCTGGAGGATTCCTCGGACTATATCATAAAGACCGTTTATAAGAAGCTTTACGGCGGTTATACGGGTGCAACGCCTCTGAAGGTAAGCCTCCGGGAGCGGCTGACGGAGAACGGCTCAGAGGCTCTGATCCGTCAGGCCTATTTCAGTCCGGAGGACGAGGAGATCTGCAGCAGCGAGCTTACGGTCCAGGGCCTGGCTGCTATCGAATCCGTAAGCGGCACAAGCTACAGTCCCGCCGACATGAAGGAATATGTTGACGAGAACTTCGTCCTGAAGGAAGGAACGACCCTGAACTTCCCGCCAAACTATATCTCCTATCCCAACAGCAATCGAAACGATCCCAGAGACCGCCGCATCTATGTCACGGTCCCCAAGGGCACCAAGCTTAAGGAAAACTCCGGCTGGACCTACGAGAGTGCCAAGGACCGGTACTATAAGGATATCCCGAGAGATCAGGTAAATGTTCCTTCTCTGAGTGCCCAGCTGGATATCTCCGGAACGGATCTTAACGCATACGACACCAAGGAACATATAAAGGTATTTACCCTGTATTTTTCTATCCAGCCCTTGAAGGATGGGGAGCCTCAGACGGATCTTGGACCCAACACATGGTCGGTTACAAGAAGGATCTATGCGGAAAAGGTGGCTCCTCCGTCACCGGATGCCTATATCAACGCTTCCTCTTACAGGACGTTTCTGTTCATCGGTCCGGATCACCGTGCCCTTAAGGGAAGAACATGGAGGGACAGCAATTACGTCAACGTGCCCTATGACGACTCCCTTCTCGGGGAGATCCGTATCGCCCTGGACCACATGGTGGTATATAGCTTTTATATCAACAATCCGAAGGGAGACGAGGAGGCCAGGAGCCTGCTGATCAAATCCTCCCGGACGGATGTACCGGGATATTCCTATCCATCGGAGATACGCCTTGTGGTAAGGGGCCTCGGAGCAGATGGAGACGCCTTTGCCGAGAGGCTGCAGGGAACAAAGGCCTACGGGATCCGCTATGACGGAAGCCGGGAGCTGATCACGGATGACGTTCCCATCGTAACGGAGAGCAGATTGACCACGGATCTGGGATCAGAGGACTGGTATGAGTTCGACGGCTCCGCATACCGCTCCGTTGTGTTTGAGTACCCGGACGGAGGCCTGCTCCTGGAAGGAAAGGACGAGATCAATAAGTACTATAGCGCTTTGAATACCATGGTGGTCGCAGATCTTAGGGAAGCTCTGGTGGATGATCTGAAGCAGCTCCTTAAGGAAAATAAGGTGCCCTCCATCAGCGCCATCAGTAGAAATGCCCCCGGCTACAGCAGATACGATGATTATTCATGGACAGAGATCGTGGCAGAGTACAGGAAAAAAGAGGGAGACGAGACCCTTACCCGGAAGGAAATGGGTCTGAGTGCGGACTCGGATAACGTTTATCGTCTCCAGTATGAGCAGATCAGCGCCAATACGAATCTTGGTATTACAAACGGAAATGCCTTCTATGTGGATGATACCGTAACCACCCGGCTTTCCTATGTCCATAACCGTTACGGGAATTTTGCCGACGCCACGGCGCCGGAGAACCTGTATCTCTATTACCTTGTGCCGGACGGCCTGGAGCCCATTGAGGATCCTTCCATGTTTGAAAGCCTGGAGGTGATCCGGAATTACCAGCCGGGCAAAAACCTGATTATGGCAAGGCCTAAGGAGATAAATATCCCCAGTATCGGAGAGAATGACAGTCAAATCTCCAGAGGCCTTACGAACTATTACGATCTCAGCTTCCGGGTAACGGAGCGGATGGATATCGGTGCATACCGGATCAGCGCTGCGGCGGCCATCGACAACAATAAGATCGCTGTACAGAACGGAAGACAGTACGGGATCCTGATGAGCCACACCCCTCAGGAGGAATGGAACACCATTACCCAGGATGCGGGCAACCGGCCTGAGGATCCCAACAGCTACACCAATCTGGGAAGGAGTAACTTCTCCATCTATCCCCCCAGAGTCCTGGTATCCACCAAGGCAGTCAAGCTGGCCTCCGAGGCGGATACGGCCTATGCTTCCTCCACGGGGCAGAAGGCCTCCATCGGCACCACCATCGACTACCGGCTCCGGATCCAGAACAACAGCCCCCAAAATGTCACTGAGCTGACCCTCCTCGATATCCTGCCCTATAAAGGGGATCGGGCCATCGTGGAAAATGAGGCGGGGAACTATCCCAGCAGGGGATCTGCCTTCAGAACGCCCCTTCTTGGAGTAGAGGATCAGGAGAAGTTTGACATTTACTACTCCACGGATCCCGTGGGAGAGGACCTGGAGGCCAATAAGAATGCTTCCTGGCAAAGCGAAGTACAGGATCCCACCCAGGTCACCATGATCAAGGCAGTGCTGAAGCCGGGCCAGACCATCAAGGTGGGAGAGAAGTATGAACTCATCCTCCACAATATGATAGAAAACAACAGTGCCATAGAGGACGGGGAGAAGGCCTATAACTCCTTTGCCATAAGCCTTAACCGGGGAGTGACCTTCGTGGAAGCCCTGAAGACAGAGGTGCTGGTGGTCTATCCGAAGCGAGATGTGACCGTGGAAAAGACCGGCGAAGATGACCCGAAGCTGGGCCTTGAGGGAGTAAGCTTTGACCTCTATATGGAAGGCAGGGAGGAACCGGTGAAAACCGGCCTTGTGACGGACCGGAACGGCCATCTGACCCTTCCCAGCCTTCTGATCGGAAAGACCTATCGGCTCAGGGAGCTTACGGCGCCGGAGGGCTATGCCCTTCCAAAGGAAGACGTTGTCTTTACGGTGGAGGGGAGCGCGGAGGCCCAGGAGCTCCATATCGTCAACTACAGGCCCCGCAGGGAGATCTCCGTGGCCAAGGCCTGGGAGGGGAACACAGGGGATTCCGCTGAGGTCCTCCTTCTGGCCGACGGCACAGAGATAGACCGGGCAGTCCTTACGAAGGAGAACAACTGGAGCCATACCTTTACCGGCCTTAGGGAAAAGGCTTCCGAGACAGGGGCTGAGATCAGCTACACCGTAAAGGAAGCAGGCACGGATGAAGCAGGCAGGATCCGCATGGGAGGCTCCCTGTATCAGTCCTCTGTGGAAGGAGACATGGAGCAGGGATTTACCGTAAGAAATAAGTGGATCCCGGACCAGACCGTCCTGACTCCGGCAAAGAGGAACTTTCCCGTTCATAAGGAATGGCAGGGCATCGATCCGAAGGAGGCGCCGGAGGTGACGGTGTACCTGTTAAAGAACGGCAGCAGGACCGGAAAATCCCTGAAGCTGAACCAGGCAAATCACTGGAGCGGAGAGTTCCGGGATCTGCCGGTGGTGGACAGCATCTCCCAGGAAAAGGCCAACAGCTATACGGTCCTGGAGGCCGGGGAACAGGATGGCAAGGTCCAGCTCCAGGAGAAGACCTATCAGGTAAGCTATGAGGGAGGAAATATCCTCAACACCCTGGAGACTCCTACGGAGCCCAATGGAGGCGGCAAGGGCCACGGCGGTGGCGGCTCAGGCGGTGGCGGAGGCCACAGCGGCGGTCATGGCGGAGGCGGCGGAGGCACTCCGGTGACAACCCCTCCGGAGACTCAGGAGGCAGCCCCTCAGGAGACCCCGGGAGACGTTCCGCCGGCTCCCTGGTACAAGCTTCCGGTCATGGGAGATACCCAGTTCGGCCCGGGCTTCGTACATGAGAGAGTGGACGAGGTAAGCCTGCCGGAGAAGTCTGAGGAGCCCCAGGTCATCGACCAGCTGAAGGAACTTTACGAGCAGAACCGGGATCTGTCAGGCTGGCTGACGGTACCGGGAACGGGCTTCGGCTATCCGGTCATGAATACCCCGGATACCCCCTACTATTACCAGCATCACACCTTTGCAAAACGGGCGGATGAGGTAGGGATCCCCTTTACGGGTCCCTACTGCACGGCGGAGAGCATGAACGTGCTGATCCACGGACACAATATGAAGGATGTATCCCAGTTCGGCTATATCTGGAATTATCAGTATCCGGAGTTCCGGGAGAAGAACCCCACCATTGATTTCAAGACCCTGCATGATGCCACAGGCACCTATGAGGTGATGGCGGTATTCTTTGCACCGGAGTACCCGGAGGATGCGGAGAACGTGTTCTGGTGGTACCGCTACATCGGGGACATGAACAAGGCCCAGTTCGACTACTATGTGCAGCAGGTAAAGGCTGCTTCCCTGTATGACACGGGCCTTACGGCAGAGTACGGGGACAAGCTCATCACCCTGGAGACCTGTGCCTCCACAACGGACAGCACCAGGCTCGTGGTGGTGGCGAGAAAGAAAACTTCATAAGAGCAATTCATAAGCGCACAGAAAAAGAAAGGAGACCCCGGCGGGCCTCCTTTCTTTCAGAAAAGCTTAGTTTTTTTCATCTCATTGGCTTCATAATCCCGAAGGGCCTTAAGGGCCTTCGGCGCCAGGGGGAAGAGGGCGATCATGTTGAAGATGGTCATGAGGCCGACTCCCACGTCTCCCAGGTCCCAGACGAACTGGTAGGCTGCCAGGCCACCCACAAAGAGCATGATCAGGGCAAGGACCTTGTACAGGGTCTGGGAGAGCCAGTTGTCCCCGAAGAGATAGGCCACGTTGGAACGGGCGTAGAAGAGGATCCCCAGGAAGGTGGAGAAACTGAAGAGCCACAGGATCACGGCGATGAAGATCACGCCGAATTCCCCAAGGTGGTATTTCATGGCGGTCTGGAGCAGGTCCATGCCCTCAAGACCGCTGGTCAGGCTCTCCGGCGTCAGCAGCATGATCATGGCGGAGCAGCTGCAGATCACAATGGTGTCGATGAAGACACCCAGGGCCTGGAGCAGGCCCTCCTTTGCCGGGTGGCTGATATCAGCGGCAGCGGCGGCACAGGGGGCGGAGCCGGAACCGGCCTCATTGGAGAAGAGCCCCCGCTTGGCTCCGTTCATGATCACGGCGCCGATCCCGCCGCCGGCCACCTGACGTAGGCCGAAGGCCTCTGCGAAGATCCGCTCAAAGACCGCAGGCAGCTGGCCTGCATTTTTCACGATGATAAAGATGGTGATGAAGAAATAGCAGGCGGCCATAATGGGAACGATGATATCAAGGACCCGGACCGTTGTATTCTTCCGAAGCACGATGATGGCCGCTATGATCACCAGGAAGACGGTGGAATAAATAGGCGGGATCCGGAAGGCATTTTCAAAGGAAGAGGAGATGGAGTTTGCCGTGACCTGGCTGATGCCGCACCAGCAGATCAGTCCGGAAAGGGCAAAGAGGGAAGCGATGACAGAGTGCTTCCGTTTGCTGCCTTCCTTTATAAAGAGATGGTGCAGGTAGTAGGCGGGGCCTCCCCGGTATCCGCCGTAAAGGGGATCCCGCTCCTTATAGAGCTGTGCCAGGGTCGCCTCGATAAAGGCGGTGGAGGAGCCCAGGAGAGCGATGACCCACATCCAGAACACGGCACCTGCGCCTCCCGCAGAGATGGCCGCCACCACACCCACCAGATTGCCCATGCCTACCCGGCAGGCGGTGGACACGATAAGGGCCTGGAGTCCGGAGATCCCATCCTGATCGCTCTTTTTGTTGCTTTCCAGGGTCACCCGCAGCATCTCCGGAAAAAGCCGAAAGGGCAGGAAACGGGTGCGGATGGTAAAGTAAAGCCCTGCGGGGATCAGGATCATCACCAGCAGGGAAAGTCCCAGGGAGTCGCCTCCCGGAAGGGGGAGGGTAACGAGGTCTCCCCAGAGGATATTGTAGATTGCGCGAAAAAGTTCCATGATTTAATCCTTTAAAGTGTAAAAATTGTGCCCGTCTATTATAGCATCGATGTTCGGATTTGTGAAATGAATTGTGAAGCTTAAAAAAATGTGCTAGAGTAAAAACAAAAATGGGAGGGAAGGACCATGTTCCGAGGCATGAGACGATTCAAACAGCAGATGACACAGGAGGAGTGCCTGGAGGTCCTCCGGCAGGAGCCAAGGGGCGTGCTGTCCGTATTGGGAGATGATGGCTACCCCTACGGCGTCCCCATGGATCACTGGTACTGTGAGGAGGATGGGAAGCTGTATTTCCATGGAGCGAAGGCAGGTCATAAGATCGACGCCATCCGGGCCTGCGACAAGGTGTCATACTGTGTGTACGATCAGGGATACCGGGAAGAGGGGGACTGGCCCCTGCACTTTAAGAGCGTGATCGTCTTCGGAAGGATCCGGCCCGTGGAGGACCATGAGAAGGCCCTTGCCCTCTGTGAGAAGCTCTGCTCGAAGTTCACGGAGGATCAGGCGTATATCCAGAACGAACTCAGACACTCAGGCCCGGCGGTGCTGTGTCTGGAGCTTACGCCGGAGCATATGAGCGGAAAACGGGTGAAGGAATCCTGACGGGAGAAAGGGAGGATGTAGAAACAGACGATGGCTATAGGGATTTTGTAAAGGACATAGACACGGTTATCATGGGTTGGAGGACTTATCATCAGATTGTGACGGAATTGTCCCCTGAACAGTGGCTATATGATGATCTGCAATGCTATGTATTTACACAACGGGAACACCTGGCTACTCCAAATATCAGATTTTTGTCCAATGATCCCTGCTCGCTGATAAATGAATTGAAGGAAGAAGAGGGGAAAGATATCTGGATCTGCGGTGGAGCTGATATTGTCCGGCAGATCATGGAAAAAGATATGATCGATATCTATCGCATCTCGGTTATTCCAACGATTCTGGGAGAAGGAGTACGGCTTTTTCCGGATAAGGGACAGGAAATCAGACTGAACCTCGAGATGGTCAGGAACAGCAATGGTATAACGGAGCTGATCTACAGAAAAAGGTAAAAAAATGGCGGCCACGCATTGTGACCGCTTTTTCTATCCCATAACTCAAACGAAAGACCAAATATAGGTTTTATGAAACCCAAAAATATAACCGAAAATGTAACCATTTTTTTCTGTCACTTATTTCCATTTATGTCTACTAAAATCTATTTGTGAAAACAGAAAAAGCTCTAAGGCCCAGTATATAAATGGCTTCAGAGCTTTTTGATTCTACAGAGGCAGAAGGATTCGAACCCTCATTGACGGTTTTGGAGACCGCTATCCTACCATTGGAAGATGCCTCTACAACGCTGTCACTATAGACAACGCACATATGATACACGAAAAAAAAACAAATGTCAAGGAATTTTTCCGGCAGAAGCGGTGGTTGAAGCGATGGTTCCCCTGCAGGTTCAGGAAACCTGAATTTTGGGTGTAAGTTCAGGAAGATATGACGGCTTTTTGAAGCATTCCTTCGATTCGGGGTGTACGCGATAGGTCAAAGTTACACCCCAGATTTTCAAAAATCGAGATCGGACCGTCAAAAAGCCAAAAAGTTACACCCAAAATTTAAGGAATGGGATTTCAGACCGTACGGCGGCCTTTAAACCGGGCCTAAACCGGGCTTAAGCCGGGTCTGGCCTGGCCTGGACCTAAACCAAACCTAAACTGAACCCTACAGGGTGGACACGAAGAAAAACAGTTCACCTGCATTCGGAAGACCATATCTCCGCTGTGGACACGGATCTGCCTTGACCTGACGCTGACTTGTCCCGGGAGGACATCTTTTCATTTTTCCCCGTTTGTGATAAACTAGCACCTGAAAAATACTATAAAATAATATCGGAGGTACGGGGAATTGGAAAAGTCAAAGGTATATTTTTCAGACATGCATACCACATCGGATATAAACCTGCCCCAGAAGCTGGAGAGGCTTTTGCGGAAGGCCGGTATGATGGATATCGATTTCAAGTATAAGTACGTTGCCATCAAGCTTCACTTCGGAGAGCTGGGCAACCTGGCTTTCCTTCGGCCGAACTACGCCAAGGTCGTGGCCGATCTGGTAAAGGAAGGGGGCGGAAAGCCCTTCCTGACGGACTGCAATACCCTTTATGTGGGAAGCAGGAAGAACGCGCTCGACCATCTGGAGACAGCCTACCTCAATGGCTTTTCCCCCATGCAGACCGGCTGCCATGTGATCATCGGAGACGGACTGAAGGGAACGGATGAGACCCTGGTACCCATCAACCGGGAGTATGTGAAGGAGGCCAAGATCGGAAGGGCCATCATGGATGCGGATATCGTGATCTCCCTGACTCATTTCAAGGGCCACGAGTCCACAGGCTTTGGCGGTGCCCTTAAGAACCTGGGCATGGGCTGCGGTTCCAGAGCCGGCAAGATGGAGCAGCACAACGCAGGAAAGCCCCATGTGGAGCAGGAGACCTGTATCGGCTGCGGTAAGTGCAAAAAGCAGTGTGCTCATGATGCCATTACCATCGCGGACAGAAAGTCCAGCATCGACCACAACAAGTGCGTGGGCTGCGGCAGATGTATCGGTGTCTGCCCGGTGGACGCCATCGTAACGGATCTGGACGAGGCCAATGACATCCTGAACTGCAAGATCGCCGAGTATACGGAGGCGGTGGTGAAGGACAGACCCTGCTTCCACATTGCCCTGGCCGTGGATATCTCCCCCAACTGTGACTGCCATAGTGAGAATGATATCCCCATCGTTCCGGATGTGGGTATGTTTGCATCCTTCGATCCGGTGGCACTGGATCAGGCCTGCGTGGATGCAGTCAACCGGGAGTCCGTGATCCAGGGATCCATGCTGTCAAAGCTGCCCCATGTGCACCATGACCATTTCACGGATACCCATCCGGACACCAACTGGCAGACCTGCCTGGAGCATGCAGAGAAGATCGGACTTGGCAGCAGGTCCTACGAACTGATCAGAGTATAATCAAAGCATAACGTATAAGACAAAGGAGCATACCATGAGGGACGAAAAGGCTGTGAAGATCACGCCGGAAGCAAAGACCCACAAAAAAACATGGCCGATCCTGAGAGCGTTGTTTTCCAGAACAACGCTCTTTGCTGTGTTCCTTCTGATCCACCTGATCTGCCTCTGGGTGGCCTTTAACTTCCTGGACGAGACCATCACCTTCGGCTTCTTCCTGGCCCTGTCCGCCCTGGAGGTGCTGTTCATCATGAACCAGGACGGAAGTTCCTCCTTCAAGATCTCCTGGATCGTGCCCATTATCCTCTTTCCTGTCTTCGGAGCCCTGTTTTACCTGTATCTGAAGCTTCAGACCACGGTGAAGAAGATGCGGCACCGCATCGACGAGGAGGTGGTCTGCTCCAGGGGCTGTATGCAGCAGGATCCGGGATTCCTTGCGGAGGCCCGGGAGAAGGACGAGCGGCTTTACGGGATCTCCCGGTATCTCTATGAGACCGGAGGATTTCCCTGCTATGACAACACCTCCATGGAGTTTTATCCCATGGGGGAGGACTTCTTCCCCAGCCTGATGGCGGAGCTTCGGAAGGCGAAGAAGTTTATCTTCATGGAGTTTTTCATCGTGGCCAAGGGAAAGGTCTGGGATGAGATCCTGGAGGTCCTTAAGGAAAAGGCGAAGGAAGGGGTGGAGATCCGCTTCATGTACGACGGCATGAACGCCATCAAGAACCTGCCTTTCAACTATGATAAGGAGCTTCAGAGCTACGGCATCGACACCAAGATCTTTTCTCCGGTGGTGCCGGCCCTGGCTTCCTATCAGAACAACCGGGACCACAGGAAGATCTGCGTCATCGACGGCCACACCGCCTTTACCGGGGGCATCAACCTGGCGGATGAGTATGCCAATATCAAGGAACGCTTCGGAGTCTGGAAGGACATCGGGGCAATGTTCAAGGGAGCGGCGGTCAATTCCTTCACCATGCTTTTTATCCAGATGTGGAACGGCAATTACCGGGAAGGAAAGCAGGAGAAGAACCGCCTGGACTATCGGAAATACAGCTTTTCGGAAAATCCTGACTGTTGCGACGACCGGCATCCCCGGGAGGGCTTCGTGATCCCCTATGGGGATAGCCCCCTGGATCAGGAAAACATCGGCGAAAACGTATATCTGAATATCCTGCATACGGCCAGCGACTATGTCCACATCATGACGCCCTATCTGATCCTGGACGATCAGATGATGAATGCCCTTTGCTTTGCGGCTAAGAGGGGCGTGGACGTAAAGATCCTGTTCCCCCATATCCCGGACAAGCCCTACGCCTTCTGGCTGGGCCACTCCTACTATCAGGAGCTTCTGGAGAACGGGGTCCGGATCTTCGAGTATACCCCGGGCTTTGTTCACGCCAAGGAGTTTATCGCAGACGGCCTGCGGGGGTCCATCGGTACGGTAAACCTGGATTTCCGGAGCCTTTATCTGCATTTTGAAAATGCAGCCTACCTTCACCATGTGCCGGCCCTTCTGGACATGGAGGCGGATTTCCAGAGCTGCCTTCTGGAGAGCAAGGAGATCGACATGCTTGCCTTAAAGCGTTTCCCCTGGTACAAGATGCTTTTCGGAAAGCTTCTGCGGATCTTTGCACCCATGTTCTGATCCGGAAAAGAGAGATATTTTCGTGCGGTCCTTCGGCCAAAAGCCGGAGCACCGCACTTTTTTTGCGGAAAATTGCAAAAAAGAAACACAGGATAAACACATTTTTATGACAAAATAGGGCAGAATTAAGAAAATCATAAGATGAATTTTCGATTTTAAAAATGCGTTAAGGAAGAAAAAGAGGAAATGATGAGAAAACAGACCTATCGGATCATAACGGGAGGACTGGCGGCGGCCCTTGTGTCCGGCCTCCAGCTTCCGGCAGTGACGGCCTATGCCTCCGTGACCAACGAGGTGCAGGCTTTCCGGAACAATGTGATACAGCTTTGCGGCATTACCAATACGGAGGGGGACCTGAGCGGGACCATGACCAGAGGGAAATTTGCGGAGCTTCTGGTAAAGGCCTCCTCCTATAAGGACTCTGCAGCTGCCAGCAATCTGGCGGCAGCCAACGATGTGCCCGCCTCCAATCAGTATGCGCCCTATATCCGCATCGCCCTTTCCCAGGGCTGGATGCGTACCTATCTGGGAGGCCAGTTCAAGCCCGACGAACCGGTGAAGATGCAGGATGCGGCAAAGGCGGTCCTGACCCTGCTGGGATACACGGACGAGGACTTCTCCGGAGATATCACCGCAGCCCGTCTGGCCACCTTCAATTCCCTGGAGCTGAACGAGCAGATGGGGCAGAAGAACGCCGGGGATGTCCTGAGCAGGCAGGACTGTATCAATATCTTCTATAACCTGCTGAAGGCAAGTCCCAAGTCCGGAAGCGGCATTTACGGATCCCTCTTTGATCTGAGCCTGGCCTCCGACGGGGAGATCGACCCCAACGGCCTCATGGAATCCAGCATGACCGGTCCCCTGCTTGTCAGGACCCTGGACGAGCTGGACAAGGCGGTGCCCTTTGATCTGGAGAGTGCGAACCTCTACTTCAACGGCTATTCCTCCAGATACATGTCCTACGAGTCGGCGATCCGTCAGAACGGCTGGCTGGTGATCTATTATAATGAAGGAAACCATACGGTATGGGCCTACGGCGAGGACTTCGGCGACAGCCAGTACCATGTGGTAAAGGGTACCATCACAAAGATCTATTACGAGGCGGACAATATTGTGACACCATCCTCCATCGTACTGGATGACAATACCACCTATGCCCTTGGAAGCTCGGAGGTTAAGTTCATGCTTGGCATCAACGGAGACATTGGCCTGGACGACGAGGTAGTGCTGATCTGCCAGACCAATACCAGCCAGGATGCAAACGGAAATGATATGGAGGACTACACTGTTGTAGGCGTGATCAAGTATCAGCGGGGCACCGACGGAAGCACTGTGGGTACCTCCAATGTGATCTATGCAGGAGGCAGCGCTCCGGGAAGCTCCGCAGGAACCCCTGTGGTGGGCGGTGACAGCTCCCAGGAAAGCGGCGGTGAAGGAAGCGCTTCCGAAGGGGGACCAGATCCTCAGTGATAAAAGGCACTGAAACAGAAGCAGACTATAGCATGAAGGAGATTCCAGATGTCCATTGAGAATCAGGAGATAAAAGAGGAAGGCCGGAAGGAAGTGGAGCAGATAAAAAAGGAAGAAACGGCGCAGGCAAACGCCGTGGCCCCCGCAGGAGAGCCTCAGGCCAGAAAATCAGATAAGAAGACCAAACGGAAGAATCGCAGGAAGCGCTGGAGAAAACGGATCATTTTTCTGGCAGTGCTGCTTATTGCAGCCATTGCGGCCTTTATCTTCCTGAAGGGAAAGGAAAAGGAACCGGAAGCTGTGGTGGATGCCAAAAATATAGGCACCGTCGCCCGGGGAGACGTTACCAGTGAGCTCACCTCCTCCGGATCCCTGGAGGCAAAGGATACCTACACCATCACATCCCTGGTGGAGGGTGAGATCATAGAGGCGGATTTTGAAGAGGGAGACCAGGTGGAAAAGGGCCAGGTGCTCTATCGCATCGATCCCTCCGATATGGACCGGGAGATCGAAACGGCCCAGAAAAATGTGACCTACGCAGAGGAAGATCTGGCAGATGCCAGGGAGGAATACCAGAAGGCCCTGAAGGATCTTAAGGGAGGAACCTGGTGTGTTCCGGAATCCGGCTATATCCGGACCCTGAACATCTCCGCCGGAGATAGTGTGGGCCAGAACGCGGAGATCGGCGAGCTTTATAACGATACCACCATGAAGCTCCGGCTCCCGTTTTTGTCCATGGATGCGGACGCCATTACCGTAGGGACCCAAATGCTGGTGACCATCTCCGATACCGGAGAGCAGGTGCCGGGACAGGTGATAGAGAAAAGCTCCATGGAGGAGACCATGACGGGAGGCATGATGGTGAAGTATGTCACCCTCATCGTATCCAATCCCGGCGGACTCTCCACCACGGATACGGCCACGGCCCAGACGGGAGAGATCTATTCCGTGGCATCGGGTACTTTTGAGCCCTATACCTCAAAGACCCTGAAGTACGACCTTTCCGCCTCCGTCAAGGTGGCCCAGGTCCTGGTCCATGAGGGAGACTATGTGACCGCAGGAACTCCGGTATTCACCATGACGGCGGATTCCTATGAGGATGCCCTCAAGCAGTATGAAAACAGTCTGGAGCAGGCGGAGAAGTCCCTGGATACTGCCAACAACGATCTGGAAAAGCAGCAGGAGAGCCTGGAGGACTACACCATTACGGCCCCCATCTCCGGACAGGTCATCAGTAAGACCGGAAAGGTGGGAGATAAGATCAGCAGGAGCTCTAACACGGAAAGCAGCACCCTGGCCATTATCTACGACCTGTCTGAGCTGACCTTTGAGATGAGTATCGACGAGCTGGATATCAGCCAGGTGGAGGTAGGACAGGAAGTGGAGATCACGGCGGATGCCTTCGAGGATGAGACCTACACGGGCCATGTGACCAACGTGTCCCTGAACGGAAGCTATTCCAACGGTGTTACCACCTATCCCGTCATCGTGACCCTGGATGATATGGGAGATCTCCTTCCCGGTATGAACGTGGACGGCACCATCATCCTGGATCGGGCGGAGGACGTGCTGTACATTCCTTCCAACGCCCTGCAGCGGGGAAATGTGGTTTATGTAAAGGACACCTCTCTTACGGAGGAGCAGAAAGCGGCCTACGGCTCTGAGGATACGGGATCCACAGGCACATCCGGCGAAGGCATGCCGGAAGGCGGACCGGAAGATGGTCCGGAAGAGGACGGTGGACTGGCTCCGGATATCAACATCGCCGTAGATGGTATGTCTGAGGGCGGAGCCCCGGATACGTCCTCTTCAGCAGGCGGCGGCGAGTCGGCCCAGAGGGCCATGCCGAGACGCTCCGATGTACCGGAGGGCTTTACGGCGGTACCGGTGGAGACAGGCCTTGTGTCCGATGACTATGTGGAGATCCTCTCCGGACTTTCCGAGGGACAGGAGGTCTATGTCAGCGACAGCGCAGACAGCGGCATGGGCATGATGTTTGGCTTTGGCGGCGGCATGGGCGGCCCCGGAGGCGGCGGTCCCGGCGGAGGCCCAAGAGGCTAACCTTCCGGAACGGTAAAATTTCGCTAAAAGGATTGAAAGATGATAAAGTTACCCTTTTTGAAAGGAAAGGAAGAGGAGGCCTACGGGAACCAGGATCCCGGGGCCCCTCTCATAGAACTGCGGGATATCTATAAGATCTATTACATGGGAGACGAGGAGGTCCACGCCAACGACGGCATCAGCCTGAAAATCTGGCGGGGAGAGTTCGTGGCTATCGTGGGAAAGTCCGGTTCCGGAAAATCCACCCTCATGAACATCATCGGAGCCCTGGATACGCCCACGGAGGGAGAGTACATCCTGGGGGGCATCGACACTTCGGAGATGACGGACGATGAGCTGGCGGAGATCCGGAACAAGATGATCGGCTTCATCTTCCAGCAGTATAACCTCCTGCCGAAGCTGAATATCCTGGAGAATGTGGAGCTTCCCCTGCAGTATGCGGGACTGGGACCTGCGGAACGGAAGAAAAAGGCCATGGAATCTCTGGAGCGGGTAGGCCTTCAGAATAAATGGAAAAATATGCCCTCACAGCTTTCCGGAGGCCAGCAGCAGCGTGTCTCCATCGCCAGGGCCCTGGCGGGAGACCCTTCTCTGATCCTGGCGGACGAGCCCACCGGTGCTCTGGATTCCAAGACCTCAAAGGAGGTCCTGAATTTTCTGAAAAAGCTGAACGATGAAGGCAATACCATCGTGATGATCACCCATGATCCCTCCATCGCCATGAATTCCAAGCGGGTGGTGCGGATCATGGACGGTAAGATAATGTTTGACGGAGATGTGAAAGAATATGCTGCAAAGCTTTAAAATGGCCTTAAAATCCATCTGGGGAAACAAGATGCGTTCCTTCCTCACCATGCTGGGCATCATCATCGGCGTGGCGGCGGTGATCATCCTGGTCTCCGTGGTCAGCGGCTACATGAATACGGTGGTGGAGAGCTTCGCCAGCATGGGCGTTAACCAGATCAGCGTCAATGTGAACAATATGCAGTCCCGCTCCCTGTCCGTGGAGGACATGTACGAATTCGTGGACGAGCATCCGGACCTCTATGAACGGATCACCCCGAATGTCAGCGTCAGCTATCCCTTAAAAAACGGGAACGAGACCATGAGCTCCACCTCCATCAAGGGCTATTCGGAGGACTATCTGGGGATCAAGGAATATGAGATGGACACCGGCAGGAACCTGTCCTATGCAGACTGCATGGCGGAAAAACGGGTGGCGGTGCTGGGATATTATACGGCGGTGACCCTCTTCGGAAGCCCTGAGGAGGCCATGGGCCAGAAGATCAAGATCGGAGCCAACTCCCTGAAGGTGGTGGGCATCGTGGAGAGGCAGGATGAGGATGAACTGGAAGAAGGCGGGACCGACGACTTTGTATGGCTTCCCTATTCCGTGGCTGCCAAAATGAGCCGGAGCGCCAATATCTCCAGCTATATCATCACCACCCGCAGTACGGACAACACGGATGAATGCACGGACACCCTGGAGACCTTCCTGTATGAGGTGTTTAAAAACGATGATTTCTACACGGTCATGGCGAACTCGGAGCTTCTGGATGAACTGAACAGCCAGATCGCCATGATGTCCACCATGCTGGGAGGCATTGCAGGAATTTCCCTGCTGGTAGCCGGTGTGGGAGTCATGAACATCATGCTGGTATCCGTAACGGAGAGGACCCGGGAGATCGGTATCAGAAAGGCCCTGGGCGCAAAGAAATCCGTGATCATGCAGCAGTTCGTCATCGAGGCGGCTGTGACCTCCTCCATCGGAGGCATCATAGGGATCCTCCTGGGAAGTCTGGGTACGGGCGCCATTGGAACTGCCATGGGAATCTCCGCGGCGCCTTCCTTTGGGGCAGTCCTTCTTTCCTTCGGCGTGTCCGTGGGGATCGGACTTCTCTTTGGGTATATGCCCGCCAGCCGGGCGGCGAAGCTCAATCCCATTGACGCTTTGCGAAGTGAATAATTCTTTCAAAAACATTGACTTTTTTTTAACACGTCGATATAATAATAGAAGTTTATTTTTGAAAGGGGAAATAACAGTAGGAAGCGATTTCTACTGTTATTTTGAGTAGAGGCAGTTTCTTATGGAACAAAGACCGATTTCGCAGGCCATCATCAAGCGCCTGCCAAGGTATTACCGCTATCTGGGAGAGCTGATCGCCCAGGGTGTAGAGCGGATATCATCCAATGAATTTTCAAAGCTGATGGGGGTCACGGCCTCCCAGATCCGTCAGGATCTGAATAATTTCGGGGGCTTCGGACAGCAGGGCTACGGCTATAATGTCAAGAACCTGTACGAGGAGATCGGAAAGATCCTGGGCATCGACCGGGTCCACAACATCATCGTGGTGGGAGCCGGAAACTTCGGACGGGCCCTTGCAGGCTACAGCGATTTTGAACGGAGAGGCTTCCGGATCAAGGCCCTCTTTGACCGGGATCCAGAAAAGGTAGGACACGAGATCAACGGCATCGAGGTTCACTCCATCGATGAGATCCAGGACTATATCCGGGAGAACAACATTGAGATCGTTGCCCTTACGGTACCCAAGGCTGCAGCCATCGATCTGGCTCAGAAGCTGGTGGGGACCGGCATCAAGGGGATCTGGAACTTTGCCCATACGGACCTGAAGGTGCCGAAGGACATCGTTGTGGAGAACGTTCATCTGTCGGAAAGCATCATGCGGCTTTCCTATAACATTGTGAATCACGAGAAGATGGAAAGATAAACGGATCAGTCATGATCTTTGGAATTGGGACGGACATTGTGGAAATGGAACGCGTCAGAAGGGCCTGCAGCAGGGAATCCTTTCTGGCACGTTCCTTTACTGAACAGGAACGCCGGGAAGCCCTTTGCAGTGAAAAAAGGCTTGCCGGTGATTTTGCGGTTAAGGAAGCGGTGACCAAGGCCCTGGGGACAGGGTTCAGGGGCATCTCCCTTCAGGAGATCGAGTGTCTCAGGGACGAGAAGGGAGCTCCCTATGTGCGCCTTTACGGAAGGGCGGAGGCCCTTAAGAGGGAGCTTGGGATCAGCCGGATCCATGTATCCATCGCAGACACAAAGGACTATGTGACGGCAATGGCCGTGGCAGAGGGAAAGGAGGAGACCCTGTGAGCATTTTTGTCAATAAGGAGGATCTGCCCTACAGGCGGATCTTTGCAGCCATCGATCTGGAGGCATTCAGGACCAATCTGGAGTCCATCCGGGGGATCCTTCCGAAGGGAACGAAGCTCTGTGCAGTGGTAAAGGCTGATGCCTACGGCCACGGAGTCAAGGGGCTTCTCGGGTCCCTTTCCGGCTATGCGGACGCCTATGCCGTAGCCACGGAGGAGGAAGGCGCCCTGCTCCGGAGAGAAGGGGTAACGGCCCCGATCCTGGTGCTGGGGGCCCTTCAGAGAGAAGAATACAGACGGGCCATCTGCTGCGGCCTTACGGTGGCCATTTCCTCCCTGCGGGAGGCGGAGGGGCTCTCCCAGGAGGCGGAGACCCTTTACGGCACCGCCCATGTCCACATCGCCGTGGAGACCGGCATGAACCGGATCGGCATGCGGATGGAGGGTGAGGGCTTTGAGGAGCTCCGGAAGATCGCGGCCCTTCCGGGCATCTCCATCGACGGCTGCTTTACGCATTTTGCCAGGGCGGATGAGGCGGATGCCGTCATGACCGGAAGGCAGCTTGGCCGTTTTCAGGATTTCCTTCAGAGGGCGAAGGAGGCGGGGATCGATACGGGAGTCCGTCATTGCTCCAATTCCGCTGCGATCCTGGAGGGAGAGGGAACGGACTTTGATATGGTACGGGCAGGGATCGCCATGTACGGTATCTATCCTTCGGATGAGGTGCGTATGGAGACACCTCTGGAGCCGGTGATGCAGCTTAAGAGCTACCTGACCTTTGTAAAGGAGATCGAGGCAGGGGAGACCGTAAGCTACGGAGGAATCTACCGGGCCGAGAAACGGACCCGGGTAGGGACCATCTCCGCAGGCTATGCAGACGGCTATCCCAGGCCTGCCGCAGAGGGGGGCATGGAGGTGCTCATCAGGGGCAGACGCTGTCCCATTATCGGCCGGATCTGCATGGACCAGATGATGGTGGATCTGTCGGATCTGCCGGAGGCTGAGCCGGGGGATCTGGTGACCCTCTTCGGAAAGGACGGAGAGGAGGAGATCAGCCTCAACGAGCTTTCGGAAAAAAGCGGGAGATACCACTACGAGATCCTCTGCGGGATCACGGGAAGGGTTCCCAGAGTTTATTTTGACGGCGGAAGGGCAGGGATCCTTCCGGCTTAAGGCGCAGCCTGAAATCAGAAACGGACAGGAAGGAAAGCTATGAAGGAACATACTATCAGACGGGCGGTCAGCAGTACCTTTTCCGATCAGGTGTTCTTGCGTAAGGCCCTCATGATCGCAGTGCCCATTGCCCTGCAGAACATGCTCAACACCATCACCAACCTCATCGATACCATGATGATCGGCCGGCTGGGCTCCACCTCCATTGCGGCGGTGGGCCTTGCCAACAAATATTATTTTGTATTCAACCTCTTCATCTTCGGCATCTGCTCCGGAAGCGGGGTCCTGGCGGCTCAGTTCTGGGGAAACAGAGACGAGAAGAATATCCGGAAGGTCCTGGGCTTTGCAGCCCTTCTGGCCATAGTGGGCTCCGCCGTGTTCTTCGTACCGGCCTTTTTTGATCCCCATCTGATCATGCGGATCTTCACCAACAGCGAGGCCTCCATCGAGGTGGGGGCAAGGTACCTGAGGCTTGCCTGCCTGACCTACCCCTTTATCGCTCTGTCAAACGTCATCGTGGCCATGCTGAGGGCCATCAACCGGGTCCGGATCCCGGTGATCACCTCCCTTGTGGCCATCCTTATCAACGCCTGCCTGAACTACTGCCTGATCTTCGGAAACTTCGGCTTCCCGGAGATGGGAGTGGAGGGCGCCGCCATCGGCACCCTGGTGGCCAGGGCCGTGGAGCTTCTGCTTCTGGTGGTGGTCATGCGGGGCAGAGGCTGTCCCCTGCGGGCCCGGCTTTCGGAGCTTGTGGGCTGGAACAATGCCTTTTTGCGGAGCTTCCTGGTCCATGCCTCCCCGGTGATCGCCAACGAGTTCATGTGGGGACTGGGAACCACCCTTTATTCCGTGGCCTACGGACGGATGGGAGATGACGCAGTGGCGGCCATCACCATCGCCACCACCATACAGGACATTGTGGTAGTCCTTTGGGCCGGACTTTCCGCAGCAACCGCCGTTATCCTCGGAAACGAGCTGGGGGCAGGCAGGAAGGAGCGGGCGGAGGATTATTCCGTCAAGTTCTTTACCCTGTCCTTTGCTTTGAGCCTTGCGGCCATGCTGTTTATCTTCCTGATCCGCTGGCCGGTGATCAGCGTATACAGCATCACTCCTGAGGTTGCCCGGGACGTATCCAGCTGTATCCTGGTATTCATCGCCTATATCCTGCCGAAGATGTACAACTACATCCTGGTAGTAGGAGTCCTGCGGTCGGGAGGAGATACCCGCATGTGCCTTTTCCTGGACACCTCGGGCGTCTGGTTCCTGGGGGTTCCCCTGGCCTTCCTTGGAGCCCTGGTATGGAAGCTTCCCATCTACGGGGTCTATGCCCTGGTGCTTTCCGAGGAGATCTACAAGGCGATTCTGGGTACCTGGCGCTACAGGCAGAAAAAATGGCTCAGGAATATTGCGCTTGAAGTCAATTAGTGTTATGATAAGCCTCGGCTGCCCGCGGGAAAGCCAGGCAGGCTTGTATTTTCGTGTATTTTAATGAAGGAGAGATTTTATGTCAGGACATTCAAAATTTGCCAATATCCGTGCGAAAAAGGAGAAGAACGACGCAGCAAAGGGAAAGGCCTATACCGTTATCGGCCGTGAGATTGCCATCGCCGTAAAGGAAGGCGGACCTGACCCGAATAACAACTTCAAATTAAAATTCATCATCCAGAAGGCAAAGGCTGCCAACATGCCCAACGATACCATCGAGCGGGGCATCAAGAAGGCTGCCGGCGGAAACGACGGCGTGGACTACGAGAAGCTCACCTACGAAGGCTACGGCCCCAACGGCGTTGCCATCATCGTGGATACCCTTACGGACAACAAGAACCGTACCGCAGCCAACGTAAAGAATGCATTTTCAAAGGGTCAGGGATCCCTGGGCACACCGGGCTCCGTATCCTTTATGTTCGATAAAAAGGGCCAGATCATCATCGACAAGGAAGAGTGCGAGAAGGACGGAGATGAGCTGATGGAGCTCGCTCTGGAGGCCGGCGCAGAGGACCTGAAGGAAGAGGAGGACAGCTTTGAGATCCTGACCGCTCCGGAGGACTTCGACGCAGTCAGAGAGGCCCTGGATCAGGCAGGCCTTCCCATGGCTTCCGCCGAGATCGCCATGATCCCCCAGAACACCGTCTCCGTAACCGAGGAGCAGGCCGTAAAGAACCTGCGGCGCACCCTGGATCTGCTGGATGACGACGATGATGTACAGCAGTACTGGACCAACTGGGAAGAGGAATAAGGCGGAGTTTTCAAAATCTTCCTGAACGAAAAGGAAAAACTGCAAAGTGACGAAAGGAACCGGACCATCGGTTCCTTTTTTTGTCGCTTTGCCGAAAGAAAAACTGCCGTATTGACAATTCGATAAAAGCCCCTTATACTTCCAAAAGTTAGGAAGCTTATTATTAGGAAACTAACTGTTTTTTTCGGCAGGAAAGGAGTGCTATGTGCAGTACGGATACCTATCAGGAAAAGGAGTTTGAACTGACTCCGGGAAGGCTCATCCACATGCTGTCCCATCAGCTGAAACGCCTGGGACCGGCCATGGGGGAGGAGAGCGGACTGACGCCGATCCAGGGCCATGTGCTGAAATTTATCCTTCTGACCTCTGCCCACCGGGATGTGTACCAGCGGGATGTGGAGGAGGAGTTCCAGATCAGAAAGCCCACCGCCACGGGGATCCTGCAGCAGCTGGAGAAAAAGGGCCTGATCCTGCGGGAGAGCGTGGAGACCGATGCAAGGCTCAAGCGGATCCTGCCCACGGAACAGGCCGTAGGGCTCCGGAGCATGATCCTGGAGAACATCCTTCAGATGAACCGCAGGCTCACAAAGGATATCCCGCAGGAGGAGCTTAATGCCTGTATGGATACGCTTCTTAAGATGCTGAAAAACCTGCAGGCCTTCGATCAGGAAGGCAGGACTGCAAAAATATCAAAGGACAAAATAAAAGGAGAAGACTAAGACTATGAACAAAACACTTTTAAAGTCCGTCCGGGAATTTAAGAAGGAAACTGTTCTGACGCCGATCTTCGTGATACTGGAGGTCCTGATGGAGGTGCTGATCCCCCTTCAGATGGCAAAGATCATCGACGTGGGCATCCAGCAGGGTGACCTTCCCTATATCCTGAAGATGGGTGGGATCCTGGTGGTCATGGCCATGCTGGCTCTCTTCTTCGGAGCCGTTGCAGGCGCTACGGCAGCAAAGGCAGGCGCCGGATATGCCAGGAACCTGCGGCACGATATCTTCTATAAGATCCAGGAGTTTTCCTTCAAGAATATCGACAATTTTTCCACCTCAAGCCTGGTGACCCGTATGACCACGGATATCACCAATGTGCAGATGGCTTACATGATGACCATCCGGCTTCTGGCCAGGGCTCCCATCATGATGATCCTTTCCTGGATCATGACCCTTACCATCAACGTCAAGGTGGCCATGCTGTTTCTGGTGGCAGCGCCCCTTCTGGGCTTTGCCCTGATCTTCATCGCAAAGAAGGCCCACCCCCTCTTCGTTCAGGTCTTCGATCAGTATGATGTCCTGAACAACGACGTACAGGAAAATGTCAACGCAGCCCGGGTGGTAAAGGCCTATGTCCGGGAGGACCACGAGATCGAGAAGTTCCACGGTATCTCCCTTCTGGTATTCAAGCTCTTTACCAAGGCGGAGAAGATCGTTGCCTGGAACTCCCCTGTCATGCAGTTCATGATGTATACGGTGATCATTGTCATTGTCCTCATCGGCGGTGAGGATATCATCCTTGGCACCATGGAGCCGGGAGAGCTGACCAGCGTCATGATCTATGCCATTCAGATCCTCATGTCCCTGATGATGGTATCCTTCGTGTTCGTTATGAACATGATCGCCGAGGCATCCACGGACCGTATCCAGGAGGTGCTGGAGGAGGTTCCGGAGATGCAGGATAAGCCGGACGCCGTAAAGGAAGTGAAGGACGGCGAGATCATCTTCGAAAATGTGGACTTCAGCTATGCGGGAGAAGGAGGACCTCTGGCCCTTAAGAATGTGAACCTGCACATCCGTTCCGGACAGACCATCGGTATCTTCGGCGGTACGGGAAGTGCAAAGTCCACCCTGGTATCCCTGATTCCCCGTCTGTATGACGTAACGAAGGGATCCGTAAAGGTAGGTGGCATCGATGTGAGAGATTATAACCTGGAGGCCCTGAGGGACCAGGTGTCCATGGTGCTCCAGAAGAACGTCCTCTTTACCGGTTCCATCTATGACAATATCCGCTGGGGCGATGAGGACGCCAGCGATGAGGAAGTACAGAGAGTCTGCCGCCTGGCTCAGGCAGACGGATTTATCCGGGAGTTCCCGGAGGGATATGATACCCAGATCGTGGAGGGCGGAAACAATGTTTCCGGTGGTCAGAAGCAGAGGCTTTGCATCGCCAGAGCCCTGCTGAAAAAGCCGAAGATCCTGATTCTGGACGACTCCACCAGTGCGGTGGACACCAAGACGGATGCCCTGATCAGAAAGGCCTTCCGGGAGGAGATCCCAAACACCACGAAGATCATCATCTCCCAGAGAGTTTCCTCCATTGAGGATGCGGATCAGATCATCATCCTGGATGACGGACGCATCGACGGCGTAGGAACCTCAGAAGAGCTTCTGAAGAACAATGCCATCTACAGAGAGGTTTATGAATCCCAGATGAAGGGAGGCGAGGACAATGAGTAAGCACGATCAGAAAGGCGCAAGGATCACAAAGGATACCCTGAAGACCGGAAAACGGCTTCTGGCCTATGTGACGGGAAGCTATAAGAAGGAATTTATCGCAGTTTTCATCTGCATCATCATAAGCTCCATCGCCTCCGTATCCGTTTCCCTGTCTCTGAGATACCTGCTGGATGACTTTATCCTGCCCCTGGTGGGACACAAGGATCCGGACTTCGGGGAGCTTTACATGGCCCTCACCGTTCTCGGGACCATCTTCCTTTGCGGCGTGATCGCCACCTGGCTTTATACCAGGCTTATGGTAAAGATCGGCCAGGGAGTCCTGAAGAAGGTCAGGGACGACATGTTCGAGCACATGCAGACCCTGCCCATCCGGTACTTTGACCAGAATACCAACGGCTCCATCATGAGCCTTTATACCAATGATACGGATACCCTGCGGCAGATGATCAACCAGTCCATCCCCCAGGTGCTGATGTCCGCCATTACCATCGTGGTGACCTTCGTGTCCATGCTGCTTCTGAGCCCCCTGCTGACCATCCTGGCGGTGGTCATGATCTTCGTGCTCTACACCGTGGCAAAGGTCATCGGAGGCAACAGCGGCAAGTATTTCGTACGGCAGCAGCTGGCCATCGCAAGCGTTACGGGCTTCATCGAGGAGCGGATGACGGGCCAGAGAGTGGTAAAGGTATTCAACCACGAGCGCATCTCCGAGGAGGAGTTTGACAAGCTGAATGACCGGCTCTTTGTCAGCAGCGCAAAGGCAAACACCTATGCGAACCTCATGGGCCCCGTGATCGGAAACATCGGAAACCTGCAGTTCGTACTGACGGCAGTGCTGGGAGGCTTCCTTTCCGTAATCGGCGTAGGAGGCATCACCCTGGGCGTCATGGCTTCCTATCTGCAGTTCACCAAGAGCTTCACCCAGCCCTTCATGCAGGTGGCACAGCAGTTCAACTCCATCGTCATGGCACTGGCAGGTGCGGAGCGGATCTTCGCCATGATGGATGAGCCCTCCGAGGTGGATGACGGCTACGTGACCCTGGTCAATGCGAAAAAGGACGCAGAGGGCAATATTCAGGAATGTCCGGAACGGACGGGACTTTGGGCCTGGAAGCATCCCCATAAGGCGGACGGAACGATTACCTATACAGAGCTTAAGGGAGATGTGCGCTTTTACGACATGAGCTTTGGCTATACACCGGATCACATGGTGCTCCATGATATCTCCCTGTATGCAAAGCCTGGCCAGAAGCTGGCCTTCGTAGGATCCACCGGTGCCGGCAAGACCACCATCACAAACCTGATCAACCGTTTCTATGACGTGCAGGATGGAAAGATCCGCTACGACGGCATCAACATCAACAAGATCAAGAAAGCGGACCTGCGTCGGTCCCTGGGCATCGTGCTTCAGGATACCCACCTCTTTACAGGCACCATTATGGAGAATATCCGTTACGGCAAGCTGGATGCTACGGACGAAGAGGTATACGCAGCAGCAAAGCTGGCCTATGCGGATCAGTTTATCCGTATGCTTCCCAAGGGCTATGACACCATGCTGACGGGAGACGGCGAGGGCCTGTCCCAGGGCCAGCGGCAGCTCCTGTCCATTGCCAGGGCGGCAGTGGCGGATCCGCCGGTGCTGATCCTGGATGAGGCTACCTCCTCCATCGATACCCGTACAGAGGCCATCGTACAGCAGGGTATGGACAACCTGATGAAGGGCCGTACCGTATTCGTCATCGCCCACAGACTCTCTACCATCCGGAACAGTAACGCTATCATCGTGCTGGAGCACGGGCGGATCATCGAGCGGGGCGACCACGAGGACCTAATCAAGGAAAAGGGCACTTATTATCAGCTGTACACCGGAAAACTTGAATTGGAATAAAAAATAGCGCGGAACAGCGCGAAACAACGTGAAATAACGTGAAAAAACGTAAGAGCGGGAAAGATCTTCATCTTCGATCTTTCCCGCTCTGTTTTCATTTGGCCGGTACGGTCCAGTTTAATTTGGCTGGTACGGCCCTATCGGACATTCTTTCAATCTGGGGTGTACGTTTCAGGGGCGGATACACCCTGTTTTCAAGGAACCTGATTTTGGGGTGTAGGTTCAGGAAGACTTGACGGCTTTTTGAAGCACTTCTTCGATTCGGGGTGTACGTTCGAGCTGGATTGTACGGCCCTGAATCAATTTTTTCTTTTCCGGGGTGTACCGCTGCCGTTAAAGTTACACCCGGATTTTCAAAAAATTGAAATCGGACCGTCAGCAAGCCTTAAACGTACACCCCAAAATTCAAAGAAGCAAAATTAGACCGTCAACAAGCGGCTTAGGCCCCATGCTTCAGGTACCGCTTCTGCAGGGAGAAGCCCCGTCCCCGGGTTTCGTAGATCTGGCTGATGGCAATGAAGGCGTTGGGATCGATGCCCGCCACGATCTCCTTTAAGGCGGCAAGTTCCCGGTTGGAGATGACCGTAAGGACCATCTTCTGTTCCTTCTCTAGGTAGCCGGTGGTGACATGGAAGAGGGTGGAGCCCCGATCCAGCTTCTGGATGATGGCATCATTGATCCGCTTATATTCGGGGCTTATGATTTTTACCTGGGTCTGGGCCGTGCCGAAGGTCAGGATCTTGTCCAGGACAACGGTGTAGATCAGCACCAGGAGAATGCCGTAGAGGATCTGTTCCCGGTTGGAAAAGAGCATCTGTAACAGGAGGATCGTGCAGTCGAAGCCGTAAAGCATGACAGAGACCGGAAGGCCGAACTTTTTATTGAGGATCAGGGGCGGGATATCCATACCGCCTGTGGAGGCACCTGCCCGGATCACCACACCGATTCCGAAGCCGATCATAAGGCCTGCAAAGATGGTGGCCAGCATCTCATCCTGGGTAAAGCCTGCAGCCAGTGCAGGAATGCCCTGGAGGATCCCCAGGATAAAGGGATAATAGAAGGTGCTGATCAGGGTGGTGAGGGCAAATGCCTTGCCAAGGATAAGAGCCCCCAGGATAAACATGATCAGATTAAAGCAGAAGACGAAGATGGAGATGGGGACGCCGAAAAAATGATCCATGGAAAGGGCCAGTCCCGTGGTGCCCCCCGTGATCAGGTGCTGAGGCAGGACGAAGAGGACGATGCCCAGAGCATAGACCGTGTTGCCCAGGAGGATCAGAAACAGATTCCTGAGCTGCTTTTTCAGGGAAGTGGAATTGAGTGAGCTTAAAGCCGGCATAATCGTAAGACCTTCTTTCTGTTTATTAACAGAGTAGTGATTTAGCGGAATAAAGCGCAAAAAAAGAGGACCCTTTGCAGGTCCTCTTATTTTATGTGCATTTGTTCGTTTCTCTGTTGCTTCGATTTTTTCATAACATTAAAAAAATACCATAAAGTCAGAAAAAAGGCAAGAGAGGCTGCCTGTATAAAAATACGGTACTTGATCATGTACAATTGCAGGTATAATATCATAGCGACGATGAAAAAATAAAAATCATCTGAAACTATTTACCGGGGATCTGCGTCTAACAGACAGAACACAATGAGGAGGACATCATGGAAACAGCTTTCAGGAAAGAAGTGGAGGAAGCCCTTCTTTCAAACTACGAGGCCTATTACCGTCTGGCTTACAGTTATACGGGAAATGAGGCAGACGCCCTGGACATCATTCAGGAAAGTGCTTACCAGGCCATCCGGAATGCAGGCAGCCTGAAAAATCCGGAGTTTGCAGGCACCTGGATCTATCGGATCGTGGTAAACACCGCCCTGGATCTTCTGAGAAAGAAAAAACGCCTGGCACCGGAGGAAGAGCTCTCCGGAAGCTGGACGGAGGACCGGATCCCGGATCCGGACCTGGCAGCGGCCCTTAAGGAGCTTCCGGAGAAGGACAGGACTCTGCTTTTGCTTCGTTTTTTCGAGGAACTGTCCTTTTCCGGGATCAGTGAGATCCTGGGGGAGAATGAGAACACGGTAAAGACCCGCTATTACAGGCTGCTGGAACGGCTCCGCACAAGGCTTTCAGCTTAAGGACGGAGATAAGGCCGGACAGCGGAAATGAACAGCAGAAAAGAACAGGAGATAGGATGATGAAGGAACAGATGATGAATCATAAGGAAACAGAAAACCGGGAGATCCCCATGGAGGATGTGCTTTACGGTGCCAAGAAGGCATACTGGGAGATCCCTGTGCCGGAGGCCGCAAAGGCAAGGCTCCTCCAGGGGATCGCCGATGCGAAGAAGGACCTGGAGGAAGAAGGACCGAAGGAAAGCAGGCAGGAGAGCCGGAAGCAGGACGGCAACAGGAACCAGAGCAGCAGGAACCGGAGCAGCAGCGGGAAACGGAACAGGGGCATCCTGTATCTGAGACGGGGCCTTGCCACTGCAGCGGCCTGCCTCTGCATCATTACGGCCCTTGCCAATGTGGATCCCGTGATCTCAAACGCCATGGGACACCTGCCCATTATCGGGGCGATCTCCCGGGTGGTGACCTTCCGGACCTTTGAAAACAGCTCCGGAGACTTTGAGGCAAAGGTGGAGGTGCCTAAGATCCAGGGAGAGACGGGAGAGGATATTTCCGCAAATCAGGAGATCGAAGCCTATGCGGAGGGTCTGATCCGTCAGTATGAGGAGGACCTGGCAGCAGCCTCCGGGGAAGGAAATTATGCCTTGAATTCCTCCTATGATGTGGTATATGACGGAGAGCGGTATCTCTGCATCCGCCTGCGGACCACCCTTGTTATGGCAGGGGCCACGGAGAACGTCAAGGTCTTCACCGTGGATAAGGAAAGCGGCAGGACCGTGGGACTCGGGGAGCTCTGCGACGAAGCCCTCCTTCAGAAGATCAGTGAAAATATCAAAGAGCAGATGGAAGCCCAGATGGCGGCGGACGACAAGGTGTCCTATTTCCTTCACTCCGATGTGGAGGAGTGGAACTTCAAGGGCCTTACAGGAGAGGAAAGCTTCTATTTTGCCCAGGACGGAAGTCTTGTGATCTGCTTTGATGAATATGAGGTAGCCCCCGGTTATATGGGAGCTGTGGAATTTACGATCCCCAGGGAGATCACG
The DNA here is from genome assembly GCA_944377405.1 of uncultured Lachnospiraceae bacterium. Taxonomy (GTDB): domain Bacteria; phylum Bacillota; class Clostridia; order Lachnospirales; family Lachnospiraceae; genus Avilachnospira. The sequence goes on along the minus strand of CALWES010000001.1, from coordinate 327,963 downwards.
GGGGATCTGAGCCATTAAGGAAAAAGCCGTGCAAAGCCGGAGGCCTTATGATACAATAGAGCTATTTCGAAGGAAAGAGGCAAAGGGCAATGGCATATGACGGCATCGTAGTGGCCAACACGGTAAAGGAACTGAATGAACGGATCCTTGCCGGAAGTATCACCAAGATCGCTCAGCCGGAGAAGGATGAGATCCTTCTGACGGTGAAGGCACAGAGAAAAAATTTAAGATTGAGCATATCGGCAAGCGCTTCTCTTCCCATGGTCTATCTGCGGGAGGAGACAGCGCTTTCTCCCGTGACAGCGCCGAATTTCTGTATGACCCTGCGGAAGCATATCGGAGGGGGCAGGATCCGGCGGATTTACCAGCCGGGAGCAGGGCTTTCGGAGGAGGGACTTGAGCGGATCATCGTTTTTGAGATCGAGCATCTGGACGAGATGGGAGATATGAGCACCCGGATCCTCCTGTGCGAGCTCATGGGAAAATACAGTAACATCATCCTCCTTCGGGAAGATGGTACCATCATCGACAGCATCAAGCATGTGACCCCCTCCGTAAGCTCCGTGCGGGAGGTGCTGCCGGGAAGGACCTATTTCATCCCGGATACGAAAAAAAAGGAAAATCCCATGGCAGGGATCAGCCGGGAGGACTTCGGAAGGCTTCTTTCCGACTTCCCGGACAGCTGCTACAAGGCCCTTTACGGAAGGTTTACGGGTTTTAGCTCCGTGATTTCAGAGGAGCTTTGCTTCCGGGCGGGGATCGACGGGGACAAGCCCTTCGGCCTCCTTGAAAAAGAGGAACAGGACCGGCTCTATGACCGTTTCCGGGAGCTTCTGGAGACCGTAAGACAGGGGGACTTCAGCCCCTGCATCCTCTACGAGGGGGAGGAGCCGGTGGAGTTTTCCGCAGTCAGGCTCAGCTCTCTGTTACAGGGGGGCTACCGGGAGGAGACCTATGACAGCATCTCAGAGGTGCTGACCCTCTATTATGCGGAGCGGGCGAAGCACGGAAGGATCCGGGCAAAGTCCGAGGACATCCGCCATATCCTGAAGACACTTACGGAGCGCACGGCCAAGAAGCTGGAGCTCTGGGAGCGGCAGTACAGGGACGCGGAAAAAAAGGACAAATACCGGATCTACGGCGAACTGCTCAATACCTACGGATACAGCCTTACAGGAGGAGAAAAGGAGATTGTCTGCGCCAATTATTATGACGAGGGCAGGGAGATCCGCATCCCCCTGGACCCGGAGCTTTCCGCAAAGGAGAATGCAAAGAAATTTTTTGACCGCTATCAGAAGCTGAAGCGGACCCAGGAGGCCCTGACGCCCCAGATCCAGGAGGCGGAGAAGACCCTTTGGCACCTGGATTCCATATCCAACTCCCTGTCCATGGCAGAGACGGAGGCGGACCTCAATCAGATCCGCAGGGAAATGAGCGAGTTTGGCTATATCCGGAAGAGCCAGGGGACCAGGCGGCTTCGGAAGGAGGAGCTCCGTTCGGAGCCCATGCATTTCGTTTCCTCCGACGGCGTGGACATCTATGTGGGACGGAACAATTACCAGAACGAGGAGATCACCTTCAAGCTTGCAGAGGGGAACGACTGGTGGTTCCATGCGAAGAACATGCCGGGCTCCCATGTGATCGCAAAGACGGGAAACCGGGAGCTTCCCGATAAGACCTGTCTGGAGGCGGCGGCCCTTGCGGCCTATTATTCCAGGGCCTGCGGAGATGAAAAAAAGAACCTCTCGGAAAAGATCGAGGTGGACTATGTGCAGCGGAAGGCCCTGAAGCGGGTGCCCAAGGCGGCTCCCGGCTATGTGATCTACCATACAAATTACTCCATAACGGTTGAACCAAAAGGGGAAATTTAGTATAATATCAGGTAACCTTTTGATCGGAAACCAAAGGGGATGGATCAAAAGGAAATCAGATCTCAGGAGAAAGAATATGGCAGATATTCGAAGCATGACAGGCTTCGGACGGTATGAAGAGGTGACGGAGGACCACAGGATCCTTGTGGAGATCAAGTCCGTCAACCACCGGTACCTGGACCTGTCCGTCAAGATGCCGCGGCGTCTGAACTGCTTTGAGGCGCGGATCCGCCAGCTCCTTCGGGACTATCTCGAACGGGGTAAGACGGATATCTACATTGCCTTTGAGGACTACGGAGAAGGCGCAAAGAAGCTGAAGTACAACGAGGGGCTGGCAGCAGAGTATGTGGCCTGTGCCCGGAAGATGGAGGAAAGCTTCGGGATCCAGAACGACCTGAAGGTCTCCGGCCTGATGAGGCTTCCGGAGGTCCTGGTCATGGAGGATACGGGAGAGGACGACGAAGAGCTCTGGGAGATCATCGGTCCCGCAGTAGGAAAGGCTGCGGAGAGCTTCTCCGAGGCCAGGCGGAAGGAAGGAGAGAACCTCAGGAAGGACCTTCTGGAAAAGCTTGGACGCATGAAGGACTATGTCCGGGATATCGAGGATTTTTCACCCTCCGTCGTGGAGGAATACCGCAGACGGCTTACGGAGAAGATCCGGGAGACTCTTGCGGATACCACGGCCCTTGCCGATGAGGGAAGGATCGTGACGGAGGTCACCATCTATGCGGACAAGGTCTGCACGGACGAGGAGATGGTACGGCTTAAGAGCCATATCGAGACCATGGAGAAAAAGCTCCTTTCAGGAGGCCCCTGCGGCAGGGAGCTGGACTTCATCGCCCAGGAGATGAACCGGGAGGCCAATACCACCCTCAGCAAGGCAAACCATCTCCGGATCGCCGATACGGCCATCGCCTTAAAGACGGAGATCGAAAAAGTGAGAGAGCAGGTGCAGAACATTGAATAAATACAGAGGGCAGGGAATGCTCATCGTTATCTCGGGATTTTCCGGAGCCGGAAAGGGAACCCTTATCCGACGGCTGATGGCAGAACATGGGGAGGATTACGCCCTGTCTGTTTCAGCCACCACCAGGGCTCCAAGGCCCGGAGAGGTGGACGGAAAGGATTATTTCTTTCTGGACAAGGCTCGCTTCCAGGAGATGATCCACGAGGACAGGCTCCTGGAGTACGCCCGTTATGTGGATAACTATTACGGGACCCCCAGGGACTATGTGGAGGAGCAGATGCGGGCCGGTAAGGACGTGATCCTGGAGATCGAGATCCAGGGAGCCCTCCGGATCAAGGGACAGTACCCGGAGGCGGTCCTGATCTTTGTGACGCCCCCCAGCGCCGAGGAGCTCCGGAGCCGTCTTGTGAACCGAGGAACGGAGACCGATGAGGTGATCCGAAAGCGCATGAACCGGGCGGCGGACGAGGCCGTGGGCGTTGAGGCCTACGATTACATACTGATCAACGAGGATGTGGAGCGTTCCACGGAGCTTCTGCACAAGGTCATCCAGATCCAGCATATGCGGGTGAGCCAGAAGCTGCCCTTTATCTACGAGATCAATAAGGAGCTGCGGACCCTGGAGTGATCCGGGAGGCTGCAGATCCCCAAACAGATACAGATCCACAGGGATCACAGACAGTTTTGCAATTTCAGGAGGAAAGATTTTATGGCAATGCTTCATCCGACCTATAACGATATCATGGAGGTCGTAAACAAGAATACCCACGACGGAGAGGAGCCGGTGATCAAGAGCCGCTATTCCGTTGTGATCGCTGCTGCAAAGCGGGCCCGTCAGATTATCGACGGAGCACCGGAGCTCCTTATGGAGCCGGAGGAAAAGCCCCTTACGGTAGCCATCGACGAGCTTTATAAGGGTAAGGTATCCATCCTTGGCGAGGGCGAAGAGGAAACGGAAGCTGCAGATACGGAAGCAGCTGCCGAGCCCCTGAACGAGAACGAATAAGCGGCATGGAACTTGAAAACAGGAACGGCAGGCCTCTTTCCTGCCATCTGCTGTCCCTGGGCTGCGACAAGAACCTGGTGGACGCGGAAAAAATGCTCGGGATGCTTTTCTCCGATGGCTGCACCTTTACGGATCAGCCGGAGGAGGCGGACATCATCCTGGTGAATACCTGCTGCTTTATCGGGGACGCCAGGGATGAGAGCGTGGAAGCGATCCTGGAGATGACGGAATATAAGAAGTCAGGCAGATGCAGGGCCCTGATCGTTACCGGCTGTATGGCGGAACGGTACAGGGAGGAGATCCTGCAGACTCTGCCGGAGGTGGATGCCGTGGTGGGAACCAACTCCTATCAGGAGCTGATTCCGGTGCTCCACGGGATCTTCCGGGGAGAGGGACAGGAAAGCTGCCTTCTGCCCATTTCGGAAGCCCACTTTGCGGAGCAGGGCAGCCAGGGCCGTATCGTTACCACGGGTGGCCACTATGCCTATCTGAAGATCGCAGAGGGCTGCAACAAACGCTGTACCTACTGTATCATTCCCTTCCTGCGGGGCAATTACCGCTCCGTACCCATGGAGGACCTGGTACGTGAGGCTGAAAAGCTTGCAGCGGATGGGGTGAAGGAGCTGATCCTGGTGGCCCAGGAGACCACCCTTTACGGTGTGGACCTTTACGGTAAAAAGTCCCTGCCGGAGCTTCTTCGGAAATTAAATGATGTGGAAGGAATCGCCTGGATCCGGATCCTTTACTGCTATCCGGAGGAGGTCACGGAGGAACTGATCCGTGCCATCAGGGACCTTCCGAAGGTATGCCATTATCTGGATGTTCCGATCCAGCATGCTTCCGACCATATCCTTCGGCGCATGGCCAGAAAGACCACCCGCCGGGAGATCACGGAGCGCATCGGACGTCTGAGACAGGAGATCCCGGATATCTGTCTTCGGACCACCATGATATCCGGTTTTCCGGGAGAAACAGATGCAGATCATAAGATTCTTCTTGAATTTGTTCGTGAAATGGAGTTTGATCGGCTGGGAGATTTCACCTACTCCAGGGAGGAAGGAACCAAGGCGGCGGCATTTAGTCATCAGGTTTCGAAAAGACTGAAGGAAGAACGCCGGGGAGAGGTCATGGCCCTGCAGCAGGAGATCGCTTTCCGCAAGGCGGAAAAGCAGATCGGCCGTGAGCTTAGGGTGCTGATCGAAGGGCGCCTGTCCCAGGAAACGGAGGAAAATGTCTATGTGGCACGGACCTATATGGATGCCCCCGGTGTGGACGGCTACATCTATGTCCATGCAGGAAAAAGGGAATTCATGACCGGGGATATGCCGAAAGTCAGGGTGACTGCAGCCCGGGAATATGATCTGATAGGAGAACTGGTGGAATGAAGATGAACCTTCCCAATAAACTGACCTGTCTTCGGGTAATCATGATCCCCTTTTTCGTAGGGGTCATGATGTATGGAGACAAGCTGATGCACCTTTCCGCAGGCGGTGCCGGTGAGCAGTTCCGATTCGTCAGGATCCTGGCCTGCCTGATCTTCTGTGCAGCCTCCTTTACGGATTTCCTGGACGGTCATCTTGCGAGAAAATACCATCTGGTCACCACCTTTGGCAAGTTCATGGATCCTCTGGCGGATAAGCTCCTTGTCTGTTCCGCCCTGATCCTTCTGACGGCCTATGGCCAGCTGCCGGTATGGGTCACCATTGTGATCATCTCAAGAGAGTTCATCATATCCGGTTTCCGGCTTGTGGCGGCGGATGCAGGTATCGTCATCGCGGCCAGCTGGTGGGGAAAATGGAAGACCGTATGTCAGATGTGCATGTGCATCCTGATGATCGGGAATTTTTCAGCGGCTCCGGCCTACAGGGCCCTTACCACGGTCCTGATGTATGCGGCCCTTTTGCTTACGGTAATATCCCTGGTGGATTATATCTATAAAAACAGAAAAGTCATTACCGAAGGAGGTATGTGATGGAAGAACAAAAACGGACACAGACGGAACAGCTGGTGGAGCTTCTGAAAAAGCATGACCTGAGTATCGCCACTGCGGAATCCTGCACGGGAGGCCTGGTCAGCACGATGCTGGTGGATGTTCCGGGAGTTTCCCAGGTCTTCAAGGAAGGCTTCGTAACCTATTCCAACAAGGCAAAGCGCAGGACTCTGGATGTGTCCAAGTCAACCATCCGGAAGGAAGGCGCTGTCTCGGAGCAGACTGCCAAGGAGATGGCAGTGGGAGCAGCCATGATGGCGGATGCGGACGTGGCGGTCTCCGTTACGGGAAACGCAGGCCCCGAGGCGGAAGAGGAAAAGCCGGTAGGCCTTGTATATATCGGCGTTTATATTGCCGGCAAGGTCAAGGTGTCGGAATGCCATTTTTCCGGTACCCGCAGGGAGATCCGGGAGCAGGCGGCGGATGAGGCCATCGGACTTACCCTGAAGCTTTTGCAGAAAAACCGGGAAAAGAAGGAAAAAGAAGACAAATAAGGATCGATCATGGCGGCAGTCTTACTGATTTTAAAGATCATAGGCGTCCTGTTGCTGACGGCCCTGGGCCTGATCCTTCTTGCCCTCCTGCTGATCCTGCTGGTGCCCTTCCGCTATAAGCTTGAGGGAAGCTACCTGGAGGGGGTTCCGGACGGGACCGTGGAGGCCTCCTGGCTCTTCCATGCAGTGAGCTTCCGGGTGACTTATCATCACGGGGCTGCCGTAAGCGGAAGCATCCGGATCCTGGGGATCCCCGTAAAGCGGATCGAGGGAGGTGTTTCCTGATATGGGTGTAAAAGACAAGATCCAGGGAAAGGAATACCTGCTGCGGGATCTGTGGAACCTGCTGCGGGAAGGACTTCACAGGCTGATCCGGGTCCTGCGGCTTGCTGCAGAGGAATGGGATTATCTTCGGGAGCCCGGGAATGCGGAGTCCCTGAAGCTTCTGAAAAAAGAACTGTTTCGGGTGCTTTCGGCTATCCTTCCCAAAAAGGGGAAGGGCTTTATCCGGATCGGGCTTTCGGATCCGTACCAGACCGGGCGGCTGATGGAGGCTGCGGCCCTCCTGTATCCTGTTTACGGAAAACAGAAGGTGGATGTGATACCGGAATTTTCCGAGAGCGTTTTTGAAACGGATCTGGATATCAGGGGACGAATTTATCTGATCACGGTGCTCAAGGCGGCGGTGAAGCTCCTTATGGACCGGAATCTGAGAGCAATGTACCGGCATTTTACCGGAGAAGGGGACACAGATGTCAGAGATCAAAGCGGATTATAAACTTACAGACGACGGAATGGGCGTGACCATAGAAGCCCTGTTCCGGGGAATGGAGGGCCTGGTCCAGTCCAAGACCGTGGTGGGAGAGCCCATCCGGGTGGACGGCGCCACCATCATCCCCCTGATCGAGGTGACGGCGGGCCTGGCCAGCGGTGCCCTGGACCGGAAAAAGGCAAAGACCAACGGTGCAGGGGCTATGAGTGCCAAGCTGTCTCCCGTGGCGATGCTGATCCTGCAGAACGGCACCACAAGGCTTGTGAACGTCAAGAACCAGGATGTGATGACAAAGCTCCTGGATATGATCCCGGACGCAGTGGACCGGTTTACCGGAGGCCAGCGGGTGAGCAGGGCGGCGGAGACCGCGGCGGAGACCATGGCGGAGACTGCCGAGGCGGTCTATACGGAAGCGGGAAGAGAAGCGGAAGAAAGTAAATAAAAAAAGGGCCCCGTAAGGGCCCTCACGCAAAAAGGCTGTCACATTTCGTGACAGCCCTTTAAACGTAATCATTTCGGTTTTATTCAGCAGTCTTGATCTCTGCTCTCTTAACCTTACCTGACCTTAAGCATGAGGTACATACATACACTCTTTTATTACCTGCTTCAGTCTGAATGTTAACTCTCTTAACATTTGGCTTCCAGATCTTGTTAGATCTTCTGTGAGAGTGGCTCACCTGATTGCCGAAGAGAACGGACTTCTCACATATTGCACACTTTGCCATGGTAGCACCTCCTTACTTAAAATTGACACAAAGTGTATGATAGCAGAAAGGAGGTAAAAAAGCAAGCGTTTTTTTATTTCCTTTTTATTCTTTTTATGGTAGAATGTGGCAAGAGACAGGTAAGAAGGGGTAGAGCCTGTAAAAAAGAAGGAGGTTATCATGAAGGGACGCATCAGTAATAAACTGGGAGAAGTCAATATATCTGAGGACGTGATCGCAACCTATGCAGGATCTGTGGCAGTGGAGTGCTTCGGCGTGGTAGGCATGGCGACCGTCAGCATGAAGGATGGATTTGTCAGTCTTCTGAAAAAGGAGAACCTGCAGAAGGGGATCGAGACAGAGATCAATGACAATGAGATCTCCCTGCGGCTTCATATTATCGTGGCCTATGGCGTAAGTATTTCCGCTGTAGCGGATAACCTGATCGAAAATATAAGGTACAGAGTCGAGGAGTTCACCGGTATGAGGGTCCAGAACGTGGAGATCTTCGTAGAGGGCGTGAAACCCATCGATTAAGTAGGAGGACAGTCTGAAATGCAGAGTATGGATGCCGGGCTTTTAAAGAAGTGCTTTATAGCCGGGGCAAAAAACCTTGAAGCAAATAAGGAATATATCAACGAGCTGAACGTATTCCCGGTTCCTGACGGGGATACGGGAACCAACATGACCATGACCATCATGTCCGCTGCAAAGGCGGTGGCCGATACAGAGGACGGCGACATGGAGGCGGTGTGCAAAGCCATTTCCAGCGGTTCCCTGCGGGGAGCCAGAGGAAATTCCGGCGTGATACTTTCCCAGCTTCTCCGGGGCTTCTGTAAAGTTGTCCGGGAGCAGGAGACCATAGACGCCGCCGTTTTGTCCCAGGCCTTCCAGCGGGCTTCCGAGACAGCCTATAAAGCCGTTATGAAGCCGAAGGAGGGAACGATCCTTACGGTGGCCAAGGCCATGGCCGACAAGATCATGGAACTGGCTCCGGAGACGGAGGAGCTGGAGGAGCTTCTGTCTCTGACCGTGGCTTACGGAGACGAGACCCTGGCCAGGACCCCGGAGATGCTTCCCGTCCTGAAGGAAGCAGGAGTGGTGGATTCCGGCGGACAGGGCCTTATGACCGCCATGAAGGGCGCTCTGGCAGTCCTGAAGGGAGAAGAGGTGGATCTGTGCCTGGAAGAGGGCGGCAGCCATCCCGCTGCGGGAGCCCTGACCCAGGACCGGAAGCTCTCCACGGATGATATCAAGTTCGGCTACTGCACGGAATTTATCGTAAATCTGGAGAAGCCCCTTTCAGAGGAGGACCTGCAGGATTTCAAGGCATTCCTGGAATCCATCGGTGATTCCATCGTATGTGTTGCGGATGAGGATATGGTGAAGGTTCATGTCCACACCAACCATCCAGGACAGGCCTTTGAGAAGGGACTTACCTACGGTTCTCTGTCCCGTATGAAGGTAGACAACATGCGGGAGGAGCACGAGGAGAAGCTCATCAAGGATGCCTCCAGGATCGCCGCCATGGAAAAGCTTCGCCAAGATCAGGAGAAGCCGGAGCCGGAGCGGACCAGACAGGAGCATAAGAAATACGGATTTATCACCGTATGTGCCGGAAAGGGCCTTGCGGAGATCTTCCAGGGACTGGGAGCCAGCTATGTGATCGAAGGCGGGCAGACCATGAACCCCTCCACGGAGGATATGCTGGAGGCGGTGGAGATGGTCAATGCGGACAACGTATTCATCCTGCCCAACAACAAGAACATCATTCTGGCAGCCGAGCAGGCTGCGTCCCTGATGAAGGACACCAGGATCTTTGTGGTTCCCACGAAGACCATCCCCCAGGGCATTACGGCTCTGATCAATTATAATGAAGCAGCCTCTCCCGAGGAGAATCTGGAGGCCATGACGGAAAGCCTTTCCACGGTTTCCAGCGGCCAGGTGACCTATGCGGTGCGGAATACTTCCGTAGACGGCAAGGAGATCCGGGAAGGCGATATTATGGGTATCGGCGACAAGGGCATCCTGGCAGTGGGCCAGATCCTGAATCAGACCACGGAGGAGATGCTTGGAAAGATGGTCACCGAGGACAGCGAGCTGATCACGGTCTACCGGGGTGAGGACATTAAGGAGGCGGATGCGGAAGCGCTCTGCCAGGACCTGAGAAAGGCCTTCCCGGCATGTGAGGTGGAGCTGCAGGACGGCGGACAGCCGGTTTACTACTATATCCTGAGCGTGGAATAATATGTCGGAGCTTACTTCCTTAAAAGGAATAGGAGAAAAGACTGCCGAGGCGCTTATGCGCCTCGGTATTTCTGATATAGACGGACTGGTACATAATTTTCCCAGGGACTATGAGGTCTTCGGGAAGCCCCTGCCTCTTTTCAGCCTTGCTCCCGGGAAGGCAGGGGCTGCGGAGGGGATCCTTACGAAGGAGGCTTCCCTGAATTTCTATAAGGGTATGCGGATCGTAAACGCCTATCTTTCCGATATGACCGGAAGGCTGCAGCTTTCCTGGTATAACATGCCCTATATCAAAAACAGCCTTCATACCGGCGTTCCTTATGTGTTCCGGGGAAGGGTCTACGAAAAGAACGGAAGGCTCCTGATGTATCAGCCCAGGGTATATGCCGCAGAGGCATATCACAGGGATTATGAGGGGAAGCTCCTTCCGGTCTATCCCCTTACCAGGGGCGTGACCAATCCCCTGCTTCAGAAGACGGTGCGGGAAGCTCTTAAGAGCAGGCAGGAAGAGGAGTATCTGCCGGAACAGCTGCGGAAGGAATATGGCCTCAGAGAGATCAACGGTGCCTTAAGGAGCATCCATTTTCCGGAAGATGAGGAGGACCTCCTGGCCGCCAGAAGGCGCCTTTGCTTCGATGAATTCTTCCTGTTCCTGCTCCTTGCGGAGGGGCTCCGCAGGGAACGGGAGCGGGAGCAGGCGGAATACCGGATCAAACCGGATCTGCGGCTTCTGAAGTTCATGGCGGACCTGCCCTTTTCCCTGACGGAAGCCCAGCAGAAGGCCTTCCGGGAGATAACGGGGGATATGGCCGCCGGCCACGTGATGAATCGGCTCCTGGAGGGAGACGTGGGCTCCGGAAAGACCATCGTAGCCCTTCTGGCAATGCTTTCCGTGGCGCTTAACGGCTGCCAGGCCGTTCTCATGGCTCCCACGGAGGTCCTGGCCCGGCAGCACTATGATACGGTGGTCAGATTCCTGAATCAGTCGGAACTTCCCGTATCCGCCCTGCTTCTGACGGGGTCCATGACCCAGCAGCAGAAACGGAAGGCCTATGAGCGGATCCGGAATCATGAAGCGGACCTGATCATAGGGACCCATGCGGTCTTCCAGGAGCAGGTGGAGTACCACAGGCTGGGGCTTGTGGTGACGGACGAGCAGCACCGCTTCGGCGTAGCCCAGAGGGAACGGCTGGCGGAAAAAGGGGGAAGCCCCCATGTGCTGGTCATGAGCGCCACTCCCATTCCCAGGACCCTGGCCATTATCCTTTACGGGGATCTGGATATCTCCGTGATCGATGTGCTGCCTTCGGGAAGACAGCAGATCAAAAACTGTGTGGTGGGGCCTTCCTACAGGAACACAGCCTGGAAGTTTATTGCAGACGAGGTAAAGAAGGGGCGTCAGGCCTATGTGGTCTGCCCTATGATCGAAAAAACCCAGGCTGGAGAGGAGGGGGATCCGGAGACCCTCTCGGATATTTTCCAGCTGGAAAATGTGCAGGATTATCGGAAGAAGCTGGAACAGTTCCTTCCGGATACGGTCCGGACGGGCGTGCTCCACGGCAGGATGAGCACCGAGGAAAAGGACAGGGTCATGACGGAGTTCAAGGAAGGAAGGATCCAGGTCCTTATCACCACCACGGTGGTGGAGGTTGGGGTGGATGTGCCAAACGCCACGGTCATGATGATCGAGAACGCGGAGCGCTTCGGCCTGGCCCAGCTTCATCAGCTGCGGGGCCGGGTAGGAAGGGGAAAGCACCAGTCATACTGTATCATGCTGAACACCTCCGACAGTGAGACGGCCCGGAAGCGGCTGGATATCCTGAACCATTCTAACGACGGCTTCTTTATCGCAAATCAGGATCTGAAACTCAGGGGCCCCGGAGATATCTTCGGGATCCGGCAGAGCGGGAGCCTGGAGTTTCACCTGGCGGATATCTACAATGACGCAGAGCTTCTGCAGCTGGCGGGAAAGGCAGTCCGAAAGCTTACGGCTGCGGATCCGGAGCTTAAGGAGCACCCGAAGCTTCGGGAAAAGCTTCAGAAGTATGCGGAGACCTCCCGCATGAGTGCCTGAGGGCCGGAGAGCCCCGGATCTATATTTTCAACCATAAGGAGAACAGATGAGAATCATAGCAGGAACAGCCAGAAGTATTCCCCTTGAGACCCCTCCGGGGCTGGATACAAGGCCCACCACGGACCGGATCAAGGAGACCCTTTTCAATATGCTGCAGTTTGAGATCGTTGCAAGGCCTTTTCTGGATCTTTTCGCAGGTTCAGGGGCCATGGGACTGGAGGCGGTGAGCAGGGGTGCCTCCTTCGCATTCCTGGTGGATATGGGAAGGGCCCAGGCGGACTGTATCAGAAAAAATATCGCCCGCTGCCATTTTGAAGACCGGACGAGACTGATCCAGAAGGATGTGCTGGCGGCCCTTAAGGACATTGCCCAAAGTATGCAGCCCGGAAGCCCGGTGGTCTTTATGGATCCCCCCTATGACAAAGGACTGGAGTTTCCCGTACTGAAGAAGCTTCAGGAGCTTTTCATCCTGGATGAAGAGAGCCTCGTGGTGGTGGAAACCTCCCTGAAGGGGGACTTAAGCCCGGCGGAGGCCTACGGCTACAGAATCATAAAGGAAAAAAAGTATAAAAACCAGAAGCATGTATTCCTGGAACCCCGGAAAAAGGAGGAAAATCCATGATAACGGCAGTCTATCCCGGCAGCTTTGATCCGGTGACTTACGGACATATGGACATCATAGAACGGGCGGCAAAGCTAACGGACCGTCTGGTCATCGGAGTTTTGAAAAATAACACAAAAACGCCGTTGTTTTCTTCAGATGAACGTGTTAATATGTTAAAGAAAGTGACGGCGTCTCTTCCCAATGTGACGGTACGCAGCTTTGAAGGACTTTCAGTGGATTTTGCCAGGGAAGAGGGAGCGGCCGCTATTGTGCGTGGTCTTCGGGCTGTCACGGATTTTGAATATGAGCTGCAGCTTGCACAGACAAACCGGGCTCTGGCGCCCGGGGTTGATACGATCTTTCTTACGACCAATCTGAAATACAGTTACCTGAGTTCGAGCACCGTTAAGGAGATCGCCTTTTTCGGCGGGGATATCTCCGGTTTTGTGCACCCTGAGATCGCAGCCATGGTTAGAGAAAAGATAAAGGAGAAGCAATAATGAGCAGGATTGAACAGTTGATAAATGAGATCGAAGAATATATTGACAGCTGTAAGTATCAGCCCTTATCCAATACAAAGATCCTGGTAAATAAAGAGGAAATGGAAGAGCTTCTGGTGGAGCTGCGTCTGAGAGTACCGGACGAGATCAAAAAGTACCAGAAGATCATCAGCCAGCAGGATGCGATCCTGGCAGACGCCAGAGCCCAGGCCGAGAACATGATCGCAGACGCCACGGCTCAGACCAACGAGCTGGTAAGCGACCATGAGGTTATGCAGCGGGCTTATGCAAAGGCCAACGAGCTGGTGGAGGAAGCAACGAAGCAGGCTCAGTCCATTGTGGATTCCGCAGTTTCCGACGCCAACAATATCCGGGAGAGCGCCGTTCAGTATACGGATTCCCTTCTGGCCAACCTTCAGAGCATCATGGAGAACTCCATGGAGACCACAAAGCAGAGATACGAGGGACTCTTCGGCGCCCTTCAGAACACCTACCAGGTATGTCTGCAGAACCGCAGCGAGCTGGCTGCAGGCATGCAGCAGGCCCAGAGCCAGATGCAGATCCAGCCTCAGGCCCAGGCTCAGGAGGCACCGGACGTTTCTGAGGAGCAGAACTGATGCAGAAGCTGCTTTCTGACCGGGAGGCGGTGATCTTTGACCTGGACGGCACCCTGGTGGATTCCATGTGGATGTGGACGGATATCGACATCGAATATCTGTCCCGCTTCGGAAAGCCCTTTTCCAGGGCACTTCAGAAGACCATAGAGGGTATGAGCTTTACGGAGACTGCCATCTATTTCAAGGAGCACTTCTCCATTCCCGACAGTATCGAACAGATCAAAGGGGACTGGGTCAGTATGTCCGTTGAAAAATATAAGCACGAAGTTCCTTTAAAGCCCCATGCAGGAGAGTTCCTGCGGGAACTGAAGAAAAGAGGCATCCGGACAGGCATCGCCACTTCCAATTATAAGGAGATGGTGGACGCCTGCCTTGATTCTCTGTCCATCCGGGGGCTTCTGGATGTGGTCTGCACCGCATGTGAAGTCAAGCGGGGCAAGCCCTCACCGGATATCTACCTCTATGCGGCGGATAAGCTTAAGGTGGATCCGGGAAGATGTCTGGTATTTGAGGATATCCCGGCAGGGATCCGGGCCGGAAAGGCCGCGGGCATGCTTGTGGGTGCCGTGGCAGACGAGTTCTCCCGGGATATGGAACCGGAGAAGAAGGAGCTTTCCGACTTTTTTATTGAAGATTATTCCGTCTTTCTCTAAGCGGGGAGAGACAAAGGAGGAGCAATGGCTCAGAAAATCGCTGTGGTGACGGGAGCTTCCAGTGGCATGGGAGCCCGGATGGCACAGCTGCTTTGCTCAAGGATCAGGCAGCTTGATCAGATCCTTCTGATAGCCAGAAGGGAAGACAGGCTGCTTTCTTTGAAGGAACAGCTGGAGGCCTCATCCAGGGGGAAAAAGCTGCAGGTCAGGATCCTTCCCGGGGATCTTATGTCCCGGGACTTTCTGGCGGAGATAGAAGGACTCCTTTCCGAGGAAAGACCGGAGATCCTGTTTCTGGTAAACGGAGCAGGCTTCGGGAAGCTGGGAAAGGTGGCAGACCTGGACAGAAGGGTCCAGGAGGATATGCTTCGGCTTAATTGCGGCGCCCTTTTTTCTCTTACGAAGATCTGCCTTCCCTATATGAAGGACCGGGCAGGCCGCATCATCAATTTTGCCTCTGCAGCAGCCTTCCTGCCCCAGCCGGAGTTTGCGGTGTATGCTGCAGGAAAGTCTTTTGTCCTGAGCTTTTCCAGGGCTCTGAACCAGGAGCTTAAGGACCGGAGGATCTCCGTTACGGCGGTGTGTCCGGGTCCTGTCAGGACAGAATTTTTTGACATTGCGGAGGAGCACGGGGCAGTGCCCCTTTATAAGAAGATGGTCATGGCAGATGCCGGTGCAGTGACAAAAAAGGCCTTTTCCGACAGCCTCCGACGGCGTCCCGTCTCCGTATACGGCGGCGCCATGAAGGGCCTTCGGATCGCCGCAAGGCTTCTGCCGGAGGGACTGTTCCTTACGGCGATCGACCTGATCAACCACAGGCCCGGAAAGGGCCCGGGAGGCAGAGGCCATGCAGGAGCTTAAGATCACCAGGAACGAAGCGGGGCAGCGCCTTGATAAGTTTCTGGCCAGGTATCTGAATGAGGCCCCCAAAAGCTTCCTTTACAAGATGCTCCGGAAGAAGAACATCGTATTAAACGATAAGCGGGCGGAGGCAGGGACTATCCTTTCGGAGGGGGACGTGCTGAAGCTGTGGCTTTCCGATGAGACCATTTCCTCCTTCCGGGGAAGCAGCAGGAAAAAGGAACCGGAGACCGGAAGGAAAGAGCGGAAAGGACAGCAGAAGCTTCCCTCCGTACCGGTCATATATGAGGACCGGGACATCATCATTGCCGATAAGCCGGCGGGGATGCTCAGTCAGAAGAGCAGGCCCTCGGACATAAGCATCAATGAGATCCTGCTGGAGCATGTCCTTTCGGACGGCGGGGCCGGAGAAGAACGGACGGGCTTCACTCCCTCCATCTGCAACCGGCTGGACCGGAACACCAGCGGCCTCATCACCTTTGCCAAGACCTATCCGGCGGCAAGGGTGCTGTCGGAGCTCTTCAGGAGCCGGTCCCTTCATAAATATTATATTGCGGCAGTAAAGGGCGTCATGGAGGAAAAAGCCCATGTGACGGCCTATCTGTATAAAGATGAAAGCACCAACCGGGCGGTGGTGCGGCAGCAGCCCTTTCCGGGGGCGGAAGCCATTGAGACCGCCTATGAACCCATCAGGGGAAACGGAGAATATACCCTTCTCCGGATCCTTCTCATAACAGGAAAAACACATCAGATCCGGGCCCATCTGGCCAGCCTGGGACATCCCGTCCTGGGTGACCCGAAATACGGGGACCCGGTCCTTAACGGGAAATTGAAAAGACGCTTCGGCATTTCTTCCCAGCTGCTCCATTCCCATGAGCTGCATATGCCGGAGAGGGTCCAGGAACCACTTTCCCATCTGTCAGGGCAGATCTTTCAGGCTGCAATCCCTGAGGTTTTCCAGAAAGTAATGAAAACAGAATAACAGGCCGGAAGCGGAAAAAGGGGCAGGTACCCCTCTTTTCCGTTTCCTGCAGATAAGGAGGAGCAGTATGTTTGCGAAAATCAGATGCGCAGGCCTTTTTGGCGTTCAGGGATTTCTGGCGGAAACGGAGGCAGACAGCGGAACAGGCCTCCCGGGGGTCTACCTTACGGGGGCTCTTTCCCCGGAAACGAAGGAAGCCCAGTACCGGGTCTTTACCGCCATCCGGAACAGCGGCCTCAGCCTAAAGCCCAGGAAGGTTACCATCAATATCTCACCGGCGGGAAGGAAAAAGGAAGGGACCGGATTCGATCTTTCCATCCTGACGGCGGTGCTGGCAGCTTCCGGGATCCTGGAGGAAAAGGAAATCTCGGAGCGGGGACGCACCCTCCTTGCTTCCTTTGCCTTCTTGGGGGAGCTGGGGCTTGACGGAAGCTTAAAACCTGTGCGGGGTGTCCTTCCCATGACGGACGCCTTAAGGCGCGGGGGCATGAAGGGCGTGGTGGTCCCTTACGGCAATGCCCGGGAAGCTGCCCTGGTGCCGGATATCCTGGTGGTCGGCGTCCGGAATATCCAGGAGCTCATGGAGCTTTTTACCCGGGAGGGGAGCCTTGCCATGAGGGTTCCGGAGGCGGTACAGAAGTCGGAAGAGGACAGGGAAGGGGAGAAGCTTCCGGATTTTTCAGATATCCGGGGCCAGGCCTATCTGAAGCGGGCAGCGGAGGTGGCCGTAAGCGGACGCCATAACCTGCTTCTTTCCGGGGCAGCAGGCAGCGGCAAGACCATGATCGCCAGAAGGATCCCGGGGATCATGCCGGAGCTTACCAGGGAGGAGCAGATCCAGCTGACAAAGCTCTACAGCATCTGCGGGCTTCTGCCGGAGGATCAGCCCCTCCTTAAGAGGCGGCCCTTCCGGGCGCCTCATCACGCCAGCTCCCTTCCGGCCCTTCTGGGAGGCGGCAATCCCGTAAGGCCCGGGGAGGTATCCCTTTCTGCAAAGGGCGTTCTCTTCCTGGATGAGCTTCCCCTGTTCCGGCGGGAGGTGATCGAGGCCCTCCGGGAACCGCTGGAGGAACGGCGGGTGCTGCTGACCAGACTTCGGGGCGTCTATGAATTTCCGGCGGATTTTTCCCTGGTGGCAGCCTGCAACAACTGCCCCTGCGGATTTTACCCGGACCGGAAGCGCTGCAGATGCACCCCTGCCCAGATCCGCATGTATCAGGGCAGGCTTTCAAAACCCATCCTGGAGCGGATCGATATCTGTGCAGAAGCCAGGCCCGTGGAGTACGGGGCGCTGTCCGGGGAAAGGGCGGGGGAGTCCTCCCAGGTGATCAGAGGGCGGGTGGAGCAGGTCTATGAGATACAGAAGCACCGTTTCCGGGACTGCGGCAGCACCAGGTATAACAGCGAGATGACGCCGGAGGAAACGGAGCGCTTCTGCCGCCTTACGGGGGAGACGGAGGAGCTGATGCGCCGCATCTATGAAAAGAAGGGACTGTCCTTAAGAACCTACCACAAGGTGCTGCGGGTGGCCAGGACCCTGGCGGACATGGCGGGCAGAGAAGATATCGGACAGGAGCAGCTTCTGGAGGCAGTGAGCTTAAGGAGCTTTGAAGACAGACTGTGGGGAGGAGAACGGAATGCTGAATGAAAACAGGGAGAAGAGAGCCCTTTATCTGCTGAATCATATAGAAGGAATGCATCAGGGGCTTCTGAAGAAGATGTACGAGTTTGCCGGAAGCTTTGAGGATGCCTACCGGATGCCCACGGAGGAATATATCCGCTACGGGATCCTCCGGGATCGGGGAAAGAGCAGGGAGCTCCTTTTACATTATGACAGGCGCAGGGATCAGGAGGAACGGATCCTCCGGGAATACGAGGGGCTTTGGACCACAGGCACCAGAGTGGTAACGGTGCTGGATCCGGATTACCCCGGCCGGCTCCTTCCCCTGGAGGACAGGCCCTATGTCCTTTATGTCAGGGGAAAGCTTCCCTCAGAGGAAAAAAGGACTGCCGCCATCATCGGCGCCAGGATGTGCACGGAATACGGCAGGCAGATGGCGGCCAGGTTCGGCAGGGCCCTGGCCCTTTCCGGGGTCCAGGTCATCAGCGGCATGGCGGCAGGGATCGACGGGGAAGCACAGGAAGCGGCTCTTGCGGCGGGGAAGGAGAGCTTTGCGGTGCTGGGCTGCGGCGTGGATGTCTGCTATCCAAGAGAGAACCGGCATATCTTCAGACAGATGGCAGCAGGCCAGGGAGGCCTTCTGTCGGAATTTCCTCCGGGGAGCGCGCCTCTGCCATACCGGTTTATCCTGCGGAACCGGATCATTGCAGGACTTTGCGACGTGCTTCTGGTGCTGGAGGCCAGGGAGCGCAGCGGGACCGCCATCACCGTGTCCAATGCCCTGGATCAGGGCAAGGAGATCTTTGCCCTTCCGGGACGGATCGACGATCCCCTGGGAAAGGGCTGCAACGCCCTTCTGAAGGACGGGGCCTCGGTGCTGACGGACCCGGAAGACGTGCTGGACAGCCTGGGGATCCGGGAACGGGAGGGCCTTTCGGAGGAACCCAAAAATATTTCCGCACTTGCAAAGCCGGAAAAAATAGTGTATAGTTGCCTCGATTCGTCGGAGCAGCATATGGATGCCATCTCCGAGCGGACGGGAATCGGCGTTCCGGAGCTTTCTGCGATCCTTCTCCGGTTGGAGCTGCAGGGCTTTGCCGCTTCTCCCATGAACGGATATTACAGGAAACGGTAGTTTTTTTAAAAGGTTTGGAGTTATATGGCACAGAATCTGGTTATTGTTGAGTCTCCTGCAAAAATGAAGACGATCAAAAAATTCCTGGGTCCCAATTATATAGTGGACGCATCCATGGGACATGTAAGGGATATGCCCAAGTCCTCCTTCGGGATCGACGTGGAGCACGATTACGAGCCGAAATACATCACCATCCGGGGAAAGGGAGAGCTTCTGGCTGCCCTGAGAAAGGATGTGAAGAAGGCGGACAAGATCTATCTGGCAACGGACCCTGACCGGGAAGGTGAGGCCATCAGCTGGCATCTCATTGCCGCCCTCAATCTGGAGAACCAGAAGGACAAGAAGGTCTATCGGATCACCTTCAACGAGATTACGAAAAACGCGGTAAAAAATGCTATCAAGCATCCCAGGGAGATCGATATGAACCTGGTAGACGCCCAGCAGGCAAGAAGAGTGATGGACCGGATCGTGGGATATTCCATCAGCCCTCTTCTGTGGGAGAAGATCCGCCGGGGACTCTCTGCGGGACGTGTTCAGTCCGTGGCCCTGAACCTGATCTCGGAACGGGAAAATGAGATCGCAGCCTTCGTTCCGGAGGAATACTGGACCATCGACGCCCTCATCGGAAGCGGCAGCCGGGAAATCAAGGCTGCCTACTATGGAGAAGAGGGGAAGAAGACGGCGGTAAAAAGCAAGGAGGAGGCAGACCGGATCGTTGCGGCCGTGAAGGATGCCGACATCACCGTTGCAGAGGTGAAGAACGCGGAGCGGATCAAAAACCCGCCCCTGCCCTTTACCACCTCCACCCTGCAGCAGGAGGCTTCCAAATATCTGAACATGTCTACCCAGAAGACCATGCGGATCGCCCAGAAGCTTTACGAGGGCGTGGATATCAAGGGCTACGGCAGTATCGGCCTTATCACCTATCTGCGTACGGACTCCGTCCGGATCTCCGAGGAGGCCCTTGCGGCAGCTTCCCAGTACATCGGGGAAAACTACGGGGAGCAGTATGTATCCCATACAAAGCCACAGGCCAGGTCGAAGGGCAACGTACAGGATGCCCATGAAGCCATCCGTCCCACCTATCTGGAGCTGACTCCCGTCAGGGTCAAGGAGGAGCTTGGCAGGGACGAATGGAGGCTGTATCAGTTGATCTGGAACCGCTTCATCGCCTGCCGCATGACTCCCGCAGTCTATGCCACCACCCAGGTGAAGCTGAAAAAGGACAGCCACTGGTTTACGGCCTCCGGATCGAAGCTGAAGTTTGACGGCTTCCTCTCCGTTTATTCCAATCAGGACGACTCCGTGGAAAAGCAGGACCTGTCTGCCCTGAAGGAAGGGGAGACTGTGCGCTTCAGAAGCGTTGCGGGGACCAGACACTTTACGGAGCCCCCGGCCCACTACACCGAGGCTTCTCTGGTAAGGAAGCTGGAGGAGGACGGTATCGGACGCCCCTCCACCTATGCACCCACCATCACGACCCTGCTGCAGCGCCACTACATCACGAAGGAGAAGAAGAACCTCTTTGTGACAGAGCTGGGACAGGCGGTCAACGATATGATGGTGAAGTCCTTCCCCTCCATCGTGGACAGTAAGTTCACGGCCAACATGGAGTATATGCTGGATTCCGTGGCGGAAGGCAAGCTGAACTGGAAGACCGTCATCGAGAATTTCTATCCCGACATCGAGGAGGCGGTCCAGAAGGCAAGGGAGAACCTGGAGAAGGTCCAGGTGGCGGATCAGGTATCCGACGTGATCTGCGATAAGTGCGGACGGAACATGGTGATCAAGTACGGCCCCCATGGCAAGTTCCTGGCCTGCCCGGGCTTCCCGGAGTGCCGGAATACCCTTCCCTTTATCGAGAAGATCGGCGTGAAGTGTCCCAAGTGCGGCGGTGAGGTCATCAAGCGCCGGACCAAGAAGGGAAGGCTCTATTATGCCTGTGAGAACAAGGACTGCGATTTCATGAGCTGGCAGCGGCCGAAAAAGGCTGAAAACCAGGAGTAAAATGCAAAAAAGCCCTGCAGGGCCCTTGCATTCATGAAAAATGCGTGCTATAGTATACAAGGTAATATTTTTTGGACGGAAAGGAGTGAACGCAGGTTCACTCCTTAATCTTTGCAGAAAAAAGCGGATAAGGGAAAAGCAGATGAAAGAACAGTACACCAAACGTGTGGAGGCCTTTCTGAACACCTTTTTAGAGAAGGAAGGCTATGAACTGGTAAAGACGGAATTTGTGGAAGAGGACCACAACTGGTATCTGCGGGCCTATATCGACCTCCTGCCGGAGGAGATCGCAGCCCGGGAGGCAAAGGCGGCTGCCAGGGCTCTGGAAGCAGACCCGGAAGGAGCCGAAGAGGATCAGCAGGCGGAGGCCCCCGGCGTAGGGATCAATGACTGCGTCAAGGTGTCCCGCAGACTGAGCAAGTGGCTGGATCAGGAGGATTTCATCAAGGAGGCCTATACCCTGGAGGTATGCTCAAGGGGCTTCCTTACAGAGGCTGACACCGAAGAAACAGAGAAGCTTTAATATAACGGAGGAAAACTTCAATGAACAACGAACTTAAGGATGCCATCGAATATCTTGGCAGAGAAAGAAATATTCCGAAGGACGCACTGCTGGAGGCCATCGAGAACGCACTGCTTACCGCCTGCAAGAATCACTTCGGAAAAGCGGAGAACGTCACCGTAAAGATCGATCCGGAGACCTATGATTACCGGATCCTGCAGTCTAAGACCGTGGTGGAGCAGGTGGAGGATCCGGTCATGGAGATCAGCCTTCCCGACGCCCTCATGATCGACAGGAAGGCAGTCCTTGGGGGCACCGTGGAGATCGAACTGGACTCCCAGAAATTCGGCCGTATTGCCACCCAGAACGCAAAGGGCGTTATCGTACAGCGTATCCGGGAAGAGGAGCGCAACTCCCTGTACAGAGATTTCTTTGAGCACGAGCATGACATCATGCGGGGCGAGGTACAGCGTTTCCTTGGAAAGAATATCTCCATCAACCTGGGCAAGGCGGACGCCATCCTGGCAGAAAGCGAGCAGGTAAAGGGAGAGACCCTGAAGGTGGGACAGCGCGTAGAGGTATACCTTCTTGAGGTAAAGAACTGCACGAGAGGACCCAGGATCTCCGTTTCCAGGACTCATCCGGACCTGGTGAAGAAGCTCTTTGAGCAGGAGGTGGCTGAAGTCAAGGACGGCACTGTTGAGATCAAGGCCATTGCCAGAGAGGCGGGCTCCAGAACGAAGATGGCGGTCCTGTCCCATGATGAGAACGTGGATCCCGTAGGCGCCTGCGTCGGTGTGAACGGAACCAGAGTCAGCTCCGTGGTGGATGAGCTGGGGGGAGAGAAGATCGATATCATCAACTGGGATGACAACCCGGCTTACCTTATCGAGAACGCCTTAAGCCCGGCAAAGGTGATCTGCGTTGTGGCGGATGAGGACCTGAAGGAGGCAACGGTTATCGTTCCCGACTATCAGCTGTCCCTGGCCATCGGTAAGGAGGGCCAGAATGCCCGTCTTGCCGCAAAGCTTACGGGATACAAGATCGACATCAAATCCGAGACCCAGGCCCAGGAGTCAGGCCTCTTCGAGGAGCTTGGCATGGAGTCACCCCAGGATCAGTCTGAATCTGAAGGCGGAGAATATCCTGAGGAGGCATATGAAGAAGAGACATATGCAGACGAGGATCAGGAGCTGGAAGAGGGCAGCGTAGAGACGGATGAGGAATAAAATCGCAGAGAGAAAGCTTCAGGGGCTTCTGGGACTTGCGGCAAGAGCCGGAAGGGTCCAGTCCGGAGAGTTCTGCACGGAACGTTCCATCAAGGCGGGTAGAGCACAGCTGTGCATTGTGGCCAGCGATGCGTCGGATCCCACCAAGAAACGCTTCCTGGATATGTGCAGCTTCCGGAAGGTGCCGGTCTATACGGAGCTTCTGGACAAGGAGACCCTGGGGCATACAATCGGAAAACAAATGCGCGCCTCCCTCACGGTGGAGGACGAGGGCTTTGCAAAAAGCATGCGCGGGATCATAGATACAGAAAGCCTTACGGATAAGGCATAAAGGAGGAAATGCGGATGACAAGTGAGAACAATGAAAAGAATATAAAGGGAACGGCAGCCGGAGGAGAAAAGCCGGCACAGCCGGCACCCGCCAGAAAGAAGCTGAGCGTTGTATTCAAGCCGCAGAATTCCTCAAATATCAAGGAACTTCCCAAGGGCCTGAAGAACGCGCTTCACGGAGGAAAGCCGGAAAAGGCAGGGGCAGGGACCCAGCCCCAGAAAAAGGGACCGAGACCCCTTCCGGCAGGAACGAAGCCGGTAAAGCCCGCCGTGTTCGGTGAGGTAAAGGAAGAAAAGCCGGTTCAGAGAAAGCCGGCTGCAGCCCATGAGGGTCAGAGACGTCCCCAGGGAGGAGAACGGCGCGGCGACCGTCCGAATGATGGTCAGAGACGTCAGGACTCCGAGCAGAGACGCAGCTTCCAGCGCCCCGAAGAGGGTCAGCAGAGAGGCGACAGAAGACCCCAGGAGGCAGGAAGCGGCAGACGCTTCGGAGAGCGCCGCAGTGAAGGCGGTGAGGGCCGTCCCCAGGGACAGAGATCCCAGAGACCCGGACAGGGTGCGGCTCCCGGCAGAGGCGGACGTCCCCAGGCAGCAGCGGCACCCGCTTTTGAGGCACCCAAGGGGAAGGCTTCTGCAGGCCGCGGAAAGAGCAATGCCCAGAAGAAGGATAACCGCAGGGACAAGAAGGATAAGTACAAGGACGAGCTGGTAGCTTCAAAGACTCCGAAGAAGGGAGCCTTCATCAAGCCGGAACCCAAGAAGGAGGCACCGGAGGACGATATCAAGGTAATCGTGATCCCGGAGACCCTTTCCATCCGTGATCTGGCCGACAAGCTGAAGCTGCAGCCCTCCGTGATCATTAAGAAGCTCTTCCTGCAGGGCAAGATGGTGACCCCCAACACGGACCTCAGCTACGAAGAGGCGGAGGAGATCGCCATGGAATATGACATCCTCTGTGAGAAGGAAGAAAAGGTGGATGTGATCGCCGAGCTTCTGAAGGAGGATGAGGAAAACGAGAAGGATATGGTTCCCAGAAGCCCCGTTGTCTGTGTTATGGGACACGTTGACCATGGTAAGACCTCCCTTCTGGATGCCATCAGAAAAACAAATGTCACCTCCCATGAGGCAGGGGGCATCACCCAGCACATCGGTGCTTCCGTGGTGAACATCGGAGACCGGAAGATCACCTTCCTGGATACGCCGGGCCACGAAGCATTCACGGCCATGCGTCTCAGAGGCGCCCAGTCAACGGATATCGCCGTTCTGGTGGTTGCAGCGGATGACGGCGTAAAGCCCCAGACCATCGAGGCCATCAGCCATGCAAGGGCTGCAGGAGTAGAGATCGTGGTGGCCATCAACAAGATCGATAAGCCGGGAGCAAATCTGGAAAGAGTCAAGCAGGAGCTTGCAGAGCATGAGCTCATCGCCGAGGACTGGGGCGGATCCACCACCATGGTGCCCGTATCCGCAAAGACCGGCGAGGGCATCAGCGACCTTCTGGAGATGATCCTTCTGGAGGCAGACGTGCTGGAGCTCAAGGCCAACCCCAACAGAAAGGCAAGGGGCCTTGTGATCGAGGCGCAGCTGGATAAGGGCCGGGGACCTGTGGCTACAGTCCTGGTTCAGAAGGGTACCCTGAAGGTGGGAGACAATATCGCCGCCGGAGCCTGCTTCGGTAAGGTCAGAGCCATGGTGGACGATAAGGGCAACCGCGTCAAGAAGGCAGGCCCCTCCACACCGGTGGAGATCCTTGGCCTGAACGACGTTCCCAATGCCGGAGAGGTATTCATGGGCTGTGACAGCGAGAAGGAAGCCCGTTCCATCGCGGAGACCTTCATTGCGGAGCACAAGCAGAAGATGCTGGAGGAGACCAAGCAGAAGATGAACCTGGACGATCTGTTCTCAGAAATCCAGGCAGGAAACGTGAAGGAGCTTCCTATCATCATCAAGGCAGACGTACAGGGCTCCGTGGAGGCTGTGAAGCAGTCCCTCGGCAAGCTGTCCAATGAGGAGGTTGCCGTTAAGGTGATCCATGCGGGTGTCGGAAACATCAATGAATCCGATGTAAGCCTGGCTTCTGCGGCAAACGCCATCATCATCGGCTTCAACGTAAAGCCGGATGCCACGGCAAAGAGCACCGCAGAGCATGAGAAGGTGGATATCCGCCTGTACAAGGTCATCTACCAGGCCATCGAGGACCTGGAGGCAGCCCTTACGGGCATGCTGGCTCCGGTTTACGAGGAGAAGAACATCGGCCGCGCCATCGTACGGCAGATCTTCAAGGCTTCCGGTGTGGGAACCATTGCGGGCTGCTATGTAACGGACGGCTCCATTGAGAGAGGCGCAAAGGCACGTATTTACCGCGGCGACAAGCAGATCTTTGACGGAAACATCGCTTCCCTGAAGCACTTCAAGGATGAGGTGAAGGAAGTGAAGACCGGATTTGAATGCGGTATGGTATTTGAAGGCTTTGGAGACGTGATGGAGGACGACAACATCGAGGCATACAAGATGGTGGAAGTTCCCAGAACTCCCAAGAAGTCTGACTGATAAAGGAGCAGAATGAAAAAAGGCAGTATCAAGAACAACAGAATCAACGGTGAGGTGATGCGGGAACTCTCCTGCATTATCCGGGAGGGGGTAAAGGATCCCAGAGTGGATCCCCTCCTGAGCATCACCCGGGTGGAGGTGACTCCGGATCTGCAGTTCTGCAAATGCTATATCTCCACCCTGGATGGGGGAGAGGGCCTCACCAGGACCGTAGAGGGCCTTAAGAACGCGGAGGGCTATATCCGCCGTGAGCTGGCCCACAGAGTCAATCTGAGAAAGACTCCTGTGCTGCAGTTTGTGGAGGACCACAGCATCGAATACGGTGTTGAGATGTCCATGCGCATCGAGGCGCTGGCGGCACAGGAACGGCAGAAGAGCGGAGAGCTTCCGGAGGAGACGCCGGAGGCTGCAGAGGACGAAGAAGGGATCTGATATGGAAGAGGAAAGGACCGGGGAGGTATTTAGCCGGATGATCCGGGAAGCGGAGAGCATCTGTATCCTGGGCCATATCGGACCGGACGGAGACTGTGCAGGATCTACCCTGGGAGTCTGGAACTATATTGGAAACCTCTGCGCCGCAGAGGGCCTTTCCAAGGAAACGAAGGTATACCTGGAGGAATTCTCCGAGAAGTTCGCATACCTTCCCGGCTATGACCGGATCTGCCACGATCCGGATGAGGGGAAGGCCTATGATCTGTGCATTATCTGTGACTGTGCGGATGACAAGCGCCTGGGAAAATTCCTGCGCTATCAGAAGCTGGCCAAGGAGAGCTTCTGTGCGGACCATCATATCACCAACAACGGATTTGCAGACGTCTGCCGGATCCTTCCGGAGGCTTCCTCCACCAGTGAGGTGGTCTACGACCTGATGGAACCGGCCTACATAGACCGGAAGGTGGCAGAGTGCATTTATACGGGACTTGTCCATGATACGGGGGTATTCCGCTATTCCTGTACCTCCAGACACACCATGGAGATCGCAGGGGCCTGCATGGACTTCGGCATTGACTTCGGAGAGATCATAGACGACTCCTTCTTTGCCATGAACCTGAATCAGAAGCTGATCCTGGGCAGGGCCCTTTCGGAGATGCAGTCCCTGCTGGAGGGCCGGCTCGTATTCAGCTATGTCAGCGCAGAGACCATGAAGCTCTACGGGGTTACGAACAAGGACATGGACGGAATCATCGACGAGCTTCGGACCACCAGGGGATCCCTCTGTGCCGTGTTCATGTATCAGACCCAGAACCGGCAGTATAAGGTAAGCCTCAGGTCCAATTCGGACCAGGTGGATGTGAGCCGTATCGCCCAGGCCTTCGGAGGCGGCGGACACGTAAAGGCAGCCGGGTGCTTCATGTCACCCAGCCCGTCACAGAATATCGAGAAGATCAGCGCGGAGCTCCGGAAACAGCTGGAGCCCTGACCGGCGCTTTGAAATGAGGAAAACAGGGGGAACGGATTGGACACAAGATATGACAAGCTGCTGATGGAACAGAATATCCAGCCCTACAGTGGTTTTCTGAATATCTATAAAGAAAAGGGCTACACCTCCATGGACGTGTGCGCGAAGCTCCGGGGGATCCTGGGAATGCGGAAGATCGGACATGCCGGCACCCTGGACCCCATGGCAGAGGGGGTGCTCCCCGTTGCCCTGGGCCGGGCCACAAAGGATGTGGACCGGATCGGAGACGGCACGAAGACCTACCGGGCAGGCATGCTTCTGGGAAGGGTGACGGATACCCAGGATATTACGGGACAGACCCTTTCGGAGCAGGAGCCGGATCCCGGGGTGATCACGGAGGAACGGATCCGGGAGGCGGCCCTGTCCTTCCAGGGGACTTATGAGCAGCTGACGCCCATGTACTCCGCCAGGAAGGTAAACGGAAAGAAACTCTATGAATATGCCAGAGCGGGCAAGGAGGTAGAGCGGAAGAAAAAGACCGTGGAGATCCTGTCCATTACGGTGGACCGGATCGATCTTCCTCATGTGGAGCTTACGGTCCACTGTACCAAAGGGACTTATATCAGAACCCTCTGCCATGATATCGGAGAGAAGCTTGGCTGCGGAGCCTGCATGGAATCCCTGCTGCGGACCCAGGTAGGAGATTTCCGCCTTGAGGATGCCGTAAGCTTATCCAGGGTAGAGGAGCTGCGGGACCGGGGGGAGGTGGACAGCCTTCTTCGCATCAAGACCGGGACGGCAGTGGCCCTGGGCAAATTCGACGGGAATCATCTGGGACACAGAAAGCTCTTTACGGAGCTCCGGCAGATGGCCCAGGAAAAAAAACTCAGGACCTGCGCCCTGATCCTGGATGTGGGATCGAAGCTGCTGGTGAGCCCTGCAGAGCGCAGGCGGGAGCTTCTGGCCCAGGGGATCGATTACGTCATCGAGCTGCCTTTGAACGAGGAGCTTATGCACATGGGAGCAGAGGAGTTCATTCAGAAGATCCTGCTGGGACGGCTGTCCATGAAGGCCATTGCGGCGGGACCGGATGTGAGCTTCGGCTATCGGAAGGAGGGGAACGGAGAGCTGCTTTCCGCTCTTTCCGGAAAATACGGCTATGAGGTCCGCATCATCGAAAAGCTGCGGCAGCAGAGCAGTTCCGGCCAGGAAGATGTGATAAGCTCCAGCCTGATCCGCAGGGAGCTTGCGGCAGGCAATATGGAACGGGTGGCACAGCTTCTGGGAAAGCCCTACCGAATCATCGGCAGGGTGGTCCACGGCAGGCATCTGGGAGGACCGGTGCTGGGATTCCCCACCATGAACCTGGTGGTGGACCAGCGGCAGGAGCTTCCCCCCTTCGGCGTATATGCCACAAGGACCCTGATCCTTCCGGAAAGGGGAGGCAGGAAAAAAGGAAAAGAGGAGCTCCTTCTTCTCCATGAGGGGATCTCGAATCTGGGGAAAAAGCCCACCGTATCCAACGAGGCGGATTATGACCCGGAGCGGGTGGACCTGGAGACGAATCTTTTCGCCTATGAGGCGGATACCTATGGAAGGGAGATCTGCGTGGAGCTTCTGGCCTTTATCCGTCCTGAGAAAAAGTTCGGAAGCCTTGCAGAGGTCCGTCAGCAGCTTCTGGAGCAGGACATTCCCACAGCAAAAAAGATACTTGCAAATTTGCAGACTACATGATATTATTACATAGTTGTGACGCCACGGCACGGTTTTCAGGCACTCCACCGGAGACTTTGTCGGAGGTAAGTTGGAGGGGCAGGGCCCTTCCTGAGTATATTTAGGAGGAAACCAGAATGATCGCTAAAGAGAAAAAGCAGGAAATCATGAAGAACTATGGCCGTAAGGAAGGGGACACCGGTTCACCGGAGGTTCAGATCGCTGTTCTTACGGAGAGAATCAACGAGCTCACCGAGCATCTGAAGAAGAACCCGAAGGATCATCACTCCAGAAGAGGACTTCTGATGATGGTTGGACGCAGAAGAGGTCTTCTTGATTACCTTGCAAAGAAGAATCTGAACGGCTACAGAGAGCTTATTGCCAAGCTTGGTATCCGTAAGTAATTGAATCCTTACAAAAAATGACACACAGGAAAGCGGGATCTGCCGGAAGGCGGGTCCTGTTTTTGTATCCGGGAAAGAATTCCCTTTATCTTAAGGAAAAAAGCTCTTGTAAATCTCCATAAAACGGGTAAAATAGGAAAGGACTATGTTTAGAAGAGTTAGTATAGCAGATCCCCCTGTAGCGGGGAAGGAAGGAAATGATCATGTACGATGAATTCAACACATACTCAAAGCCTTTGAACAGAGAGTATAAGACTTATTCCATGGACCTGTGCGGCAGGACCCTTTCCGTGGATATCGGCAGAGTCGCAGCCCAGGCCAACGGCGCTGCGTTCATGCATTATGGAGATACGACAGTGCTTTGTACCGCTACGGCTTCCAAGGAGCCGAGAGAGGGTATCGATTTTTTCCCGCTGAGCGTGGAATATGAAGAGAAGCTTTATGCAGTGGGCAAGATCCCCGGAGGCTTCAACAAGAGAGAGGGAAAGCCCAGCGAGCATGCCATCCTTACCTCCCGTGTCATTGACCGTCCCATGCGTCCTCTGTTCCCCAAGGATTACAGAAACGACGTTACCTTAAATAATCTGGTACTTTCCGTGGATCCGGAGTGCTCACCGGAGGTGACCGCCATGATCGGTGCTTCCCTGGCTACCGCTATCTCCGATATCCCCTTTGACGGCCCCTGCGCTGCAACCAATGTGGGACTGATCAACGGCGAGCTCATCATGAACCCCACCAACGACCAGAAGCAGGTATCCGACCTGGCGCTTACGGTGGCATCCACCAGGGACAAGGTGATCATGATCGAGGCCGGCGCCAATGAGGTGACGGACGAGGTGATGATCGACGCCATTTACAAGGCCCATGAGGTGAACCAGAAGATCATCGCCTGGATGGATCAGATCGTAGCCGAGGTAGGAAAGCCGAAGCACAGCTATCAGTCCTGCGCAGTTCCGGAGGAGCTCTTTGCAGCGATCCGGGCCGAGGTTCCCCAGGAGGAGATGGAAGAGGCTGTTTTCTGTGACGACAAGCAGCAGAGAGATAAGAACATCGATGCTATCACGGACCGCCTGAAGGAGAAATTCGCCGACAACGAAGAGTGGCTGGGACTCCTGGGCGACGCCATCTATCAGTATGAGAAGAAGACCGTAAGGAAGATGATCCTCCGGGATCACAAGCGTCCTGACGGCCGTGCCATCAGCGAGATCCGTCCGCTGGCAGCGGAGGTGGACGTACTTCCCAGAGTACACGGCTCCGGCATGTTTACCAGAGGCCAGACCCAGATCCTCAATATCTGCACCCTGGCTCCCCTGTCCGACGCTCAGAAGATCGACGGACTGGACGAGAACATCACCTCCAAGCGCTATATGCATAACTATAACTTCCCCTCCTATTCCGTTGGAGAGACCAAGGTATCCAGAGGACCGGGAAGAAGAGAGATTGGCCACGGCGCCCTTGCCGAGAAGGCCCTGATCCCGGTGCTGCCCAGCGAGGATGAGTTCCCCTATGCGATCCGTACGGTTTCCGAGACCATGGAGTCCAACGGCTCCACCTCCCAGGCCTCCGTATGTGCTTCCTCCCTGTCCCTTATGGCGGCAGGCGTGCCCATCAAGGCAGCTGTTGCAGGTATCTCCTGCGGCCTGGTTACCGGCGACACGGATGACGATTATATCGTCCTGACGGATATCCAGGGCCTGGAGGACTTCTTCGGAGACATGGACTTCAAGGTGGCAGGAACCAAGAAGGGCATCACCGCCATCCAGATGGATATCAAGATCCACGGCCTTACAAGACCCATCGTGGAGGAGGCCATCCACCGCACCCATGAGGCACGTCTCTACATCATGGACGAGATCATGGCACCGGTGATCTCCGAGCCGAGACCGGAGCTTTCCAAGTATGCACCGAAGATCACCTCCATCAACATCGATCCTGCAAAGATCGGAGATGTTGTAGGAAAGCAGGGTAAGGTCATCAACAAGATTATTGAGGAGACCGGCGTATCCATTGACATCGAGGATGACGGACGGGTATCCGTATGCGGTACGGATCAGGCAATGATTGAAAAGGCCATCGAGATCATCGAGAACATCGTTCGGGAGATCGAGGTGGGTATGATCATGACCGGAAAGGTAGTCAACATCCTTTCCTTCGGCGCCCAGGTGGAGCTTGCTCCCAACAAGAAGGGCCTGATCCATATCTCCAAGCTTGCTGACAGCCGTGTGGGCAAGGTAGAGGATGTGGTGAAGCTGGGAGACGAGGTTACCGTGAAGGTGATCAAGGTGGATAAGATCGGCGGAAAGATCGACCTGTCCATGCGTCCCTCCGACATCAACGGAACCTGGAGAAAGAGGAAAAACGATCACAGGGACGGCGAGGGCCATTCCGAGGATTGATCCCTTCCGTCATAGCAGGATAAACAGAAACAGATAATGAAGAAACAGTGGAAGAGATATGCGGCCCTGGTCCTTGCGGGATGCCTCAGCATCCCCGCAGGCTTCCCTGCGGCTGCAGATGTATATTATTCAGGAGGCGCCGGGGTCCAGCAGGGACCCGGCGTCGGTCTGTCCGCCGGTGCCCCTGACAGCGGCGTAAGCCTGGACGCGGCAGACTATGCCTCCACCGGAGGTCTGGGTCTGGGAGGCATGACGGTTTCCTCCCTGGTACCTGCAGGCTGCACCGCCGCCTCGGAGATGGAAGTGGCGGACCCGGTGGTAAAGACCGTGGACAACTATACCTACGATTATATGTTCCATGATATGGATGTGCTCTCCCAGAAATACAGGGGGAAGATGAGCTATCACAGCATCGGAAAGAGCCGGGACGGAAGGGATATCTATGAGATCGTCATGGGAGACCCCAATGCCTCCGTACAGGTGCTCTTTACGGCGGCCATCCATGCCAGGGAACACATCACCGCCAATCTTGCCATGAAGCAGGTAGAATATATGCTTTATGCCTGGGAACAGAACGGATCCTTTGACGGAAGACCTCTCTCAGACTGGTTTTCCCAGGTCTGCATCCGTTATGTCCCCATGGTAAACCCTGACGGTGTCACAATCAGCCAGCTGGGATCAGGAGCCCTTTCCTCCCAGCAGCTGCAGAACAATATCAGCACAGCCTACCAGTATGACCTGAGCAACCAGCGTACCTCCTATGAGTTCGGAGAGTACTGCCGCAGATTCAAGGCCAATGCGGCAGGCGTGGACCTGAACCAGAACTTCCCTGCAGCATGGGATACTGCTTCGGGAACTGCCATTCAGGGCTCCTACAGCGGCTATAAGGGACCCTATGCCGGTTCCGAGCCGGAGACAAAGGCCCTGATGTCCCTTTACAGCTCCCATGACTTCAAGGCAGTGGTCAACTACCACTCCATGGGAAATGTGATCTACTGGGACATCGAGCATAACAAGCTGCGGGAGCATTCCAGGGATCTGGCCCACAATCTCAGCGCCCTGACAGGCTATCAGCTGGCCTACTCTTCAGGGGGCGGCGGCTTCAAGGACTATGTGCAGCTGAACCAGAATCCCTCCACCTCCGTGACCCTGGAGGTGGGAAGAACGGAGGCTCCGGTGCCCGCTTCTGAGATGAACGAGATCTGGGCCCAGAACAAGTTCGTGCCCTTCTATACCATGAAATGGGCAAAGGAAAAGGGAAAATAACAAATAGGAGCAAATCATGAAAATTCGTACACGTTACGCGCCCTCTCCCACAGGGCGGATGCATGTGGGAAACCTGAGAACGGCGCTTTATGCCTATCTGATCGCCAAGCATGAGGGAGGAGATTTCCTCCTTCGCATCGAGGATACGGACCAGGAACGTGAGGTGGAGGGAGCCGTTGACATCATCAACCGGACCCTTCAGGAAACGGGACTGATCCACGATGAAGGACCGGACAAGGACGGAGGCTGCGGCCCCTATGTACAGTCTGAACGTCAGGCCCAGGGGATCTATCTGAAGTATGCAAAGATGCTGGTGGAGAAGGGTGAGGCCTATTACTGCTTCTGCACCCAGGAGCGTCTGGAGTCCCTGAAGAAGACCGTAAACGGCGAGGAGATCATGCAGTACGATAAGCACTGCCTGTCCCTTTCCAGGGAGGAAGTGGAAGAGAACCTGAAAAAAGGCATGCCCTATGTGATCCGTCAGAATAACCCGCGGGAAGGCACCACCACCTTCCACGACGAGCTTTACGGAGACATCACCGTGGACAATGCTGAGCTGGACGACATGGTCCTGATCAAGTCCGATGGCTTTCCCACCTATAACTTTGCCAATGTGGTGGACGACCATCTGATGGGAATCACCCACGTGGTAAGGGGAAATGAATACCTGTCCTCCGCCCCGAAGTACAACCGTCTCTATGACGCCTTTGGCTGGGAGGTACCGGTTTATGTTCACTGCCCGCTGATCACGGACGAGAACCACAAGAAGCTTTCCAAGCGCAGCGGCCATTCCTCCTTTGAGGATCTGGTGGACCAGGGCTTCCTGCCGGAGGCTGTGGTGAATTTCGTGGCACTTCTGGGCTGGTCTCCGGAGTCCGATGAGGAGATGTTCACCCTGGAGGAGCTGGTAAAGGAATTCGATTATCACCGTATCTCCAAGAGCCCTGCCGTGTTCGACATGGTGAAGCTGCGCTGGATGAACGGAGAATACATCAAGAAGATGGACTTCGAGCGTTTCTATACCATGGCGGAGCCCTATCTGAAAAAGGTCATCAGCCGTCCCCTGGATCTGAGGAAGATCGCAGCCATGGTAAAGACCAGAATCGAGGTGTTCCCGGATATCGAGGCCCATGTGGACTTCTTCCAGGAGGTGCCGGAATACGATGTCTCCATGTATAACCATAAGAAGATGAAGACGGATCCGGAAAAGGGCCTTGCTCTTCTTAAGGACGTACGGCCCCTGCTGGAGGCTCAGGAGGACTTTTCCAACGATGCCCTCTTCGAGATGCTGAAAAAGTACGGAGAGGAAAAGGGCTATAAGACCGGCTACATCATGTGGCCCATCAGAACGGCTCTTTCCGGTAAGGAGACCACCCCTGCCGGTGCCACGGAGATCCTGGATGTCCTTGGAAAGGAAGAATCCCTGCGCCGTATCGACGCTGCTATTGAAAAACTTTCCGCAGCCGGCCTGTAATCCCTATGATGGAAAAGGGGATTTTAAAAAAATCGTAAGGAAACAATACGGACAGTTTTAAAGACTAAAGGTCCGGAGTATGATATGATTACCGTGATACGGACTTGTATGCGGTAATCATATTTTTTTGAGTAAGAAGGAAGATATATGAAGAAAGCTTCAATCGCCCTGATGGGTATCCTCTGCAGTACCGCCCTTTGTTTCCCGGCTTATGCCAGGACCGAGGGACAGTGGATCAGCGGAGGAACGCAATTCGAAAAGCCGGACGGAAGTCTTGCAAAAAATGAATGGATCGAAGGAGAGAACGGCTCCTATTTTTATGTCGGGGAGGACGGCCATTATGTGACCGGCTGGCACAGCATCAAGGAGCAGAACTCCGATGCGGTCCACGACTATTATTTCAATCCCCTGGACGGAGCCATGTTCTACGACACCTATACACCGGACGGCTACTGGGTAAACAAGGACGGCGTATGGACCGGTGAACGGAAGGAAGCGGCTTCCTCCGGGACTGCAGAAAGCACTGCGTCAAAGGAAACCGAGACAGTCCAGGAGAGCCAGGAGACAGAGATCGCTGCAGTGGACGGCTATGATACGGAGAAGGCTGCGGAGCTTATCTCCATCCTGAATGCAAAGCGCCAGGAGGCTGGTAAGGCTGCCCTTGCGGTGGACGAGTCCCTGATGAAGGCTGCCCAGATCCGCGCAGGGGAGGTGGCAGACTCCGAAGACGGACAGAATCTTTATGTGCGTCCGGAGAAGCACTATATGGCTGAGGCAAGCGGAACGGACCGGATGATGACGGATTCCTCCGTCACTGCCGTGGACGCTGATGCGAGACAGGGCTTTACCAGCGGCAGAAACATCCTGATCACGGAGTCCGTTGCCTGGAAGGTGGAATCTCCCGATGCAGCGGTGGCTGACTGGTTCGCAAAGAACGACCAGGGAGAAGACAAGAGCAACAAGGAATTCATCCTGGATGTATCCGGCTACGGCTTCGACTCCATCGGAGCAAGCTGTTACGTTAAGGATGGTATGCAGTACTACAGCGTTTTCATCGGAGCAAAGCAGGACTAAGACATACCAGGGTATTTTAAAAGCATTTTCCGGCGCCCGGGGGCGGTTTCCGCTTCCGGGCCCTTTTCATCTTTTATCCACATTTTATCATTTCACAGATCATTTCACAGATCGATCCTTATCCCATGGCATTCAATCAGGCGCAGCTTCGCGCGATCTCACACAAAGAAGGACCCATGATGGTACTGGCAGGCCCGGGAAGCGGCAAGACCACGGTGATCGTAAACCGGATCCAGGCCCTGATCTCTGCAGGAACAGGGCCGGAGCAGATCCTGGTGATCACCTTTACCAGGGCGGCTGCAAAGGAAATGGAGGAGCGGTACCAAAGGGCTGCAGGGAAGTCCCGGATGGGAAGCCCGGTGTTCGGCACCTTTCATTCCGTCTTTTTTTCCATCCTGAAAAAACACTGCGGATTTTCCGGGTCAAATATCGTAACGCCCTCCCTGCAGAAGGCTATTATCCGGAAGGTCCTTTCCGATCCGGCCCTTCCCCTGGTCTATACGGACGACATTGCCGAGCTTTTGCTGTCGGAGGTCAGCAGGATCAAGAACAGCGGAGGGCCGGAAAGGGCAGGAGGCCCCCGCTTTCTGGAACCAGAGAGCTTTTTCCGCTTTTACAGGTCCTATGACAGGGCGCTGCGCAGTATGGGACAGCTGGACTTTGACGATATGCTGCTTCTTTGTCTCAGGCTCTTTGAGGAGAAGCCCCAGGTCCTTTTGGAGGAACGGAGACGCTTCCGCTATTTTCTGGTGGATGAGTTTCAGGACATCAATGCCCTGCAGTACCGGATCCTGAGGCTTATGGCATACCCAGGGAACAATCTGTTTATCGTGGGGGATGACGACCAGAGCATCTATGGCTTCCGGGGCTCGGATCCGGGGATCATGCTGGGATTCCCCAGGGACTACCCGAAGTCCAGGACCCTGCTTCTGGGACTTAATTACCGTTCCGGAAGGCAGATCATCGAAGCCTCCGGGACCCTCATCGGCCATAACCGGAACCGCTTCAAAAAGAAGCTGTCTCCGGGAAGCAGCAGGGAGTCGGGGGTATTCATCCGGGAATATGAGACGGAGGAGGCGGAATACAGCGGCTTTCTCAGGCTGCTTCTGGAGCTGCGCTCCGGAGGTGTCCCCCTTGGAGAAGTGGCTGTCCTTGGCCGGACCAACGGAGACCTGCTGCGTCTTACGGAATTCCTGAAGGAAAGGGGCATCCCCTACAGGGGAAAGTCGGAGGAGGGAGAGGGTCTTCGGATGATGACCTTCCACGGCTCCAAGGGACTGGAGTTCGATCACGTCTTTATCCTGAATGCCAACGAGGGGGTCACGCCCCATAAGAAGAACGGAAAGGGAGAGGCTCTGGAGGAGGAGCGGCGCATGTTCTATGTGGCCATGACCAGAGCCCGGAAAAACCTTCACATTTTATACACAAAGAGCCGCTACAATAGGACACAGAAAAGATCAAGGTTTGTAACTGAGCTTTTGGAGGATAAGAAAGGACTCTATGGACGGTTTAAAGGTTTTGGTAGTAGATGACGAGATCAGGATGCGGAAGCTCATCAACGATTTCCTTTCCGCAAAGGGGTTTCAGGTCATTGAGGCGGCTGACGGAGAGGAAGCCGTGGATAAATTCTGCTCGGAGAAGGACATTGCCCTGATCCTTCTGGACGTGATGATGCCCAAGATGAACGGCTGGGAGGTGCTGAAGACGATCCGGAAGATCTCCAAGGTCCCCATCATCATGCTCACCGCCAGAGGTGAGGAGCAGGATGAGCTGCAGGGCTTCATGCTGGGAGTGGACGAGTATATTTCAAAACCCTTCTCCCCCAAGATCCTCACAGCAAGAGTGGACGCCATCCTGAGGAGGACCCAGAGCGGTGCTTCAGATGTGATCAAATGCGGCGGCATCGAGCTGGACCGGGCGGCCCATACGGTGACAGCCGGCGGGAAGACCGTGGATCTCAGCTATAAGGAGTTTGAGCTTCTGGACTATTTTATGCAGAATAAGGGAATCGCCCTGAGCCGGGAACGGATCCTGAACAATGTATGGGACTACGACTACTTCGGCGACG
This sequence comes from uncultured Lachnospiraceae bacterium, assembly GCA_944377405.1. Classification (GTDB taxonomy): domain Bacteria; phylum Bacillota; class Clostridia; order Lachnospirales; family Lachnospiraceae; genus Avilachnospira. The sequence goes on along the minus strand of CALWES010000001.1, from coordinate 290,453 downwards.
CTAGGACCATCGACACCCACGTTAAAAAGCTCCGGGCAAAGCTGGGGGATGCGGGAGAGCAGATCAAGACCATCTGGGGAATGGGATATAAATTTGAAGAAGCCTAATTATGTATACATCCTGAAATGTGCCGACGGTACGCTGTACACAGGATGGACGAATGATCTTGAAAAGAGGCTCCGGGCCCATAACGAGGGCCGTGGAGCCAAATATACCAGGGGCAGGCTTCCGGCGGAGCTTGTCTATTATGAGACCTTTGAGGAGCGATCGGAGGCCATGGGGCGGGAATGGGCCATCAAGCAGCTGACCCGGGAGCAGAAGCTTCAGCTGATCCGCCGGAAAAAAATGGAAGAGCCGGCAGACAAAGTTCGGGAAACGGATTGAGTTTGCCGGCTTTTGTCGTTATAATATTTCCGGATGGCGGGAACGAAGAACCGGCCGTCCATCGGAGAAAATAACAGCAGCATATCCCCCTGGGGTGTTTTTCCGGCGGATATGGAAAGGGAAATATGAAACTGAATAAAGGAGTGATCGGCCGCTTATACAGGGTGGAGGAGGCAGCGCTTCCCCAGAGTATGAAGCGGCGTCTTGCAGTATTGGGCATGACCAACGGAACAGACCTGGAGGTCATGAACAACAAAAGCGGCGGTACCATGGTGGTAAAGATCCGGGGCACCAGATTTGCCCTGGGAAGACATATTACGGAAAATGTGGAGGTGACGGCCTTATGATCACCGTAGCATTTATCGGAAATCCCAACTGTGGAAAGACCACCCTGTTCAACGCCTATACCGGAGCAAAGCTGAAGGTGGCAAACTGGCCCGGTGTGACCGTGGAGAAGGTGGAGGGAAGCTTCCGCTTCCAGGGGGAGGAGATCCGCCTTGTGGATCTGCCGGGGACCTATTCCCTGACCTCCTACACCATGGAGGAGCAGGTCTCCCGGGACTACATCCTTTCGGATGAGGTGGATGTGGTCATCGACGTGGTGGACGCATCGGCCCTGGAAAGAAACCTTTATCTGACCCTGCAGCTTCTGGAGCTGGGGAAGCCCGTGGTCATCGCCCTGAACATGATGGACATCGTGGAGAAGCGGGGTATGGAGATCGACCTGCACCGTCTTCCGGAGATGCTGGGAGCGCCGGTGATCCCCGTGACCGCCAGAAAGCGCCGGGGCCTGGAGGTCCTGATGCATGCAGTGGTCCATCATAAGGAGCAGAAGACCCCGGATCCCCTGATCCACGATCACAAGTATCCGGAGCACAGCCGGCACAGGCATAACCATCACAGCGAATACGCCATGGTGTATTCCGACGAGGTGGAGGACCAGATCGACCGGGTGGAGGAACGTCTCCGGAAGCAGTATCCGGAGGCCGGGAACCTGCGCTGGTCGGCCCTTAAGCTCCTGGAGGAGGACAGCACTCTCAGGGAGCGGTATCCCGAGGCTCTGAAGGGCCTTGAGGATGTGGATCTGGAGGACCGGATCATCAACGAGAAATACGATTTTATTGAAGAGATCGTGCAGGAGTGCCTTCTGGGCAAGGAGAGCAAGGCAGAGCTTACGGACCGGGTGGACCGGCTCCTGACCCACAGGGTCTGGTCCATTCCCATCTTCCTGTGCATCATGGCCTTCGTGTTCTTCCTGACCTTTACGGTGGGAGACTTCCTGAAGGGCTATGTGGAGATCCTGATCGACCAGTTGAACGGCGGAGTGGCCGCTCTGCTGTCTGCGGCGGGAGCCTCTGATATGGCTACTTCCCTGGTATGCGACGGTATTATTGCCGGTGTGGGGGGAATCATCACCTTCCTCCCCAACATCTTTATCCTGTTCCTGGCCCTGGCGCTTCTGGAGGACAGCGGCTATATGTCAAGGGTGGCCTACGTGATGGACGGGATCATGGGCAGGCTGGGACTTTCCGGAAGGGCCTTCATCCCCATGCTTCTGGGCTTCGGATGCACGGTGCCGGCCATTATGGCCTCCAGGGCCCTGGAAAACCGCAGGGACAGGCTGAAGACCATGCTGGTGACCCCCTTCATGTCCTGTTCCGCAAGGCTGCCAATCTATATCCTCTTTTCCGAGATCTTCTTCCCGGAGCAGGCCATGCTGGCTGCCTATTCCATGTATCTGATCGGCATCCTCATGGCGATCCTTACGGCCTTTGTGATCAGCCGGGCGGATAAGGTCAGAACGGAAAATGCTCTGCTTATAGAGCTTCCGGAGTACAAGATCCCCAGCGGACGCACCGTGTTCATCTATGTGTGGGAAAAGGTGAAGGACTTCCTTACAAAGGCGGGCACCACCATTTTCGTGGCTTCCGTGGTGATGTGGGCGCTCCTGAACTTCGGGCCCTCAGGCTATACCCCGGAGATGTCCGAAAGCTTCGGTTCCATGCTGGGACGCTTCATCGTTCCCCTGTTTGCTCCCATCGGTCTTGGCTTCTGGCAGATCGTGGTGGCCCTGATCGCAGGGATCTCCGCAAAGGAGGTTGTGGTGTCCTCCTGTGCCGTCCTTTTCGGCATTTCCAATATCAATTCTGTCTCCGGCATGGATATGCTCCATGGAGAGCTCCTTTCCATAGGCTTCGGCCCCCTGAATGCGGTCTGCCTTATGGTGTTCTGCCTTCTGTACGTACCCTGTGCAGCCACCATCATGACCATCCGGAAGGAATCCGGCAGCAGCAGATGGACGGTCCTTTCCGTGCTGTTCCAGTTCTGCACCGCCTGGGTCATGAGCTTCCTGATCTATCAGATCGGAAGCCTGCTGCTTGCATAAGCATGGGCAGCCGGGTATAATTGGAACACGAAGAAGGAGGTATGCAGGATATGGAAGGAAAAAAAGAAAAGATCGCCATCTTTGACCTGGACCATACCCTTTTGGACAATTCCCGGAACGAGATATGTCCCTCGTCCCTCCTTGCCCTGTCAAAGCTGCGGAAGGACTGTTATATCGCAGTGGCCAGCGGAAGGGATATGGACAATTACTACAGCTATATGTACCGGGATATCATAAAGCCGGATGCGGTGATTCACCAGAACGGCACCAGAGTCGCCGTGCGGAAGGACGATCGTCCCTACGACCCGGAACGGGGAGCGGAGCAGTACGAGCTGATCTTCAATCATTTCATGGATCCGGAGCTGGTTAAAAGGATCCTGGAATATGCCATGGAGCATCATCTCTGTGTGGGGACCACGGTGAACGGCAGGGATTACTTTGTGAATCCGAAGCTAAAGGAGGAGGCGGATCAGAGCTATAACAAGTTCCTGAAACGGCGCTTTGCCCCGCCGGAGGAGTTGATCGGCCTTCCCGTAAGGGCCATGTCCTATGTGGGACGGGATCCGGGAGACAAGGAGGCCTTTCTCAAGGCATTTCCCATGGTAAGGCTCCTGACATTTTCCTCCGGAGCCGGTGCGGATATGGTGGAGCACTGCTGCTCAAAGGCCAGGGGCCTGGAACTGCTCTGTGAGCACTACGGCGTGGACCGGAAGAACACCTGGGCCTTCGGTGACTCGGAAAACGACATCGAACTGCTTCAGGCTGCGGGGACAGGCGTGGCAGTGGGCAACGCCATGGAGGAAACGAAGCAGGCAGCGGACTACGTGACGGATGACATCTGGCACGACGGAATCTATAAGGCATGTGAGGCCCTGGGGCTTTTTTCTTAAAAAGACCAGGAGGACCTTTGCATATAAGGACTGGGGACAGCCCGGTCAGAATCAGAACAAAGGAGACAGATCATGAGAGAACAGATCGTAAAAATGAGGGAACTGATGGCCCGGGAGGGGATCGACGTTTATCTTGTCACCATGGACGACGACCATCAGTCAGAATATGTGGGAGCACACTACCGGGAGATCGCCGAGCTGACGGGCTTTACAGGCTCTGCAGGAAAGCTGGTGATCACGAAGGAGGAGGCTGCCCTCTGGACCGACGGACGCTACTTCGTCCAGGCCGGCAATCAGCTGAAGGACAGCGGCATCACCCTGATGAAGCAGGGAGAGCCCGGAGTGCCGGATATGAATGACTACATTGTATCCGCCCTTCCCGCAGGAGGTGTTTTCGGCTTCAACGGAAAATGCGTCTCCTGCCTGGAGGCAGATGCCCTGAAGGAGAGACTTTCCAGAAAGCAGGTAAGGATCGCCTACGAGAAGGATCTTCCGGATGAGATCTGGACCGGAAGACCCGCTGCGGCAGAGGAACCCTGCTTCATCCTTTCCGAAAAATATGCGGGAAAGGGAGCAGGAGAGAAGCTTTCCGATCTTCGGAAGGAGATGGAGCGCCTTGGGGCAGAGGCCCATGTCATCGCAACCCTGGACGACATTGCATGGCTTCTGAACCTGCGGGGAAATGACGTGCCCTGCAACCCGGTATTCCTGTCCTTCATGCTTCTGGAGAAGGACCGGACGGTCCTTTATACCTCCAGGGGACACCTGACTCCGGAGGTCAGGGAGTATCTGGAGGGGCTTTCCGTGGAGGTGGTCACGGATACGGATCAGGTATATGAGGATGTGAAGCAGCTTTCCGGCGTCACCCTTCTTCTGGAGCGGGAGAAGACCAACTACGCCCTTGTGAGCGCAGTACCTGCCGACTGCAGGATCCTGGACCGCATGCTTCCTACCACAATTGCAAAGGCCCATAAGAACAGAACGGAGATGGAGAACCTGAAGCAGGCCCATATCAAGGACGGCGCTGCCCTGACCCGCTTCATGTACTGGTTCAAGCATACGGTGGGGAAGGAGCCCCTGACGGAGTGGAAGACCGTTGAAAAGCTCCATGAGTTCCGGGCACAGCAGGAGGGCTTTATTGAGGAAAGCTTCACCACCATCGCAGCCTACGGACCCAATGCGGCCATGTGTCATTACGCTCCCTCACCGGAGCAGAACACGCCCATTGAGGCAAGGGGCCTTTATCTGGTGGATTCCGGCGGACAGTACCTGGAGGGTACAACGGATGTGACCCGTACCATGGCCTGCGGCCCCTGCAGGGATGTGGAGAAGAGGGACTTTACCCTCAGCGTCATCGCAAACCTGCGGCTTGCGGATGCCAGATTCCTGGAGGGAACCAACGGCGTTGCCCTGGACTATATTGCCAGAGAGCCCTTCTGGACCAGAGGCATGAATTATAATCACGGAACCGGACACGGCGTAGGCTATCTGCTGAATGTCCATGAGCGTCCCGTGGGGATCCGCTATAAGCTCGTTCCGGAGCGGCAGGATTCCTATCCCTTCTCGGAGGGAATGTTCGTTTCCGACGAGCCTGGTCTTTACATAGAGGGAAGCCACGGCGTCCGTACGGAAAACATGATCATGTGCGTCAATGACTACAGAAACGAGTTCGGTCAGTTCTGCAGATTCGAGGCTTATACGAAGTGTCCCATGGACAAGGAGGCCCTGGATCTGAATTATATGACCGACAGGGACATCGAGCTCCTGAATGCTTATCATAAGGACGTCTGTGAGACTCTGCTTCCTCATATGAAGACAGAGGAGGAGCGGACATGGCTTCAGGAGGCCTGTGCACCCATCAGCAGATAAAGAAAGGCTCTGATCCAGCATGCAGCTTGATATGACAAAGGGACGTCCCGTCCCCATAATGCTTCGTTTTATGCTGCCCCTTCTTGCGGGCAATATATTCCAGCAGCTTTACAACATGGCGGATACCATCATCGTAGGCCGCTATGTGGGGAGCAATGCACTGGCGGCGGTGGGCTCCACCGGTACCATCATGTTCCTGATCACGGGTTTTGCCCAGGGGATCACCGCAGGCTTCTCCGTGATCACGGCCCAGCGCTTCGGCGCCGGGGATCCGAAGGGCATGAAGCGCAGCGTGGGAGGAGGCATGACCCTGTCCCTGATCATTACCCTGGTGATGACCCTGCTCTGTGCCCTGCTGATGCATCCCCTCCTTCTGGCCATGAATACGCCGGAGGAGATCTTCGGAGAGGCCTATACCTATATCATGATCATCTCCATCGGGCTTTTTGCCACGGTGCTGTATAACCTGACCTCCGCCTATCTGCGGGCGGTGGGGAACAGCCGGGTCCCCCTTTATACCCTGCTTTTCTCCGCAGCCCTGAACGTGGTGCTGGACCTGGTGCTGATCATCAATTTCCACATGGGCGTGGCGGGAGCAGCCATTGCCACGGTGGTGTCCCAGCTCCTTTCAGGCCTGGTGTGCCTGATCTACATGGCAAAGCTGGAACCCATGCTGTGGCCTGGACTTCCGGACCTGAAGCCGGTGCCGGCAGATGTGAGAAGACAGCTTGCCATCGGGATCCCCATGGCCCTGCAGTTTTCCATCACCGCCTGCGGCACCATGATCATGCAGGCGGCCATCAACCTCTTCGGTCCCACGGCCATTGCCGCCTATACGGCGGCCTGCAAGGTCCAGAACCTGGTGACCCAGGGCATGGTGGCCATGGGACAGATGGGAGCCACCTTTGCAGGACAGAACGCAGGAAAGAGGGACCTTGCGCGGATCCGGGAGGGGGTACGGGCCTCCCTCCGGATCGATACGGTCTACTCTCTGCTGGCAGCAGCCTTTATGATCCTGGTACTGCCTCATGCCATGAAGCTCTTTTTTACCGGCGACATTACGGAGCTCATGCCCTATGCAAGGGTCTATATCTATGTCAGTGTGATCTTCTATATCCCCCTGAGCTTTATATTCATATTCCGCAATTTCATGCAGGGCTGCGGCTACAGCCTGCTGCCCATGATGGGAGGCGTGGTGGAGATGCTGGCCCGCCTGCTCTTTGCCTGGATCGCCATGCAGGCCGGAAGCTACCTTCTGGCCTGTGCCTGCGACCCGGCGGCCTGGCTCTTTGCAGCAGTCTTCCTGGCGGCATCCTACAAACGGGTGCTCCGGCGCATGGAGGTGGAATGGGGCTGTTCTCCTTAAGGGAGAGCAGCTTTTTTCATGTCCATATTTATGTCAATCAGCTCCGGTTTCGGACTTTGACAGGGGAGCCTTCCCCAGGTAGAATAAAGACATCTTTTTACACTTCGGAGATCTTTCCGGCAAATCTTGATTCAGTTCCGTCGATCTGACTCTTATCACTGATCGATTCCATTATGAAAAAGCAATCAACAGGAGAGGCCTGTCTTTTGGCGTACCGGAAGACAGGGGCTGTCCGGAAAGGAGAAAGGGTGAGAAAAACCTTACAGAGCCGGGGGAGGAGGCAGTCCCTCCGGAGCCTGCTGCTCCTTCTGGCAGGCCTTCTTCATGCCTTTCCGGCCTACGGAAGCTCCCTTGGAGACGAAGAAGGGGCTTTGATCCTTCAGAAGTATCTTCAGGAAGCCAGGAGGCTGGAAAGCAGGATCACGGGGGAAGACCCGGAGCAGATCCCCATAAGCCGCTTTCTGGTATCCAACCGGGAGGAAAATGATCAGCGGGTGCGAAGCATTGCCTCCAGGGCGGGGACCCGGGGAAGCACTTCCTTTTATGTGATCGGCAAGGGATTTGAGCCAAACGGCTGCGCCCTGGCGGAGTGGTACGGAGGAAAAGCTGTTTACGGGAACCTTCCGGAGGAGCGGATCCTTCTGGAGGGAGTCACCTATCATATCGCCAGGATGGCCCTGGAAGGACAGATCTCTACGGAGGACTGCCGGCATGAATGGAGCCCTTCCCGGGAAAGGGAGCCGGGCTGCCTTACGAGGGGAAGCCGGGAATACCTCTGCAGATCCTGCGGAGCGGAACAGATAGTATACAGACCGCCTGCAGGCCACAGGGACGAAGACGGAGACAGCCTTTGTGACCGCTGCAGAGCCGGCATATCCCCGGGGGATCCGGAGGAACTTCCCAGGATCCACTGGCAGGAGGGGGACCTTCTGGAGCTGGAGCTGTCAGAGGGATCGTGGCGCTTCCGGTGCATCGATGAAAACTACGGGGACGAAAAGCAGAATCACAGAAAGGGAGCCCTGTTCCTGTGTGACAGCATCATCCCCTCCGATCTGGGGGCCCGCTGGGAGCTTTTTAAGACGGAGACAGGAGCCCATGAGGCCCGCTATGTTCCCGGGCCTCTGGCAGTCTTTGGAGAGACGGAGGAATACCGCTATTCGGGACTCAGAAACTGGCTTCTGGAGCAGGAGGCTCCCTTTTTCTATATGGAGCCCATTCAGATCGGCACCGCCTATGCCTACCGGGGGAGCAGGCCCCAGGGAAGCTATGGGGGAAGCTACGGAGATACCCTGGAGGCCCTTCACATCGGAGATCAGAAGCTTCTTGGGAAACTGTTTTTATTCTCCGTGGATGAGGCTCTCCGGTACCGGGAGGCACTCTGGAGGTTCGAGGGTTCGGACCGGGACAACCCGGAGACCCAGGCATCGGCCTTTTCCCGGGGCTACTGGCTAAGAAGTCCTCTTTGGGCTCCCGATGGGGACAGCAGCGGCTGTGCCTATGTGGTGGAGCTTTCCGGAGGGATACGCCCTGCCAGTGTGAAGCCCCTGGGAGGGACCGGGGACGCCCTGTCGGATCAGACCGTTCCCTATGGGATCAGACCGGCATTTGTAATGCCGCAGGATTGAGGAGGTTAAAAATGCGAAGAAAGAGGAGAAGAAGGGGGATGTGGTCGGCCATCCTTCTGCTGCTGGCCCTGGGAATGACCACGGCCATGCTGGCCACGGCCCTTGGAGAGGGAGAAAAACTCAGAAGGACAGAAAGGGGAAGGCGGGCCACCCTGTCCTCAGCGGAAAGAAGGGCTGCGACCCCTTCAGGCCTTTACGGACCCCGGGAGGAGGAAGAAGAGTTCATGCCACTGATGCTTATGCAGAGGGCTTTCTCCACGGGAGACCTGTGGGAAAGCTTTGACGGAGGCAATGCAGACTGGCAGGGAACAGGCTCCAGGCAGGATCCATACAGGATCAGGGGGATCGCAGACCTTATGGGCCTTTCCCGGGCCGTAGCTGAAGGAGAGAGCTTTTCCGGAAAATACTTTGAGCTGCAGGGGGACATCGATCTGGGAGATCTGAATGAAAATGAGGGCTGCTGGAATCCCATCGGCTGGTATCGGAACAGGACGGACCTTTCCGGCGTTCCCAAAACGGCTTTTTCCGGGATCTTTGACGGCGGAGGCCATACCATCAGCGGCCTTCGTTTTACCAGAGGGGATCATGACTACTCCTATCTGGGACTGTTCGGCCGCTTAAAGGACGCCTTCATCCATGACCTGAGGATCCGGGGCGAAGAGGTATCGGGAGCTTCCTGCATCGGACTTCTGGCCGGAAAGGCCGAGGGAAGCACCAGGATCCTGGAGGTATCCGTGGAAGGTGCGGTGTATGCCTCAGAGGGAGATGTGGGGGGCCTTGTGGGGAGTCTTGACGGAGGCACCAAAAGGGTCATTGTGGAAAACTGCTCAGCAGAGAACGTAACGGTCAACGGAGAGGGCAGGAACAGCTTTGCAGGGGGACTTACGGGAAGCGCCCAGAGGGCGGACCTCTGCGATGTCCGGGCCCTTACCATGAACGGAGACAGCAGCCGGATCCGGGGAAAGGGCTATGTGGGCGGTATCGCCGGGGTCCAGAACGATACGAATATCTATAATGCCTATGTTGCCGGGACCGTAGGTGGAAACGGCTCCAGGGCCACCGGGGGCATTACGGGCCTCTATGAATCCGGCAATCTCATCGTCGCCTGGTTCGAGGGGGAGATCGGAAGGACCAATCAGGGAGCGGCTGCCCATGAAGGGACCTTTATCGGCACCAGGGAGTTCCGCAGCGGTTTCCGCTACGGCACAGGACGCTCCGACCATGTTTCCTATCTTTATGCAGGCCGGGAGGCCCAGGCGAAAAATGCGGTGGGATCCTCCATACCAGACGATAATACCTGGACCTATGACGCCCATATCGGTTATGTAACGGACTACGGAAGAAAATACGTGAGAGTTGCAGGGAAAAACCGGGAGGGCTGCGGAGAACGGTTCTTCTATGAGGAACTGGAGGATGGGATCCGCCATATCATCACAAGGAAGCTGGGACTTGAGGAAGGGGGCCTTGTAGAAAAGACCCCGGCCTTTCAGCCGGACCATTTTGCTCCGGGAAACCAGGGAGAGCCGGTACGGGGCTATCTGGTATCGATCCCCAGGATCGATACGAAAAACGCCAATGGGACCTACGACAACGACGTGGCCATCCTGACGGCCATTTCCATGACCAATAACAGCTATTACCGCCAGATCGACAAGGAGCATCCCTCGGCCGTAGCTCCGGGATGCAGCATGATGGTGGTGACGGCGGCAAAGAACCGGGACGGGGACCGGTACCAGATGGTCTATGACCGACAGGAACCGGGAAGCGCCAAGCCTCCCACCTATCTGGATGAGAAAGGAGAGAAAAGGCCCATGACATATGTGAAGGGAGGTTCCTATACCTTTAAGATGCCCGCAGCCAATACGGAGCTTTCTGCCGAATACGTCAAGGTGACTACCAGGGTGGACCTGAGCCCCCAGGAGACGGAGATCTTCATCCGGCAGATAAGGAGCGGAGACCGGAAGGCTCCCTCCATCGTGACGGAGGTGCTGAACCGGGACGGGGTCCTGATCGCAAGATATATAAACGGAAAGGCAGACACCTCTCTGGAGGTACTGCCCGTAAGGATCCATGGGGAGCATAACGGGGAAGGCTCAGCAGGGGACCGGAGGCTCCTCTGGTCCATCGACGATACGGATCTTCTGCAGTTTGCAGAGGACTTCGGAGGGGGATACACCACCGAGGACGCCCGGATCATACCGAATATGGACTCCTCCTTTATCCGGGAGATCCTTAAGCGGGAGGAAAGGGTCCAGGCAGAGGGCGGATATCAGGAAGCCATAGGGAATACCACCTACACGGATACGGCGGTCCTTACGGCAGCCACCAGAGCGGCTACCAGCACGGACCATCAGGAGGTGACGGCAGCCTGCAGGGTGAAGGTCCACTTTCAGATTCTGGACCAGACGACCCTGCGGGTAGAGGGACTTCAGCTGAACAGACAGAAGGTGACACTGGAGCTCGTCCGGAAGCTTACGGGCGACCGGAAAAACCCGAAGGAAGAGTACATAGCCTCAGGCCCCGTTACCCTGGACGCGAGCCTTGTGCCTTCGGGCCCCTTTTATAAAAACGTATCCTGGAAGGACCGGGAGGACGGAAAGCTGATCGCCATGAAGGTCGGCGGTAAAAACGGACAGAGCTGCAGCCTTTCCATGGTCTATGACCCGAAGGGCAGGGACAATCCCGCCTGGATCCAGAACATCATCGATGAGGAGGATGCAGAGTATCAGAAGCAGGGAATGACTTCAAAAAGAGAAGGAAAGGGCATGATTCAGGAGCAGGTAAGGGCTGTATCCGAGGACCAGACCCATGGCGTTGTATCCGCCCTTTGTGAGGTGACCTTACTGTTTCGGACCCAGGATGAGACCGTGACCCGGGTAAGGAGCGGCGGAGGATCCTCGGGAGGCGGCGGAAAGGGAGCAGGCGCTGCGGCGGCCCTGCCTCTGTCAGGATCGGCAGCAGGACCTTCCCGGGAGGGAGTCTGGGGGACCTGGCTTCCCCAGGAGGACGGACGCTGGATGTTCCGGGAAGAGGGAACCTACGGAAGGCTTTACAGGGACGAATGGGGCCTGATTCAGAATCCCTATGCAAAGGAGGGACAGAGCCGGAGCGACTGGTTCCGTTTTACGGCAGAGGGCTACATGCTCACAGGCTGGTACCAGAATGCCCACGGGGAATGGTACTGCCTGAATCCAATAAGCGACAACACCCTGGGGCGGATGCTTAAGGGCTGGAACCTTCTGGATGGCAGCTGGTATTATTTCCAGCCGGAGGGAGACAGCTGCGGAAGGGCCCTGACAGGCTGGCAGTGGATCGACGGGAACGGAGACGGCACGGCAGAATGCTACTATCTCGATCCGGAGCGAAGGGGCGCCATGGCGGCTGGCTGCATCACCCCGGACGGGTATCAGGTGGATAATGAGGGCCGATGGATCCTGGAAGGAAGGATCGTGACCAGGACAAGGGAATAAAACACACCAGGGGCTTTCGCCGGAAAGCCCCTGTTTTCAAAGGAAAAAGCGTATGAGAACAAAAGGTATCAAAAGACTGGCAGCAGCCATGCTGGCAGCGGTGCTGGCGGTTTCCGCAGGGATCCCGCTGCTTTCGGAACTGATGAAGATCACGGAAATGAAGGGATATGCCATAGATGAGGGAGAGATCAGACCGGGAGACCGGGCGAACCTGCGCTTCAATCTGACCTGGCTCAATAACAGCGGAAAATGGAGGGAGGAGCATGGGGCCTCCTCCGGGGCCTATCTCAGGAACAAGCTGCGGAAGGAGTTCTTCGAGGGAGATCCAAAGGATCCGAAATGGGGGCAGTTTGCCAACAGCTACTGCTGGTGCGTGGCAAACCATGTCCTGTGGCCCGAGATCGGGGCGGTCCCGGTGGTAAGGCGCATCTCTGATCTGGAGAACAGACCCAGGACTGCCGACGGACGGGAAGTGGATCCCTTTAATTTCTTTTACGCAGCTCTGATGCTCTACTATATGTCAGAACCGGAGCATTCAGGAGCCCTTTACGATAAGTATACGGATACGGCTGATTACATCATCGCAAAGGAGGGGATCGGAAAGTCCTATGAGGCAGGGGCCCTTACGGGGGACTGGGCGCAGGATTCCGTTCTCCTCTGCAGCGGCCCCCGATTCCTTTACGGCGGTGACTTTCATCCGGACAGTACCGGCAGCAGCCGGATCTATGAGGAGCTGAACGCTCCATTGAAGAGTCCCCTGGGAGGGGAATGGACCTATACGGATCAGATCTGCTTTCAGGTGTGGAAGGCGGCGAAGGTTTTGTCCAGGCAGGAATGGAACTGGGACGGGGAGGGGCTTTATGCCGTTCCAAGGGTAGAACAGGCTGGAGACGGAAGCTACCATGCTAGGGTCTCCTTTTCCGATGTTTCCATTGACGCCTCTTTTTTTGCTGCCCTGGAACCGGACAGCCTCTACGGGGACTGGCGTTTTTGCGGGATCCTGCCGGAGGAAGGAGGCGGACTCTGTCTGGACCTTCAGTCGGAAACGGGCAGGATGCCGGAGGAGGGAGTCCTGGCCAGGTTACGCCTCAGGCCGGAAAGCGGTTTTGAGAACCTGAATACGGATTTTTCAAAGGCCCGGATCCTGCAGTTTTATTTTCCGGGGCAGGGAGGAAGAGACCCGGGACAGGACATGCTGGCAGCCTCCTTTGAAGGGGAACTGATCCTGAGAATCCGGGAAGGGGGACCGGCTCCATCAGGAGAAGGCGAGGTGCAGAGATACCTTCATGAGGAGACCTTTGAGGCAAATTATCAGGTCAGCCTCATGAAATATGACAGGGAGACGGGGAAGCCTCTGGCAGGGGCTCAGTTCGATGTTCTGGAGGCTTTTGACGACAGCCAGCTTCATGAGACGGACCTGGACCATGAAGAGGTGCCGGAGTACATCTCATCCCTGGGCAGCCTTCTTTCCACCGATTGGAGGGAGGGGGATTCCATAGAGAGAAATTATACAGGAGACAGGGGCGTGAATCAAAGTCCGGCCCGTCTCTTTAACATGGCCAACAGAAAGGGCTCCCAGTTTCAGCGCTGGGAGGGCTGGGATGCAGGAGGCGGTGAAGAGGTCTGTACCAGGGACCGGGATATTACGGGAGAAGACGGGCGGCTTTATACCGGGAATACGGACGGAAGCCCGGACCTTTCCAGACCGGCCCACAGGGACGTGAAGGAATACCGGTATCAGAAGGGATACTGCGGGGGTCATCCCGCTCCCGTAGTCTCCTATGAACCCCTTCCGGAATACTGGTCCGATCCGGAGACCGGGGAGGATAATCAGGATGAGATCGACGCGGTGGATCAGGCCAACCAGAAGCTTCACGAGAGGGCCTGGGAGGAATGGCTCCGGGAGGTGGAGCTCTGCGAAGGACTGGTGGCGGAAGGGGGATTCTTCCATGCCATCGATCCGGAGCTGGCAAGGGAGTCCCTGGAGGAGGACAGGGATGCCTTTTACCGGGATTTTATTGCCCTGCGGTACCAATACAGCGTAAAGGAGCTGAAGGCAAGGACTGGATATATCCTCCATGGGCTCCATCACGATGATGTGCCGCCGGAGATCAGGACCGTGACCTCCTCGGAATGGAAGGACTTCCAGGCTTCGGGACTCCGGCATCAGGGCGGCTTTTGGCGGCGGATCGGGAAAGAGCAGGGGGAAGAAGCCATTCCGGAGAGAAGAAGCGCGGCAGCGAAACGTCACTCGGAAAAGCACCTGGAAACAGCGGAAGAAGGGCAGGCAGAAGAGGCGGCAAAAAAGCAGATCGCCACGGTCTCCCGGGCCAGGCGCTCCGCATCTCCCTCGGAGTCGGAAAGAGAAATAAGACCCCATCGGAGCGGAACGGGACTCACAGGCTTCCTGAAGGATATGAAGGAAATGGGTCAGAAGCTCCGGCAGAAAAGCGCCCTTACTGTAAGGAAGGCGGAGAAGGGATCCGGCGGAGCCTCCTTTTCAGAGAGCCAGGCAGACAGGATCCGGCCTCTGGACCCTGACAGCATCGACTGGACCTTCGTTCTGTATGATCACAGGACAGAGGGAGAGGTGCATTTCAATAAGCAGGATCTGGACCTTATAGGGCAGGAGGGCTCCGGGGCCTACGGTGAGGCCAACGGAGACGGGACCCTGGAGGGAGCGGTGTATGGTCTTTTTGCAAAGGGGGATCTCCTTCATCCTGACGGAAAAACAGGGATCGTATACAGGCAGAACGACCTTGTGGCAGTGGCCGCCACGGACCGGGACGGAAACGGCTCCTTTATGGTCTGCACGGAGGCTCCGGGAAGGACCTACAGCTATGAAAGGGGAGAAACGGTCCAAAGGCAGGACATAAGCCATGAGGGACCTGAAAATCTGTACGGGCCGGAGGCTTCGGACCATGGACTTCAGAACAATCTGGAGCTTAACGGAAACTACTGGATCGGCCGTCCGCTCCTTCTGGGAGAATATTATATTCGGGAGCTTTCCCGTTCCGAGGGCTATGAGCTGTCGGTTTACGGGAAGGAGGCGGAGATCTCCAACAGGGAGGCCTTCCTTCAGGGGGACGGAAGGATGCCGGAGGGCCGGGCGGAGATCCGGGAGTATGAGATAGACCCTGCATACCGGGGCAACCGTTTCACTCTGGAGAGCACAGGGCTTGGAGAGGCAGGATGTGATGTGTTCTTCTCCGGCATGCCGGAGGCCTTTCAGCCGGAGGTATCCATCCTGGAAAAAGAGACCTGGGAGGAAAAGCAAAGTTATCGGAGGCCTGTATACGGAGAGAAGGAGATCCCGGCTCCGGCGGGAGAACGGGTCATTCTTTCCGGAAGTCCTGTGGAGGCCCAGGTGGGGGATGAGGTGGAGCTTCCCTGTGGGGAAAAGGCAGTGGTAAGGGCTGTTTCGGAGGGAGAAGACCTCTATGAGACCGTATACCCGGATAACCTGTTTTACAAGGAACCTGCTGCGATCCTCATTGAGGAGGCGGATACCCTGGAGGAATTCCTGCAAAAGGCGGATCTGGAGCTTGGAAAAAGCTATCAAAGGCCATCGGCAGGAGCGCCCTGGCGGATCCTTCCGCTGGATCCTGAAGGAAGTCCCCTGGACTGGTCCAGGACCTTAAACGAGGCCCTTTCGGACATGACTGCCTTTAATGCCATGGAGCTTAGTGCTGTCCGGACCTCGGGCGGGGTCCCTGGCCTGATCCTGCGCTATTCTTATATCCAGCAGGGCAGGGAAGCCGAGTGTCTTTACGATATCCAGCATAAAAAGGTGCTGCTGAAAAAGCCGGTGTGGTTTGACGGAACAGCCGGTTTTGTTTATGCTGCCTACGGAAGGGAGGACTGCAGGATCTTTGAAGAACGGGAGGGCTTTGTATGGAAGGCCTCCATGAGAATGCAGGAGCCCTCCGAGGAACATTTTTCCGGATACGAGGACCTGGAAAAGATCCGCTTCAGGGATCTGCAGGGACCCTCCTACTGGATCTATGAGGAGGGAGACAGCCTGCTGGATGACAGGGGCCTTCCGGTGACAGAGCCCTGTATCCTGGACTATGAGACGGTGACAGAGACCGTGGAAAAGGAACGGGAGGTCCTGCGGCCTCTGGACCGGGAAGGGATCCGTTACGTTCCGGAAAAGGGGGCCTGGGTCCTGCACCTTGGCCCTGAGGAAATCCCGGAGGATGGCAGCTTAAGGCTCTGCTTTGAAAGCCGGGCGGAGAAGCTCAGCCACGGCGGCCTGGAATACGCTCCCTGCGACTATGCGGATCTCTTTGTCAGTCTTTCTGCAGCTCCCGGCATGATCCTTGCCGGAAGCTATATGGAGACGGTGAGCCTTCTCTATGAAGGTCAGGAGCAGATACGCTCCGACGGGAATACGGGAGGGGAGACGGTGAGGGTCCTTGAACGCCCCATCAGACAGCGTGTCCGGATCCGAAAGGAGATCCTGAAGGAAGAGGGAGGCAACCAGTATGGGATGGAGACCCCGGAACAGGTACCGGGCTTCCGTTTCAAGGCCTATCTGAGATCCAATCTGGAACGGCTTTATCGGGACAGGGAAGGAGGGATCCAGTGGCTGGACCGGAATGGAAATGAACTAAGTTATGAGGAGCTGCTTGAGCTGAAAGCACCCTGGAATGAAGTCCCTGAAACAAAGGGACCTGACCGGGTCAACGTAAGAAATCTCTACACAAGGGTATCCCATAAGGAGGATTCCATTCTTACGGGAAAAAGGGACAACAACCTCAGGGCAGATTATCTGGATCCGGAAAGCTGGGAGGAGCAGGTGGCTCTGCGGATCCCCCACAGCACCTCCCTGGGCCCGGGCGGCACCGGTGTCCTGGTCAATTCGGCCCTTTACAGCTATCGGGGAAGGAATGCGGACACGGGCAGGAGCCCGGCGATACGGGAAAACTCCAATCAGGGCTTTACCCGGATCCTGGAGATGCGGGAAAGGACCGGAGAAGCACAGGAGGAAGGGCCGGAATGGGAGTATAACTACGATAAATTCTTTGATGCTCTGGATACGGCCAATGGGGATAAATGGATCCTTCAGGACCAGGCCTCCACCTCCTGGCGTCCCCTGGGAAATGAGGCCAAGAAAAATGCCTATGGAGAGAACAACGCCAGGGCCTCAGACCGGGTGCGGCAATTTGCCATCACCTGGTACCTGGAGGATGAGGCGGCGAAGCTCTTTCAGGATAACGGATATGAAGAAAACCTTATGAAAAAGGATCCGGAGGAAAACCGGGACTCGGATCAGCTTTACGATGAGGCACTGAACAATGCTCTGGCAAAGGCTTTTGATTATCTGAAGCCCTTCTTTTCCTATGATCTGGACAGGATCTACAGCATCCCCTGGGACGGTACTCCGGAGGGAGGGGAAGACGGTGATCCTTATACCCTGACTGCCGATCAGGAGGGGACGGCCTGTTATGAGGGAGTTTCCGCTTACCTGCCTTACGGCGTCTATGTGATCCGGGAGCAGCAGCCGGGATCCGGAAGGGAGGAAGCGTCGGAGCTTCTTCTTCGGAACTATGGTACCGACAGTGCCCGGGAGGTCCGGGTACCCTCCCTCTATGAAGAAGGAGCCCGGGAAGGGGGAGAGGAGCGCTTTACCAGCACCTATGTCTACAACCCGGAGCTTACTCTGGAGGAGCAGGCCGCCTCGGAGCGGTTTCTGATCCGGTTCGGAGAGGAAGGAACAGGACGAGGAGGGCTTCAGAAGCAGGTGATCCGAGCCTCCGGCCATGACGGAAGCTTTGAGGTATATCCCTATGGCCTGGAACCGGACAGGCTCCGGGACCCGGAGGGGAAAGGAGAATTCTCCTATCTTGGCTTTTCCATTACCCAGGAGGCCCATGATCCTCTGAAGGATTACTATAATCCGGTACACCGGATCTTTGGTAGGCCGCTTCGCCGGGAGGAGGGAGCCAATGAGGAAAGCCATTATTTTGCGGACGATGGGAAGACGGGCCGGACAGCAGCCAACGGAGAGGTCTATCTGCCGGATGCCATAGAAGCGAGGTATCACTATGCCTCGGTATCCGAACAGGCAGGGACCGCCGGTGGGCTCTCAGCCATGCAGGGTGTTCTGACTGCCTGGGAGGGGGCCTATGGCCAGATGCTGGTGCCCTGGACCGTAAGGGATCCGAAGGAGACAGGGAGCGATGATGCAGAGACGGGGGAGACGTCCTGCTCCGGCTATGGAGAGGGCAGCTTTCGGAACCGCTTTTACAAAGCCTTTTTACGGATTGAAAAGCTGGACGGAGAGACCCATGAGAACCTGCTTCATGACGGAGCCCTCTTCCTGATCTATCGGGGAGAAAGGGATCCCATTACGGGAAAAAGCAGATTTTATGAAAAGGATACGGTATTAAAGGGAAGCAGGTTGTTCCTTGAGGCCATGTGCGCCGAGGACATCAGACCGGCAAAGCGCAGATGGGGAGATAAGGAGAGCCTCTTTCAGGGTACCGTAAGAGCCGGGACTCCCATCTGCAGCGAAGAGGACCAGGTGGTGCTTTCCGGAAGCATCGGGCCGGAAAAGGGACGCTTTGGAGCCCTGTCGACCCTCCGGGAGACCCTTATGAAGCAGGAAGATACGGATCAGGATCCGAAGGAGTTCCGGAAGCAGACGGTGGGATATCTGCTGACCCCGGAGCCCCTTGGAGCAGGCAACTATGTGCTGTGTGAGGCCCCGCCGCCGGGCTACATCCGTTCAAAGCCTGTGGCAGTGGAGCTTTATTCCGACGGGATAAGCTATTATCAGGAGGGGGATCCGGAACGGCCGGTGAAGGGAGCGGTCTTTGAAGATACCGCCAGGATCTTCGTGGAAAACGATCCCATCCGTCTCCAGGTGGAAAAAAAGAAGGAGGATGGAAAGCTGAGCTTTCGGATCGGAGAACAGATCTGGGGAAGCCTTACGGAGATCGGAGGCGACCCGGAGCTGGAATATGCCTATTCTAAGGGAAATTATCTCGGATATGCTTACCGGAAAGGGACCCTGGAGCGTCTTATGGCCCTCCGGGAGGCCGGTGAGGAGGTGGAGATCGTATTTAACGGCGAAGCCTTTGCCGGATACGGCTATGTAAGCAGGGCAAGGAAGACGGAGCAGGATGAGAATCCCTATGTGGCAGGGGCCCTTCTGACCCTCTATGACGCCATCGAGCTTTACCCCTCCGGAGACCGGGAGGATCGGGCCTTCCAGGGACTAAAGATCCGGCGCAGCAATACGGGAAATGTGGAAGAAATGATCGTAAAGAAGGGAGCCGCCGGGGAGAAAACGGAATATGTGAGAGAAAGGCAGGAATCCGGCGAAGGAGACCTCTGGAAGGCGGAGATCATAGAACGGCCGGATACGGAGATCCTGTTTTACAGCCTGGATGATCTGTCCCTGACCTTTGAAGAAAGGATCGGTGGAGAAAGGATCCTTTTCGGCTGGGACAGGGACCACAAAAAAACAGCGGTGGGACAGTTGATGGCGGACAGGGAAAAGCATGAAAAAACCGACCGGGAATATTCTATCTACGGATTTTCCGGCGGTCGCCCTCTCTTTGAGTTCACCGGCGGCGACCTGACGAAGCTAAGCTATGACGGAAGGAACAAGCTCCTGAAAGGAGACTTTGCAGGGCTTCGGCGGAAGGGAAAGGAATGGAAGCTGTCGGAGGGAACATTGGTATACCATCTGGACCGGGACGGAAACCGGGATGCCCTGACGGATCCCTATACGGGCATGGCCTATGTCCTGGAGCCGAAGCTGGATGAAAAAGGACAGCATGTGGGAGACCGGGTCCTGGTATGGCCGGTTCATACCGCAAGGGATGAGGCGGGAAACGTGATTGCAAGGGACAAGATCCCGACGGCAAGGCCCGCCACCCTGGGAGAAGACAGCAAGGGCCCTGGGGGAACCGAATATTTAAACGGTACCTGGACCGGGGAAGCGCAGGAAAAGAGCCACCAGACAGAAAGCCTCAGGAAGAACAGCCGGGGCGGCAATATGACGGGGGAGGCGCTTACCGGAAAAAATAACGGAAGCTTCCAGAACCGCATTGCTCCCGTATATGATCCCTTTGGCCTGGTACGCTATTATCAGCGAAGCGGAGCCATATATGAAAAGGGACTTCCCCTCTATGACCGCAATCACCAGTTTGCCCGCTTCAAAACCGGAGATCTGCTGGAGGCATTTAACAGAGGGGCCTATGCCCTGGATAGCCACGAGGCACTTTTTGACGGAAAGGAGGATCTTGAGGAACAGGAGCAGGACCGGCTCTACCACCGCCAGGGAGAAAGCTACCTCCTGGAAAATACCTGGAAAAGTTCGGACCGTTATCCCAATGATCCCTTCCGGCAGGAGGAACTGGAAGGACAGGCGGACATCCTGAAACGGCTTCCAAAGGGGTCCTATATCCTGGAGGAGCTGCTGACTCCGGAGGGAAAGGGCTATGTGAAGGCCCTTCCGGTGGGGATCACCGTAAGGGAAGAAGCCCTGGGACAGGTGTCCATGAAGGATGATACCACGAAGCTCTATATCGAAAAACGGGATGGAAACAGCGGCAGGCTCCTTTCCGGAGTCCACCTGGCTCTGTATCCTGCAAAACGGATCCCGGATCCGGCTAAGCTGGAGGGATACTGTCTGGAAAAGACGGGAGAAATGCCCTTTCATTTTGAAATAACGGACAGCCATGCAGGGAAGGAAAAGAGCCTTCGCTGCGAGTGGCTTACGGAGGACCGTCCCATTTATCTGGAGGGGATCCCCGAGGGAGATTATCTTCTGGAGGAGCTGTCTGCGCCGGAGGGCTATGTCCGGTCCGAGGCCGTGCCTGTCCTGATCCGGGGAACCGGAGAGATCCACAGTGTCGAGATGAAAAACAGACTGACGGAAATCGGAATCCGGAAGTTTACCTGGGAGGGAAAGGAAAAGGTATCCCTTCCCGGGGCACGCTTCACCCTTTACCGGGCAGAGACCGATGAGTCAGGGGAGCCTGTCTTTGAGGAGGGAGAGCCCCTTTACGATCCGGAGCAGGTCGCAGCCTCCCGGACCACAGGGGAAGAGCTGGAATACCAGGGATTTTCAGAGACCTTTGAGAAGATGTATCAGGACTATGGAAAGGAAGGCTCTGAATTCCGTTATTCGGTGAAACGGAGGGCAGTAAGAAGCAGCAAGGCCTCCAATGTATGGCAGCTGGAGGACGGAAGGCGTATCGTGACCGGCGGGAAACCGGGTGTGGAAACCGTTGCCTTCCCGGCTTCCATGAGCCGGGAGGACCGGGAGGGCTTCAAGGCGGCCTACGGACGGATGCTGGGCGAAAAGCTCAGCCTGGAATGGAAGGTCGAAAGACAGGTGAAGCTTCAGGTCCTTCGTTCCGGAGATGCCTCTCTGGCAGGGGGCAGGGAAAGCAGATTTCCGGTCTTCTGTATCCTGGAAGCCTCCCTGGAGGAAAGCGGGAAAAAGGTCCGCATCAGGGCAGGATACGATGGAAATGAGTTCCACTATGACTATCGCTTCGGCTATGAAAGGCTTCCGGCGATTGGAGAGCAGGCCTCTGCCTGGATCCGGGCGGATGGCCTGTGGCAGCTGGAGGGTCTTCCCGTGGGGGAAAGTTATGTCCTTGTGGAGGAGCAGGCCCCCGCAGGCTATGCCCCGGCAGATCCCATCCTGATCCGGCCGGAGGAAAGGGAGGAGCTTCAGGTTTATGAGGTACTGAACGAAGGGGCCAGGCTCCTGATCTGTAAGACAGCCGCCGGAGAAAAGAAGGTGCTTCCCGGACCGGAGCTTGCCCTGTACCGGGCTGACGAGGAAGGAAAGCTCAGGGAGATCCCGGAGCTTCTGGAGGACCGCTGGATCTCAGGAAAGGACGGAAGCTATACGGAAAAGGAACAGATCAACGGAGAGATCCCGGAGGGCTTCCTTACGGGGGACCTGCGGCCCCATGAGATCACGGGCCTCAGAAAGGGGACCTACTATCTGACGGAGCAAAGGAGTCTGCCCTATTACAGAGCAATGGAGCCTCTTCGGATCGAATATGACGGAGAGACCAGGCAGTTACTTGTAAGGGCGGAGAACGAACCGGCAGCAGGAAAACTCATCATCCACAAGACGGATGAAGCAGGAGCTCCTCTTTCAGGAGCTGTATTTGAGCTGGATGCCAGGACTGCCTCAGGAGAGGCAGTCAGAGGCTTCCCCATGCTCATAACGGATATCGGCGGAAGGGTAAGGGTGTCGGATCTGCCTCTGGGGGAGATCCAGGAGGACGGAAGCATTGCAACTTACAGCTATACCCTCCGGGAGCTTCGGCCTCCTGCAGGTTATGCCACGGATGGAAGGACCTACAGCTTTTCCTTTGAAGACGGAGAGGAGAGCTACGGAAAGGATCCCCATATCCTTTTTGCCCTTCAGGAAATGGAGATCCGGAATCAGGAGACCTGTATCTATCTGGAGAAAAAACAGCTGATGGATCCGGAGGAAGAGGGAGACGGAGACTTCCTGGAGGGAGCCCTGCTTTCCGTTTATCCTGTGGAAAGAGAGGAGGATGGAAGCTATGTTTACCGGGAGGAGGAGCCCTTTGATCAGTGGATCAGTTCCAAAAAGGAAGGAGGACATGCCCTGCGGGGCCTTGTGGCAGGACAGACCTATGTATTTCTTGAGACAGAGGCTCCGGAGGGCTACAGCCTGATGAAGCCGGTGCTGTTTACGGTGACGCCGGATGGCAGAGGGATCACGGGGATCTCCAGCCAGATGACACTGGTAAAGGCAGAGCTTATGGAAGAGGGCCTGCTGTCCCTTACGGTTACGGGAAGGTATGCCATGGGAACGGAGATCCGGGTGCTGGATCCGGAGGGCAGGGAGGTCCTGCGCTTTGCCGGCACCGGAGGGACCCATCAGCTGACGGAGGAAGAGGGACTTCAGGAAGGACAGCTCTACAGCTTCCTGGAGTATACCAGATACTCGGACGGAACACTTGGCTTAAGCAGGAAGGAAACGGGACGGGTCCGTTTCCGGGACGGAGTATTTCTCTATCAAAGCCGTCACGCAGAGGGCATAAGACTTAGTCTCGAAATGGGACAGGGCCTTTCCCTCCAGTCCTGGATACAGGACCCCCAGGTGGCTGAAAAGGTCATTACCCTTAAGCCGGACCCGGAGGATCCGAAGCTGATCCTGCGGGAGACCACTCTGTACACAGGGGGAGAAGAACAGGAAAGCGGCCGTTTCTCCTTTACCGTAGGAGAGGGAAATACCGTAGATGCGATAGGAGCCTATGACCGGCAGGGAGAAGTGATACTTCGGAAGACGGATCTTTTTGGAGAGGAGCCCCTTGAGGGAGCACGACTTCAGCTTCTGGAAGAAGGCCGCGTCCTTCGGGAATGGATCTCCGGGAAGGAAGCCGAATCCATAAGGGGCCTGGAACCCGGAAGGACCTACCGACTCAGAGAGGTGGAAGCCCCGGAGGGTTATGTAAAGGCAGAGGACATCCTTTTCCGGTTGAATGAAGAAGGCATACCGGAGGAGATCCGCATGGAGGACGACACTACGAAGCTGTCGGTCCTTAAGGTGGATGCACAGGGGAAACAGCCCATTGGGGGAGCTGTATTTGAGATACGGGATCAGAATGGAACGGTCAGGGAAAGCTGGACCTCGGAGCAGACAGCCCACCTGGTAGAGGGAAAGCTGAGAGCAGGGGAGGAGTATATCCTCCATGAAGTAAAGGCTCCGAAGGGCTACAGGACCATGGAGGACATGGCTTTCCGGGTCCCTGATGGAGGAGAGCTTCTGGAGATCCTTGCAGAGAATACGAAAAAGCGGAATCCACCTGGTGGCGGAGGCTCCGGAAGACCCGGGAAGACGCCGGAACCGGAACAGAAACCGGAACCGGAGGATGTGCCGGTGCCGGAAATACCGCCTGAGGAATGGATCCCGGAGGGAGTTCCGAAAACAGGAGATTTCTTCCCGGAGGAAGGCCTGTGGACCGTGTTCTTCCTTTCTGTGGCAGGATCCATATTCCTGATGGGAAAGGGGAAAGAAAAGGGGAGAAAGATAAAAGGAAAAAGAAGGAGAAAGCCCGGTGGAGCCAGGCTGCTCTGCCTGCTGATCCTTTCCCTCCTGCTTACGGCCTTTGTTCCTCTGGAAGGAGATCCGGAGGAGCCCTGGGAGACGGAAAGCCTGGAAAGAAAGCCCCTTCTGGAGAAGTCCCTTACGGTGGCAAGGGAGCACCCCATTCCGGCCCTTTCGGCAGGAACCTTCCTGCTTTTGGTCTTTCCGGCCCTGGCCCTCAGGGCAGGCCTGATAGGGAGAAGGGGATTTCTGCTATGGCTCTGTCTTCTGTCCGCCGGTGGAAGCGGGATCCTGCTTTACGCCCATGACCGGGAGCTTCAGCGGGGAGAGGCGGTCTATGCTGTCCTGCGGCAGACCGTCTGCAATGGGGAATCCATGGCCGGAAAAAAGGAGCCGGATGCGGAGCAGCCGGAAGTTCCGCAGGTTCCGGAGACGACAGTGGCAGAACCGGAGTCCCTGAGCCAGGAAGCCGGGGAACCGATGCTGCCGGCTCCTGACGAAAGGATGCTAAGGGGAATCAACCCGGAGTATCGGGCCTGGATCTTCATTCCGGGTACGGCGGTGAACTATCCGGTGCTTCTTCCTAAGAGCAATGAGACCTATCTGGACCAGACCTTCGATGGAAGGAGCAACAGCTGCGGCGCCCTGTTTTTTGACCTGCGGGTGGTGCCGGGACTGGATGGCCCCGGGGTGATCCACGGCCACAACATGCGTTCCGGCGCCATGTTCGGAGGCCTGAAGAGCTACCTCTCCAGGAACTACCTGCAGGAACATGCGGATATCTATCTGCTCCGGGATGGGCAGTGGGAAAAATACCGGGTCCTGTCTGCAGGCGTTCTGTCCGAGGCAGCCCTTTTGGAGCGTCTTGAATCGGAGGATAAACCGGAACGGCTCCTCCTCTGTACCTGTTACGGAAGATCAGACCGACTGGTCCTGGAGGCCGAGGAGGTGAACACAATTTCTTCATAGCGATGGCCTATACTTATGTGCTATAATCCAAAGGAAACGGCAGGAAGAGAACAGCCGGGAAGAAAAGAGGCAATTGGGGATGAGAGATTCCATCAGGACAAGATTCACGCTGATCTTTATCGGTATCATGGCGCTGATCATCGTTATCATGTACGTGGTCAACAGTCAGTTTCTGGGAAGCTATTATCTGAATCAGAAGATCGAGACACTGGAGACGGCATACAATACGGTGGACGGGATCATTCGGAGGACTGAGGCAGAGGGAAAGACACTTCACCAGGTCATGGCGGAGGAGTTTGCCCAGCCGAGCGGCGATTCCAGTGTGGTAGCCACTTTCCGGAAGCTGAACGATAACTCCAACATCAACGTGGTGCTGGTGGATAAGGACGGGACCTCCATCGTCACCACCTCCAGGGAGGCGGAGTGGCTCAGCAGAAAACTGCGCTTTTACATGGAAAACAGGGACGCCCTCATCAATGAAAATTTCCCGAAGAATGATATCTTCGGAAATCCCATCGTAGAGAGAGAGCCCTCCATGCTTCCGGAGACGATCTATGAAAATGACTATTACTGTATCCAGCGGTCCATGGATATCCGTTCCGATACGGCATATCTGGAGAGCTGGGGCTATTTTACCGACGGAGAGACCCAGTTCATCATGTCCATGCCCGTGGCGCTGATCCAGGACAGCGTGGCCATCACCAACCGCTTTCTGCTTATGGTGGGGCTGGTGCTGCTGCTCTTCGGAAGCGTCCTGGTATATATCACAACGAATGCCATCACAAAGCCCATCAACCGTCTGGCTCATATTTCCGAGAAGATGACCCTGCTGGACTTTGAAGCAAAGTACGAAGGAAATTCCAGGGATGAGATCGGCGTCCTGGGGCGCTCCATGAACGCCATGTCGGAGCAGCTGGAACGGACCATCGCTGAGCTTAAGACTGCCAACAACGAGCTGAAGAAGGATATCGACGAGAAAAACCGGATCGATGAGATGCGGAAGGATTTTATTGCCAATGTTTCCCATGAGCTGAAGACCCCCATCGCCCTGATCCAGGGATATGCAGAGGGACTTACGGAGGGCATGGCGGAGGATGCAGAGAGCCGGGACTATTACTGCAGCGTTATTGCGGATGAAGCCCAGAAGATGAATAAGATGGTAAAGCAGCTCACCTCCCTGAACAATCTGGAGATCGGAAACGATAAGGTGGAGTTCGGATATTTTGACGTGACGGCTCTCATCAGGAGCATCCTGGAGGCCCAGAAGCTGGTGATCCGGAACAAGGAAGCAAAGGTCAGCCTTACGGGTCTGGACAGGGCCAATGTATGGGCGGATGAGTTCAAGATCGAAGAGGTGATCACGAATTATTTCAACAATGCCATGAACCACCTGGATGGAGACAGGAATATCCTGATCGATGTGACGGCGCTGCCGGAGGAAAAACGGGTAAAGATCGGCGTCTATAACGACGGAGAGCAGATCCCGGAGGAGGATATCCCTCTGATCTGGGATAAGTTCTTTAAGGTGGATAAGGCCAGGACCAGGGAATACGGCGGTTCCGGGATCGGCCTCAGCATCGTAAAGGCCATCGTGGAATCCCATGGCCAGAGCTGCGGCGTGGAGAACCGGGAAAAGGGTGTTTATTTCTGGTTTACCCTGGATGCGGCCAATGATGTGGAATAGGGACCTGCAGGAAAGAAAAAAGCCCGGAGGACCTTTACAGGTCCCTCCGGACTTCTCCATTGAATGATAACTCGGGGTGACAAGATTTGAACTTGCGACCTCTTGATCCCAAATCAAGCGCCCTACCAAGCTGGGCCACACCCCGACTACTCATTCAATGCTCTCGGGTTGGGCTGTCGCGATTGCAACGCATGATAATATAGCATAATTTCATAAGGGCGTCAAGTATTTTGACTTGAAAGGGCCCAGGCAGGGTGCTAGAATCAAAGAAAGGATCAGACTCAGGATCCAGGAAAGGAAGGTGTGATTATGAACGTATCGGAAGCCATACGAGGAAGAAGAAGTATCCGGAAGTACCGGGAGGGCGCCCGGATCCCAAAGACGGATGTGGAAAAGATCCTGGAGGCGGCCATGATGGCCCCCCAGTGCCCAGAACCTTCGTCCCTGGGAATTCCTGGTGGTGACGAACAGGGAGCTCATGGATCGGATCATGGAGGTAAGCCCCTATACCCAGATGCTTAAGACAGCGTCCATGGCCATCGTCGTCTGCGGACTGCCGGAGGTGCAGGAGGGCAGATGCGGCGCTTTCTGGCCCCAGGACTGCGGTGCGGCTATCGAAAACCTGCTGCTGCAGGCGGAGGACCTGGGCTACGGCACCTGCTGGTGCGGCATTTACCCAAATGAAGAGCGGACAGCAAGGATGAAGGAGCTGTTTTCCGCAGAAAGTACGCCAATGGCGGTCATCGCCCTTGGAGTACCGGAGGAGGAGCCCTCGGCAAGAGGCTATTTTGATCCGGAGAAGGTCAGATACTTCGATTGAAACTTTTTCCTCAAAAGTTGCCACTGCGTATTTTTTGTGCTAAGATAATATCAAACCTGGGGTGTACGTTAAGCTTATACAATTTACTTCCACAATCTGACATACGGGAACTCTATATTTGTGATGTGGATGTCGGGCCGCCCTGAGCGGATGGCTGAAACGGTCCATGCGAGATCCCACCTGGCCTTCGGCTGGGAGTCACTGATAAGCTGACGGCACTCTGGGGATCTATAAAAGAGGCAGGAGAGAGACTCCTGCATTTTTTGACCCCAGATCCGGAGGAAATGGATATGAAGTACGGATATGAGATCCAGGACAACAGAGCAAAAGAGATATACGAGGGACTGATCGAAAGGGCTATCCGGAAGCTGCCGGAGTCCTATGTTCCCTATTCCCACTTTCATGTGGCTGCGGCACTGCTTGGGAGTGACGGAAGCATCACGGAGGGCATCAATATCGAGAACGCGTCCTATCCCGCCACAAACTGCGCAGAGCGGACCGCCTTCTTTACGGCTGTCTGCGGGGGAAAAAGAGGATTTTCCGCTATTGCGGTGGTTGGCTGTAAAGAGGACTGGCTTTCCCAGGAAGCCTATCGGAAGGCGGGAAGACTTCCGGACTACTGTCCGCCCTGCGGTGTGTGCCGTCAGGTCATGCGGGAGTTTACGGATCCGGAGACCTTTCAGATCATCCTGGCAAAATCAAAGGAAGACTATAAGGTATTTACCTTAAAAGAGCTGCTGCCGGAAAGCTTTGGCCCGGAAAATCTGTAATGGGCAGATTTTATAAAAATTTCAGAAAATTCGGATCCTTTTCCGGAAAAGTTCACGGAAAATATCTTTATTTATACCCGTGAACGTGCTAAAATAAAACTGATTTTAATGAATGAAATAAATTTACGGAGGTATGATCCATGGGAAGAAAATCGGGTTTCGGAGGACTGATCGGTGCGGCAGTCCTGGCAGCAGGTGCTGCAGTCGTTATCAAATATCTTAAGGACTATACGGATTTCAGACAGGCTGCGGAGGAGGACATCCACGAGTTCGAAGGAAGCAAGGGGGATGTAAAGGAGGCTGCAAAGCGTACCTATACCTCCATCAGCACCAAGGATAAAGAGGGCTTCAAGTCAGCAGCCGGAGATCTGGCCAAGGCGGCAGGAGGCCTTGCAGCGGATGCAGGAAGCATAGCCGTAACGGCAGGACAGAGTGCTGCTCAGCATGTAAAGGAAATGAAGGCCAAATATGACGAGGATCCCGAGGCAGCCAAAAGCGAGGTCCTGGGCAATCTGAAGGAAATGGCATCAGACGTGGGTCAGAAGATCAGTGGTGTGTCCACGAAGGTTGGAGAGAAGCTTCGCCCTGAGGAAGTCAAGACCACGGTAGAGAACGTAAAGAATACCATCACGGATACCGTAAGCGACATCCGGGAGGAGTATCAGAAGAATCTGGACGAGGTGGAGCAGGAAGCGGAGGAAAAGGAAGCAGAACTGCAGGCCAAAGCCCAGGAGGCCATGGAGAAGTCCGCAGAGAGCCTCAGGGAAGAAGCTAAAAAGCATGAGGCAAACGTAACGGAAGAAATGTAAAAAAGGAAAGTCCTTTCAGCAGGGCGGAGACAGAGTGCTCCGTCCTGTTTTTTATATATCCTTCGATATGGCAGATATAAGATCAGGTTATAAAAAGAAGGAAATATTATAAAAGGAAGCCGGGAGTAAAGGATAAAACTTGCATCCTGCCGACAAAAGAGTATAGTTATTAGCTAAACGATACTGATTCTAACGGCAGGAGGATAAGAGGATGAGAGAACTGAAAAATCTGGATTGGGAACACCTTGGATTCATATACAGACCCTGTGAGAAACGTTATGTGGCGGAATATAAGAACGGCGCCTGGAGTGAAGGAGGACTTTCCGACGATCCGGAGGTGCGGATCAATGAATGTGCCGGTATCCTCCAGTATTGTCAGGAATGCTTTGAGGGCCTGAAGGCCTATGAGACCTCAAAGGGAGAGATCGTCTGCTTCAGACCGGATCTGAATGCGGAGCGTATGTACAATTCTGCAGAGTATCTCTGCATGCCGCCCTTCCCCAAGGAGCGCTTCCTGGCTGCCCTTGAGGAGACGGTAAAGGCTAACCTGGCCTATGTACCTCCCTATGGAAGCGGAGCCAGCCTCTATATCAGACCCTATATGTTTGCTTCCGGACCGGTGATCGGCGTAAAGCCTTCGGATGAATATACCTTCCGGATGATCGTCATGCCGGTGGGCCCCTATTACACGGGAGGGGCAAAGCCCATTGCCATCATGGTCAGTGATTTTGACCGGGCAGCTCCCCACGGGACCGGCCACGTCAAGGCAGGACTGAACTATGCCATGAGCATGCATGCCCATGAGGTTGCGGCAAAGGCCGGTTATACGGAAAACCTGTATCTGGACCCTGCCAGGAGAAAGTATGTGGAAGAGACGGGAGGTGCCAATGTATTCTTCATCTCCCAGGATAAAAAGACTTTTGTGACGCCGAAGTCGGACAGCATCCTTCCTTCCATTACAAAAAGATCCCTGGTATATGTGGCAGAGCATATGCTGGGCCTTAAGGTGGAGGAGCGCCCCGTGGAGTTTGCGGAGCTTCCGGAATTTTCCGAGTGCGGTATGTGCGGTACTGCAGCAGTGATCTCGCCGGTGGGCAGGATCCACGACCATGGCAGGGACATCGTCTTCGGAAAGAGCATGGAGGAAGCGGGTCCTGTGACCATGAAGCTCTATGAGACTCTGACAGGCATCCAGCTGGGCACGGTGGAGGCTCCGGAGGGATGGATCTACCGGATCGCCTGATACAGCCGCTCCCTTTAAAAATCAAAAAACAGGTATATAATAGATTACGGCATGGCTTCCCGGCTGTGCCGTTTTCAATGGAAACAAAGGAAGGACAGGAGGTGCAGTGACCTATGACAAAAGATATGACGGAGGGGCCCATCATCCCGCAGCTTACGGCCTTTACGATCCCCCTGGTGCTGGGGAATCTCTTTCAGCTGACCTATAATGCGGCAGATTCCGTGATCGTGGGGAAATTCCTGGGAGATGATGCCCTGGCTGCAGTGGGAAGTGCAGGGCCTGTGATGAACCTGATGATCCTCTTTATCAGCGGAATGTGCATGGGAGCCGGGATCCTTACCAGTACCCAGTACGGGGCAAAGCGCTACGGCCGTCTGGAAAGACAGGTCAGCACCACCATGATCGGCGGCCTTGTTTTTTCCGCGGTTATAAGTCTGCTGCTCCTTCTGATATCCCGTCCCCTGCTTCGGCTCCTGCAGGTGCCGGAGGATATCCTGGAGCCTGCGGATGCATACCTGCGGATCGTTTACGGCGGTCTCGTATTTACCTTTGTCTATAATTTCTTTTCCAATACCCTGCGGGCCCTGGGGGACAGCAGGGCTCCCCTTTACTTCCTTATGCTCAGCGCCTTCCTGAATGTGGTGCTGGACCTGCTTTTCATTCTGGGGTTCCAGTGGGGTGTCTCCGGAAGCGCCATAGCGACGGTCATGAGCCAGGCGGTCAGCTGCCTTTTCTGCCTGTTCTACGTAAAAAAGAGAGTCCCCATCCTGTGCCTTGGGAAAAAGTGGCGGATCTTCGATCTGCCCCTGCTGAAGCAGACCTTTTCCTATGGCATCACAAGTGCCCTTCAGCAGATGTGCATCCAGCTTGGAAAGCTCTGCGTCCAGACGGTGGTGAACGTGCAGGGGGTGGCCTTTATTGCGGCCTTTACAGCCATAAACCGGGTGGACGATTTTGCCATGACACCGCAGCAGAATATCGCCCATGCCTCCACCACCTTCATGGCCCAGAACTGTGGTGCAGGAAAGACCGCCAGGATGAAGCGGGGATTCTTAAGCTCCATTTTCCTGCAGGTGATCTATACGTCGGCAGTGGCCCTTCTGGTCTTTTTCGGGGCCGGGAACATCATGCAGCTTTTTGTCAGTGACGGCTCGGAGGAGGTGATACGCCTGGGAACCTCCTATCTGAAGCTTATTGCCTTTCTCTATTTTATGCCTGCAGCCACCAATATCATTCAGGGCTTTTTCCGGGGACTGGGGGATCTGAAGGTAACCCTCATCAGCACGGCTCTCAATATGTCGGTGCGTTTCCTTTCAGCCTGGATCATGATCCATCTGCTGCAGGGAGGCTTTGAATGCCTGGCCTGGTCCAATTTCGTGGGCTGGATCGCCATGCTGGCCTTCCAGATCCCCATGATTTGCAGCCGATGGAGGAGAAGCTTTTCCGAGCAGGAGGCGGAACATTGACAAACACTTCGGAAAACCTGATAAAAAGATATCTGATCCTGCTGGCGGGACTGTCCATTATGGCCTTTGGCGTTGCCTTTTCCATCAAAGCAGACCTGGGAACATCCCCAATTTCCAGTGTGCCTTATGCTATCAGCACTTTTACCCCCTTCTCTGTAGGAAGGGCAACGATCGGGATGCATTGCATTTTTATCCTGCTTCAGATCCTGATATTAAGAAAGCGTTATCAACTGATTCAGCTTTTGCAGCTTCCGGTGGCTTTTTTCTTTGGATACCTGACGGACTTTGGCGTCTGGGCTCTGCAGTGGATGAACTGCGGCAGCTACCTGGAGCAGTGGCTCATATGTATCCTGGGAATCCTGCTTGTAGCCGTGGGCGTCAGCCTGGAAGTAAAGGCAGACGTGGTGGTACTGGCAGGAGAAGGAGTCGTCCTTGCTCTGTGCAAGGTCCTTCCAAAGGTC
Source organism: uncultured Lachnospiraceae bacterium (assembly GCA_944377405.1). GTDB lineage: Bacteria > Bacillota > Clostridia > Lachnospirales > Lachnospiraceae > Avilachnospira. The sequence goes on along the minus strand of CALWES010000001.1, from coordinate 258,177 downwards.
AGATTCGGCTATATGAAGGTTGGATTTGATGTTACCCTTGTGCTGACCGCCTGCATCCTTTCCCTTGGCTTTACCGGGCGTATCCAGGGAGTTGGAGCAGGAACCCTGGCTGCGGCCCTGCTGGTTGGACTGATCGCAAAAAGGATCGGCAGACTGCATCTGCTGCGTTGACTATCGCCATGCTCAGTTTACAGTAAGCAACCAAAGCAGCCATAAAATGTTTCCCTCAATGGCCGACCAGGCCGTACCGGCTAAAAGCATCCTCCAAAATCAGGAAAGTCCTTTTCTTTTTTATCCCCAAATTGAGTTTAGAAAAAGTTTAGAATTTAATCAGCACTCGAAGCTTGACAGTGCTAACAGAACGCTATATAATAAGCTCCGATGAGTGAATAAGAGCATTGTTCACCAAAATCCATTCTGAAAATCGAATGCAATATTTTTGATCAGGAGGCTTAAAACATGAAGTTAGTTCCACTTGATGACAAAGTTGTTCTTAAGAAGCTGCAGGCAGAGGAGACCACCAAGAGCGGTATCGTCCTTCCGGGCCAGGATAAGGAAAAACCGGCTCAGGGCGAGGTCATTGCAGTGGGCCCCGGCGGCGTTGTAGACGGTAAGGAAGTCAAGATGCAGGTAAAGGCCGGCGATAAGGTAGTTTATTCCAAGTACTCAGGCACTGAGGTAGAGCTTGAGGGAGACAAGTATCTCATCGTAAAGCAGTCTGATATTCTTGCAATCATCGAGTAATTTCATAATTGACTGTTGATATAGGAGGAAAAAGAAATGGCTAAGGAGATTAAATACGGTGTAGACGCCCGCAAGAAGATGGAAGAGGGCGTAAATAAGCTTGCCAATACAGTAAGGGTCACCCTGGGCCCCAAGGGCAGAAATGTTGTCCTTGATAAGTCCTTCGGTACTCCCCTGATCACAAACGACGGCGTTACCATCGCAAAGGAGATCGAGCTTGAGGACAGCTTCGAAAACATGGGAGCTCAGCTGGTAAAGGAGGTCGCTACAAAGACCAATGATGTTGCCGGTGACGGTACCACCACAGCAACAGTTCTGGCTCAGGCCATGATCAACGAGGGTATGAAGAACCTGGCTGCAGGTGCCAACCCCATCGTTATGAGAAAGGGAATGAAGAAGGCTGTTGAAGCAGCTGTTGAGGCCATTAAGGCAGAGTCCAAGAACGTCAGCGGCAAGGATCAGATCGCAAGAGTCGCAGCCATCTCCGCATCCGATGATTCCGTGGGCGAGATGGTGGCAGATGCCATGGAGAAGGTCTCCAAGGACGGTGTGATCACCATTGAGGAATCCAAGACCATGAAGACCGAGCTGGACCTGGTAGAGGGTATGCAGTTTGACCGTGGTTATGTTTCCGCATATATGTGCACAGATATGGACAAGATGGAGGCAAATCTGGACGATCCTTACATCCTCATTACGGATAAGAAGATCTCCAATATCCAGGACCTGCTTCCTGTTCTTGAGAATATTGTAAAGACCGGCGCAAAGCTTCTGATCATTGCCGAGGACGTAGAGGGCGAAGCACTCACCACCCTCATCGTCAACAAGCTGAGAGGAACCTTCCAGGTAGTTGCAGTCAAGGCTCCGGGCTATGGCGACAGACGTAAGGAGATGCTGAAGGATATCGCGATCCTTACCGGCGGTCAGGTCGTATCCGAGGAGATCGGACTTGAGCTGAAGGATACCAGCATGGAGATGCTGGGCCGTGCAAAGAGCGTAAAGGTCACCAAGGAAAACACCATTATCGTAGACGGACTTGGAGACAAGAAGGAGATCTCCGACAGAGTTGCCCAGATCAAGGGACAGATCGCAGAGACCACCTCTGATTTTGACAGAGAGAAGCTTCAGGAAAGACTTGCAAAGCTGGCAGGCGGCGTAGCAGTGATCCGTGTGGGCGCAGCTACCGAGACTGAGATGAAGGAAGCAAAGCTTCGTATGGAGGACGCCCTGAATGCAACCCGTGCAGCAGTGGAAGAGGGAATCGTTGCAGGCGGCGGAACCGCATACATCCACGCAACCAAGGCAGTTTCCGAGATCGTCAAGTCCCTGGAGGGCGATGAGAAGACCGGTGCTTCCATCATCCTGAAGGCTCTGGACGCACCCCTTTACAGGATCGCTGAGAACGCAGGCCTTGACGGCTCCGTGATCGTAAACAAGGTAAAGGAAGCAGAAAACGGCGTAGGCTTTGACGCATACAAAGAGGAATATGTAGACATGGTAAAGGCAGGCATCATTGACCCTGCAAAGGTAACCAGATCTGCACTCCAGAACGCAGCATCCGTAGCCTCCACCCTGCTCACCACCGAAGCAGTGGTAGCAAGCATCAAGGAGCCCCAGCCGGCAGCCCCGGCAGGCAATCCCGGCATGGGAATGATGTAAGCGTTAAGCACAAGCGCGACAGATAAAAAACGAGACCGGCACAAGTTTACTTGTGACCGGTCCTGTTTTTTTATCTACCGTGCGACGCACGAATATGAATAGCCCGAAGGGCTATGAATAAGCGCTTGTGCATAAGCAGCACTTGCCAGGATAATTGCGGAAGCGCGGCAATAGCCCGAAGGGCTATGAATAAGCCCTTGTGCTGAATGTAAATTTGTGGCAATATAGTCTAAGAACAGGAAAAAAAAGCCCCAAAAGGGGCCATTACCTATAGGGAAAAGGAGGAACCTATGAAGGAACTGTCCCTTACCATCAGAAAACAGAAAAACATCGCCCTGATCGCCCACGACGGGAAGAAAAAGGAGCTGATCGACTGGTGCATGCAGCATAAGGAGATCCTATCCAAACACTTCCTTTGCGGCACAGGAACAACGGCCCGGATGATCACGGAGGCGACGGATCTTCCGGTGAAGGGCTTCAACAGCGGCCCTCTGGGAGGTGACCAGCAGATCGGCGCCAGGATCGTGGAGGGAAAGATCGATATCGTGATCTTCTTTTCGGACCCCCTGACGGCCCAGCCCCATGACCCGGATGTAAAGGCCCTCCTTCGGATCGCCCAGGTTTACGATATCCCCATCGCCAACAACCGGTCCACGGCAGATTTTCTGATCACTTCCCCTTATATGGATCAGGAATATACCCATAAGGTGATCAATTTCCAGGAAAATATCCGGGAGAGAGCGGAAAAACTGAAATAAACAGGAAGCAAAGGAAACACAGGATGAACGAGAAGGAAAAAATGCTGGGAGAGCTTCCCTATGATGCATGGAAGGATGGGCTTCTGGAGGAACGGGAGGAGTGTCGCAGAAAGCTGTACCGCTTTAACGTGAAGACAGACTGGAGCGACACGGCAGCCCTTGTGGAACAGGCAAAGGCCCTTCTGGGCCGGAGCGGGGAAAATCTGAATATTACCCCGCCCTTTTACTGCGACTATGGAAGCAATATCGAAGTAGGAGACAATTTCTACACCAATTTCAACTGTACCATCACTGATGTTGCCAGGGTCACCATCGGAAACAATGTGATGTTTGGCCCCAATGTGTGCGTCTGCACTGCGGGACATCCGGTGCATCCGGAGCCCCGCAATTCCGGTGTGGAATATGGAATCTCCATCTCAATCGGGGATAACTGCTGGATCGGAGGAAATGTATTTGTCAATCCGGGCGTTCATATCGGAAGAAATGTGGTGATCGGTTCCGGAAGCGTGGTCACGAAGGATATTCCGGACAATGTGATCGCTGCAGGAGTTCCCTGCCGGATCCTGCGGGAGATCACGGAGGAAGATAAAAAATATTATTTCAGAAAACGGGAATTTAAGGACTCGGATTGAGTCCTTTTTTTAATTACGCTGAAAGTAGGGCTTTAGGAGAGGAAGGAAACAGAAAAAACAGAAGAGGACTGCAAGGATGCCCAGAAAGCCGCCGGTATAGCCGATTTTTCCGATGGCGCCCCGGTCTGTCACCATACCTCCGATCCAGGAGCCTGCGCTGATCCCCAGGTTGTAGATACCGGAGTAAATGGCAGTGGCAATGGGGGCCGCCTTGCCGGGAGCCACATGGATGGTCTCCCCCTGAAAGGTAACGTTGAAGGCGGTCACTACGATCCCCCAGAAGGCACAGAGCACAAAGATCAGGGCTCCGTGGTGGGAGGCCGGGGCCAGCAGAAAGAGGGCAGCCGTCATGCAGAGAGTGATGGCCCGGATAAAGTCCAGGGGCTTTTTCTCAAAAAACTTTGCATAGAGGAAGCTTCCCAGAAGTCCTGAAGCGCCGTACAGGGTGAGGGTCTCCGTGATGCTGCCTTCACTGAGGCCTGCCGTCTGGGCCAGGAAGGGCTCGATATAGCTGTAGCAGGTATAATAGGCGCTTACCAGAAGCAGGGTAAAGATATAGAGACTGATAAGGGCCCTGTTCTGCAGAAGGGAAGGAAGCTCCCGGAGGGAGAAGGCTCCGGGATTGCTGACCCTGGGGAAGGCAAAAAGGAGGAGGCCAAGAGCCAGGAAGGCTGCCACGGCGACACAGACAAAGGTCATGCGCCATCCCACCATGAGACCGATCATACGGCCCAGGGGCATCCCGGCGATCATGGCCATGGAGGTGCCGGTGGCGATCAGACTCAGGGCCAGAGAATGAAATTTTTCAGAGACCACCCTGACTGCCAGGGGAGATGCAATGGACCAGAAGATGGCGTGGGTACAGGCAACGCCGATACGGGAGAGCATCAGCATTGCAAAGCTCTGGGCAGTGGCTGAGAGGATCTGGCAGATCCCGAAGAGGAGGATCGTTCCCAGAAGAAGCTTCCGGAAGTCCAGCTTTGATGCAAGGAGCATGAGGGGAAGAGACATGAGCATGACCACAAGGGCATAAAGGGTTATCATGAGCCCTGCGCCTGCCTCGGACATGCGGAAGGTGTCTGCGATGTCCGTCAGAAGTCCGATGGGCATGAACTCTGAGGTATTGAAGATAAAGGCAGAGAAGGTCAGCCCCAAAAGGGGAAGCCATTCCCGCAGCTGCATACGGTCTTTCATAGAGGGAATTCCTTTCCGTTTCTACACAATGATCAGCGTTATTAACCGAATAAAAAGTATAAAAAACAGAAGGAAAATGTCAAGTGCAAAAATAAAAAATGAAGTTCCCGAAGAACAGTTCCCGAAGGACAGGACGAAGAAAGACTTGAATAATTTTTTTTTCGTGCTATAATGGATAAAATTTTACCATCCCAAAAAAATCAGGGGATGTCTTTTTTATCTGTTTATCATCATTTCACAATCAAAAAGAGGAGGATAGCTTCATGGCTCAGATTATCAAGGAAGGAATTACTTTCGACGATGTGTTACTGGTTCCGCAGTATTCGGAGGTCATTCCGAATCAGGTAAAGCTGGATACGAGACTGACAAAAAAGATCAGACTCAACATTCCGCTTATGTCCGCAAGTATGGATACTGTTACCGAGCATAACATGGCCATCGCAATGGCACGTCAGGGAGGCATCGGTATCATCCACAAGAACATGACCATTGAACAGCAGGCAGAAGAGGTGGATATGGTAAAGCGTTCCGAGAACGGCGTTATCACGGATCCCTTCTATCTTTCAGAGGACCACACCCTGAAGGACGCCGATGACCTGATGGCGAAGTTCCGTATCTCCGGTGTACCCATCGTTGCAAACGGCAAGAAGCTCATCGGTATCATCACCAACAGAGACCTGATGTTCGAGACGGACTACAGCAAGCGGATCAGCGAGAGCATGACCCCCATCGATAAGCTGGTGACCGCAAAGGAAGGTACCTCCCTTGAAGAGGCAAAGCAGATCCTTGCAAAGGCAAAGGTAGAGAAGCTTCCCATCGTAAATGACGAGGGCGAGCTCTGCGGCCTGATCACCATCAAGGACATTGAAAAGAGCTTCAAATATCCCAACTCCGCAAAGGACGAGCAGGGACGTCTTCTCTGCGGCGCAGCGGTAGGCATCACCTCCAACGTGCTGGCAAGAGTAGACGCACTGGTAAAGGCAAATGTTGACGTGATCGTTATCGACTCCGCTCACGGACATTCCGCAAACATCCTCAAGGCCGTAAAGGAGATCAAGGCAGCTTATCCGGATCTTCAGGTCATTGCCGGAAACGTGGCTACGGCAGAGGCTACCAGAGCCCTGATCGAGGCCGGAGCAGATGCGGTAAAGGTAGGAATCGGACCCGGATCCATCTGTACCACCCGTGTGGTAGCAGGTATCGGTGTTCCCCAGATCACCGCTATCATGGACTGCTACGGGGCAGCAAAGGAATATGATGTACCCATCATTGCCGATGGCGGTATCAAGTATTCCGGCGACATTACCAAGGCTATCGCTGCAGGCGGTTCCGTTGTTATGCTGGGATCCCTTCTGGCAGGCTGTGACGAGGCACCCGGCTCCTTCGAGATCTACCAGGGAAGAAAATACAAGGTATACCGCGGCATGGGATCCATCGCAGCCATGGAGAACGGCTCCAAGGACAGATATTTCCAGGAGGATGCAAAGAAGCTGGTTCCGGAAGGCGTAGAAGGACGTGTTGCATACAAGGGAAGCTGCGAGGACACTATCTTCCAGCTGATCGGAGGACTTCGTTCCGGTATGGGCTACTGCGGAGCAAAGGATATCCCCACCCTGATCGAGACCGGAAAGTTCGTTAAGATCACTGCTGCAGCCCTGAGAGAGAGCCATCCCCACGACATCCACATTACCAAGGAAGCTCCCAACTACAGCTCAGCTGCAAACAATTGATGTGAAATGTGATAAAAAAAGAAAAGTTTTCTCAGGCGGCGCTTTACGCGCCGCTTTTTTTGCGCTACAATAGCCTTAGAAAAAATATAGTAAACACTATACATATGGAGGAGCGACCATGGGAAAAAACTATAGCGAATACACAGAATATATTGTGGAGCAGGCTAAGAAGCTGCTTTCCATCAACAGTCCTTCCGGATATGGCAGGGAAGTAACGGATTACCTCCTTTCCGAGTTCGCAAGGATCGGCGTGAAGGCAGAAAGGACCGTTAAGGGCGGCGTGCTGGCTGATCTGGGAGGAAAGGATGCTCAGAATGCCATCCTTCTGGAGGCACACTGCGATACCCTTGGCGGCATGGTTCACATGATCAAGGACAACGGACGCCTGAAGCTTACCAATATCGGCGGCATGCAGCCCAATAACGCAGAGGCTGAGAACGTGACGGTCATCACCAAGAGCGGAAAGACCTATGAGGGTACCTGCCAGCTGGTGAATGCTTCCGTTCATGTAAACGGAGAATACGGCAGCACCAAGAGGACCTGGGATACGGTAGAGGTGGTACTGGATGAGGATGTGAGCTCAAAGGAGGATGTCCGGAAGCTGGGAATCATGTCCGGTGACTATGTCTGCTTCGAGCCCAGAACAAGGGTGACGGAGACCGGATATATCAAGAGCCGTTTCCTGGATGACAAGCTTTCCGCAGCCATCCTGATGGGATATGCAAAATATGTGCAGGATAATCACATCGAGCTGTCCAGAAGAGTATATATGCACTTTACCATCTTCGAGGAGGTGGGACACGGCGGAGCATCCTCCTGCCCGGCAGGGGTAACGGAGGCCTGGTCCGTAGACATGGGCTGTGTAGGAGAAGGTCTGAACTGCACGGAGCATGAGGTCTCCATCGCAGCAAAGGATGGCGGCGGCCCCTATAACTACGAGATCGTAAGCCGCCTTGTGGAGCTTGCTGAAAAGCATGGCATCGGATATGCAGTGGACATCTATCCCCACTACTGCTCAGACGTGGAGGCGACCCTCTCTGCAGGAAACGACATCCGCCACGGACTCATCGGCCCCGGCGTGTACGCTTCCCACGGATATGAGAGAAGCCATAAGGATGGAGTGGAGAATACCTTCGAGCTGATCAAGGCCTATCTGGAGGATTGATCAGTGCCGATTGATCAGCAGCATCAGATCCCGGCGATCTGCCGGATCACATGACCAGCGATCATAAGCCCGGCTGTACCGGGCACATAAGAGATGGAGGCCGGCGTACGGCCTCCTGTTTTTATGGGAAGCTCCCGGGAGTAGCAGACAGTAAGCTTCCTGACGCCCCGGAGCTTAAGCTCCCTTCTGAGGACCCTGCAGAGGGGGCAGACGGAGGTTTTGGAGATATCACAGATCTCAAAGAGGGAGGGATCCAGCTTGTTGCCTGTGCCGCAGCAGGAGATGAGGGGGATCCCCCTTGCTTCGCAGAGCTCTGCCAGAGCCAGCTTTGCAGCCACCGTATCCACGGCGTCCACCACATAATCCAGGGGAACATCCCCTGCGATCTCATCCAGGAGGTCCGGCAGATTTTCCGGCAGGACAAAGGTATCATAAAGCCGGAGATCCACATCGGGGTTTATATCCAGGCAGCGGGATTTCGCTGCCTCTGTTTTTTTCTGCCCGGCGGTGGAGGAAAGGGCATAGAGCTGCCGGTTCCGGTTGCTTAATGCCACCCGGTCATTATCGATGAGGCTCAGGGCTCCGATACCGGCCCGGCAAAGGGCCTCCGTAACATAGGAGCCCACACCTCCCAGGCCGAAGACCGCCACATGGGCGGAAGCAAGCCTGGAAAGGGCTTCCTTGCCAATGAGGCTTTCTTCCCTTGAGAAGATATGCTCCTGTGTCCTCTGCTCTGATCTTCCTTCCATGGATCCGTTACCTTCCTTTCCCAGTCCTTTTCTTTCGGCATTCTAGCATAAACAGCGGAAATATGATATACTTAACTCCAAATTTGACAATCTCAAAAAGAAGGAAGGACCTAAGATGCAGGACGGATATATCAGGGCTGCGGCGGCCACGCCGAAGCTTCGGGTGGCTGACCCGGAATACAACTGGCGGGAAATGGAAAAACTGATGAAGGAGGCCTCCGAGGCCGGGGCAAAGCTTCTGGTGTTTCCGGAGCTTTCCATCTGCGGCTATACCTGTGGGGATCTGTTCCTCCAGGACCGTCTGATCCAGGCCTCCAGGGATGCGCTTTTTTCCCTGGTGCGGGCTTCGGCGGGAATGGACACCCTGGTTTTCGCAGGCCTTCCCTGGGTTTTTGAAGGAAAGCTTTATAATGCGGCCTGCGCCTTCCAGGATGGAAGGATCCTGGCGGTGATCCCCAAAAGTTATCTTCCCAGCTACGGGGAATTCTACGAGGCCCGCTATTTTACGGGAGGAGCAGGAGAGACGGAATATATCCCTGATGAGATGGATGGATCAGGCTCCCGCAGGATCCCCTTTGGAACGGATATCCTCCTTTGCTGTGAGAATATACCGGAGCTTAAGGTGGCCTGCGAGATCTGTGAAGACGCCTGGGTGCCTTATGCCCCCTCCAACCGCCATGCGGTGGCGGGAGCCAATGTGATCGTGAACCTTTCCGCTTCCGATGCTGTTTCAGGGAAGAAGGACTTCCGAAGACAGCTCATAAAGGCCCAGACTTCCCGGCTCATGTGCGCCTATGTCTATGCCAGCGCAGGGGCGGGAGAGTCCACCACGGACCTGGTGTTCTGCGGCCACAACATGATTGCAGAGGCGGGAGACCTCCTGGCGGAGCGCCTGTCCCTTTCCGAGGGGGAGGGACTCTGCATGACGGAGATCGACCTTCTGCGGCTGGCCTATGAGCGCCGCAGGACCAGTACCTTTGAAAACAGGAAGGCCATGCACAGCGACAGCGGCACCTATGGATTCGGCACGGGAGAGCATGAGCAGGTGCCGTTTTGTATCCTGGAGGAGGGGGAGCGTCCCCTGCTGCGGGAGATCGACCCGTCTCCCTTCCTGCCCAAGGGACCCGGGGCCTCCGAGGCCCTGGAGGAGATGCTCCTGGTGCAGGCAACAGGACTGAAAAAGCGGCTGGAACACATCGGTGCGGAGCATGCGGTGCTGGGGCTTTCCGGAGGCCTTGACTCCACCCTGGCCCTTCTGGTAGCCGGAAAGGCCTTCCGGCTTATGGGCCTTCCGGCAGAGAAAATCATCTGCGTCACCATGCCGGCCTTTGGAACCACGGACAGGACCTATCAAAATGCCTGTCGTCTTGCAAAGGAGATGGGGGCAAGTCTCCGGGAGATCAATATCCGGGAATCCGTACTCCTGCATTTCCGGGATATCGGCCACGATCCGGAGGACCATAATTCCGTATATGAAAATGCCCAGGCCAGGGAACGGACCCAGATCCTGATGGATATTGCCAACGGGATCAACGGCGTTCTGGTGGGAACCGGGGATATGTCGGAGATGGCCCTTGGCTGGTGTACCTATAATGGAGACCATATGTCCATGTATGCGGTCAATGCCGGGGTCCCCAAGACCCTGGTGCGCTGCCTGGTCAGTGAATATGCGGAAAAGGAAGCGGAAGGAGGGCTTTCTGCAGTTCTCCTTGATATCCTGGATACTCCGGTGTCGCCGGAGCTTCTGCCTCCGGACAAGGAGGGGGATATCGCCCAGAAAACGGAGGACCTGGTGGGACCCTATGAGCTCCATGACTTCTTCCTTTATCAGATGCTCCTGCGGGGCTTCCCCCCGAGACGGATCTACCGGATGGCCAAAAGGGCCTTCCGGGGCACCTATTCCGGGGCGGAGATCCTGAAGTGGCTTCGGACCTTCTACCGGCGTTTCTTCTCCCAGCAGTTCAAACGAAGCTGCTCCGTGGACGGCCCCAAGGTGGTGGCAGTGGATCTGAGCCCCAGGGGAAGCCTGCGGATGCCCTCCGATGCGGTGGCGGATGCATGGCTGTCGGAGCTTTCCGAACTGGAAAAGGAGGCATGATCCATGGCAGAAGGAAGAAAGAAGAAGTTTATCAAAGAACTTCTGCAAAAACCCAAGGTCCGCCGGGAATCCGGCCTCTATGTGGTGGACGGCCCCAAAATGTGCGGGGAGCTTCCTCCGGAGGAGGCGGAAGAGATCTTCGTGACCCAGGACTTCCTGTCCTCAAAATATGCGGAGTCCTGTGAGGGAATCCTCCGCAGCATGGGTTATGAGATCGTGACGGAACAGGAAATGCGCCAGATGTCGGATACGGTGACTCCCCAGGGAATCCTGGCTCTGGCAAGGCAGAAGCGGGTCAGAGGGCTCCGGGAGCTTCTGGAGCTTCCCGGAAAGGAACGGGAACCCCTTTTGGTGATCCTGGAGACCCTGCAGGATCCGGGTAACCTGGGGACCATCCTCCGGGCAGCGGAGGCGGCGGGAGCCACGGGTATCCTGATGGATAGAAGCTGCGTGGACATCTATTCTCCCAAGGTGGTAAGGTCCACCATGGGAGCATTGTTCCGGGTGCCCTTCCTCTGTGTGGAGGACCTTCTGGAGGCAGTGGACCAGCTGCGGGCCGGGACGCCTCATCCGGAGGGAAAGGGGCTTAAGATCTATGCGGCCCACCTGAAGGGAGCAGTGGACTATGCCGGAGTGGATTACTGCGGGCCCTGCGGACTGATGATCGGCAACGAGGCCCACGGCCTTTCCGATGCCCTGACGGAACGGGCGGACGGAGCCGTAAAGATCCCCATGTGCGGCAGCGTGGAATCCCTGAATGCAGCCATGGCCGCAACCATCATTTTATTTGAAGCAAACCGCCAGCGGAGAAAGCAGCCCGGCGGATGCAGATAAAGAACATTCCTGAGAAGGGAAAGGAGGAACTGTTATGCTGTTTATCATTTTTTTACTGATCTTCATTGTTCTTCTGTTTGTGACCTGCGTGAAGGTGGTGCCCCAGGCAAACGCCTACGTGGTGGAGCGTCTGGGAGCCTATCTTTGTACCTTTGAGACGGGAATTCACTTCCTGGTGCCCTTTGTGGACCGGGTGGCAAAGAAGGTGAGCCTGAAGGAGCAGGTGGCGGATTTTCCGCCCCAGCCAGTGATCACAAAGGACAATGTCACCATGCGGATCGACTCCGTGGTGTTCTTCTTTATCACGGATCCGAAGCTCTATGCCTACGGGATCGTAAACCCCATCGCCGCCATTGAAAACCTGACGGCCACGACTCTCAGAAACATCATCGGTGACCTGGATCTGGACCAGACCCTTACCTCCAGGGAGATCATCAATACCAAGATGCGGGAGGTGCTGGATAAGGCTACGGATCCCTGGGGCATCAAGGTGACCAGAGTGGAGCTTAAGAACATTATTCCGCCCCAGGCCATCCAGGAAGCCATGGAAAAGCAGATGAAGGCGGAACGGGAACGCCGGGAAAGCATCCTCCGGGCAGAAGGCGAGAAGAAGTCCACGATCCTGGTGGCAGAGGGTAAGAAGGAAGCTGCCATCCTGGACGCAGAGGCCGACAAGCAGACCACTATCCTCCAGGCGGAGGCAGAACGGCAGAAGCAGGTGGAGGAAGCCGAAGGACGGGCCCAGGCCATCCGCCTTGTGCAGCAGGCCAATGCAGAAGGAATCCGGATGCTGAAGGAGGCAGGAGCCGACGAGGCAGTGCTTAAGATCAAGAGCCTGGAGGCCTTTGCCAAGGCTGCAGACGGCAATGCCACCAAGATCATCGTTCCCAGCGACATCGCAGGCCTTGCGGGGATCGTACAGTCCGTGGCGGAGCTTGCCCAGAATACGAATACGGAAAAGAAGTAAGGAAATCATGCCATGGCATTAAAGAGCAATTATTCTCCAAGAAAATACGGAACGATCCTGGACTGGACCCACATCATCGTGGGGGTCATCATCGTGATCATGGCCATTCTGGCCTTCACCAATCCGGGGGAGAATATGATCCTGTTTCCCCTGATCTTTTTCCTGGCTGCATTCCTGAACCTGATGACAGGCTGGTTCTACCTGAAAATGTATCCCCGGATGAAGAAAAAAAGGGCCTCCGGAGCCGGCTATCTGGCAGCGGGAGCCGTGATCCTGGTGCTTTGTATCATAAGCGCCGTAAGCATCTGGGGGAATGCGGTCTGAATCTTGACAGGGGGTCGGTTTTCAGATATACTATACAGCAATAGTGGGTTTTTATGCCCATTATTTCTGTTGCATATATCCAACTGCGCATTTGCGCGATGAAAGGTGGTACAATTTGGATCAGGAAAAATTTTTGGAACGGATCGGAAAGCTGACCGAACAGGCGAAAAAGAACAAGAACACAATCACATATACGGAAATCAATGACGCCTTCAAGGAGGAAGAGCTTTCCGCAGAACAGATGGACACGATCTACAGCTACCTTGAAGACAAAGGCGTTGACGTTGTAAATGACGAGCTGAGCGATGAAACGCTCCCGGAGCCCACGGCGGCAAATATCGAAAAGCCGGATGCCCTGGACAACCTGCTTCTTGACGATATGGACGATGAATTCAGCGATGAGTTCATGGACAAGGACCTGGAAGAGGATATTGATCTGGATGCAGTGGACCTTCTGGACGGCATCGGCACCGATGATCCGGTGCGGATGTACCTGAAGGAGATCGGAACAGTGCCCCTGCTTTCTGCGGAAGAGGAGCTGGAGCTTGCAAAGAGAAAGTCCGCAGGCGACAAGGCGGCCAAGGAACGCCTTATCGAGGCAAATCTGCGTCTTGTGGTAAGTATCGCAAAGCGTTATACGGGACGGGGCATGAGTTTCCTGGACCTGGTGCAGGAAGGAAACCTGGGCCTGATCAAGGGCGTGGAAAAGTTCGACTACGACAAGGGCTTCAAGCTCTCCACCTATGCGACCTGGTGGATCAGACAGTCCGTCACCAGAGCCCTGGCTGACCAGGCAAGGACCATAAGAGTACCGGTACACATGGTAGAGACCATCAACAAGATGTCCAAGATGCAGAGAAAGCTTACCCTGGAGCTGGGATATGAGCCCAGCATCCCGGAGCTTGCAAAGGCCCTGGACATGTCCGAGGAAAAGGTCATGGAGATCATGCAGATCGCCAGAGAGCCTGCTTCCCTGGAGACCCCCATCGGTGAGGAGGATGACTCCAACCTGGGAGATTTCGTGGCAGACTCCAACGTGGTGACGCCGGAGCAGAATGTGGAATCCGTTATGCTCAGGGAACACATCGATACCCTCCTTGCGGATCTGAAGGAAAGGGAGAGACAGGTCATCGTACTCCGCTTCGGACTGGAGGACGGACACCCCAGGACTCTGGAGGAAGTGGGTAAGGAATTCAATGTCACCAGAGAGCGTATCCGTCAGATCGAGGCCAAGGCATTACGGAAGCTCAGGAATCCGGTGCGTTCAAAGCGTATCAGGGATTTCCTTCAGTAAGCAGAATTCCTGAGGAGGTCCTTTCGGAGATCTTATGAACAAAAGAAACTACCAGAAGGAACTGGAAGAGATCATAAAGAAAACAGAAGAGGCGGGGGAGTGCCCCCGCCTTCTTATTCATGCCTGCTGTGCCCCCTGTTCCTCCTATGTGATGGAATATCTCAGCAGGTATTTTCGGATCGATTTTTATTACTATAACCCGAATATCGATACAGAGGAGGAGTACGGACTCCGGGCAGAGGAGCTTAAGAGACTTGCGGCCTCCATGCCCATGATCCACCCTGCCGGGGTGGTGACGGAGCCCTATGATCCCCAGAGCTTTTATGCCGTGGCAAAGGGCCATGAACAGGACCCGGAGCGGGGAGAACGCTGCAGGCGCTGCTATGAGCTCAGGCTGCGGAAAACCGCAGAATTTATGCTGCAGAAAAACCGGGAGATGGAGGAACCCTATCGGTATTTCACCACTACCTTAAGCATCAGCCCCTTAAAGGATGCCGCGGTTCTGAATGAGATCGGGGAAAGGGTGGCAGCAGAATACGGTCTTTCCTACCTGCCTTCCGATTTTAAGAAGAAGGAAGGATACAGAAGAAGCACTCAGCTGTCAAGGGAATACGGCCTTTATCGCCAGGATTACTGCGGCTGCGTCTTCTCCAGGCGGGATGCGGAAAAACGGAATATGCGTTGACAGACATGGAAGAAGCAGTTAAAATTACAGACAAGCGATTGAAGGAGGTTTGAGGATATGGTAAGTAAGGAAGTAACGATCGTTAACCCTTCAGGACTTCACCTGAGACCTGCCGGCTATCTCAGCCAGACGGCGCTCCGCTTTAAGAGCGATATCATCATCGAGTGCAAGGAGAAGAAGATCGTAGCCAAATCCGTTCTGAACGTTATGGCTGCGGGACTGAAATGCGGGACCAAGGTAAAGGTGGTCTGCGACGGACTGGATGAGGACGAGGCTTTGCGGGCAGTCTGCGAGGCGATCAAAAGCGGTCTCGGCGATGCCGACGGCGAAAAGTAAACTTCAGGATCCCCTGTTACAGGGATCCGAAAAATAAAATAAAGAATATGCAGAGTAGGAAAGCGCACGTCAAGTGTCCCGGGGACGGGGAGTTGCCCCGGGGAGGAAGCGATCGCGCGATGGGCTTTCCGCATCCCGCTGCAAGCAGCTAATGCCGTTTCTGACGGGATTACCTCCTTGTAGTTTCTGCAAAGGAGGTTTTTTTATGGGAACAGCAGCATTTTACACTTCTTTGTTCGGAGACTCAAAAAAAGAACTGGGGAAGACCAGGACACTGATCCTTCTGGCCATGTTCATGGCCCTGTCCATCGTGGTGTCTTCCTTCCGGATCCGGACTCCCTTCTTTTCCGTTTCTCTGGGACCCCTCATTAAGATGTATGTGGGCCTTCTCTTCGGCCCGGTGACGGGTGCAGCCTATGGATTTACCCTGGACCTGCTTCAGTTTTTCATCTCGAATACAGGTGACGCTTTTTTCCCTGGCTATACCTTCACGGAGACCCTGGGGGTATTCCTCTACGGCCTGTTTTTCTATAAGCGGCCCCTGAAGCTCACCAGAGTCCTTGTGGCAAAGCTGGTGGTTGTAGTGATCTGCAACATCATCCTTGGGACCCTGTGGCTTTCCATCATGTCAGGGAAGGCTTTCCTTTTTTATCTGCCGGCGCGGACGGGAAAAAACCTGATCCAGTGGATCGCGGACAGTCTGGTGTTCTTTGTCCTGGCCGGCTCCCTGGAAAAGACCGGCGTCACCGGGATGATCCGGAGAAGGGAACGCTAGGAGGGAATGTACAGAAATCCGTAATCAGAAATTTATGGAAAGCGTAAGTTGATTTCATTTCAGCCAGCGGGTATAATACCATATACAGAGACGCCTGCGGGATGCAGGCACTATGGAGGATATAACATGAGTGAATGTACACATAACTGCAGTACCTGCGGAAATGCCTGCGGGGGCGGAGAGGCCGCACCCCTGGATCTGACCGCAAAGCTTGCTCCGGAAAGCAGCGTAAAGCACGTTTACGCCATCATGTCCGGAAAGGGAGGCGTAGGCAAGTCCCTTGTGACGGGGCTCCTGGCCTCTGCCTTCAATAAGAAGGGCTACAGGACCGCTATCCTGGACGCCGATATCACCGGCCCTTCCATCCCCATGGCCTTCGGCCTGGACGGCGTAGGGCTCAACGTGACGGAGGACGGCAATCTGATGGTTCCGGCAGAGAGCCTGAACGGAACCCAGATCGTTTCTGCAAACCTGCTTTTGAGAAATGATACGGATCCCATCATCTGGAGAGGCGCTTTGATCGCAGGCGCCGTAAAGCAGTTCTGGTCGGAGACCCTGTGGAAGGATGTGGACTATATGTTCGTAGACATGCCTCCGGGAACCGGAGACGTGCCCCTTACGGTATTCCAGTCCCTCCCCGTGGACGGGATCATCGTTGTAACCAGCCCTCAGGAACTTGTTTCCATGATCGTTGCCAAGGCAGTGAACATGGCAAAGAAGATGAATATCCCCATTATGGGTGTGGTGGAGAACATGTCCTATCTGGAGTGCCCGGACTGCCATAAGCATATCAATGTATTCGGAGAGAGCCACATTGAGGAGACTGCAAAGGAATACGGACTTTCCGTCCTTGCAAAGCTTCCCATCGATCCCAAAGTGGCAGCCATGGTGGATGCCGGAAGGATCGAGTATCTGGACTATCCTTATCTGGATAAGGCTGTATCCGAGATCATTGCCATCGACAAGATCCTGGACCGCAGCGGAAAAAAGGACTGATCCCATAAGGACGTATATTGAAAATCACGTACAGGATATCTCTTGCGGCGGAAGGACAGGCGCTTTCCGCGCAGGAGATAATTTTGTATTCCGGTAATGGCCGGGGAGGAGACGGATATGACGGGAAGCCCGGCAGAAAAAAAACGGATGATCGAGGTCCGGGACCTATATAAGATCTACAGAGTAGGTGACAATAAGGTATACGCCTTAAACGGCGTAAGCTTTGACATCTATAAGGGAGAGTTCGTTGCGGTGGTGGGCACCTCAGGCTCAGGAAAGTCCACCCTGCTGAACCTTATGGCAGGCCTGGAGCCTCCCACAAAGGGCAGTATCCTGGTGGCGGGAAAAAGGATCGACCAGATGAGCGAGGAAAAGCTGGTGGCCTTCCGCAGGAACAACGTGGGCTTTATCTTTCAGAGCTACAACCTGCTCAATACCATGAACGGCCTGGAAAATGTGGCCATGCCCTTAATGTTCCGGGGAGTGCCGAAGGCCAGACGGGAGCAGGCTGCCATGAAGTACATGAAGCTCATGAACGTCCAGGACCAGGCAAAGCACATGCCGAACCAGATGTCCGGCGGACAGCAGCAGCGTATCGGCATCGCCAGGGCAATGGTGGTGGAGCCCAAGATCATCTTTGCAGACGAGCCCACGGGAAACCTGGATTCCCATACCACCATGGACGTGCTCAGGCTCATGCAGAAGCTGGTCCATGAACAGAAGCAGACCATCGTAATGGTCACCCATGACAATCAGCTGGCCTCCTATGCGGACAAACAGATCCGGATCGTGGACGGAAAGATCGTTTCCATCGAATACAGCGACAGGGGCCGGGAGATCGAGGGGGATGCCCTTGAGGAGGAGACCCGGATCAGCATGGGGGACCGGACAGAAAAAACAGAGGACGGGGGAACCGCAGATGAAACAAAAGACTGAAAGACTGCTGAAGCGGGGGGCCGCATTCCTTTTGGCCCTTATGCTTCTTGTGCCCGGGGCTCTGCTCCGGCCGGAACAGGCTTACGGAAAATACCATGACACAAATCTGAATACCTTTGTGCATCCCATGCCGGAGACCTCCGAGGGAACTGCCGGGGAGATGATGCAGATCAAGATGCGGATCGGGTATTATAACGATACCCATGGCTTCTATGCGCCCCAGACGGACTATATCACCGACGTACATGTGCGCCTTTCCAACGACGAGACCTATCTGCTGATCAAAAATGAAAACGGCAACATCGTGGACGATACGGGAGAGGACCAGACCTTTGCGGAGTTCCTTGAGGAATACATGCAGGAGACCAACAAGACCCATGTGACCAACGCGGAGAAGGAACGGATCGAAAAGATCTGGGAAGCCGGACGGGCCCAGGGCCAGAACGACGGAGCCGCAGGCTACGGCAAGGTCTACTACGCAGTGCCTGTGGAGACGGGAAGCTATCCCCTGGAGGTCAATGAGGAGCTTTTCACCCAGGACGTCTATTTTGACAAGCTCATGAAGGGGGAGATGCGGGAAGCAACCTTCAATGTCAAGGTGCGCCATGACATCGAAGAGGGCTACTATGCCATCCCCGTAACGGTATATTACAACATTCCTCCCAGAAAGGATGCGGACTATAAGGGCAGCGCCCATACGGAGTACATCAACATCTACCTTACCAAAGAGGGAACGGAGATCAAGGAACCCCAGTCCGTCACCACGGAGGACAAGCAGTTTGTCCTGGGAGAGGGGCAGAGCACGCCCGTTGGGACCTATCCCGATGTCATGAACTACAGCATCCGGATGCGGAACCAGAAAAAGAAGGTCTATGACCTTACGGTGCATATGGAGACCAGCCTGGGAGATCAGAAGGCCATCGTGACTCATCCCGGCATCTCTACGGCCAACTCCTCGGACTTCCCCTTCGAGATCAACGAAGCCAATTATGACCGGAACTACGAGACGGTGGATACGGGAGAGGTCATCGAAGTGCCCTATTCCATGGCCATAAAGCGGGTGACCACCAGCGCCTATTATCCCCTGTCCTATACCCTTACCTTCCGGACGGAGCCGGAGGGGGACCTGTATAAGGAGACCTACAGCTACTATATCAAGATCAACAACCCGGCCATGGACGATCCCAAGGCCGAGGAGGAGAAGACCAGTCAGGAATGGAACGCCAACACCGCCACCAAGGCACGCCTGATCGTGGATTCCTACCGGCTGGAGCCGGAGAAGGTCTATGCAGGGGATACCTTTGCCCTGGTGCTGGATCTGAAGAACGCTTCGGAGGATATTCCGGCTACCAACATCCTGCTGACCTTTGTCTCCGAGACCACGGAGGACAAGTCGGCCATCTTTGCCACGGACAACGGAGCCAACTCCGTGGTGATCAACTCCCTGCCGGCAGGCTCCACCACTCAGGTACGGATGATCTATACGGCAAAGGCGGGAGTGGATCAGGGCTCCTATAAGATCACCATCAAGGAAAAATACGATTCTCCGGAGTATAAGAATGCGGAGGAGGAGGTATCCGTGGATGTTCCGGTATACCAGTACGCAAGGCTGTCCACATCCTCCTTTGAGGTCATGCCCTCCTCCCTGGAGGTGGGCTCCGAGAGCAATGTGATGTTCGGCATCAATAACACGGGAAAGGTGACCCTTTACAATGTATCAGTAAAGTTTACGGCAGATTCCATCAAGGAGAACAACGCCTATATCGGAAACATCAAGCCGGGAAGCACGGGAAATGTGGATGTGATGCTTTCAGCCATTGCAGCTACCACGGACGACGGCACCGTAAAAGCTGAGATCAGCTACGAGGATGAATACGGAAACGTGTCTACAGAGACAAAGGAATTCGAGCTCTTTGTAACGGAGGCCATGGAGGATATGGGCATGGACGGCATGTACGATCCTTCCATGATGGGAGATATGCCTGAAGACGAGGGCGGTATCATGGATCTGCTTCAGAAAAACCTCGTGGCTGTCATCGGAGGTGCAGCAATAGCCGTACTTCTGGCAGTTTTCGGCATCCGCCGCTACCGGAAAAAGAAACTGGAAAAGGAAACCATGACGGACGATGAAATTTAGTGATCTGCTGCATTTGTCCATAAGCAATCTGAAGCGCCGTAAGCTGAGAACCTTCCTTACGGTGCTTGGTGTGCTGATCGGAACAGCCTCCATCGTGGTCATGGTGAGCCTTGGTATCGGACAGTCGGAGCTGCAGATGGAGCTGATCTCTTCCTCCCAGAGCCTGACAACCATCTCTATCTACAGCAATTCCATGTACGGAATTTCTTCCGACGGAAGTCAGAGCAGTGAGGAAAAGCAGCTGACGGACGAAACCATTACGGAGTTCACAAGACTGCCCCATGTAACGGGGGCAAGCCCCATGCTGCGCTATGGAGTTATTGCAAAGCAGGGAGCCTATGAGAACACCTATATGACCCTTGTGGGGGTAAGCAGAGAGTATCTGGAAAACATCCCTCTGGCGGAGGGAAGCCTCCCGGAGCCCGGGGATACAAGGCTCCAGCTGATCTACGGCAACGAGATCATCCGGGACTTCAACAATGCCAAGACGGGGGCAGGATACTGGACCACGGGGGAGGAGCCGGATGTGGACCTTGTGAACCGCCCGGTATTCATCATTTTCGACCGGGACAAGTATTATCAGAGTCAGAGCAGCGGGCAGCAGGACAGCTCCGGAGACGGAAGCGGAGACGTGACTCCGGTCACGCCGCCGAAAAAATACATCATCCCCACGGCGGGGATCGTGGACGGATCCTCCGGCTCCTATCAGTATTCCTACAGCGTTTACTGTGACGTGGAGGCCCTGAAGACACAGCTTAAAACCATCTTCAGGAAAAACCCAATCCCGGGACAGCCCACCAATAAAAAGGGCAAGCCCTATTCCTATTTTATCTATGACCAGGCAGAGGTCTACGTGGACGATATGGACCACGTGAAGGAAGTGCAGGATCTCATTACAGGGATGGGCTATCAGGCCAACTCTAACATCGAGTGGGTGGAAAGCAGCCAGAAGCAGATGCAGACCCAGCAGGCAGTGCTGGGAGGCATCGGTGCGGTATCCCTTTTCGTGGCGGCCATCGGCATTGCCAACACCATGATGATGTCCATTTACGAGCGCACAAAGGAGATCGGCGTTATGAAGGTCCTGGGCTGTGACATGGGGAATATCCGGGACATGTTCCTTCTGGAATCCGGATTCATCGGACTCCTGGGAGGTGTGGCCGGGATCCTTCTGAGCTATGGCATCTCGAAGGTCATAAATGTCCTCTATGTAAAGCAGCAGATGGAGCAGGCCATGATGGCCGGCTACAGCTTTACAGGCGGAGATATCTCCAGGATCCCCCTGTGGCTTACGGGCCTTGCCATGGTCTTTGCGGTACTGGTGGGAATGCTGGCAGGCTTCTTCCCGGCCAAGCGGGCCATGAAGCTGTCGCCCCTTGCGGCGATCCGGAACGAATAAACAGAATAAGAGAATGGATAAATGAAGCAGCAGGCCTGGAAATATTGAAAGGCGTGCTGCTTTATGCTATACTGATTTTGTTATGTTTTTCACGGAAAAAACATGAAGAAGAAGGAGACGATCATGAAAAAAATTCTTGTTGCGGGCGGCGCCGGATACATCGGAAGCCATACCTGTGTGGAGCTCCTGAACGAGGGCTATGAGCCCATCGTCGTGGACAATCTGTACAATTCCTCCAAAAAGGCCATTGACCGGGTGGAGGAGATCACCGGAAAGAAAGCCGTGTTCTACGAGGCAGACCTTCTGGATGAGAAGAAGATCACGGAGATCTTCGAGAAGGAAAAGCCGGAAGCGGTCATCATGTTTGCCGGTTACAAGGCTGTAGGCGAATCCGTGGCAAAGCCTCTGGAGTATTACTACAACAATCTGACCAGCCTGCTTCTCATGTGTGACGTGATGCGTAAGCATGACTGCAAGAATATCATCTTTTCTTCCTCCGCCACCGTTTACGGTGACCCGAAGGAGATCCCCATTACAGAGAACTGCCCCAAGGGAGAGATCACCAATCCCTACGGACAGACCAAGGGAATGATCGAGCAGATCCTTACGGACCTCAATAAGGCGGATCCGGAATGGAACGTGGTGCTGCTGCGGTACTTCAACCCCATCGGTGCCCATGAGTCCGGCCTCATCGGAGAGGACCCCAAGGGGATCCCCAACAACCTGGTGCCCTATATTGCCCAGGTGGCCATCGGAAAGAGAGAGGCCGTACACGTTTTCGGAAATGATTACGATACACCGGACGGAACCGGCGTAAGAGACTATATCCATGTGGTGGACCTGGCAAAGGGCCATGTGGCAGCCATCCGGAAGCTGGATGAGAATCCTGGTGTCTTCATCTGCAACCTGGGAACCGGACACGGATATTCCGTTCTGGACGTGATCCACGCCTATGAAAAGGCCTGCGGAAAGAAGCTGCCCTATGTCATCGATCCCAGACGCCCGGGAGACATCGCCACCTGCTACTGCGATCCCTCAAGAGCAAGAGAGGAGATGGGCTGGGTAGCCGAGAAGAACATCGACGACATGTGCCGGGATTCCTACCACTGGCAGACCAAGAATCCGGACGGATACGGCGATCAGAGCGCAGTGAAGATGTGCCTGTCCTGATGCGGGACCTTATGAAGAGACCAGAGCAGATCTTACTTTAATATAATACGAAAGATGGCGGCGCAGTGCCCTGCGGACCCTTTTGGGAGCTGCAGAGTGGCTGCGCCGCTTTTGACAGGACGAAACGATGAAACAGGTAACGGTGATCGGCGGAGGCGCCGCCGGAATGCTGGCAGCCATAGCTGCGGCAGAAGCGGGAAGCAGCGTGAAGCTGCTGGAAAAAAATGAGAAGCTGGGAAAGAAGATCTACATCACAGGAAAAGGAAGGTGCAACCTGACCAATGCCTGTGATTTTGATACCTTTCTGCAGAACGTGACGGAGAATCAGAGATTCCTCTATTCCTCCCTGAGAGGCTTTTTTAACCGGGATATCTGTGAGCTCCTGGAAAACCACGGGTGCAGGGTAAAGACAGAACGGGGGAACCGGGTATTTCCCTTAAGCGACCACGCTTCCGACGTAACAAAGGCCCTGGAGCGGGCTCTTCGGGAGCTGGGAGTGGAGATCTGTCTGAACACGGAGGTCCTGGAGATCAGCCGTTCTTCTGAGGAAGGCGCCTTCTCCCTAAGCCTTCTGAAAAAGGAAGGAAACAGGAGCGTAAGGAAGCAGGAGACTGCGGATGCGGTGATCGTCTGTACGGGAGGCCTCAGCTATGCCGCCACCGGCTCCACCGGGGACGGATACCGTTTTGCAGAGGACTTCGGTCTTGCCTGCGTGGAACCCTGCCCTTCCCTGGTGCCCCTTACCACGGCGGAAAAGGACTATGAGGAATTGCAGGGACTCTCCTTAAAGAACGTGTCCGTAAGGATCACACCCCTTGATTCTCCCGGAAAGGTCCTCTATGAGGAGCAGGGGGAGATGCTCTTTACCCACTTCGGCTTAAGCGGTCCCCTGATCCTGACGGCTTCCGCGATCCTGGCAAGACGGCTTAATGCGGGGGAATGCTTTGTGCTCAGCATCGACCTGAAGCCGGGACTCACGGAGGAGAAGCTTGATGAGCGGATCCTGCGGGACTTTTCCGATATGAAGAACATGGATATGAAGAATGCCCTGGGAAAGCTTCTTCCCTCAGCTCTGCGGCCCCTGATCCTGCGGCGGGCCCGGATCCTTCCGGAGAAAAAGGTCCATGACCTGACCCGGGAGGACAGAAAACGGCTTGTGGCCGCCATCAAGAACTATGCCTTTACCCTGACGGGAACCAGAGGCTTTACGGAAGCAGTCATCACCAAGGGTGGAGTCTCCGTAAAGGAGATCGATCCAAAGACCATGGAGGCAAAGAAGGTCCCGGGACTGTACTTTGCGGGAGAGGTGCTGGATATCGACGCCTTCACCGGCGGCTTCAATCTGCAGCTGGC
Organism: uncultured Lachnospiraceae bacterium; assembly: GCA_944377405.1. Taxonomy (GTDB): domain Bacteria; phylum Bacillota; class Clostridia; order Lachnospirales; family Lachnospiraceae; genus Avilachnospira. The sequence goes on along the minus strand of CALWES010000001.1, from coordinate 234,242 downwards.
CTGGTCTACGGGATATGCAGCGGGGAGGTATGCGGGAACGGTTGTTGTTAATTCCTGATTGATTTGTCAATAACGATTTTACGACCTTAAAGAAGGGGCAGCAAAAGGCTGCCTCTTTTTTTTATGCTGCAGATTCATAACCATGGGATTACGTATCATCCGGTATACGGTGGTTAAGATCAAAGTCTAAAAAAACATTGTAAGAAATAAGTAATATTAGTAAGGTAAACTTAGGTTGTGACACGATCAGGATAGATGATATGATAATAATAAGATAGCAGTCATCTCAGAGCAGGCCTTGAGGATCCTGCTTTTTCAGAAGAAACAGTGGCTGATGGTGAAGAACGCTTAAGTTTCGACTAAAGGATATGGAAATAGATGACAGCTCAGTTTTTTAAGGAATAATCAGGTACTAATATGGATAAACATGATTTACCAAAAAAAATCAATACAATTTTAAACTGCGTGATCGGAGCCTTTGTAGGTGTATTTTTAAAAGAAAGCATCTTTACGTATTGGGACTATAAGACACACCCGGAGATCTATGCGGTGACGTCAGCGCCTTGGTATACATCTATCCTACTGTTCGGCATTATAACTTTGGCAATTATTCTGGTAGCGCTGGTCATTAAGCTTATCATCAGAATCAGGTTTGATCGAAACAAATATCAAAAAAACTGAAGGAAGTATCATATATGGAGACATTATTTTCATTTGAGACTGACTACGATATGAATACCTTTATATCCATGGCTCGTGCACTCAGGATGACTGTCAGGAAAAAGCACAGTAAAAGAAGCCATATCCTTGGCTTGGCAGTAGTCTTTCTTGGCGTGGCTTCCATCATATTATGGGGACCGAAGCTGCTGACGATAGCTGCAATTGCAGTTATCATATTGGTGCTTATCTTTGAGGACAGATTAAATGCCCGGATTGCGATGAAGCATATGCTGAAAGGCATGGAAAAGGTCAGGTCAGATTTTTACGAGGACAGATATGTGTCCGCCACGGATATCGGCACTACTGAGTGGTACTATGATAAGATAAAGGCCATAGCAGAGGATAAGGATTACTTTATATTTCTTTTCAGCGAGAGTCATACACAGGCTTATGATAAAAGGAAAATGACCGGTGGAAGCGGAGCGGATTTCAGAAATTTCATAATGCAAAAAACAGGACTTAATGTACAGAGGATATAAGCATACACCAGGTTCTTTCGTGTTGCGTATTTCTGATGAAATACTGTATAATTCAGTTACTTACATCGAAACATAATTAGGAGATCATACCGCCCTGCGGAAACTGCCGCCAGATATTACATGATTATATGCCGGATTGCGACGTCATTTTGTCGGCAGGCGGAGAACTTAAAAAAATCAAGGCAAGAGAACTTCTGCCTTTTTCCTATCATGCATAAAGCAAAGGGGAGCTAAGTATGAAGAAACGGGATGTGTGGAATCGATTCAGGAGGAAGACTGCGGCCCTTTTAATCTGCGCTCTGGCCTTCCAGAACATGACCTTCGCCTTTGCGGATACGGCAGGCACAGCCGCTGCAGCGGAAAGGGAAGTGGAGGAAAGTGGACAGGGGGCGTTTCCGGAAAGCGGGAACACCAGCTTTGTCAGCTTTCCGAGCCGCTTTTCCGATCAGCTTCCGGAGGGATATGAGGAGCAGTTTCATGTATTTACCCTGGACAGCGTGACGGATATTTCCATTTCCGTGGAGTCTGACGACAGAAGCTGCCAGTACGGGGCGGAGCTTCTGGACAGCAGCTTTTCAAGCCTCAGTCTCTCAAAGAGGAAAACAGGCCAGCGTATTATTAAAAAGGGACTTCCCGCAGGGACATATTTTCTGCGGGTATTTCCCCTTTCGGAAAATACCTGGGAGCCCTATGCGGTTTCCATCCAGAAATTGAAGCTCTCTGCCCAGGAGGTCAGGAAGACTGATTTTTCCGAGATGCATATGGTGGCTACGCTTCAGGGAGACGGCTCTCCCTACCGTATGAACGGAATAGACCCCAATTATGATTTCGTAGCTACCGGCTCTAATCCCCCCTGGAACTACCAGTGGTACAGGCTGGATGATCCGGAGTATGATGGAAGGGGAGTGAATTTTGGTGGCACCTATCCGATGCCTCAGAGTTACTACGCTTCCTGGTTAGGTCCTGTGGCCGAGGAAGATCATCCTATGAGTGGGGTGAAAGATTTTACGGGGAAATATTATGATGAGTATCTGGAGTATCTGGAATATCTTCAGACGGATGCCATCGCTTACAGAGAGGCTGATCCCCAGATCCATGTGCAGAATGCCATAGCCCTTCCGGTAAGATACATTGGCTATGATGAAGATGGTGAGGGCACTGAAAATCCGGGCTGGGAGGCCCATATCAAGGCCGGTATCATGAATTATGGGGCCCTGACCACGGGCATCTACTGGTCCGGACTGAATTGCAAGGATGATAAAAACTATTATTACAGCGGATGGGATTATACCACGGAAGAACTGGAGGGACACAGCGTCACGGGCCTCAAAAATATGCTTTCTGAGAGAAATTATCAGAATCACGAGGTGGTTGTGGTCGGCTGGGATGATGATTATTCCAGGGAAAACTTCCCCTATTATATCGATCCCTCTGCCAGATATGTGATCGGATATGACCCTGAATCGGAGGCCACCTGTTCCGTGCCCATCAGAGCCACTGCTTCCGATGCAGAGGGGATCGGCAAGGAGGAGCTTCTGGATTACCTGCTTCCTGAACGGGACGGCGCATGGATCATCCGCAATTCCTGGGGTACTGGCTCCGGGGATGATGGCTATTATTACGTATCCTACTGCGACAAGCAGCTCTTTGGCAGTGATAATACCTGGGCATATACTGCCACAGAGACCACAGGCAATTACAATAAGCTTTATGAGGTAACCAGTCTTCCCTATACAAGGGAAAACAACTGGGTCACGGAAGCGGACTACCTGATGGAATCTACGGTATTCACGGCAGATGAGGACGGAGCGGATGCGCTTAAGGCAGTCAATTTTGCCCTGGTCAATAACAATGTTCATTACGAGATCGCCGTCAATCAGGGAGAAGATATCGGAAAGGGCTGGCTGGAGGATCATGTTTACGCTTCAGGCTCGAAGCTTTATGCCGGCTATTATACGGTAAGGCTTGACAAAGCGGTCATCCTTGAACCCGGTGAGTCCTTTGAGATCATATTGAAGATCCAGGGAGACGGAAACGAACCTTTGACCATACCTTTTGTCACCAATGGTTACTATATTGCGAATATACCGCAGGAGGATGGAGTCTGCCGCCTTTACGATCCGGCGGAGGGAGACGCATGGATAGATATTGGAGAGGGCTATACGGAGGATAACGGTTCCAATAATTACTATGGCTATTTTTCCATAAAGGCCATGTGCGAGGACGCTTCCCTGGAGGAAGGGGAGACGGAGCGGATCACTGCTCTTACCATCGATCCCGATACATACTTCTCCCTGATGGATGATCCGGATCAGGAGGAGGAAACAGAGGATGAGGAGGAATTGGAAGAGGAGACGACGGCCTCCGTATCCAGCGCTTCACGGATCGCAAGAAGGGATGAGGGCCTGGAAACCTCCGGCGGCCTGATGCTGCAGGACGGACATGTGCTGCAGAGAAGGATGGCCCAGGAATCTGTGAGCGCTGAGCTTCCGGAACCGGATACGGTCCTGCCGGAGTCCTTTGACTTGAGGGAGGAAGGCGTCCTGACACCGGTAAAGGATCAGGCGGCCACCAATACCTGTTGGTCCTTCGGATCCACTGCTGCCGTGGAATCCAGTTACCTATTAAACGGCAGCAACCTCTATGACTTCAATTATTCCTCAGGGATCAGTCTTGAGACGAAGCTGCCTCTGACAAAAGAAGGAACGGTGGTCTGCCGATTCAATAAGGACCAGCCGGAAAGCCTGGAGCAGGCTCTGTTCCTGCCGAAGCTTCTGGCCTGGGACGAGGGCCCCATTGAAGACGCCGGGGGAAGCCTGCGCTGGGAGCTTTCGGGAGACCTCTCCGCAGTGGACGTCTCCGGTTTTCAGGAAGAGACCGGAGGGACCGGACTTACGGGGAACGGAGAAGAGATAATGCTGTTTACTCCGGAGGAAAGCGGCCTTCTGACAGTCAGGGTGAGCGCCGCTGATGACCCCACCAAGACGGCATCCTGCCGGGTGCTTCTACTGGAGGAAAATGCCGTGGACCGCATCACGGTCTCTCCGAAGGCACTGCGGCTTCGGGCCGGGCAGACTTACCAGCTTGAGGTTGGCATCGAAGCCCCGGAGGGAAGCGAGGTCAGGCCCATCTTTTCCTCTGACAATCCCAATATCGCTGCAGTAGACGACAGGGGCTTAGTGCTGGGTGTTGGAAGCGGCACCACGGTGATCCGGGTCCGGGCAGGCGGTGAGGAAGCTGTCTGCAAGGTAACAGTCTGGAAGCCGGGAAGAAGCACAGGGGATGACTCTGACAGAGATATCGGATATTCCGGAAGCAACAGCCCTGTCCGGGGTAACTGGACCCGGAATCCAGATGGCAGCTGGAGCTTCTCCGCGGGAAATGCCGCCTACAGGAATGCCTGGGGGTACATCTATAATCCCTATGGCAATCAGAACGCGGGAGAGGGCGGATGGTTCCGCTTTGACGAGGAAGGGCGGATGCTGACGGGCTGGTTCCAGGACGGAGACGGAAGCTGGTATTATCTGAATCCGGTTTCAGACGGCAATCTGGGTAAGATGCTGACGGGCTGGCAGTGGATCACGGATGCCTCCGGCAGGAGCTACTGCTATTACTTCCGGACAGATGCGGAAGGAACTATGGGATCCATGGTAAGCTCCGGCACGACTCCGGACGGCTATGAGGTGGACGCTGAGGGCCGCTTGTGCGTGAACGGAGTGCCTCAGACACAGTCATAAAAGAAGAGACGGCAGCTGCCGTCTCTTTCATATTATAAGTATGTAAGTTGCTGCAGCTGCGGCAACTTTTTATGGATGTTTACCTAGTATCAGTTCCTCCCGGCTGATCAGTTTCCTTGTACATTTACAGGGATCCTTAGCATAGGAATCCAGTTCGATCATTCCATCAGGTTTCATATAGATATCATCGTATACCGGCTCGAGCAAAACTTTTCCGGCGAAAACATCATATATGCCGTAGAGATCATTATAGATCTCCGTATTGTAGTAGCCAAAGACCAGGAGCCCATTATTCCATTCAGCATCAATATCTTCAAACTGAGGATCAACGATCCATTTTCCGGTGCGGTCTATTACGCCGTATGCGCCGTCAGGCCATCCGCCTGCGTGGGCGATGAAGTAATCGGTAGTATCAACAAAGGATTCTATTTCGTCAAAAATGAAGGGGATGACCTCATCTCCAGAATAATCGATTCCGCCCCAAAGCTCATTTTCCGTCCAGTATTTCGGACGTCCATTATCCTCCCGGACCTTGACCCATTTGCCCTTTGCCACGATGGCAATGCCATCCTGGAATTCGTTGGCATAGATGTATTGAGGCTTTATGATCATATCTCCACAGGAATCGATGTATCCCCGGATGCCTGCGATATAGATATGGTCGCTGTGATAAGCCAGGTCTCCTATCTTAAAGCTTACGGTGGAGATACTGCACCGATCTTCGGAGAACCAGCCGACAGAGACATAGGGAATCTGATCTTTGACCATTTCCTGATCCTCAGGAGATAACCACAGGATTTTTTTAAGCTGGGAAAAGGGAAGTTCGCATACCTCTCCCTTATCATCGCAGCAATCGATATACAGGAAAGACTGGTTGGAAAGAATCTCAAGACGGATGTTCCCTTCCAGAGAAATTGACAGGGTGCATTCTTCGTCCGAGAGAGGATCAACATGTATGTCGGTGATTATTTTGTTCAAAGCGGGAGAGAAGAGCCTGTCGGCATCCACATTCGGGCCATCGCTGAAGTGATACGGATCCTCCGGTATGGTATCTTTGCCAGCTAACTGAAAGGGTGATTCGATAACCGGATGGACATCCAGAACGAGATAGCTTCCGTCATCCAACTGCAGGAAGATAGGGGAAACAAGGGCCAACTGCCTCCCAAAAGGCATATCGGGAGAAATGTTGACAAAGTGGCAGCCCATAAGGGCCTCACTACGGGATAAATGTTCAAGTCGCGAAAAGGCCTGACCCTCGATCGACATTACAGTATGGGAACTGCTGTAGCTTGTAGGGATGAAATGCTTTATGCTGCGGCCTTTCAGTTTCGTGAAATCGGGATAGATGATGTTGAAAGTAAGTACCTCCTTTGATAATAGAAAAAGTTGTAAGGGTTCCTTTTGAGACGATTTTATTATAACGCAATAGGGATGTTTCATAAAGTCGGAGTAGTAGAAAATTTCAAAGAAATGTTATCCGAAGAACCGATTTTAAGGATTTTACATATATAATATAATTATGAAAGAATTATCATCAATTATGTTGTTAATTCAATATGATTGAATTATAATATATTCATATGATCTTAAAGAAGGAAGGATAGAACCATGACCGAAAGCAATGCAAAGATAAATTCCGTAGGAAAAAATATACAGGAGAAGGCTACCCTCATATGGAACGTGGCGAATACACTGTTCGGAGCCTTCAAGCCTCATGAGTATGGCCTTGTCATTCTTCCAATGGTTGTTATAAAGCGATTCCATGACTGCCTGCTTCCCACAAGGGAGAAAGTGCTTGAAACCTATAAGCAGGTTGAGCACCTTGCGGTAAAGGATGGTTTCCTTAAGGCTGCAGCAGGCTACCAGTTCTATAATACCAGCCGTTTTACATTTGAGACACTTAAAGCCGATCCAGAAAATATCAATGACAACTTCCGTGCCTACATAAACGGATTCTCTGACAATGTGCAGGATATCCTTACCCGTATGGACTTCAATGCGCAGCTCAACCGTATGGAAGATGGAGGGCTTCTTTATCAGGTCATCGTGGACTTCTGCTCTGAAAAGGCATACATGGGACCGGATAAGATCAGTGCTGTAGATATGGGCTATATCTTCGAGAATCTCGTGCAGCGATTTTCAGAGTCCTATAACGAGGAAGCCGGAGCCCATTTCACGAGCCGTGACATCATCTACCTTATGTGCGACCTGCTGGTGGAAGGCGATACCAATGCCTTTAACAATGACGGCATTACAAAGACCGTCTATGACATGACCATGGGTACGAGCCAGATGCTTACTTGTATGGAGGAGCGCCTTAGACAGCTGGACGCCGATGCCGATATCACTCTGTTCGGACAGGAGTTCAATCCTTTCACATTCGGTATTGCGAAAGCTGACATGCTGATCCGTGGCGGAGACCCTGACAACATGCAGTTCGGAGACACTCTGAGCGACGATAAGTTTGGCGGATATGAGTTTGACTACATCATATCCAACCCGCCCTTCGGCATCGATTGGAAACGCGAGGCAACAGCGGTAGAGGCAGAACATAAGAGAGGTACTGCCGGACGTTTTGCTCCCGGCCTTCCAGCAAAGAGCGACGGACAGATGTTGTTCCTTATGAACGGCCTTGCAAAGCTTAAGTCTGAGGGACGTATGGCTATTATTCAGAACGGATCCTCTCTGTTTACGGGAGATGCAGGCTCCGGACAGTCGGAGATCCGTCGGTATCTCATAGAGAATGACTGGCTCGATGCCATCGTGCAGCTTCCCAACGACAGTTTTTACAATACGGGAATTGCTACCTATGTGTGGGTCATCACCAAGGATAAGCCTTCGGAGCATATTGGAAAGGTGCAACTCATAGACGGAAGCAAGTGCTTTGAGGCCCGCAGGAAATCCATAGGTAATAAGCGTGTGGATATCACGGAAGCCTGCAGGGAGCTGATCGTAAAGGCTTATGGCGAGTACACGGATAAGACATATGAGCAGGAGCTTGAGAACGGTGGGCATATCGTATGTAAGAGCAAGGTGCTGGACAGCGTATCTCTGGGATACTATAAGATCACCGTTGAGAGCCCTATGCTCGATGAGGACGGCAACAAGGTCCTTAAGAAGGGAAAGCCTGTGGCTGATCCCTCAAAGAGAGATACGGAAAATGTGCCTCTTGACGAGGATATAGACGCATACTTTGCCCGTGAGGTATTGCCTTACAATCCTGATGCGTGGATCGACAAATCAAAGACCAAGGTGGGCTACGAGATACCCTTTACCCGTACTTTTTATGAGTACAAGGAAATAGAGCCTGCCGACCAGATTGCAAAACGCATCGAGGAACATGAGCATGCCCTGATACAGAAGCTCCATGAGCTCTTTGGTAAGGATGGTGAGTGATATGACACCTGTAAGAGGATATAGTGAGATGAAGGAAAGTGGTACAACATGGCTTGGGTGCATTCCGAAAGAGTGGGATATTTCTAAAATTGGTTCTCTTTACACTTTACGAAATGAAAAGGTTAGTGACAAGGACTACCCGCCTTTATCGGTAACTATGAAAGGCATTGTTCCACAACTTGCAACAGCAGCAAAAACAGATGATGGGGATAATCGAAAACTTGTAAAAGTAGGAGATTTTGCGATTAACAGTCGATCTGATAGAAGAGGGTCATGTGGAATTTCTTCTTATGATGGATCAGTCTCACTCATCAACACCATCTTGACACCAAGAGGAAAAATGCATCCAGGATATTATAATTGGCTGTTCCATACTTCAATGTTTGCGGATGAGTTTTATAAATGGGGGCATGGTATAGTAGATGACCTATGGACTACACGTTGGCAGGAAATGAAACGTATATTAGTTCCAGTCCCTCCTTATGAAATTCAAACTGCCATCGCTGCCTATCTCGATGAAAAATGTTCAAAAATAGATGAAATAATAGCATCAGCAAAAGCAAGCATTGAGGATTATAAGCAGTGGAAGGCATCCATTATCTATGAGGCAGTTACAAAAGGCCTTGATCCAGATGCGGAGATGAAGGACAGTGGGATTATAGGGGCAGGTGGCATTCCAGCAAATTGGAATATAACAAGAATAAAATATTGTTCAAAGCTGGATGATAAATGCGAAATAGAGAGATTAAAACCTGAAGATATAGTTACGTTTGCCCCAATGGAATGTATACGTAATGATATTCGCATTGATAAATCTGCTTCAAAATCTAAAGATAATGGTACATATAGCAGCTTTGTTGATGGAGATATTGCTATTGCTAAAGTAACTCCATGTTTTGAAAACGGTAATATATGTATAATGAATGGGCTGTCCAATGGATATGCGTTTGGAAGTTCGGAATTATTTTCAATTAGACCATTTAATGTAAATACAAGATATTTGTTCTATTGTATGCAAACACCATACTTTATAGATGGAGGATCTGCTACAATGACTGGAGTCGGAGGACTTAAACGTGTATCATCCTATTATATGAAAAACGCTCTTATTCCATATCCTCCAATTACTGAGCAAGAAAAAATAGCAAAATATTTAGATGAGAAAATCAGCTCCATTAAGCTGTTAATTCAAGAAAAGGAAAAACTAATTATAGACCTTGAATGCTACAAAAAATCCCTTATATATGAGGTCGTAACTGGTAAAAGGAGGGTGAGTTAATGCCCTCCAAGCTTACAAGAATAGATGTCGGGAAAAGAGCAATATATAACTATCATGTGTTAGGTAACAAAAACAATTCTAAAACAAATATGCAGATAGTTGATGCGTGGTATCCCAAAACAGCTCATCAAGAGGAGATTTATATACTGAATAATCTGCTCAAATTAGCAAATGGGCGAGATGGAGAGTATATTGAATTAAATGAACATACCTTTTCACTGGCGTTTATGACTGCGGGGGATATTCTTCAAATTGACGAATCAGGGAATTTCCTTGGCTTCAGAAAAAATGATAACGCCATTCAACAAGCATTTTATCGTTTTGAAGATTTTTCCAATAGGAAATTAGTGACTGGAAAACCGTTATATTTGGCTGTTACTTTTACAGGAAAACTTGAACTTGAAGACCAGATATCGCTTTCCAAGGCACAAAATGAGTATATTTCTCAAAATATTGAGGACCTGTTGAAAATACTAACCGGCAGCACAGAGCTTCTTTCAGATAACGTAAATCTGTTTATCACAGAATTGAGGAAGTTAGAAGAACTTATAAAAGAAGCAAACAGGCCTTCATTGAACAAAACACTATCAATGACAAATGATATAACATCGATTTTAAGTACGATTGTAGAGAAAACTCCGATTGCAGTCAAATTAGGTATAGACTTGATAAAAAACCTTACATCAACCATATAAATTCAGGAGATAATAGCCTATGCAGGATAATGAAAAAAGATTTGAATCAGATATAGAGGAGTTCATGATCTCTAATGAAGGAGGCTGGGATAAGGCTTCCGATGCCGGATACTGTGCGTCCAAAGGCTCAGGCATGGCTCTGGACCTTTCCACGCTGATTGGATTCGTAAAGGATACGCAGCCTGTCGCATGGCAGCGCTTTGAGAAGCAGTGTAACTCCGATCCGGAAAAGAAGTTCTACCGTGCTTTTGAGAATGCCGTTGAAAACGACGGTCTTATCAGCGTGCTCAGACATGGTTTCAAGCACCGCGGCATAGATTTCAGGGTGTGCTACTTTAAGCCGGTATCTACGCTTAATGACCTTGCCGTGAAGCACTACGGACAGAACATATGCCAGTGTATCAGGCAGTGGCACTATTCCGAGCAGAATAATAACAGCGTGGACATGATGCTTGCGGTGAACGGTATCCCGGTGGTGGCCATAGAGCTTAAGAACCAGCTTACAGGTCAGAGCATAGACAATGCAAAACGCCAGTGGATGTTCGACAGGGATCCGAAGGAGCCTGCTTTCAGGCTCAACCACAGGATATTGGTATTCTTTGCCGTGGATCTTTATGAAGCAGTGATGACAACGAAACTCAACGGCGCCAAGACTTTCTTCTTCCCCTTTAACCAGGGTTCAAATGGCCCCGGAAATGACGGTGGAGCCGGAAACCCTGAGACCAAGGACGGCGACTACGTGACATCTTATCTTTGGAAAGACGTGCTGCAGAAGGACAGCCTCCTTGATATACTGCAGAAATTTGTCAATTTTGAAGTAAAAAAGGAAAAGACAGTCCTTGAGGACGGCACTTATAAGGAAGTTACGAAGAAATCCCTGATATTCCCGAGATATCATCAGATGGATGCAGTCAGGAAGCTTGTAAAAGATGTCAGGGAGCATGGTCCCGGAAAGAACTATCTTATCCAGCACAGTGCAGGATCGGGTAAGTCGAACTCTATCGCATGGACGGCATACCGCCTTGCAAGCCTTCATAACGATAAGAATGAACCTGTATTTACTTCAGTGGTTATTGTGACTGATCGCATTGTGTTAGATAAACAGTTACAGGAAACGATATCTGGATTTGACCATACTCTTGGTTCTGTAGTGACGATAGACAATAAGAAAAATTCAAAAGATCTTTTACATGCTTTAAATGATGGAAAGCGAATTATAGTTACAACTCTTCAGAAGTTTTCTGAGATATATGAGGATGTTAATGATACTTCGGGAAAAGCTTTTGCAATCATTGTAGATGAAGCTCATAATTCACAAACTGGACAAAATGCCATGAAACTCAAGATGGCTTTGGCGGATACTCAAGATGCTCTTAAGGAGTATGCAGAGCTTGAAGAAAAGGCTGAGGTAGAGACGGAGGATGGGAAGGATAATTTAGTTCGAGAGATGGTATTCCATGGCAGGCATAAGAACTTAAGCTTCTTCGCATTTACAGCTACACCTAAAAATAAGACCCTGGAGTTGTTTGGAGACGAATATGAGGACGGCTCCTTTCATCCGTTCCATATCTACTCCATGAAGCAGGCTATAGAAGAGGGCTTTATCCTTGATGTCCTTCAGAACTATGTGACTTATAAGACCTGCTTTCAAATTGCAAAGAATACTCCGGATAATCCGGAGGTACCTACCACAAAGGCGATAAAGACCATACGCCGCTTTGAGGAACTCCATCCCCATAACCTTCAGCAGAAGGCTGCCATCATAGTCGAGACCTTCAGGGGTGTGACAAAGCATAAGATCGGTGGTAAGGGCAAGATGATGGTGGTAACCGCATCAAGGCTTGCTGCGGTCCGCTATTATCATGAGATCAAGGCTTATCTTGAAGCCAATCACTATGACGATATAGAGATCCTGATCGCATTTTCTGGAAGTATCAGAGATCCCGAGGAAGAAAACGGGCCTGAGTATACCGAGAGCGGCATGAATGTGGATAGGAATGGTAACCGAGTCAGTGAAGCCCAGACCAAGGAAGTGTTCCATAACGAAGGCGATGTGCTGATCGTTGCTGAAAAGTATCAGACAGGCTTTGACGAACCGCTGCTTCATACCATGATCGTGGATAAGAAGCTCAGGGATGTCAAGGCAGTACAGACTTTGAGCAGGCTTAACCGCACCTATCCGGGCAAGGAAGATACCTTTATCCTTGATTTCGTAAATACCAAGGATGAGATCCTTGAAGCATTCCAGCCTTACTATCAGGAGACGAGTCTTTCAGAGGAGATCAATATAGACCTTATCTATAAAACTCAGAAACAGCTGCGTGATTTTAAACTCTATAATGATGACGATATAGAGGCTGTAAGCAAGATATATTTCTCTCCGGATGCTAAAAAAGCGGGATCGGTACAGTCAAAGATATCAAATGCCTTGCATCCGGTAGCCACGGCTTATAATCAGCTTGATAAGAATGAGAGATACCAGTTCCGGCGCCTCATAAGGGCCTTTGTTAAGTGGTATAACTACATCTCACAGATCGTCCGTATGTTTGATAAGGACCTTCATAAGGAGTATCTGTTCTGCTCATACCTCTCAAAACTGCTCCCTGCGGATCCTATTACTCCGTTGGACCTTGATAATAAGATCAAGCTTGAGTATTACAGGCTGGAAAAGACCTTTGAGGGATCTATAGAGCTTAAGGATGAGAAAGGTATTCTTGACCCGGCAAGGACCAAAAAGTCGGTAAAGATGGATGCCCAGAAGGATCCGCTTGATGTAGTCATAAATGCCATCAATGAGAACTATAAAGGCTCTTTCACGGATGCTGACAAAGTCCTTGTAGGAACGCTTCGAGAAAAGCTCAAGGCGGATAAGAAACTTAGGAAGGCTGCAAAGGTCGATGGACAGCAGATCTTTGAGAAGAATGTATTCCCTAAAGTCTTTGATCAGACGGCTCAGCAGTCATATATTGAAAGTACTGAGACATACACTAAGCTCTTTGAGGATCAGGCGAAATATAAAGCCATCATGACAGCTCTTGCAAAGGAACTCTATAGAGAACTTAGGAACAGTGGGGAGGTGTGATATGGCAAGAGCAAAGAAAGACGGACAGCACTTGAACTGTTATCTTGACAGAGAACTGTGTGAACGTCTAAAGACTTATGCCGATGATAAGGGTCAGACAATCACTAGAGCCTTGGAACGTATCCTTAAGCAGTATTTTGAAGAAATAGATAAAAAATGAACGATGAGAGAAAGCCTACAATAACAAAAATACAGATTACGTCAAATAATATCTGTTACGGACCTTGCTCTCAGCCGGAGGACGAGATCGAGCAGAAGCTGTCAATAGCTAAAGACGGGCATGTCAGTATTTTCAGATATGCCTACGGTGATGGTGAAAACAAACTCATCAGCCATGAGAGGTTATCGATAGGCAGGGATAAAGCGGATATAATATTTGATGCAATTATTCGGCGCTTTTACCAAGATTATGAAGAAGTTACAGCGACCGATGTAGGAAGCTGGGAAATGACAGTCTCTAATGATAATGGTGGTACTGACACATTTTTTGGACCACTTGTTGAAACTGATCATAACTATGTCGAAGACGAAAATATTTCAGACATTATCAGAGAAAGCATCGGAAGGAATGGCCTATTCGTTTTTGACGGAAATCCCGACAGGATCAAAAGGGTGGAAGTAGTCTACAATCGTGTGACGAAAATCAAACCCGGGAAGAAACCCAAAGATGCTAAATGGGATTTTGTAACATGGGATTATAAAGACACAGTAGTGATCGACCGTAAGTCAGAGAGGCTGGAGATCAGGAATCGGATAGGCGAGGGCTGTATAGTTACGCATACGTATTATGTTCAGGATGGAGTTGAAAATCTCCTCGATAACATCCACCTGGAAATGCTGGATGATGTGAAGGGCAACCCGTCTGATGTCATTACTGATCCGATGGAAACAAGAACTTACACTATTAAGATCCTTACAAAGCACGGGATAGAGAGATCCATTTCGGGTACATATGATAAGGATGGCCTTCCCTCAGCGTGGCCTGAGTTCATGGAAACGTTACGGGACTTCATAAAATTTTATGGTTTCCCGGGGGAAATGTTCTCTGAAAGATGCTTTGGAAAAGTGCTACGCAGGGAAGGAGAGATCATCTTCTGTGATGTAAGCTTTGAAGAAGGCGGGAAGACATATTGCTATATTGCTGACACAGACGAGTTCTGTGTCGGAGATCTTGTCGTTGTTCCTGCCGGTGCAGATAATCATAAGACAGTTGTGACGATTGAATCCATAAATTATTATACAGAAGACAAGGCTCCATTCCCGGTTGACAAGGCAAAACATATTATCGGCAAATTTGATCCTGATGAGATCGAACTTGATGATATTGATTCTGCAAAGGATGATAAGACAGACCCGTATCAGTCAGATAAAGAAGAGGTTCCGGAAGGTTATTATGATGAAATAGAAAATCCGTGGGAGAAAAAGGATTTTCTTATAGAACACTTCTCAAAATTAGATCCAGAAATTCATACCTGTAAAGATAAAGATTATGATTATCTGGAAGAGGATGCTTATGCTGTTATGGTAAAGAATCCGGAATGTGATAGGAATATGGAAATTGAAATGGCAGGGGAATTTACGCTATACTTTGCGAATTGGCATTTTCATTACCCTGCATATGAGTATGATTTCTCTGAAATGATCAAGGAGGCAGATCGGATAATTAAAAATGAACTTTGTGCAGTAGTAGTCGAAGTTAATGGAAACTGGACAAGTTCTTCTCTTCGTGAGGCGTCTGAGATTATTTCAAAAGAAAAACTTATAGAGGACTATGAAAGAGATCACGAAGACAGCATGGCTGCAAGAAAAGGTGTGGCACATGTACGATTCTGGGATAGCAACCGGGACTATGATATTGTGCTGAATGATTAATAATTGCCGGCGTGAAGATCCGGATTAACGGAGGGATCCATTGGACAACAGAAGCTACATCGCCATAGACTTAAAGAGCTTTTACGCCTCAGTTGAGTGTCGGGAGCTGGGATATGACCCTCTCGACACCTGTCTTTGCGTGGCCGATGAGTCCAGGACCGATAAGACCATATGCCTTGCGGTGTCACCGGCCTTAAAGAGCTTTGGCATCCCCGGGCGGCCCAGGCTGTTCGAGGTGAGGCAGCAGATGAGAGTGGCGAATGCAGAGCGGCTGTCAAAGGCCCCCGGGCGCAGGTTCAGCGGTTCTTCTTTTTTCTATTCGGAGCTTGTGGCAGATCCGGGGCTTAAGGCGGACTTCATCATCGCAAAGCCCCGCATGGCCTACTACATGGCCTACAGCAAGCGGATCTATGAGATATATCTTCGGTATATTGCTCCGGAGGACATCATCGTCTATTCCATCGACGAGGTATTCATGGATGTGACGGACTATCTGAATACCTACGAATTGTCTCCCCACGAGCTTGCCATGAAGATCATCCTGGAGGTGCTTTCGGAGACCGGCATCACGGCTACGGCCGGCATAGGCAGCAACCTGTACCTCTGCAAGGTGGCCATGGATATCGTGGCAAAGCATATCCCTGCTGATGAGAACGGTGTGCGTATCGCTGAACTGGATGAGGAAAGCTACCGGGAGAAGCTCTGGAATCACCGGCCCCTTACGGACTTCTGGAGAGTGGGGAAGGGCTATGCCAGGAAGCTGGAGAGCTACGGCATGTATACCATGGGTGATGTGGCCCGGAAGTCGGAACAGGATGAGGACCTGCTCTACCGGCTCTTCGGAAAGAATGCGGAGCTCCTCATAGACCATGCCTGGGGCTGGGAGCCCTGCCTTATATCGGACATCAAGGCCTATAAGCCGGATAACAACAGCATAGGCCCAAGCCAGGTGCTGCAGGAACCCTATGAAGCCGGGAAGGCCAGGCTCGTGCTTCGGGAGATGGCGGACATGCTCGCCCTGGACCTGGTGGAGAAGGGCCTTGTAACGGACCAGATCGTGATCACGGTGGGCTATGACATTGAGAATCTGACAGACCCTGACAGGAGGAAGGCCTATAAAGGAGAGGTGGTAAAGGACCGTTATGGCAGGGAGATCCCTAAGCATGCCCACGGTACCTATCATCTGAAGCAGTACACCTCTTCCTCAAAGCTGATCCGGGAGGGGGCAGCAGAGCTTTTTGACCGGGTGGTGGATAAGCACCTCCTGGTAAGACGCCTGAACATTACGGCGGAACGGGTGATCGGGGAAGCTGAGGCCAGGAAGCTTTCGGAAGGAAGGACGGAGCAGCTGGACCTTTTCACCGACTATGCGGCCCTGGAAGCTCAGAAGAAAGCTGAGGAGGAGAAGCTCCGGAAGGAGAGACGGGCCCAGGAGGCGGAGATCGCCATCAAGAAAAAGTTTGGAAAAAATGCCATCCTGAAGGGCATGAACTTCGGGGAAGGGGCCACACAAAGGGAGCGTAACGTCCAGATCGGAGGACATAAGGCATGAGTGGAGCATCCGCAAAAGAAAAATACGCAGACATCATCCATCACCCCCATTACGTCTCAAGGACCAGGCCCCAGATGTCCATGCACGACCGGGCAGGACAGTTTTCCCCCTTTGCGGCACTTACGGGCTATGATGCTGTCATAAATGAGAGCAACCGCTTTACTTCCGCCAGGCAGGAGCTCTGTGAGGACGACCTCCTGATTCTTGACCGGAAGCAGCAGTATCTTTCAGCCATCATAGACCGGCATCCGGAGATCACCGTCACCTATTTCCTGCCGGATGGGAGAAAGGCCGGGGGCTCCTATGCGGTTAAGACAGGAGCGCTTGTCAGGATCTACGGATATGAGCGGGAGCTTAAGTTTTGCGACGGCACCCGGATCCGGATGGATGACGTGGTGGATATCCATATACCGGAGGTGGAGGAGATATGATACTGGAGACAGAACGGCTGTATCTGCGGGAGCTTGAGGAGTCTGACTTTCAGGCACTTTGCAGGACTCTGCAGGACGAAGAAGCTATGTACGCATATGAGGGAGCCTTCAGCGACGAAGAGGTGCGGGAATGGCTCCACAGGCAGATCGCCCGTTATCAGAAATGGAACTTCGGCCTGTGGGCAGTTATCCTGAAGGAGACCGGTGAGTTCATCGGCCAGTGCGGTCTTACCATGCAGCCCTGGAAGGACGGAGAGGTCCTGGAGATCGGTTATCTCTTCGAACGGGCCCATTGGCACAGGGGCTATGCCACTGAGGCAGCCATGGCATGTAAAAGATACGCCTTTGAGGTCCTTGAGGCAGAAGAGGTCTGCTCCATTATCAGGGACAGCAATCTTGCCTCCCAGAGGGTGGCCATGAGAAACGGGATGACAAAGACCGATATGGCAGTCAAGCATTATAAGGGCGTGGATATGCCCCACTACCGCTACGTGGTGCACCGTTGACAGCCCGATAAGAGCCCTGTTTTTCCAAAATCCTCTTGATTATTGGAGGAATTTGTGAAAGAATAGGAATGTTAAAAATTCTTTCGTTAAATCTATTAAAACGAGGTGTGTGGGATGAAACCAATCAAAGAGGGAAAAGTACGTGAGATCTATGATAACGGAGACAACCTGATCATGGTTGCAACGGATCGTATCAGCTGTTTTGATGTGATCCTGAACAATGTGGTGACCAAGAAGGGCACTGTTCTGACCCAGATGTCCAAGTTCTGGTTCGACATGACAAAGGACATCCTTCCGAATCACATGATCTCTACAGACGTTAAGGATATGCCGGAGTTCTTCCAGAAGCCGGAATTTGACGGAAACAGCATGATGTGCAAGAAGCTGAACATGCTTCCCCTGGAGTGCATTGTCAGAGGCTATATCACCGGAAGCGGCTGGGCAAGCTATCAGGAAAACGGTACCGTCTGCGGCATCAAGCTGCCGGAGGGCCTGAGAGAGTCCGATAAGCTGCCGGAGCCCATCTATACGCCGTCAACCAAGGCTGACCTTGGAGAACACGACGAGAACATCTCCTACGAGCAGAGCATCGCTCACCTGGAGAAATACTATCCCGGAAAGGGAGAGAAGTATGCCTCCAAGCTTCGGGACTACACCATCGCTCTTTACACGAAGTGTGCTGATTATGCGAGAAGCCGCGGTATCATCATTGCGGACACCAAGTTTGAGTTTGGCCTCGACGAGGAAGGCAACATCGTCCTTGCAGACGAGATGCTGACTCCGGACAGCTCCCGTTTCTGGGCAGCCGATACCTATGAGCCGGGTCACAGCCAGCCCTCCTTTGACAAGCAGTATGCAAGGGATTGGCTGAAGGCAAATCCGGACAACAACTGGACGCTTCCGGAGGATGTGGTAGAGAAGGTCATCGACAAATACATGCAGTGCTATGAGATGATCACAGGAAAGAAGCTGCAGTAATCTGGTTGGAAACTGAAGAAAAGCAATCAAAAAGTCATCTGTCACATGGGCAGATGACTTTTTTGTAAGGGATTTTAAGACTTTTATTTAAGCTTTGCTCCGTCGCTGAAGGCATTTCCCACCTTCTCCCCGATCACGTGGTAAGCGTTGCAGGAGGAATCGAAGGTAATGGGCCGGAGCTTCATGACGTCGATCTTTCCCTCTGCGTTCAGGATGCTTTCATCTGCAGAGACGTTTCTGATCTCTCCCAGAAGGAGACCGTTTTCCTCGTCGTAGCTGATGAGCTCGCATTCCAGGGCCATGGGAAGCTCGTCGATCAGGGGCGCATCCACCACCTGGCTTTTTGTGGTATGAAGCCCCGCATGGGCCAGTTTATCCGGCACATCATTTCCGGAAACGATCCCCAGATAGTCCGCCTCCGTCACATGGGCAGCGTCAGCCATGCTTACGGTAAAGGCCTTGCGCTTCAGGATGTTTTTGGTGGTCTTGTGCCCGGCGCTCAGGCAGATGGAGATCCTGGTGGTATCTGCGATGCCGCCCCAGGCAGCGTTCATGGCGTCAGGGGTCCCGTCTTCTCCGTAGGTGGCGATGATCAGGACGGGCATGGGGTACAGAAGGGGCTTTGGGCCAAAGCTTTTTCTCATTTCGAAGATCCTCCTTTTAATAAAAAATCTGATTAAAGTATATCATATTTTTTAAAAAGTTGTTGTGACAACAGACAGAAAGAAAAATTTCATGTATGATATTTCCATAAAAGAAATGTAAAAGGAGAAGTCTGAGATGCAGGAGATATTCAGGATACGGGATAAAATTTCTCTCCGGCCTGGATTTACTATTTCCAGAAAGGCGGGACCGTGGAAAGGAACATCCGTCACCTGGTTTTCTCTTGGGCAGGATACTGACATCAGCCAGGAAAGCTATGATCAGCCCCGGCTGCTTCTGGGAGAATGGGGGAAAGGCGCGGTTATCCTTGGAAAGGAAAAAAGGGAGGAAAACCTGTGCCAGGGCCGTCTCCTTCTGATACCCGGAGAAATGCTTTGCGGACTGAAAACGGAATCGGGACTGATCTATACGGAAATCGTTTTAACAGAAAAGGAGAATATCATGAATAACTTTATCAAAGCAGGAGAAGCAGTGGAATTAAAGGAACTCCTTCCATATGAGGAGGGAAGCATCGTAAATCTGGACATCGTAAGGAATAAAAGCCTGAAGTATGTCCTGATGGCTTTTGATGAAGGGACGGGGCTGGATCCCCACAGAGCACCGGGAGAAGCACTTCTGACGGCTTTGGAGGGAGAAGCACTGGTCGATTATGAAGGCGAAGCGGTACATATCCGGGCCGGAGAAAGCATCCGCTTTGCAAAGAACGGTCTTCACAGTGTAAAGGCTATCAGCAGATTCAAAATGTCCCTTTTGCTGGTCCTGGAATAAGATTCTGCTGGCGATAAAAACAGATCTGAGGCATACTTTCGTGGACGAAAGTGTGCCTTTTTGTTGATTTTCCGGAGGGATAAGAGTATTATGCTTTTGAACGGAAAAGCAGTACTTGGATCAGAAAGGCATTTTACTATGAGAGTATATATCAGCGCGGACATGGAGGGCATCACAGGAGTCACCTCCTGGGATGAGACTGTCTGCGGAAAAGACGGATACGAAGAGGCCAGGGAGCAGATGAACCGGGAAGTGGCGGCAGCCTGCCGAGGGGCCCTTTGGGCAGGAGCAGATGAGGTGGTGGTGAAGGACGGCCATGAGACGGCCCTGAACCTGAAACCGGATCAGCTGCCCAGAGGGACCCGCCTCATCCGGGGCTGGGGAGCAGCTCCCTGTGAGATGATGCTTGGGATCGACAGGGGACCCTTTGACTGCGCCTTCTTCATCGGCTACCATGCCGAAGCCGGAAGCGCCGCAAGTCCCTTATCCCACACGACGGAATATGGGATCCTGCAGGCTTCAAGGCTCAACGGTAAACCCATGGGAGAGCTGGACCTGAATGTGCTTGCCGCAAGCCTCTGCAAGGTGCCTCCGGCTCTTGTAACGGGGGATCAGGGGATCTGCAGGAAGGCGGAAGAAGCCTATCCCGGTGTCAGGACCGTGGCGGTCAAGGAGGGGATCGGCGGAGCCACCTTCAACCTCCATCCGGAGGAAGCCTGCGAACTGATCGAAAGGGCCGCAAGGGAAGCGGTGGAAGCCGGAAGCTTCAGGTGCCCGGAGATCCCGGAACGGTTTAAGATGGAGCTTACCTTCAAGAGCCATGAGAAGGCCCGGAACGCAGCCCTTTTCCCGGGGGCCAGAAGGACCGGGGACTGTGTGGTGGAATATGAGACCGACAAGGCGGAAGATCTGCTTTTAGCCTATCATTTTATGGTTTAAAAAAGAGGAGAGTATACTATGGGATTACCAAAAGACTGCGGACTTGATCTGCATTCAAAATGGCCATCAGGAAAGAGAAATCTGATTACGGACATTCTAGGGGTAAAGGTGGGCCATGCCACCCTGAAGTCCGGAGATATCCATACGGGAGTTACGGCAGTGCTCCCCCATGGAGGCAATCTGTTCCAGGAGAAGGTCATGGCAGGCTCTGCCGTGATCAATGGCTTTGGAAAGAGCCTGGGCCTGGTACAGATCCAGGAGCTGGGAACCATTGAGACCCCGATCCTTATGACCAATACCCTGAGCGTTGGAACGGCGGCGGAGGCCCTGGTAAAATACATGCTGAAGGATAACCCGGACATCGGCATCAGCACCGGTACCGTTAACTGTGTGGTTACGGAGTGTAATGATGGTAATCTCAATGACATCCGGGGACTTCATGTGAAGGAAGCCCATGTGCTGGAGGCCATAGAAAATGCCTCCGAGGACTTTGAAGAGGGCGCCGTGGGCGGCGGTACCGGAATGGTGTGCCTGGGACTTAAGGGCGGCATCGGTTCCGCCTCCAGGATCATCCAGGCAGACGGCAACGACTACACGGTGGGAGCCATCGTCATGTCAAACTTCGGAAGTCCGGGCAACCTGGTGATCGGAGGAGACCACATCGGCGCCAGGATCAAGGAGAAGCTGGATCAGACGGAAAAGAAGGACAAGGGCTCCATCATCATGATCATCGGAACGGACGCACCCCTTACGGAGCGCCAGCTGAACCGGCTTTCCAGACGTTCCGCCCTGGCCCTGGGCCGGGTCGGCTCCTACAGCGGAAACGGCAGCGGAGACATTGCCATTTCCTTCTCCACCGGAAACAGGCTGCACCATTATAACGAAAAGACCATCCTGGACATCCGCATGTTCTGCGACGACCATCTGGACCGGATCTTCGAGGCCGGTGTGGAGGCGGTGGAGGAAGCCATCATAAGCTCCCTTTATCACGGAGAAGACACCACGGGATTCCGGGGAAAACACTATCATGCCTTAAGAGAGTTTCTGTAAGAGAGGAGAAAATGCCATGCTGGGAGTGATCGGGGGTATGGGCCCCCTTGCCACCTCTTTGTTCTACGATATGATCATCGATAAGACCGAGGCAAAAGGGGATCAGGACAATCTGAATATGATCATCCTGAATCACGCGGACATGCCCGACAGGACCGGAGCCATCCTGTCCGGGGAAACGGAGGAGGTCCGCAGGAAGATGCTGAAGGACGCCATGATCCTGGAGCTTCAGGGCTGCGACGCCATTGCGGTCACCTGCAATACGGCCCATTATTTCGTGGACATGATCGAAAAGGACGTGAACATCCCCTTTATCCACATGATCCGGGAGACGGCCCGGGAGCTTCGGAAGGACTTCTCCGGAAAACCGGTGGCGATCCTGGCTACGGACGGCACCATCCGCACGGGGCTTTACCAGAAGGAGTTTGAGAAAAACGGGATCCTTCCCTACGTGCCCTCGGAGGAATGCCAGAAAAAGGTCATGTATACCATTTACGAGAGGATCAAGATGGGAAAGCCTGCAGACGCAGAAGTTTTCGGAGAGATCGGAAAGGAGCTTTTAGAGCAGGGCTGCGCAGCTGCGATCCTGGCCTGCACGGAGCTTTCCGTGGTGAAAAAGCAGCTGGCCTTAGACAGCTTTTACCGGGACCCCATGGAGATCATGGCCGACCGGTGCATCGACTTTTTCAGAGAAAAGGGCGAGATCCGTTAAGGTGATGTGCAGCGGCAGCTTCGGCGGCGGAAATAATCCCTCTTTTGAATATTATAAAATTTTATAAAACTTGCTGTATCATTCCCCTTTATGATACTGTTTTCTTATCTATATTGTTCAAAGAAAGCAGGGGCCTGGAATGATATACCTGGACAATGCAGCAACGACCTTGAAGAAACCGAAAGAGGTGGTCGATGCGGTGGCAGCGGCCATGTGCTCCCTTGGAAATGCAGGAAGGGGCGGACATGACGGCGTGATCCACGCATCCATGACCATCTATGAGGCGAGAAAAAAGGTCGCTGCTTTTTTTAATTGCAAAAGAGCCGACCACGTGGTCTTTACCTGCAATTCCACGGAGGCCCTGAATATAGCCATATCAGGGCTGATCGGTGCCGGGAACCATGTGATCACCACAGAGCTGGAACACAACTCTGTTTTAAGACCCCTTTACCGCCTCCAGCGGGAGCGGGGAACGGAGCTTTCCTTTGTGCCGACGGATGCCCTTGGGAGGCCGGTATACGAAGCCTTTCCTGAGCTGATCCGGAAAAACACGAAGGCCATCATCTGTACCCATGCCTCGAATCTGACGGGGAATCTGGTGGATGTAAAGCGGATCGGAAGGCTGGCAAAGGACCGAGGGATCCTGTTTATTGTGGATGCCTCTCAGACCGCAGGCATCCTTCCCATCGACATGGAGGATATGGGGATCGATGTGCTCTGCTTTACGGGGCACAAGTCCATGCTGGGACCCCAGGGCACCGGCGGCCTCTGCATACGGGAAGGGGTGGAGATCGCTCCCTTTAAGGTGGGCGGTACCGGAGTCCTTTCCTATCTGAAGGAACAGCCGGAGGAGATGCCAACCCGGCTTGAGGCAGGGACCCTGAACGGCCATGGCATTGCGGGACTTTCCGCAGCCATCGACTACCTCAATGCCCACCCGGAGCGGTACGAATGGGAACATGAACTGATGCAGCGCTTTTATGAGGGGATCTCCGGGATACCGGGCGTCAGGGTATACGGTGATTTTTCGGCTCCCCTGCGGGCCCCCATCGTTTGCCTCAATATCCGGGACTACAGCTCCGGAGAAGTGGCGGACTGTCTGTTCCAGGAGCATGGGATCGCCGTAAGGAGCGGCGCTCACTGCGCCCCCAGGATGCATGAGGCCCTGGGAACGGCGGAGCAGGGAGCGGTACGCTTCAGCTTCTCCTGCTTCAATACCCGGGAGGAGATCGATCTTGGGATCCGGGCTGTCAGAGAGCTTGCGGAGGCATGAGGGGGAAAACGTAAAAAGAAACAGAAAAAGGATATATCAAAAGGTAAAGGAGAAGAAAGATGTCAGATTACAGAAAAATGTGGGATGATCTTGGAATGGATCTGGAAAATCATGACCTGCTGTGCCAGGTGCTCCCTACGGCAGTGGGAGATGTGTTCCTGACCCAGGAGAACCGGCCGAAGGCCATGGATTTCTGGGATATGGTGATCTCCGAGGTCCACGGGATCCGTCCGGCGGAGCTCATTGAGGAACAGAAAAAGGGCAGGAAGGTCTTCGGTACCTTCTGCGTCTATGTGCCCGACGAGGTGATCATTGCAGCAAAGGGGATCGTGACCGGCCTCTGCGGCGGTTCCCAGTTCTGGGTGCCGGATGGGGAGACGGTCCTTCCGGCAAATACCTGTCCTCTGATCAAGGCTTCCGTGGGAGCAAGGCTTGGAAAGACCTGCCCCTTCTTCCGGATCGCAGACATGTATGTGGGCGAGACCACCTGTGACGGAAAGAAGAAGGCCTACGAGATCCTGGGAGAGGATATCCCCATGTATATCATGGATGTGCCCCAGATGAAGCGTCCCCAGGATATCCTTCGCTGGAAGGAGGAGATCAAGGCCTTTGCCGAAAAGGTAGAGGAGTTCACCGGAAACCGGATCACGGCAGAAAATCTGGGAGAGGCCATCCATATCATCAATGAAAAGAGAAAGGCCCTTCAGAGGGTTTACGACTGCAGAAAATCAAAGTGCCTACCCATCTCCGGAAGGGACGCCCTTCTCATGACCCAGATCTCCTTCTTCGACGACCCGGAGCGCTGTGCACAGATGTGCAACCGCCTGGCGGATGAACTGGAGCAGAGGATCAGGGACGGCGTCAGCGTCGTAAAGGAAGGCACCAAGCGGATCCTGGTGACGGGAACGCCTCTGGCAGTGCCCAACTGGAAGCTCCATAACATCATCGAGACCAGCGGAGCTGCCGTTGTCTGCGAGGAGATGTGTACGGGAACCAGATACTTCGAGAATCTGGTGGATGAGACGAAGACCACCCTGGATGAGCAGTATATGGCTCTTTCCGAGCGCTATATGAAGACAAACTGCGCATGCTTCACCCCGAACCAGGGCCGGATCGAGGATATCCTGCGTCTGGTAAAGGAATACCAGGCAGACGGCGTCATCGACTGCAGCCTGAAGTTCTGCTGCCTCTATGACACGGAAAAATACAGCGTAACAAGAGCCCTGAAGGAAGCGGGCGTTCCGGTCCTTTCCCTGGAGACGGATTACACGGACAGCGACGCAGGACAGCTCCGCACCAGGATCAGCGCCTTTATCGAGATGCTGGGCGCAGAATCATGAGCCTGAAATATTATATCCTCTTTGCAAACCACGAGCAGGGCCTGTACCTCCATGAGCTGCTGGATGGGGCAGGGATCCCGAACCGGATCGCACCGGCTCCCAGGGCCATACAGGGAAAGCTTTCCTGCGGGATCTCCCTTATGCTGGAGCCCGAAGATGTGGAGGCGGCAAGGGCCTGCATCGAAGAAAAGCAGGCGGAATACTATGACATCGTTCCTCTTGAGGGACAGCTCCAGTCCAGACGGGATAAATACTGTTAATGAAAAAGCCCCGGAACAAGGTGCTTTCACCTGTTCCGGGGCTGATTTCTGCCCTTTTGAAGGATCATTCCTCCAGAAAATCCAGAAGGTCCTGCCAGACCCTCCGGCGGTCCTTTTCATTCAGGAGCTCGTGGCGCATGCCGGGATAGAGGATGCTCCTGACATTCCGGTATCCCAGGTCCCGAAGGAAGGCCTCCAGACGGTAGAAATGCTTCGGGGAACGGATGATGGGGTCCTCCCTTCCTGCAATGAGGAGAATGGGAAGCTGCGGGTTACGGACCTGAAAGCCCCTTTTGCTGCAGGCCTCCTTCGTCAGGATAAAGAGGTTGTAAAACCCGTTATTCGTAAAAAGAAAGCCGCAGAGGGGATCCTTCCGGAACCTCTCCACCGTATCGGGATCACTGCTGATCCAGGCGCTTTCCGTCCGGAACTTCCTGTTTGCCGCACCGAGAGCCAGCCGGTTCATAAGGGGATTGCGGAAGCGGCTTCCCCGCAGGAAGATAGACAGGCGTGTAAGGAGCAGGGCCAGGTATACGCCGTTGTTCTTCGTGGGCGGCCCGCAGAGGATCAGCTTCCGGAAGATCTCATCCCGGTCCTTCATCAGGACCCGTGCCACAAGGCTTCCCATGCTGTGCCCCAGCAAAAAGAGGGGCGTGTCCGGAAAGCGGGAGAGGATATGGTCGGAGACCTTCCGGAGATCATCGGTGATGGCCCGGATATCCTCCGTATAAAAATATCCCAGATCCTCCGGATCCCTTACGCTTTTTCCGTGGCCCCGGTGATCATGGATGACGGAGCCGTAGCCCTGTTCTGCAAGAAAGGCCATAAAGGGCTCATAACGTTCCTTATGCTCCTCCATACCGTGGGAGATCTGCAGGATCCCCTTCGGCCTTCCCTCCGGCAGGATCAGAAGCAGGGACAGGGGAAGCCCGTCGAAATCGGAATGAAGGGTCAGTTCTTCTCGTTTCATTGTTACCTCCCGATTTTTTTACAGGGGTTCAGGCCTTTTCTACCAGATACAGAAAGGAGCAGGGTGGAAGCTCCAGGCCGGAGGAAAGCTCCACCGTATTTCCGGAGATCAGGTCCAGAGCGGAAGAGGGAGCCCCGGGGAGATCTGCCCGGAAGGAGGAAGCCTCCAGGTTGATGGCACAGATCAGCCGCTGATCCTGGTAGGCCCGTTCAAAAACGATCTGACGGTTTGTCAGGAACAGGGTCCGATAGCCGCCGTAGCAAAGCTCCTTCCGCTGCCTGCGGATCCGGGCAAGCTTTGCTATAAGCTCCGTAAGCTCATTGTGCTCCGGCTTTTCAAAACAGGGGCGGAGAGCTGCGTCGCTGTCCTTTGTGCGCCTTCCCTCCGCACCCCATTCGCTGCCGTAATAGATGCAGGGGATGCCCGGGACTGCGAAGAGAAGCCCGTAGATCAGGGGCAGGTGAGCCGGATCCTTCAGGATGCTGGCCACCCGGTCCACATCGTGATTGTCCAGGAAGCTCAGCAGATGGGCCCCGGGATACATCTGGTTGAAATGCTGGTTCAGGGTGTAGTTGATCTCGAAGAAGTTGGCGTCGTTGAAGCTGGACCACATGCCCTTATAGGCCTGATAGTTGGTGACGCTGTCCGCCATTTCCGGATTCATGACCCGTCTGTAATCTCCGTGGATCATTTCTCCTACCAGGAAGAATTCCTGTTTTTTGCTGTTGACAAAGCTCCGGAGCTCCCGGAGGAAGAAATCCGGCAGGCTGTAGGCCACATCCAGACGGATCCCATCTATGTCAAATTCCCGGATCCAGAACTCCACGCTTTCAAAAATATGCTGCCGGACCTCCGGTTCGCCGAGGTTCAGGCTTACCAGTTCGTTATGGCCCTCCCAGCCCTGGTAGCAAAGTCCGTCCTGGTATTCGTTGTTTCCATAAAAGTCCACTCCGCAGAACCAGTTTTTGTACCGGGAGCCCTCCCGGTTTTTCAGCAGATCCAAAAAGGCCCAGAAGCCCCTTCCCACATGGTGGAATACTCCGTCCAGGATCAGCCGGATCCCGTTTTCATGGAGGGCGCAGGCAAGCTCCTTCAGGTCCTGATTGCTTCCAAGACGGCAGTCCAGCCGCTGAAAGTCCCGGGTATCATAGCCGTGCCGGTCCGATTCCCAGACGGGGCAGAGATAGAGAGCCGTAATGCCTAGCTCCTTCATATGGGGGATCCACTCCGCCACCTTCCGGATCCTGCTTACGGGAATGCCGTCATTGACATCCGGTGCGCCGCAGAAGCCGAAGGGATAGATCTGGTAGATCACGCTTTCTTCAAACCACATTTTCATAACCTCCCGTACACTTTGCTTCATTATAACATCGATCCCGCAAAAAGTGGCAAAGAAACGGCTTTTATGCTATACTGTCTGTCGTGCAATGAAAAACAGGAGATAAGAAAACTATGTCAGAAATACATTACAGCATTGCTCTGGACGGCCCTGCAGGGGCGGGAAAATCTACAGTGGCCAAGGCCATTGCGGAGAAGCTGTCCTGGGTATATGTGGACACGGGAGCCATGTACCGGGCTCTTGCCCTTTATTTTATTGAGAAGGAACTGGCCCCGGAGGATGAGGCGGGGATCTCGGAGGCCGCAGCCGGAGCAGAGGTGAGCATCAGCTATCCCGACGGAACCCAGCACGTGCTCCTGAACGGAGAGGACGTGACAGGAAAGCTGCGGGAGGAGACCGTCTCTGCCATGGCTTCCAAGTCTTCCCAGTATGCAGCGGTGCGGGCAAGACTTCTGTCCCTGCAGCGGGAGCTGGCCAGGACGGCCGACGTGATCATGGACGGCCGGGACATCGGCACCGTGGTGCTTCCGGAGGCCACCCTCAAGGTGTTTCTTACCGCAAGCCCCCGGATCAGGGCGGAGCGCAGGTATGAGCAGCTGCGCCAGCAGGGAAAGCTTCAGGGAGCCACCCTTTCGGAGATCGAGGCGGAGATCCGGGACCGGGATCACAGGGATTCCAATCGGGAAAATGCTCCCCTGCGTCAGGCGGAGGACGCGATCCTTCTGGACAGCACCAGCCTTACGGAGGAGGAAGTGGTCTTAAGGATCGTGGAGGCCCTCAGTCGGAAAACAGGAAAGCAGTTTTAACATGGAGATCAGAGTTGCAAAGACGGCAGGCTTCTGCTACGGTGTCCAGCGGGCAGTGGACATGGTGGAGCAGGCCCTGGCAGAGGGAAAAACACATATTTATACCTACGGGCCCATCGTCCACAATGACTTTGTAGTGGAGGGCTTCCGAAAGCAGGGAGTGGAGGTCATAAAGGACTTTGACATGCTCCGGCGTATGTGTGAAGACGGAACATTGAAGAAGGCCGTGGTGGTGATCAGAGCCCATGGAGTGGGAGCGGAAGTTTACAGATTGCTTCAGGATCCGGAGCTTGGGATCACCCTGATCGATGCCACCTGTCCCTATGTAAAGAAGATCCATAAGATCGTCCGGGAGCATGACGCGGCGGGAGAGCAGATCATCGTCACCGGGTCCGCCGTCCATCCCGAGGTGGTGGGGATTCTGGGACAGATCGGTGATCGAGCCATCGTGATCGGATCTCCCCAGGAGGCAGAGGCCCTTTCATTGGATAAAAATCACAGATATTGCCTTGTTTCCCAGACAACTTTCAGCAGCAGAAAATTTGAAGATATTGTTGCTATTTTCAGGAAAAGGCAATATAATATAGGCATTATAAATACAATTTGCAATGCGACACAAATGAGGCAGACAGAGGCGGCTGCGCTATCGGCGGAGTGTGATGCCATGATCGTCATTGGCGGCAGGAATTCTTCCAACACAGCGAAGCTGCGCGATATCTGCCAATCTCAATGCGGAAAAACATATTTTATCCAGTCTGCCGAAGAGTTGGATAGGGATAGTAATTTGAATTCTGTGCGTTGCGTTGGTATTACTGCCGGGGCTTCAACCCCAAAAAGCATAATCGAGGAGGTTCTAAACTATGTCAGAAATGAGTTTTGAAGAGATGCTCAACGAATCTTTCAAAACAATACGTACAGGAGAGGTGGTTACAGGAAAAGTAATCGACGTTAAGCCGGAAGCTATCCTTTTGAATATCGGATATAAGTCGGATGGAATCATCACCAGAGCCGATTACTCTGCAGATTCCTCCCTGGATCTCACAACTGTCGTAAAGGTTGGAGATGAGATCGAGGCCAAGGTCAGAAAAGTAAACGACGGCGAGGGCCTTGTTTCCCTGAGCCACAGGGATATCGTGGCTGAGAAGAGCCAGCAGCGCGTACGGGAAGCTTTCGAGAACGAGGAAGTGGTTACCGGTACCGTTGAGAAGGTTGTAAACGGCGGACTTTCCGTTGATTACGAAGGCTCCAGAGTATTCGTACCTGCAAGCCTTGTATCAGATATGTTTGAGAGAGACCTGTCCAAGTATGCAGGACAGCAGATCGAATTTGTCATCACTGAGTACAATCCCCAGAAGCGCAGAGTCATCGGTGACAGAAAGCGCCTCATCATTGCCCAGAAGGCAGCTGCAAGAGAGGCTCTTATGGAGCGCATCCATGTTGGCGATGTGATCGAGGGAACCGTTAAGAACATCACCGACTTCGGTGCATTCATCGATCTTGGCGGAGCAGACGGACTGCTTCACATCTCCGAGATGGGATGGGGCAGGACCGAGAACCCGAAGAAGGTCTTCAAGTCCGGCGAGCAGGTGAAGGTCATGATCAAGGATATTGCCGACGGCAAGATCGCCCTGACCCGCAAGTTCCCGGAGGAGAACCCCTGGGTACTGGCTGCAACCAAGTATGCAGTAGGCAACGTGGTTACCGGTAAGGTAGCACGTCTGGCTGACTTCGGCGCCTTCATCAATCTTGAGCCCGGCATCGACGCCCTGCTTCATGTTTCCCAGATCTCCAACGAGCGTGTGGAGAAGCCCGGAGATGTGCTTAAGGTAGGCCAGGAGATCGAGGCAAAGGTAACGGACTTCAACCCCGAGGATAAGAAGATCTCCCTTTCCATCAAGGCACTTACCGCTCCCGTAAAGAAGGAGAAGGAAGAGCCGAAGGATGAGGACGTGGTAGACGCTTATACCGACGTAGAGGCTGTTGAAGAGGCTTCCGAGACTGAGGACGCTGAGTAATCGAATAACTGAATTTACGAGGGCCGATGCCGGAGCGCATCGGCCTTTTTATTGGAGGAAGGGAACGCAGCATGAAGCAGCAGTATGAGATCGAACGGAAGTGGCTGCCGGGGGAACGGCCGGAGGGACTTTCAGAGCTTCCTCACAGGGAGATCCGGCAGGGCTATCTCTGCCGGGAGCCGGTCATCCGCATCCGAAGGGATGGAGAGGCGTACTGGCTCACCTATAAGGGAAAGGGGCTTATGGTACGGGAGGAATATAACCTGCCCCTTACGAAAGAGGCCTATGAGAGCCTCCTGCCAAAGTGCGAGGGCAGGATCATCCGGAAGACCAGATATCAAAAGCGCCTGCCGGAGGGATATACAGCGGAGATCGATGTGTTTTCCGGCGACCTGGAGGGACTGATCCTCCTGGAAGTGGAATTCCCGGACCAGCAGCAGGCAGAAGCCTTCCGGGCACCCCGGTGGTTTGGAAGGGAAGTGACGGAGGACCGTGCCTACAGCAATGCAGCATTAAGCCTGGGCACCGGGCAAAAGCCCGCCGGGAGGCCTGTTTAAGGTGTTTTCCTACTTGCACAGGCCGTTAAACTGTGCTAGAATACAGTGGATTATCGAAAAATATATACATTTAGGAGTTTGTAATGAGCGTAAAGGTAGAAAATCTTGAAAAAAGCATGGCAAAGCTGACGGTAGAGGTAACTGCCGAAGAATTTGACAAGGCTATGAACGATGCTTACAACAAGCAGAAGAAAAATATCACCATCCCCGGATTCAGAAAGGGCCATGCCCCCAAGGCAATGATCGAGAAGATGTACGGCCCCTCCGTATTCTATGAGGATGCCATCGATATCATCCTTGACAGGACCTATCCGGGTGCTGCAAAGGAGTCCGGCCTTGAGATCGTTTCCCGTCCGGAGATCGCCATCGAGAAGATCGAGAAGGGACAGCCCCTCGTTTATACTGCAACCGTTGCAGTTAAGCCTGAGGCAGAGCTTGGCGAGTACAAGGGTGTAAAGGCTGAGAAGGCTGATGTATCCGTTACCGCAAAGGATGTGGACGCAAGATTAAAGCGCCTCCAGGAGCAGAACGCCAGGATCATCACTGTAGAAGAGGACCGCAAGATCAAGAAGAACGATATCGTTACCATTGATTTCGACGGATATATTGACGGAAAGGCCTTCGCCGGCGGAAAGGGCGAGGACTATCCTCTTACCATCGGTTCCCACCAGTTCATCGATACCTTCGAGGATCAGGTTGCAGGACACAAGGTAGGAGATGAGTTCGAAGTAAACGTTACCTTCCCGACTGAGTACCATGCAAAGGAACTGGCAGGTAAGCCGGCAGTCTTCAAGGTAAAAGTGAAGGAGCTTAAGGTAAAGGAGCTTCCGGAGCTGGACGATGAGTTCGCATCCGAGGTATCCGAGTTCGAGACCCTGAAGGAGTTCAAGGCTGACCTGAAGAAGCAGATCAAGGCCGAGAAGGAGAAGTGGGCTGCACAGCAGAACGAGAACACCGTTGTAAAGGCTGTTGTGGACAACAGCAAGGTAGAGCTTCCTGAGCCCATGGTTGATGCACAGATCGACCAGATGGTAAATGACTATGCAAGAAGGATGCAGTCTCAGGGTATCCCCCTTGAGCAGTATCTTGCCATTACCGGCATGACCATGGAAGACCTGAGAAAGAACATGAAGCCCCAGGCTGAGACCAACATCAAGACCAGACTTGTACTTGAGGCAGTTGTAAAGGCCGAGAACATCGAGATCTCCGAGGAGCGTGTGGAGGAAGAGATCGGCAAGATGGCTGAGAGCTACAAGATGGACAAGGAGCAGATCCGCAACCTCATGGGCGAGAATGAGATCAAGGCCATGAAGCTTGATCTGGCTTGCCAGGAGGCTATTGATCTCCTTGTGAAGAACGCAGAGCTGACTTCCCCCAAGAAGGAGAAGAAGGAAAAGAAAGAAGAAGCAAGCGAAGAATAAGCGCATATGAAAAGCCTGCCTGTCCGTGACAGGCAGGACTTTTCGGATTATATGAATAAAGGAGCGGTTTATGGCATTAGTACCTTATGTCATTGAGCAGACCTCCAGAGGGGAACGCTCATATGATATTTATTCCAGATTACTGAAGGACAGGATCATTTTCCTTGGAGAAGAGGTGAATGAAGTTTCGGCATCCCTCGTTGTGGCACAGCTTCTGTTCCTGGAATCAGAGGATCCCTCCAAGGATGTCCATCTGTACATCAACAGCCCCGGCGGCGTGATCACTGCAGGAATGGCCATTTATGATACCATGAACTACATCAAGTGCGATGTATCCACCATCTGCATCGGCATGGCAGCCAGCATGGGAGCCTTCCTTCTGGCAGGCGGTGCAAAGGGCAAGCGTTTTGCCCTGCCCAACGCAGAAGTGATGATCCATCAGCCCTCAGGCGGAGCCCAGGGCCAGGCAACTGAGATCCAGATCACAGCAGAGTGGATCCTCAGGACCAAGCAGAAGATGAACGAGATCCTGGCAGCCAATACAGGACAGACCGTGGAGCGAATCGCTCAGGACACGGAGCGGGATAAGTGGATGACGGCCCAGGAAGCAATGGAATACGGCATCGTAGACCAGATCATTACAAACAAAAATTAAAATAGGACTCCCGCTTTCGGGCGGGAGCTTTGTGTGAGAAAATGGACAGAATTACATCGAAAACACCTGATAAGATCAGATGCAGCTTCTGCGGAAAGTCTCAGGGGCAGGTGCGGAAGCTCATTGCAGGCTCCAACAATACCTTTATTTGCGACGAGTGTATCGAGCTTTGCGGCGAGATCCTGGAGGAGGAGTTTGCCAAAAACGGTATGGAGGAGCACTCCATACAGCAGGAGATCAACCTGTTAAAGCCCCGGGAGATCAAGGAATATCTGGATGAATATGTCATCGGACAGGATGAGGCCAAAAAGTTCCTTTCCGTAGCGGTGTACAATCATTATAAGCGAATCCTCGGAAAGATCCAGGATATTGAGGTACAGAAATCCAATATCCTGATGATCGGCCCTACGGGTTCCGGAAAGACCTACCTGGCCCAGTCCCTGGCGAAGATGCTGGGGGTTCCCTTTGCCATTGCAGACGCAACGACCCTTACGGAGGCCGGATATGTGGGAGAGGATGTGGAAAACATCCTTCTGAAGCTGATCCAGGCTGCGGACATGAATATCGAGCGGGCTGAGGTGGGCATCATCTATATCGATGAGATCGACAAGATCACGAAAAAAGCCGAGAACGTATCCATCACCCGTGATGTTTCCGGAGAAGGTGTTCAGCAGGCTCTTTTGAAGATCCTGGAGGGAACCATAGCTTCCGTTCCTCCCCAGGGAGGCAGAAAGCACCCCCATCAGGAGCTCATGGAAATCGATACTACAAATATCCTCTTTATCTGCGGCGGCGCCTTTGACGGCCTGGAGAAGATCGTGGATCAGCGTATCTCCTCCGGCAGCATCGGTTTCGGCGCGGAGATCGTGGATAAAAACCAGCAGAGCATCGATGAGCTTCTGGCACAGGTGGAGCCCCAGGATCTGGTGAAGTTCGGACTGATCCCGGAGTTCATCGGACGTGTGCCCATCAATGTGACCCTTAAGTCCCTGGACGAGGATTCCCTGGTACGGATCCTGACGGAGCCCAAGAACGCCCTGCTGAAGCAGTATCAGAAGCTCTTTGAGATCGACGGCGTGGAGCTTTCCTTTACCCCGGAAGCGATCCGGGCGGTGGCTCACCAGGCCGTTGAGAGAAAGACCGGAGCCAGAGGCCTCAGAAGCATCATGGAGTCCGTTATGATGGATATCATGTACGAGATCCCCTCAGATCCGGACGTAGAGGCAGTGACCATCACGGAGGGCTGCGTCAATGGTACGGAGCCGCCTCAGGTGCGCAGACGCACGCAGGCCTCTTCCATGGATCAGGAGGGACTCAGCAGAGGTGAAGCGTCATGACGGAGGTACGCCCTTCCCTCACCGTGAAAAAGGCCGAGCTTGAGACGGTCTGCGGCATTACCAGCAAGCTTCCGGAGAACCGGTTCCCGGAGTTTGCCTTTGCGGGAAAGTCCAATGTGGGAAAGTCCAGCCTCATCAATGCCCTGATGCAGAGAAAGTCCCTGGCCCGCACCTCCGCCACCCCGGGCAAGACCCAGACCATCAACTTTTATAATGTGAATGATGCCTTTTATCTGGTGGACCTGCCGGGGTACGGCTTTACCAAGGCCAACGAAAGCGTCAGAGCAAAATGGGGCCAGATGGTGGAGCGCTACCTGAAGAAGTCAAAACAGCTTCAGAAGGTCTTCCTGCTGGTGGACATGCGCCATAAGCCCACGGGAGATGACTGCATGATGTATGACTGGATCATCCATAACGGCTTTCATCCCGTGGTAGTGGCCACGAAGTATGACAAGCTGAAGAAAAACGAGATCCCAAAGGCGAAAAAGCTGATCCGGGAGACCCTTTCCATGGGAGAGGAGGATATCCTGATCCCCTTCTCATCGGAAACAAAGTTCGGGAGAGAGGAGATCTACCGGCTCCTGGAGACGGCTCCTTCGGATCAGGAAAATATCTCTTGACAGAAAACTGGAATTTGCTATAATCAAGACACAAAGCGTTGATGAGGACAGTAGCCCCGCGGAACGTAAGAGAGAGAGGTGTCACCGGCTGGAAGCACCTTACGGGAAACGGACGTGAAAACCACCTCGGAGCGTCCCTTAATCGGGAACGGTGATTCCGTTATCATCAGAAAATGAGTGGTATGGCAAAGCCATACAAAAAGGGTGGAACCGCGATGAATATCGTCCCTTGCTATATAAAATAGCAGGGGACTTTTTGTTTCCTGCAAAAGGAGGAAAACTAAATGGCAAAATTAACAATGCACGACGGAAGCATCCATGAAGTGGATGAAAAGGATCCGGAGTACCTCAGCACTCTGCGCCACAGCTGCTCCCATGTACTGGCTCAGGCAGTGAAGCGCCTTTACCCGGATGCAAAGCTTGCGATCGGTCCCTCCATCGCCGAGGGCTTCTATTACGACATCGATTTCCGGGAGCCCATCTCTGAGGCTGATCTTCCGAAGATCGAGACGGAGATGCGCAAGATCGTAAAGGAAAATGAAAAATTCGAGTACTTCACCCTTCCCAGGGAAGAAGCCCTTAAGCTGATGGAAGAGAAGCAGGAGCCCTATAAGGTGGAGCTGATCCAGGATCTGCCGGAGGGTGAGCTGATCTCCTTCTTCAAGCAGGGTGACTTTACGGACCTCTGCGCAGGACCGCACCTTCAGTCCACCAGGGAAGTGGGCAAGGCCTTCAAGCTTCAGTCCCTGGCCGGTGCTTACTGGAGAGGCTCCGAAAAGAATAAGATGCTTACCAGGATCTACGGTACTGCCTTCCCCACAAAGGAGGAGCTGGAGCAGTATCTTCATATGCTGGAGGAAGCAAAGAAGAGAGACCACAGAAAGATCGGAAGAGATCTGGGGATCTTCATGTTCAATGAAGCAGGACCCGGCTTCCCCTTCTTCCTTCCCAACGGCATGACCCTTAAGAATACCCTTATCGATTACTGGAGACAGGTGCATCATAAGAACGGCTACGTGGAGGTATCCACCCCCATCATCCTGAACCGGAAGCTCTGGGAGACCTCCGGACACTGGGATCACTATAAGGAGAACATGTATACAACGGTGATCGACGATGAGGATTATGCGGTAAAGCCCATGAACTGCCCGGGCGGCGTTCTGGTATATGCCTCCGAGCCCCGTTCCTACAGGGATCTGCCCCTTCGTGTGGGTGAGCTTGGACTGGTACACAGACATGAGAAATCAGGTCAGCTCCACGGCCTGTTCCGTGTACGCTGCTTTACCCAGGACGATGCCCACATCTTTATGATGCCGGAGCAGATCAAGGACGAGATCCTTGGAGTGGTACGGATGATCGACGATCTGTACAGCCTCCTTGGCTTCAAATATACGGTAGAGCTCTCCACAAGACCCGAGGATTCCATGGGATCCGATGAGGATTGGGAGATGGCTGAAAACGGCCTGAAAGAGGCCCTTGAGGCAGCAAAGCTTCCTTATACCATCAACGAGGGAGACGGCGCCTTCTACGGACCCAAGATCGACTTCCATCTCATCGACGCCATTGGCCGTGACTGGCAGTGCGGAACCATTCAGCTTGACTTCCAGCTGCCCCAGAGATTTGAGCTGGAGTACATGGGACCTGACGGTGAGAAGCACAGGCCCATCATGATCCACAGAGTTATCTTCGGTTCCATCGAGCGCTTCATCGGTATCCTGATCGAGCACTTCGCCGGTGCATTCCCCACCTGGCTGGCTCCGGTACAGGCAAGGATCCTTCCCGTATCCGACAAGTATCTGGACTATGCAGAGAAGGTTTATCAGCAGCTGGATGACGCCGGCATCAGGACAGAAGTGGACAGACGTTCCGAGAAGCTCGGCTGGAAGATCCGGGAAGCCCAGAAGGCAAAGGTTCCCTACATGCTCATCGTTGGAGAAAAGGATGAGGCGGATGAGACCGTTTCCGTCCGCTCCAGATTTGCAGGAGATGAGGGCGCTGAGAGCGTACCGGCATTCATCGATGCCATCCGGAAGGAGATCGACGGTAAGATCGCAAGAGAGGTCACGGTACAGCCTCAGGAGAAAAAATAATAAAAACCCTTGACTTTCAGGGGCGTTTCGTGTAATATACCAATGTTTGAAATAGAAGAGGGCGATCCGCCACACCTCGTAAGCAGGAGCTTTCAGGTAAATATCGGCAGTTTCATGCATGGTATATGCAGGACAGCAGACACGATGTTTAAGCGGATACTTTCTGGTATCCGCTTTTTTAATCTTACGAGAGCGGGCAGGACGTCCAAACAGTGACGCAGGGACATGACATTCAGTAGAGGGGGTGTATTCATATCAGCGACATCAACGTACAGGTGAACGAACAGATCCGGGACAAGGAAGTCCGCGTGATCGGAGCGGAGGGCGAGCAGCTGGGAATCATGAGCGCTCAGGAGGCTCAGAAGCTGGCCTACGAAGCAGAGCTTGATCTGGTAAAGATCGCGCCCACGGCCAATCCGCCGGTGGTTAAGATCATCGATTTTTCAAAGTACCGTTACGAGCTGAAGCGTCGGGAAAAGGAAAACAAGAAAAAGCAGAAGGTGATCGAGATAAAGGAAGTTCGTTTATCTCCGAATATTGATACCAACGACCTGAACACCAAGATGGGAGCTGCAAGGAAGTTCCTGGAGAAGGGTAACAAGGTGAAGGTCAACCTGCGCTTCCGGGGCCGTGAGATGACGAGAATGATGCAGTCAAAGCACATTCTGGACGAGATCGCAGAACAGCTTTCCGACATCTCACAGGTGGACAAGCCTTCCAAGGCAGAGGGCAGAAGCCTTGTGATCATCCTGAGCCCGAAGAAATCCAATTAATCAAGCTTACAGGGACCGTTTCGGACCTGGCCAAAAGGCATATAAGAAAGTTCTATGTAGGAGGAAAAATCTATGGTAAAGTACAAGACCAAAAAAGCTGCTCAGAAGCGTTTTAAAAAGACCGGTACCGGCAAGCTTATGAGATATCATGCAAACAAGTCTCACATCCTTACAAAGAAGACCACCAAGAGAAAGAGACACCTGAGAAAGGCAGTTGAAACAGACACGACCAACTTCGCAACCATGAAGAAGATCATGCCGTATCTGTAATTTTTAGTGAGAGGAGGAAAAAGAAATGGCAAGAATCAAAGGCGGATTAAACGCAAAGAAAAAGCATAACAGAGTACTCAAGATGGCTAAAGGTTACAGAGGTGCGCGTTCCAAGCAGTACCGTGTTGCAAAGCAGTCAGTCATGAGAGCCCTTGCAAATGCATACAGAGGACGTAAGGAGAAGAAGAGACAGTACAGAGCTCTTTGGATCACCCGTATCAATGCAGGAGCAAGACTGAACGGCCTGAGCTACTCCAACCTGATGCACGGCCTGAAGGCTGCAGGTATCGATGTAAACCGTAAGATGCTTTCCGAGATGGCCATCAGCGATGCAAAGGGATTTGCACAGCTCTGCGAGCTTGCAAAGTCCGCTTTAAATAAGTAATCGCTCAGAGATACAAATATAAGAAAGGCTGAAACCGTTTGGTTTTGGCCTTTTTATAACAAAGGAAGACTTTATTGGAGTTATGAATACGGAAGAGAACAGCGCAGGGCAGCCTATGGAGCAGGAGCCCTGCAACCAGAAAATAGATAAGGCCTATGCGGCCTATATCGCCCAGCAGAACAACAACCGGATCGAAGCCAATGCAAAGACCCTTCTGATCGTGGCTCTGGGGAGCCTGATCATGGCCATCAACATGAAGACCTTCATCAACCAGGGAGGCCTCCTTCCCGGTGGGGCAAACGGCGTAGTCGTCCTGACTCAGAGGATATTCGAGCATTTCCTGCACATGGAGATCCCATTTTCGCCCCTGAGCTTTCTGGTAAACGCCATTCCGGCTTATCTGGCTTTTAAGACCGTAGGAAAGAAATTTACCCTTTTTTCCTGTCTGTGTATCGTGATGATGTCCCTCATGACGGATATCATTCCGGCCCATGCAGTGACCTATGACCCTCTTCTGATCTCTATTTTCGGAGGCATCATCAACGGATCCGCCATCAGCCTGATCCTGAATGCGGGAGCCTCCTCAGGGGGTACGGACTTTGTGGCCATGTATTTTTCAGTTCGGAAAGGAATCAGTACCTGGAACTATGTCCTGGCCTTCAATGCCACCATCATCCTGATCTCAGGGATCCTTTTTGGAATGGACAGTGCCCTTTACACTATTATTTTCCAGTTCTGTCAGACCCAGGTGCTGAATACCCTCTATAAGCGCTACGCCAAGAAGACGGTATTCATCATCACGGACAAGCCTCAGGACATTGCGGACAAGATCATGGAGATGACCCATCACTCCGCCACCATGTTCAAGGCGGAGGGCGCCTATACCCATAAGCCCCATTACGTTGTCTACAGCATCCTTTCTGCAGAAGAGGTACAGAATGTGCGCCGCTTCGTGCGCAGCATCGATGCCCATGCCTTTATCAATGTCATGAATTCAGAGAGCGTAACAGGAAACTTCTATATGCGGCCGATCCTGTAAAGAAATCACAGGGCCATAAATGAAAGAGAGACATCTCCAGAGTGGGAGATGTCTCTTTTTTTATTTATTCTGTTTGTTCTGAAGCCTGGCTTCTTCAGGGATCAATCGTCGAAGCGGTCATCATCATCGTCATCATCGTCGTCCCGGTCATCGAAGCGATCGTCATCGTCATCATCGTCGTCCCGGTCATCGAAGCGATCGTCATCGTCATCCCGGTCGTCGTCATAGCGGTCGTCGGAATCTTTTCCGTCCCATTCACCTTCCTCATCCACCCAGTAGCCGTCCGGCGTGTAGCTGTTGGTGAGAAGAGAGCCGTCCGGATTCAGATAGTACCAATCATCATCTGCATAGACC
This sequence comes from uncultured Lachnospiraceae bacterium, assembly GCA_944377405.1. Taxonomy (GTDB): domain Bacteria; phylum Bacillota; class Clostridia; order Lachnospirales; family Lachnospiraceae; genus Avilachnospira. Next base: position 193,879 of record CALWES010000001.1, on the reverse strand, counting down.
CACCCGGTCTTCATATAGCCCGCAGCGTCAAAAAAATACCATTTCCGGTCGATCAGCTTCCATCCGTTTTTGGCGTAGTCATCGTAGTCGTCGTCATCCTCGTCGAAGTCATCGTCATCGTCGTCGATCTCGTACCACCAGCCATTGGCATCCCTGCGCCATTCATCCGCCTGAGACACAAGGGGGAAGCTGAAGCTCAGCGCCGAAAGGGTGAGCAGGGAAAATAAAAATCCTTTTCTCATATAGAGTTTCCTCCTTTCCTTAGTTAGGTGGTAACAGTATAATATATGAATGTAAAATTCAGGTAAAATCCGGGTAAAAAGTGCGTAAAAAAAGCAGGCTCAAAAGCCTGCTTGCATCCTGCAGAAGATGGGAGTCGAACCCACAAGGTATTGCTACCACACGGACCTGAACCGTGCGCGTCTGCCAATTCCGCCACTTCTGCGAAGCTTACTTTAGTAAGCAAATGCGGAAGATGAGACTTGAACTCACACGCCCTAAACGGGCACAAGATCCTTAGTCTTGCTCGTCTGCCAATTCCGACACTTCCGCAACGAAAAGAATGATACCATACTTCACTCCAAAAGGCAAGCGGAATTTTAAAAAAATTCAAAAAAATTTTCTCTGAAAAAGAAGCAGGTCCAAAAGACTGAAAAAAGGGGTACTGTGATTCAAAAGGAAGCTTTATTCTTTGGAAACTTGTAAGCAATTCGTTATATATAATTCCTTGTTTGCACCAGCGTTTTCCTTTATAATAAAATCACAGGAAAAGAGTATAAGGGATCATTTATCAGGAAGCAGATATGCCAGGGATCAGGAAGCCTGAAGCTTTCGAACAGACCTTTGGCGGAAAGGGGTTACTATGAAGAGAAGATTTTTCAAGACAGCTGTACTCAGTGCGGCGGCAGTCTTCATCCTGTCCATGACTGCCTTTGCGGATACCCGCATTACCAATGTTTCCATCCGTTCCGGAGCAGAGGATACGGATATGGAAGCCGGGGTATGTGTGTCTCCTTATTTTTACAGCAACAGTGATATGTACGAGGTGAGCTATACCGACACCACTTCCGGAAGCACCCAGAGCCCCAAGCGGGAGCGGACCTACGAGATCCGGCTGGATGCAAATTACGGCTATTATTTCCCGAAGGAAAATTATGTAAATGTCAGCGTTGACGGCGTTTCCTCCATCTCCAGGAAGGATACGGAGGACGACACCACCTTCATCATCCGGGTTCGGGCCTATCCCTATTATCAGTGGCCGGCAGTAACGGGCATCGAAGGTGTTAACGGAGAGAGCGAAAGGATCAAGTGGGAGGACGACGGTGCCGACAAGTGGGAGTATGTCCTGACCTATATTGACACCTACGGAGAGGAACGCCAGAAGCACGGAACCATCACCAAGAACTATCTGGATGTCAAGAGCTATAACAAGAAATATACCGGTACGAATCCGGACAGGGATAACTCTGAGGTTACGGGCTTTGCAGTCCGGGCCGTCGGTAAGGCAGGCAGCAATAACCGGGTGGCCGACGGCGTATGGGCCAGCGTAGGCGATGTGGACTACAGCGAGTACGACGAGGGCTATACCACCTGGTATGACGCCCTGGGCAACGTTTCCTCTGGCACCCAGGTCTCCGAGGGCACCAGCACCGGCGGATCCGGCACCATCTACACCCAGCTTCCCTCCTATGTGGTAAGGGGTACCTGGACGGATCACGGCAACGGAAACTGGAGCTTCACGGATACCAACGGAAAGCTTTACCGGAACGAGTGGGCGGCAGTGGACAATTCACAGTATGCCAACACAGCCCTGGGACAGCAGCCCTTTGACTGGTTCTACTTCGACGCCAACGGCTTCATGTATACCGGATGGCTTCAGGAGCCGGGTACAGGCCACTGGTTCTTCCTTCAGACGGAGTCCAACGGTACCAGAGGCGCCATGTTTACGGGCTGGCACAACATCGACGGCGTAAACTACTATTTCAATGAGGTTTCCGACGGAACCAGGGGTATGTGTACCAATCCCTATCAATAAAGCCTTAAGGAACCGGGACCCGGAAGGGGATTCTAAATATTTCCTAAACTTATAGAAAGGCATGTGGTTTTATGCTAGAATAAGTGCAGTGCAGGAATGTACTGCACTTTTTTGTGGTAGAAAAGATGCTGCAAAAGCAGCAGAAAGGATATGCATGCTTGAGTTAAAACACTTAAAATATAACGTAGAGGATGAGCAGGGGAAAAAGGAGATCTTAAACGACGTATCCCTTTCCATTCCCGACGGAAAGTTCATTGTGATCACCGGCCCTAACGGAGGCGGCAAGTCTACCCTTGCCAAAACCATTGCCGGTATCTACCGGCCCAGCGGCGGACAGATTCTTCTGGACGGTGAGGATATTACGGAGCTTGGGATCACGGAGCGGGCCAGACTTGGCATCAGCTTCGCCTTCCAGCAGCCGGTACGCTTTAAGGGCATCGAGGTTTTTGACCTTCTGAAGCTGGCCTCCGGCAATAAGGAGATGAGCCAGGGCCAGGCCTGCAGATACCTGAGTGAGGTGGGCCTCTGTGCCAGGGATTATATCAACCGGGAGGTGGACGCTTCCCTTTCCGGAGGAGAGCTGAAGCGGATTGAGATCGCCACCGTGCTGGCCAGAGGCTCCAAACTCTCCATCTTCGATGAGCCGGAGGCGGGGATCGACCTCTGGAGCTTTACGAACCTGATCCGGGTCTTCGAACAGATCAAGGAGGAGACCCAGGGAACCATCCTCATCATCAGCCACCAGGAACGGATCCTGGATATTGCAGATGAGATCGTGGTGATCGAAAAGGGAAGGATCGCAAAGAGCGGACCGAAGGAAGAGGTGCTTCCTGCCATCCTGGGATCCGATTCCGCGATCCCGGGCTGTCATGTCCAGAAGGAACAGGAGGAAACTGTCAGATGATCGAGATGGACGGAATCGAAAAGAAGATACTGGAAGAGGTGGCGGAGATCCACGGGATCCCCCAGGGGGCCTATAACATCCGTTACAACGGAGAGGCCCAGGCCCGCCAGTCCACAAAGGACATACAGATCACCCCGAAGGAGGATGGAACCGGCATCGATATCAGGATCGCCGACGGCACCGTCAATCAGAGCTGCTGCATTCCGGTGGTAATTGCAAAGACAGGCCTTCGGGACGTGGTGACCAATGACTTTTATATCGGTGAAAACTGCGACATCGTCATCGTTGCAGGCTGCGGCATCCATAACTGCGGGGACCAGGACAGCCAGCATGACGGACTCCACCGATTTTTTGTGGGAAAGAATTCCAAGGTGAAGTATGTGGAGCGCCACTACGGGGAAGCAGAGAATGGAACCAAAGGGGGCAACATCATGAATCCCGTAACGGAGATCTATCTGGAGGAAGGTGCCCAGATGGAGATGGAATCCACCCAGATCAAGGGCATCGATTCCACGAAGCGGGACACCAGGGCAGTGGTAAAGGAGAACGCTTCCATCGTCATCAAGGAACGGCTCCTTACAAATGGCACCCAGTTTGCGGAGTCCCGCATGGATGCGGAGCTTGTGGGGGAAAATTCCTCAGCCAACTTCATCAGCCGTTCCGTGGCCACGGATCAGTCCAAGACCACCTATTACTCCAACATCGTAGGAAAGGCTCCCTGTCACGGACATTCCGAGTGTGACGCAATTATCATCGGCGAGGGAAAGGTCCTGGCGGTACCGGCTCTGGACGCAGCCGATCCGGATGCGGCCCTGATCCATGAAGCTGCCATCGGAAAGATCGCAGGAGAGCAGCTGATCAAGCTCCAGACCCTGGGACTTACGGAGGAGGAAGCGGAGGCCGCCATCGTGGAGGGCTTCCTGAAATAAAACTGAAAAGCAGAAAATACAGAAAGGACGGTATGGAAAAGATGGAAAAAAGCTATAGCTGTATCCGGGAAATGCTGGAGGAGCAGGAAGAAAAGCGGCTGTCTCCCTATGCCGCCCTTTCCAAAAATACGGCGGGACGGGACTATCCGGAGGAAAAGTGCGATATCCGTCCGGAATACCAGAGGGACCGGGACCGGATCCTCCATTGTAAGGCCTTCCGCCGGATGAAGCATAAGACCCAGGTGTTCCTGGCGCCGGAGGGAGATCACTACAGGACCCGCCTGACCCATACCCTGGAGGTGGCCCAGATCGCAAGGACCATTTCCAAGGCGCTGTTTCTGAATGAAGATCTGACGGAGGCCATTGCCCTGGGGCATGACCTGGGCCACACTCCCTTCGGACACAGCGGAGAGGACGTGCTGAACAGGCTCTGTAAGGGGGGCTTTGACCACAGCGAGCAGTCGGTACGCATCGTGGAGGTGCTGGAAAAGGATGGGAAGGGACTGAACCTGACAAAGGAGGTCCGGGACGGGATCCTGAACCACCAGTCCAGCGGCCATCCGAAGACCCTGGAGGGACAGGTGGTCCGGCTCTCTGATAAGATCGCCTACCTCAACCATGACGTGGACGACGCCATCCGAGGCGGCCTTCTGGAGGAGAAGGATATTCCGGAGGAGTATACCCGGGTTCTGGGCTACAATGTCCATGACAGACTGAACAGCCTGATCCACGATGTGATCAGAAACAGCACCGGAAAGGATCATATCGAGATGAGTCCCGACTATGAGAAGGCCATGTTCGGCCTTCGGGCCTGGATGTTCCGGCATGTTTACACGGGAGGAAAGGCCAAGGCGGAAGAGGGCAAGGCCAAAAAGATGATCGAGCTTCTGTTCCAGTACTATATGGAGCATCCCGATGGGATGCCGGAGGAGTATACCCGTCTCATCGATACGGGTACGGATCAGGAACGGGCAGTTTGCGATTATATTTCCGGTATGACGGATAATTACGCCATCGAGAAATTTGAGGAGCTTTTTGTTCCCATGGGATGGCATGTGAGATAAGGGATCCATGCGATACAGTGAAGACGTGATTGAACAGGTACGGAACGCCAACGATATCGTTGACGTGATCGGCCAGTATATCAAGCTGACAAAAAAGGGGTCAAGCTATTTTGGCCTCTGTCCTTTTCATGGGGAAAAGACCCCTTCCTTTTCTGTAAGCCCCCAGAAGCAGATCTATTACTGCTTTGGCTGCGGTGCAGGGGGCAATGTCATCACCTTCCTGATGCAGTATGAAAATTATACTTTTACGGAGGCCCTGAAGGTCCTGGCGGAACGGGCCCATATCACGCTGCCGGAGGTATCCTCCTCCGGATATGACCGGTCCCAGGCTGAGCTAAAGGAAAAGCTTCTGGAGATCAACCGCACCGCCGCCATGTATTACTATGAGCAGCTGAAGAGTGAGGCAGGGCAGATCGGCTACCGGTACTTCCGGGAAAAACGGCGCCTTACGGACGCCACTATCACCCATTTCGGACTTGGGTTTGCCCCCAAGAGCTCCGATGCCCTGTACCGCTTTCTGAAGGGCAGAGGCTACAACGACGAGCTCCTGTCCCAAAGCGGCCTTGTGGTCCTTTCGGAACGGGGGGCCCGGGACAAGTTCTGGAACCGGGTCATGTTCCCCATCATGGACACCAACAACCGGGTGGTGGGCTTCGGAGGACGGGTCATGGGAGATGGGGAGCCAAAGTATCTCAACTCTCCGGAGACAAAGATCTTCGATAAGAGCCGCAATCTCTATGGCCTGAACTTTGCAAAGCGCTCCAGAAAGGACTATCTGCTCCTTTGCGAAGGCTATATGGATGTGATTGCCCTTCATCAGGCAGGTTTTACGAATGCGGTGGCCTCCCTGGGAACGGCCTTCAATGAAAAGCATGCCCAGCTTCTGAGACGTTACACCAAAAACGTGATCCTGACCCAGGACAACGACGAGGCCGGGATCCGGGCAAAGCTCAGGGCATTTCCGATCCTGCGGGAAGCGGGACTGAACGTACGGGTGCTGGATACCAGTGACACCGGTTTCAAGGATCCGGATGAATTCCTGCAGCACCTTGGCCCGGAGGAGTACGAGGAGTATATCCGGAAGGCAAAGAACGCCTTCCTTTACGAGATCGACATGCTCCGCAGGTCCTATCAGTTCTCAGACCCAGCGGAGGTCACGGCCTTTTATAATGAAACGGCAGAGAGGCTCTGCGGTTTTTCTGAGGAACTGGAACGGGATAACTATGTCAGAGCCGTAAGCCGGGAGCAGCAGATCCCATACGGGGAGCTTAAGCAGCTGGTGGAGCGGAAGATGCTTACGGCACAGAAAAAAAGAACGGAGCAGAAGGAGACCCAGGAGGTAAGAGGTGCAGCTGTCCGAAAGAGCGGCAGAAAGCAGGGAGACCGGGGACAGATCCCATCGGAGCGTCTGCTTCTGTCCTGGCTTTGTGCAAAGCCGGAGCTGATCCCGCAGATAACGGAATATCTGCGTCCCGAGGACTTTACCGACGGCACCTGCCGGGAGATCGCGGAAAAGCTTCTGGGAGACCCCAGGGATGGGGAGACCGTTTCTGCTGCCTCCATTATGGACAGCTATTCCGAAGATGAGGAAAAAAGCAGGGAAGCGGGAGCAATCCTGAATGCAGATGCGGTTTATAAGGATCTTTCGGAGCTGTCCCTTCAGGATCTGGAAAAGTCCCTGACGGAAGCGGTATTAAATATCCGGAGGGCCTCTCTGGAAAGGGAGATCCGGGACAGCGGCAGCGATCTGCAGAGACTGCAGCAGCTTCTGTCGGAGAAAAAAGCCCTTTCCGGATTGAGGATCCGTCTCCAGGAATAAAAGTAAGGAAATAAACGAATCATGATGATATCAGAGAGACTCCGGCAGATCGCAGATATGTGCGGAAGCTGCCGGCTGGTGGCAGATGTGGGCTGTGATCACGGCTATGCGGCAGCCTGGCTGCTGAAGGAAGGACGGGCGGAGAGCGCCTATTGCATGGACCTCCGGAAGGGGCCCCTGGAGCGGGCCAGGGAGACCCTTTTACGGGAGGGCCTTGCAGACCGGGCGGAGCTGATCCAAAGCGACGGCCTCCGGGCTATTGCCATGTCCCCGGGATATAAGATTCCGGATACGGTCATCATCTCCGGCATGGGCGGCCAGCTGATCACGGACATCCTCTCTCTGAAGCCAACGGACGGAAAGACCGATCCGGAGGGAAGATTCCTTTCCGGGAAGGCGGAAAGCTATCTCAAACAGGTGGGAAGGCTGGTGCTGAGCCCCCAGTCGGAACCGGAGATCCTCCGCCATTATCTGACGGATCAGCTTGGATTTCTGATCCGGGAGGAGCGGATGCTGAAGGAGGAAGGAAAGTACTATGTGATCCTTTCCGTCTGCCCCAGGGAGCCCGCGGACCGGGAGGCTTACCGGACAGAGGCGGATTATCGCTACGGCGCATTCCTTTCTGCCGCCGGGGATCCGGTATTCCGGGAATTCCTTACCTGGGAAAAAGAAAAAACGGAGGAGCTTCTGGAGAAGCTTGCTCCGGAAAAGGGAGAGGGCGCGGAAAGAAGGAAGCAGGAGCTTTTAAAGCAGCTTTCTGAGATCGCCCCTTACCTTGCATAGAAGAACAGAAAGAACGAGGTGTAGACATGAAGGCAGATGTACTTTTCAAAATGCTGGAGGAGCTTGCCCCGGCGGCCCTGGCCCTTTCCTGGGACAACCCGGGGCTGATCTGCGGAAGGAGAGACCGGGAGATCAGAAAGGTACTGCTGGCTCTGGATGCTTCCGAGCCGGTGGTGGACCGGGCGATCGCGGAGGACTGCGACCTGGTCCTGACCCATCATCCCATGATCTTCAAGGCTATCTCAAAGGTGAACAGCGATACGGCTCTTGGCAGAAAGCTCATGAAGCTGATCCAAAAGGATATCTGCTGCTATGCCATGCACACGAATTTTGACGCAGCTCCCGGCTGTATGGCGGATCTGGTGTGTGAGGGCCTTGGTATGGAGAAGGAAGGGCCCCTGGAGCCCTCCGTCCAGGAGAATGGTCTTCCCAGTACCTACGGCATCGGCTTTGTGGGCTCCTTTGAAGGGAAGATGAGCTGCCGGGAGGTGGCGGAGCTTCTGCGGGAGAGATTCGATCTCAATGGCCTCACCTATTATGATACGGGACGGCCCATAGGCCGGGCAGCGGTCTGCCCCGGATCCGGCCACGGCATGCTGCAGCTGGCAGCAGCCCATTCCGTGGATGCCCTGATCACGGGAGATATGGGACATCATGACGGCCTGGACGCCCTGGAGGCAGGGATCAGCCTGATCGATGCGGGACACTTCGGTCTGGAACATATATTCGTACCCTTCATGAAGGACTACCTGCAGCGCAATGCGCCGGAGCTTGAGATCATAACGGACCTTACGGACTGCAGATCCTTTCTTTCCTGAAAATGGAGGAGGAAATGGCAAGGCTTGAACTTCACATAAATGACAGAACAGAGATCCGGGATTACCCGGAGGGCACTTCCTGGCAGCAGATCGCCGGAGATTTCCGGGAAATGGCGGGGCAGGACATCCTTCTGGTACATGACCTTAAGACGAACCGGATCCAGGAGCTCCATAAGGAGATCACAGGGGATACGGAGGCAAGGCTTCTGACCTACCGGGACGCTCCCGGAAAGGCGGCCTACGCCCGTACCGCCGTTTTTATCCTGCTGCGGGCCATATACCATGTGGTGCCCCGGGAAGCACTTCAGCGGGTGACGGTGGAATTCCGGGTGGGAGACAGCTTCTATGTGGTTCCCAGAGGCAGCGTCTGTGTGGATCAGAAGCTGCTTCTGGAGGTGAAGAGAGAAATGGAAAGCTACATCCGTGGGGATCTTCCCATAAAGAAGAGAAATATCTCCACGGATGAGGCGGTAAGACGCTTTGCCAGCTACGGCATGGAGGATAAGTCGAAGCTCTTTGGCTTTCGCCGGGTCTCCCGGGTCAATATCTACGCCATCGGAGACTTTGAGGATTATTTCTATGGCCCTATGCTGGAGAGCTGTGCCTATATCAGGACCTTTGACCTGGTACCCTTCCGGAAGGGCTTCATCCTCTGGCTTCCGAAGGCGGATGAGCCGGACAGGCTGCCTGCCTTCAACGCTCCTGGGAAGCTGTTTTCCGTTCAGGAGGAATCCTTCCGCTGGGCGGAGAAGATCGGAATCGAAAACATTGCGGACCTGAACGAAGCCATCTGCCGCGGAGAGGCCAATAACCTGATCCTTATGCAGGAAGCCTTTTTTGAAAAGAAGATCGGTGAGATCGCCCAGCGTATCTCCAAAAAGGATAAGAAGATCCTCCTCATGGCAGGTCCTTCCAGCTCCGGAAAGACCTCCACGGCCCACAGGCTGGAGCTGCAGCTTCGGGCCTACGGCCTCTGTCCCCGGACCATATCCGCCGACGACTACTACAAGGATGTGGCGGACCGCCCTCTGGACAGGGAAGGAAAGCCGGATTTTGAGTCCCTCCTGGCCCTGGATACGGAGCAGTTTAACGAAGACATGCAGAAGCTCCTTAAGGGGGAGGCGGTGCGGCTGCCCAAATATGATTTCCGCACCGGAAGACGGGAATACCGGGATGGAGAGACCAGGCTTTCGGAGGACGATGTGCTGATCGTGGAAGGGATCCACTGTCTGAATGAAAAGTTTTCGGAAAAGCTTCCGAAGGAGGCCAAGTATAAGATCTATGTCTCGGCCCTTACCCAGTTGAATATCGACGAGCATAACCGTATTCCCACAGCAGACTGCCGGCTGATCCGGCGCATGGTGCGGGATAACCGGACCAGGGGCTACAGTGCGGAGAATACAATCCTCAGATGGGACTCCGTAAGAGAAGGAGAGGAAAAGAACATCTTCCCCTTCCAGGAAGAGGCGGATGTGATCTTCAACACCGCCATGATCTATGAGCTTGCGGTATTGAAGCAGTATGCGGAGCCTCTGCTGTTCCAGATCCCCAGGAGCAGCAGTGCATATCCGGAGGCAAGGCGCCTGCTGAAATTCCTGGACTACGTGCTTTCCCTCAGTCCGGAGATCATACCGAAGACCTCGATCCTGCGGGAATTCATCGGCGGCAGCTGCCTGGATGTGGGTTAAAATCAGGAAGGGAGAATTGTATTGAAAACTGAGTATCTGAAAAGCTTTTCCGCGGTGGTGGAAAGCAAGAGCTTCTCTGCTGCGGCAAAACGGCTCTTTCTTTCACAGCCGGCCATCAGCACACATATCAAACAGCTGGAAGAGGAGCTCTGCGTACAGCTCCTGACCCGTTCCACAAAGGACGTACAGCTGACCGAGGCGGGGCTTTTGTTCTATCCTTATGCCCAGCGCCTTCTGGAAACGGAAAAAGAGGCCCTTTTTGCTCTCCACGGCAAGGAGACTGTCCTGAAGGGAACCGTGCAGATCGCCGCATCCACGGTGCCTGCCAATTACATCCTGTCCGAGTTTATCCCCTACATGGGCCGGAAATACCCGGATATCCTCTACAGCGTTTCCGAAGGAGACAGCTCCGAAGTGCTGCAGAAGGTGCTGCACTTTGATACGGAGATCGGCATCTGCGGCTTCCAGGCCAGAAATCAGAAATGCATCTATGACGAGCTTTTTGAAGATGATATCGTGCTGATCACCCCCAATGAGCCCTGCTATGCAGCTTATGGAGGGAAGATCACCCCGGAGCAGCTTACGGAGCTTCGCTATGTCGTGCGGGAGAAGGGCAGCGGTACTGGAATGGCAGCCCATAACCTGGAGCAGTCTCTTGGACTGACGGAAAACAGCATGCACATCGTGGCCCAGTTCGAGAGCACGGAACTGATCAAACGTGCCGTGGCGGGGGGAAGCGGTTCCGCCTTCATTGCAAAGATCGCAGCCATGGACTACGTAAAGGAAGGACGGGTCCTGATGTTCGAATTCCCGAAGCTGGACTCCAAGCGAAGCTTTTATATGGTCCATCACAGAGACCGGATCCTTTCCCAGCCTGCAGCCGTGACCATGAAGGAGCTTTCTGCCTTCTGCCGGAGGGGGGATTTTTCAAAAGACTTGCGTGCCGGTGAAAAATCAGGTAAAATACCTCAGGGCAGTGCGGATAGTCGCTGCCGCGTCCAGGACGCGGGAGAGGAAAGTCCGGGCTTCACAGGGCAGGATGCCTGATAACGTCAGGTGGGCGAAAGCCTAAGGAAAGTGCAACAGAAAGGATACCGCCCGCTATGCGGGTAAGGGTGAAATGGCAGTGTAAGAGACTACCGGCAGGCTGGTAACAGGCTGCGCATTGTAAACCCCATCCGAAGCAAGGCCATGAAGGAGTGATATGGCGGCCCGTCATGCTCCGGGTAGGCCGCTTGAGGCTTATGGCGACATAAGTCCTAGATAGATGACTATCCACGACATAACCCGGCTTACAGTACTGCCTCAGGACGACGTTTTACGTCGTCCTTTTTGTTTTCTGACAAAAATGTGACTATTAGGACAAAATCTACAAAAAACGATTCTTTTTTTAAAAGAAATATGGTATTATATATAAGTGATCTGCAGCAATGCAGAAAAGGGCAGCATGGAGGGACAGTTTATGGCAGAAAAAAAGAAAAAATTCGTGATCACCATCGGCAGACAGTACGGCGCCGGAGGAAAGGCAGTGGGAAAGGCCCTGGCAGAGGAGCTTGGAGTTCATTTCTACGACGAGGAGATCCTGAAGATCACCTCCGAGACCTCAGCCATCGGTGAACAGTATTTCCGTCTTGCAGATGAAAAGGCGGGCAACAACCTGCTTTACAAAATATTTGACGCGATCCGCCCCACCATCGGAGAACCAAAGGTGGGTGACAGGATGACCTCTCCGGAGAACCTGTTCCGATTCCAGGCCAAGATCATCAAGGAGCTGGCGGAAAAGGAAAGCTGCATCATTGCGGGCCGGGCTGCGGACTATATCCTGCAGCAGGAGGGCCGGGAGGATCTGGTCTGCATCTACGTATATGCGGATATTCCCAGGAAGACGGAGCGGATCATGGATCTGGAGTCCGTGGATGCGGAGACCGCAGAAAAGCATGTCCGGAAGATCGATAAGGAGCGGACGGAGTTCTACCATTACTACACCGGCCGTGAGTGGATGGATATGCAGAATTACGATCTGTGCATCAACTCATCGAAGATCGATTACGCCCAGGTGGCGCAGATCATCCGGGACTATATGCATACAAGAGGCTATGATTTCTAAACGCCGACAGATACAGCAAGAATAAGCAAAAAAGGGGGACATATCATGCAGGCGTATCAAACGAATAACTTAAGGAACGTGGTATTACTTGGCCATGGAGGGGCCGGAAAGACAACGGTCGTCGAAGCACTGGCTCACGTGCTCGGACTGACGAGCCGTATGGGAAAGGTTGAGGACGGTAATACCATCAGCGATTACGACAAGGAGGAGCAGAAGCGTAAATTCTCCATCTCCGCATCCGTGATCCCGCTTGAGTACAAGGGAGAAGCCGGTCCCATCAAGATCAACCTTCTCGACACGCCGGGATACTTCGATTTCTGTGGTGAAGTGGAGGAAGCACTTTCCGTAGCTGATTCCGCAGTGATCGTTGTCAACTGTAAATCAGGGATCGAGCCGGGCACCATCAAGGCCTGGGAATACTGTGAGAAGTACAATCTGCCCAGATTGTTTTTCGTAACCAATATGGATGATGACGAGGCTTCCTTCCGGGAGCTGATTGTAAAGCTTTCCAAGCAGTTCGGACGTAAAGTGGCACCTTTCCAGATCCCGATCAGAGAGGACCGCAAGTTCGTAGGATATGTAAATGTAGTCAAGATGAAGGGCCGTAAGTTTACCACCCTTTCCAACTACGAGGAGTGTCCGATCCCCGAGTACGTTGAGAAGCAGCTGGATACGGCCAGAAGCGCTCTTATGGAAGCAGTGGCAGAGACCTCTGACGAATACATGGAGCGTTACTTCGAGGGCGGCGAGTTCACACATGAGGAGATCTCCGAAGCCCTTCGTGAAAATGTCTATAACGGAAATATCGTTCCGGTCATCATGGGATCCGGAATCAACTGCCAGGGTATGAACAACCTGCTGCAGGCCATCGATAAGTACTTCCCGTCACCGGAGCACTGCAGCTGTGCCGGCGTGGACGTAGCCAGCGGCGAGCATTTCATTGCAAAGTATAATCCGGAGGCGAACCTTACCGCAAAGGTATGGAAGACCATCGTGGATCCCTTTATCGGAAAATACAGCCTGGTAAAGGTGGTTACCGGTGTCATGAAGCCGGACAGCACCTTCTACAATGTCAGCAAGGACACAGACGAGAAGATCGGTAAGCTCTACCTGCTCCGGGGCAAGGAGGCCATTGAGGTCAACGAGCTTCAGGCCGGCGATATCGGAGCCATCTCCAAGCTGACGGTGACCCAGACCGGCGATACCATCGCCCTCCGGAATGCACCTATCGAATATGCAAAGGCAGATATCGATATTCCTTACACATATATGGCATACAAGCCTGTCAACAAGGGGGATGACGACAAGGTCTCCGCAGCCCTTCAGAAGATGATGGAAGAGGACCTGACCCTCAAGGCCGTAAACGATGCGGAGAACCGCCAGTCCCTGCTCTATGCCATCGGCGAGCAGCAGCTGGATGTGGTAAAGGCAAAGCTGGAGCAGAGATACAAGGTTCAGATCGAGCTCTCCAAGCCGAAGTTCGCATACAGGGAGACCATCCGCAAGAAGGTAAAGGTCCAGGGCAAGCACAAGAAGCAGTCCGGCGGACACGGCCAGTACGGCGATGTCATCATGGAATTCGAGCCCTCAGGCGATCTGACAAAGAGCTATGTATTCGAAGAGAAGGTCTTCGGCGGAGCCGTACCGAAGAACTACTTCCCTGCAGTAGAGAAGGGCATTCAGGAATGCGTTCAGAAGGGCCCCATGGCCGGCTATCCCGTTGTGGGTATCAAAGCCACCCTGGTAGACGGTTCCTACCATCCTGTGGATTCCTCGGAAATGGCCTTCAAGATGGCTGCTACCCTGGCCTTCAAGGATGGCTTCATGCAGGCACAGCCCGTACTCCTTGAGCCCATCGCAGAGCTTAAGGTCACGGTACCGGATTCCTATACCGGTGATATCATGGGGGATCTGAACCGCAGAAGAGGAAGAGTCCTTGGTATGAATTCAGACCACCACGGAAAGCAGACCATCGAGGCGGAGATCCCCGTCAGCGAGCTTTACGGATACGGAACGGATCTTCGTTCCATGACCGGTGGCATCGGTACCTACTCCTACAATTTTGTTCGTTACGAGCAGGCACCCAATGACATCCAGAATGCTGTGATCGCAGCTGCCAACGAGGAAAATTAAGTCTTTTTAAGACTTCTTTCAAAACTTGGTCAGAGAATCGTAAAGGGAATGTAAGCCTTTAGCCGCTTACATTCCCTTTTGTCTGTGTTATACTGGAACAGAAGTATTTGAAGCTACGGAAATGAGAGGTACTGAATGAAAAAATACGGAATGTTCAAAAAAGCACTGGCTGCTGCAGCCGCAGCTGCCTTTTTCCTTACAGTGGGGGGAAGCTTCGGAGATCAGCCCCTTTCCCCCATCAGCGCATACGCGGAGGAGCCCCAGGCTCCCTCCGAACGGGTCACCTGGAGCGCCTGCTACATCGATAACGGAAACGTGGTGATCGAAGGGAGCCTTTCCGGCGGCATTACCCCGGCGGATACCCTTATGGGGCAGGACCCGAACCTGTACCTGCTGGCTCTGGATCCCTATGACGACGACGTGACGGATAACCGCTATACGGACAGTCTCCCAAAGGCAGAGGGCAGCGTCTCCTTCCGGATCCCTCTGAATTACGGCACGGCAGACTCCCGGCTTTACAAGAAATTCATTGCCTGTATATGGGACGGAACGAAGTATATCCAGGTTTCCGAGCCTATCTACATCACCAATCCCGAGGTGACGGCACCCCATCAGGAGCCCTATGAGGAGCCCCTCACCAAGAAGGGGCTTCTGATCGAGCTTTCCCAGATCGCCGACGGCTTTGAACTGGGAGTCGGTCATGTGATCATCAATATCCCCTATAATGCGATCCTTGGAAACGGCATCGAGTATACCTATGAAGGGGAGACCTATCATTTCAATAAGGAGATCATCGAGGATTACGATCACACCATCTCCATGTTCTCCAACAAGGGAATGCTGGTAAACGCCATCCTTCTTAACGGCTGGAGCGATACTACGCCGGATCTCTATTATCCCGGCACCGCAAAGACCAGCGCCGCCAATTATTATCATTTCAACAGCCGGACCGAAGCAGGCTACAAGGATATCAAGGCCATCGCATCCTTCCTGGCGGACCGCTATTCCGGTAAGAATTCCGACTACGGAAGGGTCCAGAACTGGATCATCGGAAACGAGGTCAATAATCAGCTGTGGAATTACATCGGCCCCATGTCCCTTACGGATTATGTGAATGAGTTTGAGCGCACATTCCGGGTCTTCTATACGGCCATCAAGTCAACCTGTGCCAATGACCGGGTCTTCTTCTCCACGGACTATAACTGGATGAACGAAGCCAACGGCAGCACTAAATACAACGCAAAGGAATTTATCGATCAGTTTGCGGCCCTTACCCGTCAGAGGGGCAACATCGACTGGAACCTGGCCTACCATCCCTACAGCGTTCCCATGACGGAACCGGAGTTCTGGGATGACTTTGGCACCGGCCTTCTGAGCTGGGAGGAAACCTCCCCGGTGGTGAACTTCGCTAACCTGTCGGTCCTTACGGATTACATGCAGCGGCCTGAGCTTCTGGACCGCAGCGGAAATGTACGGCATATCATCCTGTCGGAGGAAGGCTTTACCTCCCAGTCACTTACCAGGGGAGAGTGCGAAGAGCTGCAGGCAGCCGCCTTTGCCTATGCCTACTATATCATGGATTCCAATCCATATATCGACGCCTTCATCCTGTCCAGGCAGATCGATGCTCCTTCCGAAGTGGCCACCTCCTGTGCCTTTGGCCTCTGGAGTACGGACGCCACCTCGGATAATAACATCACCCCTGCCCGGCGGAAATATATCTGGCCAGTATTTAAGAACATCGATAAGAAGAATTACACCCTGGACCAGACGGAATTCGCAAAGGAGATCATAGGCATCGAGCGCTGGTCCGATGTGATCCCCAACTTCAAATGGGCAAAGTTTGAAAAATAAAGAGAAATAGTATACAATAGATTTCAGGCAGTTCCACGGGACGGAGCTGCCTGAAAAACGTTATGCAGAGGTCAAATATGAAGAAAAGATCGATATACGGCTTAGGCCTGATCCTGATGCTTGTATTATCCCTGGTGTGCGGCTGTGAGCGTTATGAGCCGGCGGCCCTACAGAAGGATGGAGTCAAGACGGTGCCGGAGGAGGGATTCTTCGGCTTTGGAGGCAACCGGATCAGCGAAGAAGCCGAAAGCGGCGAAGCCGGGGAGAGTCCGGCAGAGGCACAGGAGTCCTCTCCGGAGACGGAAGCAGCCCTTGAGATCGAAACGGCCCCGGAGCGGGAACCGGTAAAGGTGAAGGGTATTTATCTCGGAGCTAATGCCGTAGGTGTCTCGGATTTTATGGACCGGGTCATCCAGCGGATCGACGAGACGGAACTGAATGCCGTAGTCATTGATGTGAAGGACGATTACGGACGCATCACCTATCAGATGCAGGGAGTGCCTCTGGTGGATGAACTGGGTGCCGTGGAGGTCAAGATCGGTGACATGCCGGCTGTGATCCGGAAGCTGAAGGATCACGGAATCTACTGCATTGCCAGGATCGTTGCCCTGAAGGATCCCTACATTGCGGATCAGAAACCGGAATGGGCGCTGCATCTTGCAGACGGTTCCCTGTTCCGGGACAATAAGGGGGATGCCTGGGTCAACCCCTACAAGCAGGAATACTGGGATTATCTGGTGGATGTGGCAAAGGCTGCGGGAGCCATCGGCTTTGACGAGATCCAGTTCGACTATATCCGCTTCTGTACGGAACGGGGGATCGACGATGTGGTATACGATCAGGAGGATACCCAGGGACGGGACAAGATCAGCATCATTACGGAGCTTGTGGGATACATGTCCGATAAACTGAGGGAAGAGGGCCTGTTTGTGTCCTGTGACGTTTTCGGTACCATTATCGGCAGCCCCATCGACGCCCAGTCCGTGGGACAGGACTATAACGCCATGGCGGAGGAGATCGACTATATTTGCCCCATGATCTATCCTTCCCACTATTCCAGCGGAAACTTCGGCCTGGAGCATCCGGACACCCAGCCCTATGAGTGTATCCTGGGAGCTCTGACCAAATCCAGGGATGAGCTTCTGAAGACAAGAGGAGAGGGAATCCAGCAGGCCGTTGTAAGGCCCTGGCTCCAGTCCTTCACCGCCTCATACCTGGGAGCCGGCAATTACATCGAATACAATGCGGAGACCACAAGGGCCCAGATCCAGGCTGTTTATGATGCCGGATACGACGAATGGATCCTGTGGTCCGCTTCAGCAAACTATTTTTATGACGGACTTCTGAGCCCGGAAGCAGCAGAGGCGGAAGCAGAGAGCATTGCGGAATCCAGAGCCGCTCTGCCGGAGGAGACGGTTCCTCCCGAGACCCTGCCGGGTAATGCGCCCCTTGAGGAGGGAGATCCCCTGCCGGAGGAGCTTTCGGAGGCCCTTCCGGGCGGCGAACTGTCGGAAAGCGACCTGCAGATCCTGGAACAGGACGGTCCGTTGATCATTACGGAGAATTAACGAACGGAACATAAGATATGGCAGAAGAAAAACAGGCAGCATCCGATAATGGCTTTGATATCCGGGAGGAGCTGAAGAAGCTCCCTGCCTCCCCGGGGGTCTACCTCATGCACGGTCCCAGGGACGAGGTGATCTATGTGGGAAAGGCGGTGAACCTGAAAAACCGGGTCCGCCAGTATTTTCAGTCGCCCAGGGGGAAGACTGCCAAGATCCTGAAGATGATCTCCCTCATCAGACGCTTCGAATACATCGTGGTGGATTCGGAGCTTGAGGCTCTGGTGCTGGAAAACAATCTGATTAAGGAATACCGGCCCAAATACAACACCCTGCTGAAGGATGACAAGACCTATCCCTACATTAAGGTCTCAGTGGATGAAGCCTATCCCAGGATCTATATGACCCGTCGGGTCAAAAAGGACAAGGCAAGGTATTTCGGCCCCTATACCAGCGGACTTGCGGTGAAGGAGACCATAGACCTCCTTCACAAGCTGTTTCGGGTCCGGACCTGCAGCAGGAATCTGCCCAGGGACATCGGAAAGGAGCGGCCCTGCCTTTATTATCACATCGGACAGTGCGATGCCCCCTGCGCGGGGGCCATCTCCCAGTTTGACTACCGGATGCAGGTGGAGAAGGCCCTGGAGTTCTTGCAGGGCAAATATGAGCCGGTGAAGAAATATCTCACCCGGCAGATGGAAGAGGCCTCGGAGAACATGGAGTTTGAAAAGGCCATCGAATACAGGGATCTGCTGAAGGCCATCGCTGAGATCGCCACAAGGCAGAAGGTCACCTCAACGGATACGGACGACAGGGACATCATAGGGGTCTATTCCGAAAAACAGGAGGCGGTGGCCCAGGTATTCTTCATCCGGGACGGCCGTCTCATCGGACGGGAAAGCTTCCACCTGGAGGTGGATGAAAAGGACGCCCTTCCGGAGATCGTCCTGTCCTTCGTAAAGCAGTTCTATACAGGGACTCCCTATATCCCCAAGGAGATCTGGCTGCAGACGGAGATCGAAGGGGGAGACCTCATCGAAGAATGGCTGTCAAAAGTCCGGGGCCAGAGGGTATATCTGAGATATCCCAAAAAGGGTCAGAAGGAAAAACTGGTGGAGATGGCGGTGCAGAATGCAAAGCTGGTGCTGGAGAAGGAAAGCGATCGCATGAAGCGGGAGGAGCTTCGGACCATCGGCGCTTTCGGCGAGCTTCGGGACCTGCTGGGACTTCCGGAGCTTCATCGGATAGAGGCCTACGACATCTCCAATACCAACGGCTTTGAATCCGTAGGAAGCATGGTGGTCTACCAGGACGGCAGCCCGAAGCGCAGCGACTACCGGAAATTCCGGATCCGCAGCGTCACCGGCCCCAACGATTATGCCTCCATGAAGGAGGTACTTACAAGGCGCTTTGCCCATGGCCTCAGGGACCGGGAGGAGGGAGCCAGGCAGAACTCCTTTACCCGTTTTCCGGATCTGATCCTCATGGACGGCGGAAAGGGACAGGTGGGGATCGCAGAGTCGGTGCTTTCCGAGCTGGAGATTGATATCTGCGTCTGCGGCATGGTAAAGGATGACCGCCACAGGACCCGGGGCCTTTATTTCCGGGGGCAGGAGCTTCCCATCGATCCCCATTCCGAGGCCTTTCGCCTTATTACCCGTATTCAGGATGAGACCCACCGATTTGCCATCGAATACCATAAGAGCCTGAGAGGAAAAGCCGGGGTCCACTCCGTACTGGATGATATCCGGGGGATCGGCACGGTTCGCCGCAGGGCTCTTATGAAGCACTTCAAAGGCATTGAGGAGCTGAAGGCAGCCACAGTGGAGGAGATCGCCTCCCTGCCGGAGATGGACGGGGCTTCCGCCCGGAATGTTTATGATTTCTTCCATGGGGAAAAATGTTGACATTGGGGAAACCTTGCTTTAAAATTTAGTTTTGACTATCAAAGCCGCGTAAAATACATAAAAAAGCGGCAGTTCAGGTACATGGAGGCAGCTTTATGGCTACATATAATTATCAGGCCATTGAGAAGAAATGGCAGGAATACTGGAAAGAGCATCCCATCAATCAGGATGACGGCAAGAAGGAAAAATACTACTGTCTGGATATGTTCCCCTATCCCTCGGGTTCCGGACTGCATGTGGGACACTGGAGAGGCTATGTGATCTCCGATGCCTGGTCCCGCTATCAGCTCATCAAGGGAAAATATGTGATCCATCCCATGGGCTGGGACGCCTTCGGCCTTCCTGCGGAAAACTATGCCATTAAGAACCATGTTCATCCGGCTGTTTCCACGGAAAAGAATATCGAGAACTTCAAAAAGCAGCTGTCCCAGATCAATGCCCTTTACGACTGGGATATGGAGGTCAACACAACGGATCCCAACTTCTATAAGTGGACCCAGTGGATCTTCGTAAAGATGTTCGAAGCCGGACTGGCTTATGAGAAGGAATTCCCCATCAACTGGTGCCCCTCCTGTAAGACAGGACTGGCCAACGAAGAGGTGGTCAACGGCTGCTGCGAACGCTGCGGCACTCCCGTCACCAAAAAGAACCTGCGCCAGTGGATGCTCCGTATCACCAAATATGCAGATCGCCTGCTGAATGATCTGGACAAGCTGGACTGGCCGGAAAAAGTAAAGAAGATGCAGACGGAGTGGATCGGAAAGTCCTACGGCGCCGAAGTGGATTTCAAGGTAGATGGCGGCGTGGAGGGACAGGATGCCTCCATCACCGTATACACCACCAGACCGGATACCCTTTACGGAGCCACCTTCATGGTGCTTGCTCCGGAGCATCCCCTGGCTGCAAAGCTGGCAACGGCAGAGAACCGGGAGGCCGTTGACAAATATATCTATGACGCATCCATGAAGTCCAACGTGGACCGTATGCAGGATAAGGAAAAGACCGGCGTGTTCACCGGCTCCTATGCCATCAATCCCATGAACGGAAAGAAGATCCCCATCTGGCTTTCCGACTATGTTCTGGTGGACTACGGTACCGGCGCCATCATGTGCGTGCCTGCCCATGATGACAGGGACTATGCCTTCGCCAAAAAGTTTGGCCTGGAGATCATTCCCGTTATCTCACCGGACGGAGAGGACATCGATGTATCCGAGGCAGCCTATACGGAGGCCAAGGGACGGATGATCAATTCCGGAGACTGGAACGGAATGGAGTCCGCCGAGCTGAAGAAGGAAGCTCCCCATATCATCGAGAAGATGGGGATCGGAAAGAAGACCGTCAACTACAAGCTGAGGGACTGGGTATTCTCCAGACAGCGTTACTGGGGTGAGCCCATCCCCATCATCCACTGCCCGAAGTGCGGAAACGTGGCTGTTCCCGTGGAGGAGCTGCCTCTGCGTCTTCCGGACGTGGAGAACTATGAACCCACCGGAACGGGAGAGTCTCCCCTGGCTGCCATTGACAGCTGGGTAAACTGCAGCTGCCCCAAGTGCGGCGGCCCTGCAAAGCGGGAGACGAATACCATGCCCCAGTGGGCAGGATCTTCCTGGTATTTCCTGAGATATGTGGACAACAAAAACGATAAGGAACTGGTAAGCAGGGAGAAGGCGGATAAATTCCTTCCCGTGGATATGTATGTCGGCGGTGTGGAACACGCAGTCCTGCACCTGCTTTATTCCAGATTCTATACAAAGTTCCTGTATGACATCGGTGTCGTTGGATTCGACGAGCCCTTTATCAAGCTCTTCAACCAGGGCATGATCAACGGTAAGAACGGCATCAAGATGTCCAAGTCCAAGGGAAATGTGGTTTCCCCGGACGATCTGGTACGGGATTACGGCTGTGACGCCCTCCGTCTCTACGAGCTCTTTGTGGGCCCGCCGGAGATGGACGCAGAGTGGGACGATCGCGGAATCGACGGTGTTTACCGCTTCCTGAACCGTTTCTACAAGCTCTGCATGGATTCCAAGGAAAAGGATATCCCCGCCACAAAGGAGATGCTGTCCGTACGCCACAAGCTCATCAGGGACATCGAGCAGCGTTTTGAGACCTTCAGCCTGAATACCGTTGTCTCCGGATTCATGGAGTACAACAACGCCCTTCTGGACATCGCCAAGAGAGAGGGAGGCATCGATCGGGAGACCCTCCGGACCTTTGCGATCCTCATAAGCCCCTTCGCACCCCATATCGGCGAGGAAGTATGGCACGACATGGGCGGAGAAGGCTCCGTATTCCACGCCGGATGGCCGGTTTATGATGAGTCCCATGCAAAGGACGATCTGATCCGTATTCCGGTACAGGTAAACGGAAAGACCAGAACGGTCCTGGAGGTGCCTGCAGACATGGAGAAGGCAGAGCTTCTTGCAAAGGCAAAGGAAGCCGTGGCAGAGAAGATCACAGGAACCGTGATCAAAGAGATCTATGTACCCGGAAAGATCGTGAATCTGGTGGTAAAATAAGCTATACAAACCTGAACATACTGAATCAATCAACATGCAACATGCCGTATAAGCAGGGCCCGAAAAGACTTTCGCTTCATACGGCATGTTCTGCAAAGGAGCAGAAGTGGAGCTGAACGACGAAACAATCAAGAAGATCAAAGGACTGATCGTTTTTGCAGTGATCGTGATCCTTCTCGGGGTGAACTGGAGACATCTCTGCACCCTCTTTTTATATATCCTTGGCCTTCTCCGGCCCTTTATCCTTGGTGCCGGGATCGCCTTTGTCCTGAACGTGCTGATGCGGAACATCGAAAAGCATCTGGAACGGATCAGGAAGAAGGGCCTTCGGCGGAGCATAAGCATCGGGGCTTCCCTGCTCTTCGTGCTTCTGATCCTTCTGCTTGTGATCGGAGTCGTGGCGCCTCAGCTGGCAGCCTCCCTGATCTCCCTTCAGGCAAAGCTTCCGGGCTTTGCTGAGAAGGCAGGGCAGGCCCTTTATACCTATTTCCAGGACAATCCCCAGATCCTGGAGTCCTTAGAGGCCATCCAGATCGACTGGAACGGCATCTACCAAAGGGCTCAGGAATACCTTTCCCTGGGGATCGAGAACATCCTTTCCGGTTCCGTGATCGCCGTCACCAGCATTGCGGGAGCCATAACGAATTTTGGTATCGGACTGTTCTTTGCCATCTACCTTCTGGCGGGTAAGGAAAAGCTGAAAAGTCAGGCGGAGCGTACCGCCAAAGCCCTTCTTCCGGAGGGAGCCTTCCTGCGCCTTCGCTACATTGCGGTGCTTGCGGAGAAAAAGTTCTCCGGGTTCATAACGGGTCAGTGCCTGGAAGCCTGTATCCTTGGATTCATGTTCTTTGCGGTCCTGAGCCTGGTCAGGCTTCCCTATGCTGTCCTGATCGGCGTTCTGATCGCCTTTACGGCCCTGATCCCTGTATTCGGCGCCTTTATCGGGCTTCTGATCGGTGCCTTCCTCATGCTGATCCAGTCTCCCATGGACGCCCTGATCTTCGTGATCCTGTTCTTCGTATTGCAGCAGATCGAAGGGAACCTGATCTACCCCCATGTGGTGGGAGGCAGTGTGGATCTTCCTGCGGTGTGGGTCCTTATGGCGGTTACCCTTGGCGGCTCCACCTTCGGCATCGTTGGAATGATCGTCTTCATCCCCCTGTTTTCCGTTTTCTATTCCCTCCTTAGGGAAAAAGTCCATGTGGAACTTGCAAAACAGGAAAAACCGACAAAGAACCCGGAGGAAAGCCCTGAAAAAATGGCAAAATAGGAAGGGGCTGCGGCTTGAGATAAGACCGTATCTCTGATATAATTATATATTCAAAAGGGACCGAATGCCAAAAGAAGCGGCAGAAGATCTCCCTGTGATTCAAGATCATGATATTTTTAAGAGGTATTTATATGTCTCGTAACGATGAAAGAAATATGAGGGCAAGAAGAGGAGCCGAGGGAGGACACAGGGTCCGGAGTCCCCGGCACCCCCAGGACAGAAGACCTTCCCAGGACCGGACTCCCGTGCCCACATCCTACCGGAACGGAAAGGCGGGAGGCAGTTCCCAGGGGAGCAGTGACAATAAGCGTCCTTCCCAGTTCTCCGGAGGAAACGGAAAGAACTCCAAAGGGAAGAACAATACAGGCCTGTATCTTGCAGTGGGAGGCATCGCCCTTCTGGTGATCCTCTGCATCGTGCTGGTCCTTAAGTTTTCCGGAAAGCAGGGAGCGGAGACCCCTGAGAGCAGCGAAACAGAAGCAACTTTTGCTCAGGATGTACTGCTTCAGCCTGCAGTCCTGGATCTCAGTGTGCTTCCCGGAGCCGCAGAGCTTACGGCTCCTTCCGCCGAGAACTCTACGGAGGAGTCCGGCAGCGGGGCTGCTGCCACAGGCCTTCTGGATATCCAGGGCATGACCCCGGAGGAGGTCCGGGAAAAAGTGGCGGAGCTCTATAGCTGGAACCTGGTGGTCTACAACGATAAGGCCGACGTGGGAGCAGTGGTAAAGCCTACGGTAGATGCAAACGCAACTACGGAGGCAGCCACCCTGGGAGACGCAGAGAACCCCGACAGCCTGCCGAAGGATGAGGCGGAGACTGCAGATCCTGCCCTGCAGGAGATCACTGTAACGAACGAATATGCCGTACCGGATCTGGTAAATGAGAAGCTGAATGAGCTCCTGACCCAGATCGTGGCAGATAACGAGGCTTACCGCCAGCAGATGTCAGAGGAAGCTGCTGCAGAGACAGATCCTTCTTCCCAGGAGGAGGCAAAGGCAGAAGAAGAGTCCACCTCCGGAACCGCAGAGGAATCCCGGAAGGTATACACCCTTTCCCTGGATGGACTTGAGGACGCTGTGGGAGAGGTGGCAGAGCACGCAGCTACCATGTGGTACAAGATGCCGAAGGGCGGAAGCATCGGCTCCTTCAATAAGGAAACCAACAAATTCGTCATGGAAGGGGCAGAGGCAGGCTTTGAGGTCAACAAGGATGAGCTTTCCGCAAGCATCCTGTCTGCGATCAGCGAAGGAAACTTTGAAGCAAGGATCCAGGTACCCGGAACGGAGCTTTCCACTGAGGAAGCAACAGCAGCCTCCGAGTACAAGATCATCGGCAGTTTTTCCACCAATACCACCGCAAACAAGGTCAGAAACAAGAACATCCAGCTGGCCTGCCAGGCTATCAACGGAACCATCCTCAGGCCCGGGGAGGAATTCTCCTTCAACAATACGGTAGGAGAGAGAACGGAAGCCAAGGGTTATGGCGCAGCCACGGCCTACAACGAGGGTGAGGTCGTTCAGGAGGTGGGCGGAGGTATCTGCCAGGTTTCCACCACCCTTTACAATGCGGTACTGAAATCAGGACTCAAGACCACAAAGCGTCAGTCCCATACCTTTGAACCGAATTACGTGACCCCAGGTATGGACGCCACCGTAAGCTGGGGCGGACCGGATTACCGTTTTGCAAATGTACCTTCCCATGCTGAGTATTCCAATTCCGATTCCTATTCCATCGGTATCTATGCGGAGTATTCCAACCAGAAGGTCACCATCTCCATTTACGGACGTCCCGTTCTGAAGGATGGCTACAGCTATTCTCTGTCCTCCAAGAAGGTGAAGGACATCGATGTGGTACGGAAGCTCATCGAGCCGGGCAGCGACAAGAAGCCCACCACCGGAACCAAGGGATCCCAGTGGACCACCAACCTTGTGGTAAAGAAGGATGGAGAGGTGGTCAGCGACAAGCTTGATCATAACACCTACTATTCAGGACATATCGAGTATTATACGGATACACCTGCAGCAACTGAGACCAGCAGCCCGGCAGAGACCACAACGCCAGTGGAGTCTTCTTCAGAGAATCTGCCTACGGATACCCTGCCCATGGATACCATGCCTCAGCATGAGACCGGTATCTCAGGAGGCCCCGGCGTAACATCCGCTTATCCCCAGGCAGGACCGACAGGCACCACTGAGGCCTATGGCCCCGGCGTTCCCTCTCAGCCTGCTCAGACTGAGCCTCAGACCCAGGCGCCTACGGCTCCCCAGACCACTGCGGCACCGGAAGCACCCCAGGCACCCACTGCAGGTCCAACGCCTGGCGGCACGGAGGCACCTCAGTCTCCCGTAAGCAGCGGCCCCATTTCCGATGCACCGCCGGCTCTGTAAAAACAGGATATTTTTCAAGATGCATATCCCCAGGGGTATGCATCTTTTTTCATGTACTTTTTTGCAAACCTTTTCCCATTATCCTTGTATAAAAAAAGCGATATGCTATAATATTGTTAAAGATTAAACCCATTAAAGGGCAATCTGTTAACACTCACTTTATATCATATACAGGAGGGAATATTCCAATGGCAAGAAAAATGAAAACCATGGATGGTAATCAGGCCGCTTCCTACGCATCCTATGCGTATACCGAAGTAGCTGCGATTTACCCGATCACGCCGTCATCCGTTATGGCTGAGCACACCGACGAGTGGGCAACTGACGGAAAGACCAATATTTTCGGTCACACCGTTCAGGTAACCGAGATGCAGTCTGAGGCAGGTGCTGCAGGTGCTGTTCATGGATCTCTGGCAGCAGGAGCCCTGACCACTACCTACACGGCATCCCAGGGCCTTCTTCTTATGATCCCGAACCTCTACAAAATCGCCGGCGAGCAGCTTCCGGGCGTATTCAACGTATCTGCCCGTGCCGTTGCTTCCCACGCACTTTCCATCTTCGGTGACCATTCAGACGTATATGCATGCCGTCAGACCGGATGCGCAATGCTCTGTGAGTCCTCCGTACAGGAAGTTATGGACCTGACTCCCGTCGCTCACCTTGCAGCCATCAAGGGTAAGGTTCCCTTCATCAATTTCTTCGACGGCTTCAGAACCTCCCACGAGATCCAGAAGATCGAGGCATGGGACTATGAGGATCTGAAGGACATGGCTGATATGGACGCCATCCAGGCCTTCCGTGATCATGCCCTGAACCCGAATCATCCCTGCCAGAGAGGTTCCGCTCAGAACCCGGATATCTTCTTCCAGGCACGTGAGGCATGCAACCCCTACTATGACGCTCTTCCTGCCATCGTAGAAGAGTATATGAACAAGGTAAACGAGAAGATCGGTACCGACTACAAGCTCTTCAACTACTACGGTGCAGAGGATGCCGAGCATATCATCATTGCCATGGGCTCCGTAAATGATACCATCGAGGAGACCATCGATTACCTGAGAAAGACCGAGAACGCAAAGGTGGGCGTTGTAAAGGTACGTCTTTACAGACCCTTCTGCGCAGAGGCCCTTCTGAAGGCAATTCCGGACAGCGTAAAGTGCATCACCGTTCTTGACAGAACAAAGGAGCCGGGATCTCTTGGCGAGCCCCTGTATCTGGATGTGGTTGCTGCCCTGAAGGAGACCAAGTTCAAGGATGTTCCGGTACTTTCCGGCCGTTACGGTCTTGGCTCCAAGGATACCGCTCCGAATCAGATCATCGCCGTATACAAGAACACGGAGAAGAAGAGATTCACCGTTGGTATCGTAGATGACGTTACACATCTGTCTCTGGATCTGGGTCCGGCTGTCGTTACCACACCGGAGGGCACCACGAACTGCAAGTTCTGGGGTATCGGTGCAGACGGTACGGTAGGTGCAAACAAGAACTCCTGTAAGATCATCGGTGACAACACCGACATGTACGCACAGGCATACTTCGATTACGATTCCAAGAAGTCCGGCGGTGTTACCATGTCTCACCTGAGATTCGGTAAGAACCCCATCAAGTCTACCTACCTGATCCACAGAGCAGACTTCGTTGCCTGCCATAAGGCAGAGTACATCAGAAAGTACAACATGGTACAGGAGCTGGTTGACGGCGGTACCTTCCTTCTGAACTGCCCCTGGAACGCAGAGGAGTTGGAGACCCACCTTCCTGGTCAGGTGAAGAAGTACATTGCTGATCACAACATCAAGTTCTACACCATCGACGGTGTGAAGCTTGGTATCGAGACCGGCATGGGCCCCACCCGTATCAACACCATCCTTCAGTCCGCATTCTTCAAGCTCACCGGCATCATCCCCGAGGAGAAGGCTCTTGAGCTCATGAAGGCAGCTGCACAGGCTACCTACGGCAGAAAGGGAGAGGACGTTGTCAAGAAGAACTGGGCTGCCATCGACGCCGGCGCAAAGAACGTTGTGGAGGTCAAGGTTCCCGAGTCCTGGAAGAACGCTGCAGACGAGGGTCTTGATTACCCGGTAGCAAGCGGCGCAAGAAAGGATGTTGTGGACTTCGTAAACAACATTCAGACCAAGGTTTCCGCCCAGGAAGGAAACAACCTGCCCGTATCTGCCTTTGTAGACTATGTGGACGGTTCCACACCTTCCGGATCCGCAGCTTACGAGAAGCGCGGTATCGCAGTAAACGTTCCTTCATGGAATCCGGACAACTGTATCCAGTGTAATTTCTGCTCCTACGTATGTCCTCACGCTGCCATCAGACCGGTTGCAATGACCGAGGATGAGGCTGCAAAGGCACCGGCAGGTATGCAGACAAAGGCCATGACCGGCTTTGCAGATAAGAAGTTTGCCATCGTCGTATCCAGTCTGGATTGTACCGGATGCGGTGCCTGCGCAAATGTATGCCCGGGCATGAAGGGCAACAAGGCTCTTACCATGATCCCGCAGGAGCAGGCAGCTTCCCAGGAGGCCTTTGACTATGCAGTGACCCTTCCGGAGAAGCAGGACGTAATCGAGAAATTCAAGCCCAATTCCGTAAAGGGCTCCCAGTTCAAGAAGCCGCTGCTTGAGTTCTCAGGCGCATGTGCAGGCTGCGGAGAGACTCCTTACGCAAAGCTCATCACCCAGCTCTTCGGCGACAGGATGTACATTGCAAACGCAACAGGATGCTCCTCCATCTGGGGTAACTCCTCACCCTCTACGCCTTACACCGTAAACGAGAGAGGACAGGGTCCGGCATGGGACAACTCCCTCTTCGAGGATAACGCAGAGTTCGGTTATGGAATGCTTCTGGCACAGAACGCCATCCGTGACGGCCTGAAGGCAAAGATCGAGAAGATCGCAGAGAACGCTTCCAGCGAAACCGTAAAGGCAGCTGCAAAGGAGTGGCTTGAGACCTTCAACGTGGGTGCACTGAATGGTGCTGCTACCGATAAGCTCGTATCTGCCATCGAGACCGAGGGCTGCGACGAGTGCAGATCTCAGATCCTTCCCATGAAGGACTTCCTGGCAAAGAAGAGCCAGTGGGTATTCGGTGGTGACGGATGGGCATACGATATCGGCTTCGGCGGTCTGGACCATGTTATCGCTTCCCACAAGGATATCAATATCGTGGTATTCGATACCGAGGTATATTCCAATACCGGCGGACAGGCTTCCAAGGCAACCCAGCCCGGTGCTGTTGCACAGTTCGCTGCAGGCGGTAAGGATGTAAAGAAGAAGGATCTCGCTTCCATCGCCATGAGCTACGGCTATGTATACGTTGCTCAGATCGCTATGGGCGCTGATATGAATCAGGCTGTCAAGGCCATCGCTGAGGCAGAGGCATATCCGGGACCCTCACTTATCATCGCATACGCTCCCTGTATCAACCACGGTATCCGTAAGGGTATGGGTAAGGCACAGGAAGAGGAGAAGCTTGCAGTTGAGTGCGGATACTGGTACAACTTCCGCTTCAATCCGCTGGCTGAGAACAAGTTCAGTCTTGATTCCAAGGCTCCGGACTTCACAAAGCACAGAGATTTCCTGAACGGCGAGGTTCGTTACTCATCCCTGGCCCTCAAGAATCCGGAGAGAGCACAGAAGCTCTTCAACCAGAACCAGGACGATGCAGAGCAGAGAAGAAAGTACCTGGAAGGTCTTGTAAATCTTTATTCTGCTCAGAACTAAAGATCTGAACCAATAGAATAGATCTTCATAAAATGAAGGGGACGCCAAAAGGCGTCCCTTTTCTTATGCCCGGTTGTTCGCAGAAGAGATCCGGACACAAAAAAAGCCCATTCCAAATCGGAACAGGCTTTTCTTCAGAGAATATGTGGTATCCCGAACTTAAAGATCAAGCTTTCCTTCGTACCTGTAGCCGTCGGAACGGTGGTCGGAAAGAAGTGCCTGGATCTTGGCGGAAGAGTGGAGCGCGTTCTCCAGGGATACATCATAGTTGAAGGAATTGATGATGGAAGCCAGATACTTACTCATATCTGCCTCACAGTACCATTCCTTCTCGTAGATGGAAGCGGGACGGTAGTTCAGGTTCGTAGTGATCACACAGTCGATATACTCTCTGGCATAGAATTCATCGAACTTATCGAAGCCGGAAGTAAAGAGACCGAAGGTGCAGCAGACGATGACGCGTTTTGCCTTTCTCTCCTTAAGCTCCTTTGCGGTATCCAGCATGGACTCTCCGGAGGAAATCATATCGTCTACGATCAGCACCGTCTTTCCTTCTACGGAGGATCCCAGGAACTCGTGGGCTACGATGGGGTTCCTACCGTTTACCACTCTGGAATAGTCCCTGCGCTTATAGAACATACCCATGTCCACGCCCAGGTTGTTGGCCAGGTAAACGGCACGGTCCATGGCTCCCTCATCCGGGGAGATCACCATGAAATTGTCCTTTGTGATGACGATGTTGGGATCATACTTCAGCAGCGCCTTTACGAATGAATAGGTGGGCATGAAGTTGTCAAAGCCCTTCAGGGGGATGGCGTTCTGTACTCTGGGGTCATGGGCGTCAAAGGTGATGATGTTTTTGACTCCCATATTGGTGAGCTCCTCCAGGGCCATGGCGCAGTCCAGAGACTCTCTCTGGGAACGCTTGTGCTGGCGGGACTCATACAGGAAAGGCATAATGACGCTGACCCGGTGGGTCCGGGCGATGGAAGCACCGATGAGACGCTTCATATCCTGGTAATTGTCATCCGGAGACATGTGATTGGTAAATCCATTTACCGTATAGGTGTTGGAATAGTTGGTGATATCGCAGAGGATGAACTCGTCTACTCCGCGAACGGATTCTTTGATCACACCCTTTGCCTCACCGCTTCCGAAACGGGGGCAGTCAAGATCCAGAAGGAAGGTATCCGGAGCAAATCCCCGGAGCATCAGGGAATCCCTGTACTTATCCTTGATGATCTCATAGTCGTGCTTCCGGAAGGAAACAAGCCACTTGTCCACCTTCTTTGCCAGGTCCATGGCGCTCTTGTGAGCGGCGAGCTTAAGAGGAGCAACCGGAATATCTTCTACAATATAATCGTGGGCCATATCTGATCCTTTCTCAAATCAAAATACATTCTATTTCGATTAAAATATAGCATTTCACAAATTTAAGGTCAATAGAAAAAGTACCGTATCCCCAAAAGAAGTGCAGGGAAAACTTGCCCGATGAGAGATTCTTGTGTATACTATGGGCAAAGAAAAAAACGGATACGGGCCGGCACGGTTTGCCCGAATCGACGTGCCGGCAGTTTTTCCGTGTATTTTTAGATAAATGGAGAATACAAATGAGCAAACCCATCGTTGCGATCGTAGGCCGCCCCAATGTGGGAAAGTCTACCTTATTCAATGCACTAAGCGGTACCAACCTGAGTATCGTAAAGGATACCCCCGGCGTGACCCGGGACAGGATCTATGCGGACTGTGAGTGGCAGAACTATGCCTTCACCCTTGTGGATACGGGGGGTATCGAACCGGATTCCTCGGACCTGATCCTGAAGCAGATGCGGGAGCAGGCGGAGATCGCCATTGAGACCGCCACCGTTATCGTCTTCATCACCGATGTGAGAGAGGGCCTTGTGGATGCGGATTATCATGTGGCCAATATGCTGCGGAAGAGCCGCAAGCCCATCATCCTCTGTGTCAACAAGGTGGACAGCTTCAAAAAGCAGGAAAACGACGTCTATGAATTCTATAACCTGGGCCTTGGGGATCCTGTTCCCGTATCAGCCCAGGGCCGTCTTGGGATCGGAGATCTGCTGGATGAGATCACAGCCCATTTTCCAGAGGGAAGCGGAGAAAAGGAAGAGGACGACAGGACCCGGGTGGCCATTGTTGGCCGTCCCAATGTGGGAAAATCATCCATCATCAATAAGCTCCTGGGTGAAAACCGGGTGATCGTATCCGATATTGCCGGAACCACCAGAGATGCGGTGGATACGGAGGTGATCCACAACGGAGAAGAGTATGTCTTCATCGATACGGCAGGACTTCGCAGAAAGTCAAAGATCAAGGAGGATATCGAACGTTACTCCATTATCCGTACCGTCTCCGCCGTTGACCGGGCCAATATCGTCATGATCGTCATCGACGCCACGGAAGGGGTCAGCGAGCAGGATACGAAGATCGCCGGTATCGCCCATGAAAGGGGTAAGGGCGCCATTATCGTGGTGAATAAATGGGATGCCCTGGAAGAAAAGAACGACAAGACCATGAATGAATTCCTGGAGAAGCTCCGGCAGAAATTTTCCTTCATGCCCTATGCCCAGTATCTCTTTATCTCAGCAAAGACCGGCCAGCGTATGCATAAGATCTTTGAGGAGATTGACAGGGTGCGTCAGAACCAGACCCTTCGGGTCCAGACCGGTGTCCTGAATGAGATCATGGCAGAGGCCTGTGCCATGAAGCAGCCTCCCTCCGACAAGGGAAAGCGTCTGCGGCTTTATTATATTACCCAGGTTTCCGTAGAACCGCCCACCTTCGTGATCTTCGTAAACGACCGGCAGCTGTTCCATTTTTCCTATCAGAGATATATCGAAAACCGGATCCGGGACGCTTTCGGCTTCCTGGGGACCCCGATTCATTTCATCATCCGGGAACGGAAGGAAAAGGACAGCTGATGCAGCATATTAGGATATGGTAAAGGAATGATGTAAATATGGAACGACTCATATGTTTACTGCTGGGATATGCCTTCGGAAATTTCCCTACGGGATATCTCTATGCCAAGGCCCATGGCGTTGATATCACAAAGACCGGAAGCGGCAATGTGGGGACCACAAATGCCTTAAGGACCCTGGGGCCAAAGGCAGGACTTGCCACTTTGCTGGGGGACTTTGCCAAGACCTTGATTCCCCTGTTTATTACCTCCTGGCTGTTCCAGGAGCAGACGGACATGCGGTATCTCCTGACAGTTTATACGGGGCTTGGAGCTATCCTTGGCCATAACTTCCCCCTGACCCTGGGATTTCACGGTGGAAAGGGCGTGGCCTGTACGGGAGGTCTGATCATTTATTCCGATCCTGTGCTTATGGGAGTCTGCGCCCTCCTCTTTATCGGAGGAACGGCCATTACCAGATACGTTTCCTTCGGGTCCCTGCTGGTTGCTGCAGGCTATCTGATCACAAATATCGTACTGGTCCTTTCCGGCCGCCACATGGGCTGGAATGCCTCAGAGCCCTTGGGGCCCCAGTATCATACGGAATTATTTATCCTGGTGTTCCTCATATCTGCCCTTATCGTTTTTCAGCACCGTTCCAATATCCACAGGCTGCTGACGGGAACGGAACGGAAGCTTTCCTTTGGGGGCGGAAGCAGAAAAGAGCAGTCTTAAGGGTAAGAAAGGAAGATCATTATGGCAAAAATCGGTGTATTAGGCTCCGGTACCTGGGGGACCGCCCTTACCATCCATCTGGCAAAATGCGGCCATGAGGTGACCCTCTGGTCCGCCTTTCAGGAGGAGATAGCGGCTCTCTCGGAAACATACCGGCATAAAAATCTGCCGGGAGCTGTGATCCCGGAGACCGTGCAGTTCACCTCGGATACGGAGAAGGCCTGCAGCGGCATGGACCTGCTGATCCTGGCAGTTCCTTCCATATTTACACGGGAGACCGCCGTGAAGATGCGGCCCTATGTCAGGGAAGGACAGATCATCGTCAATGTGGCGAAGGGCATCGAAGAGAATAGCCTCAAGACCCAGACGGAGATCACGGAGGAGGAGCTTCCCATGGCAGAGGTGGCGGCCCTTTCAGGTCCCTCCCATGCAGAGGAGGTCTCCATCGGAATGCCCACAGCAGTGGTGGCGGCAGCCCATAACAGAAAGACAGCCATGTATATCCAGGAGCTGTTCATGAACCCCCGCTTCCGGGTCTATATCTCTCCGGATATGAAGGGAGTGGAGATCGGTGGCTCCCTGAAAAACGTCATTGCCCTGGCAGCCGGTATGGCGGACGGACTGGGCTATGGAGACAATACCATGGCGGCCCTCATCACCAGAGGCATCACGGAGATGGCACGGCTTGGAAAGGCAATGGGATCAAGCCCCGTGACCTTCTACGGCCTCACGGGTCTTGGGGATCTCATCGTTACCTGTGAATCCAGACACAGCCGGAACAGAAAGGCCGGTGTCCTGATCGGCCAAGGAAAGACTGCAAAGGAAGCCATGGACGAGGTGCAGATGGTGGTGGAAGGCGTTTATTCCGCAAAGGCCGGGCGGCAGCTGGCAGAGCGTTACGGCGTGGAGATGCCCATTGTAGAAGAGGTAAACCGGATCCTGTTTGAGGGAAAATCCGCAGCGGATGCGGTTTCCGACCTCATGTGCCGGGACAAGACCACGGAGCATCCGGATCTTTCCTGGGAATAATCTGCCTATTATAACAACATTTGGACACAATTATAACCGTGTGTTATAATAAAAGACAAACAAGCGATATATCGTTATGAATTCTCTACTTTTCTTGACAGCCTCCTGTTTCCTTTCTATAATTTA
Source organism: uncultured Lachnospiraceae bacterium (assembly GCA_944377405.1). GTDB lineage: Bacteria > Bacillota > Clostridia > Lachnospirales > Lachnospiraceae > Avilachnospira. Next base: position 159,562 of record CALWES010000001.1, on the reverse strand, counting down.
GCGAAAGATCCTGATCAGCTTATATCTCAGCTTAGAGATATGATTTCTGATCATGAAGTGAAAGGGAGGAACAATTATGAAAAAGAGAAGAGTTGTTTGTGCGGCTATGGCTGCAGTAATGGCAATGTCACTTGCCGCATGCGGAGGTTCTGACACCGCTTCAGCCACCACGGCAGCGGGAGAGGCTTCCGAAAGCGAAGAGACTGCAGCAGAGGGAAGCTCCGAGGGCGTATTCGTCATCGGCGGTTCAGGCCCCCTGACAGGAGGCAGCGCACTTTACGGAACTGCCGTTAAGAACGGCGCCCAGGTAGCTGTAGATGAGATCAATGCCAACGGCGGTATCAACGGTTATCAGGTAAAGTGGATCTTTGAAGATGATGAGGCTGACGGCGAGAAGGCTGTCAACGCATACAATACCCTGAAGGACGAGGGAATGCAGATGTTCGTTGGAACCACCACCTCCGGTGCCTGCATGTCCGTGATCGCTGAGACTGAGAACGACAATATGTTCCAGATCACTCCCTCCGGCACCACTGCCGACATCACGAAGCCTGCAAACGTTTACCGCATGTGCTTCTCCGATCCGGCACAGGGAACCAAGTCCGCTCAGTACATCGCCGAGCACGGCGTTGCACAGAAGGTCGGTGTGATCTATGACAACTCCGATACCTATTCATCAGGTATCTATGAGAACTTCGCCAAGGAAGCTCAGGCCCAGGGCCTTGAGATCGTAGGAGCTGAGTCCTTCAACTCCGAGTCCAAGACCGACTTCAAGACCCAGCTTCAGAAGTTGAAGGATGCAGGCGCAGAGCTGGTATTCCTTCCCTTCTACTACACAGAGGCATCTCTGGTCCTGAAGCAGGCTGATGAGATGGGATGGGCTCCGAAGTTCTTCGGCTGCGACGGTATGGACGGTATCCTGGATCTTCCGGAATTCGATACCTCTCTCGCAGAGGGACTGATGCTTCTGACTCCCTTTGCTGCAGACGCACAGGATGAGCTGACCCAGAACTTCGTAGCAGCCTACGAAGAGGCTTACGGCGAGACGCCGATCCAGTTCGCAGCAGATGCTTATGACTGCCTCTATGTGATTAAGCAGGCTGTTGAGAAGGCAAATATTACCCCGGATATGGATATGTCCGAGATCTGCGACGCAATGAAGACGGTTATGCCTGAGGTTACTCTTGACGGTTTGACCGGTGCCGGCATCTCCTTTGATGAGAACGGTGAGCCCAACAAGGCTCCCAAGGCTGTTGTGATCGAAAACGGCGCTTACAAATCTCTTGAATAAAAAACAGAAACAAATTACTATATTGATGGGGGTTGAGGGCTTTCATATAAGGAAGCCCTCAATCTTAGTATCAAAATGAGTAATGGAAAGGACGAGTTTTATGTCAAGCTTTCTTACCTATCTGATCAACGGGATCAGCCTTGGTTCCGTTTACGCCATCATAGCGCTTGGCTACACCATGGTCTACGGTATTGCGAAAATGCTGAATTTTGCCCATGGAGATGTCATCATGGTCGGAGGATATACGGTATTCGTCATCTGCTCCACCCTGGGGCTTCCTCCCTTTGTGGGGATCCTCAGTGCCGTCGTCGTATGTACGGTACTTGGAGTCGTGATCGAGCGGGTGGCCTACAAGCCCCTCAGGGAAGCCTCTTCCCTCAGCGTTCTGATCACCGCCATCGGCGTCAGCTATTTCCTGCAGAACGCAGCCCTGATCATTTTCGGAGCTGATACCAAATCCTTCCAGAATGTGATCAACGTTCCTTCCCTTACCCTGATGGACGGACAGGTCACGGTTTCCGGCGTCACCATGGTGACGATCTTAAGCTGTGCCCTCATCCTGATCGGACTTACCACCTTTATCAACAAGACAAAGACTGGACAGGCCATGCTGGCAGTCTCTGAGGATAAGGGAGCAGCAACCCTTATGGGCATCAATGTCAACCGCACCATAGCAGTGACCTTTGCCATCGGTTCAGCCCTGGCAGCCATTGCAGGCGTGCTTCTTTGCTCCGCTTATCCGGTGCTTTCCTCCACCACCGGCGCCATGCCCGGTATCAAGGCTTTCACCGCAGCCGTATTCGGCGGTATCGGCTCCATTCCGGGAGCCCTGATCGGAGGTATCATCATGGGTGTCATCGAAAATCTGTCCAAGGCATATATCTCGTCCCAGCTTTCCGATGCCATCGTCTTTGCCGTCCTCATCGTCGTACTGCTTGTAAAGCCTACGGGACTGATGGGCAAGCAGATCCAGGAAAAGGTTTAAGGCAGGAGGAACACAGATATGAAAACAAAAACATTCAGACAGAACGCCGTGACCTACGGCATCGTGATCCTCTTTTATCTGATCTGTCAGGGACTGATCCTCAGCGGGAACATGTCATCCCTGATGAAGGGACTGATGGTCCCCATCTGTTACTATGTGATCCTTGCAGTTTCGCTGAACCTGGTGGTAGGTATCTCCGGAGAGCTGTCCCTGGGCCATGCGGGCTTCATGTGTATCGGAGCCTATGCCAGTGCTATTTTCGCCGTTTGTGTTGACGGAAAGATGCCTGAGGGACTGGAGCTTTTCCTGGCCCTGATCATCGGTGCTGCCATAACGGCCGTATTCGGTTTCCTCATCGGTATTCCCGTACTTCGGCTGCGGGGAGACTATCTGGCCATCGTGACCCTGGCCTTTGGAGAGATCATCAAGAACGTGGTGAACGCGGTTTATCTCGGAGTGGATGAAAACGGACTTCATTTTTCCATGAAGGATTCCCTGAGCCTGGGACTTTCCGAGGAGGGACTCACCATCATGAACGGCGCCCAGGGCATCAGTGGCCTTCCCAGAACGGCGAACCTTACGATCGGTATCGTCCTTGTGCTGATCACCCTTTTCATCGTCCTGAATCTGATGAACTCCAGACAGGGACGGGCTATTATGGCTATCCGCGACAACCGGATCGCAGCGGAGTCCATCGGACTTTCCGTTTCCAAATACAAGATGATGGCCTTTGTGATCTCCGCAGCTCTGGCAGGAGTGGCAGGAGTCCTCTATTCCCACAACCTGAGTGCCCTTCAGGCCACCTCCAAGAATTTCGGATACAATCAGTCCATCATGATTCTGGTATTCGTGGTCCTGGGCGGCATCGGCAACATCCGGGGATCCATGATCGCAGCCGTGATCCTGACGATCCTTCCGGAGAAGCTTCGTTTCCTGTCGGATTACAGAATGCTGATCTACGCCATCGTGCTGATCTCCATGATGCTCTTCAACTCGGCGCCTAAGGCTATTGAATGGAGAAAATCCCTTGCGGAGCGTTTTGCCCGCAAAAAAGACATCCCTGCCGAAACGGCCGGAAAGGAGGCCCGGTAATGGCTGAACAGAAAAAGAACATGCTGTCGGTAGAAAGCCTGAGCATTTCCTTCGGCGGACTGAAGGCAGTGGACAATTTTCATATCCAGATCAAACCGCACGAGCTTTACGGACTCATCGGCCCCAACGGTGCCGGAAAGACCACGGTCTTCAACCTCCTGACAGGGGTCTACAAGCCGGATACGGGAAGTATCCTTCTGGACGGACAGAACATCACGGGAAAGCATACCATCGACATCAATCATGCAGGTATCGCCAGGACCTTCCAGAATATCCGTCTCTTCGGAAATCTGACGGTTCTTGACAATGTAAAGGCCGGACTTCATGCCCATTACACCTATGGCATGCTTTCCGGAATCTTCCGTACTCCGAAGTTCAGAAAAATGGAGCGGGAGATGGATCAGAAGGCCATGGAGATCCTGAAGGTCTTCGATCTGGACGGCGCAGCCGACTACAAGGCTTCCCAGCTTCCCTACGGAAAGCAGAGAAAGCTTGAGATCTCCAGAGCACTGGCCACGGAGCCGAAGCTTCTGCTTCTGGACGAGCCTGCAGCAGGTATGAATCCCCAGGAGACCCAGGAGCTTATGGATACCATCCGATTCGTCCGGGATCATTTTGACATGACGATCCTTCTGATCGAGCATGACATGAAGCTGGTAAGCGGTATCTGCGAGGAACTGACGGTCCTCAACTTCGGACAGGTCCTCTGCCAGGGCGAGACAAAGGCCGTACTGAATAATCCTGAAGTCATCAAGGCTTATCTGGGAGATTAAGGAGTGTAGGATGGAAAATATACTTGAAGTAAAAGATCTGAATGTATACTATGGTGTGATCCATGCCATCAAAGATGTCTCCTTCCATGTAGGAAAGGGTGAGATCGTTACCCTGATCGGTGCCAACGGTGCCGGGAAGACCACCACGCTCCAGACCATTACAGGACTGATCCAGGCCAAGAGCGGTCATGTGTCCTACGACGGAAAGGATATCAGCAAGACCCCGGGATATAAGCTGGTGGCGGAAGGCATTGCCCATGTTCCGGAGGGCAGAAGAGTCTTTGCGGATCTTTCCGTATATCAGAACCTGATGCTGGGGGCCTATACGAGAAAAGACAAGGATGAGGTGGCAAAGACCCTTCAGATGGTCTACGACCGTTTCCCGAGACTTCTGGAGCGGAAGGAGCAGCGGGCAGGTACCCTTTCCGGAGGAGAGCAGCAGATGCTGGCCATGGGAAGAGCGCTGATGTCAAAGCCGAAGCTGATGCTTCTGGACGAGCCCTCCATGGGACTTTCCCCCATCTATGTCAATGAGATCTTCGACATCATTCAGAAGATCAACCAGGACGGCGTAACGGTCCTCCTGGTGGAACAGAACGCCAACAAGGCCCTTTCCATCGCAAACCGGGCCTATGTGCTGGAGACCGGTTCCGTTGTGCTGGAGGGAGACGCCCATGAGCTGATGGAGAATCCTCAGGTAAAAGCAGCATATCTTTCTGAATAAATGTTTTTTCGGGGCTGCCGCAATGCGGCAGTCCCATTTCATTTGGAATAAAGACCTTGTGGCAGTCCCGGATTTTCGATATAATATTTTATTAGTGAGGAAAAAACTTCCTCTTTGGGGGGATCAAAGACTACAGGAGAGCAAAACCATGAAACTGACATTTATCGGAGCAGATCACGAAGTCACGGGATCGGAACATCTGTTGGAGACAAAGGATCTTAAGATCCTCATCGACTGCGGACTGGAACAGGGAAGGAACGTATATGAAAACGCAGAGCTTCCCGTAAGCTACAATGAGATCGACTACATCCTTCTGACCCATGCTCACATCGACCATGCGGGAAGGATCCCCTGGGCTTACCGCCAGGGATTCAATGGCACCATCGTTACCACCAACGCCTCCATGGATCTGGACAGCATCATGCTTCTGGACAGCGCCCACATTCAGGAACAGGAGGCAGAGTGGCAGAACCGGAAGGCAAAGCGGTCCGGAAAGAATCTGGTAGAGCCCCTTTACACGGTAAAGGATGCGGAGGCCATCATCAAAAACTTCAGCCCCGTACCCTATGACAGGGTCATAGAGCTGTCTGACACCGTCAAGGTCCGCTTTACGGATGCGGGACACCTGCTGGGCTCCGCGTCCCTGGAGATCTGGATCGATGAGGACGGGGTCAAAAAGAAGATCGTATTTTCCGGGGATATCGGAAACAAGGACAAGCCCCTGATCCGGGATCCTCAGTACATTGCGGAAGCAGATTATGTGGTCATGGAATGCACCTACGGAAACCGGCTTCATGACAGGAGCCTGGACCATCTGGAGGATCTGCGCCGGATCATCCAGGAGACTCTGGACCGGGGCGGCAATGTGGTGATCCCTGCCTTTGCGGTGGGACGTACCCAGGAGCTTCTGTATTTGATCCGACACCTGAAGCAGGACGGCATGATCAGGGGACATGAAGGCTTCCCGGTCTACGTGGACAGCCCGCTGGCTGTTCAGGCCACCACGGTCTTCAAGGAGAACCTGCTGGAGTGCTACGATCAGGAGACGAAGGAGCTGGTACAGCAGGGGATCAATCCCATCGGTTTTCCAAACCTGCACCTGAGCGTTTCCGCTGAGGACTCAAAGGCCATCAACGAGGACAATACGCCAAAGGTCATCATCGCTGCCTCAGGCATGTGCGACGCCGGCCGGATCCGGCATCATCTGAAGCATAATCTCTGGAGACCAGAATGCTCCGTTGTTTTTGCAGGCTATCAGGCAGAGGGAACCCTGGGCCGCAGCCTGATGGAGGGGGCCAGGGAGATCAAGATCTTCGGAGAGGAGATCCTGGTGCGGGCCCATATCGAGGAGATGGGAAGCATGAGCTCCCATGCAGACCAGACGGGACTTCTGGACTGGATCAATGCCTATACCAGACGCCCGGAAAAGCTGATCCTTGTCCATGGTGACGACGATGCCATGACCGCATTTTCCGCCCTGGTACGGGAGAAGACGGGGCTAGAAGCCATCTGTCCCTACAGCGGAAGCGTCTTCGATCTTGCCTCCGGCGAATTTACCCATATGGCGGAGCCCCGCTTCATCAGGAAGGAGACTGGAGTTTCCGTACGGAATACGAAGGTACAGCAGGAGCTTACCATTGCTCTGTCGGAGCTTACAAGACTTGCGGAGGAGTACCGGGAGGGGGCCAATTCCGATATCCGCCGCCTTACGAAGGATATCCGCAGTCTGCTTGATAAATGGAAAGAATAACAGAAAGGAAGCATTGCTGAATGGGAGTAGTCAGTATCTTTACCGACGGCGCGGCCCGGGGGAACCCGGATGGCCCCGGCGGATATGGAACGATCCTCCAGTATACGGATAAGGAAGGGACTCTTCACGAAAAGGAACTGTCCCAGGGATATCTGCGGACCACCAACAACCGCATGGAGCTTATGGCAGCCATTGCAGGCCTTGAGGCCCTGAACAGGCCCTGCCTCATTGATCTTTACAGCGACTCCAAATATCTGGTGGACGCTTTTAATCAGAACTGGATCGAAAACTGGGTCCGGAATGACTGGAAGCGTGGGAAAAGCGGTCCGGTCAAGAACATCGATCTCTGGAAACGGCTCCTTTCCGCCATGGAACCCCATAAGGTCCGCTTTATCTGGGTGAAGGGCCATGCAGGCCATCCGGAGAACGAGCGCTGCGACAGGCTTGCGGTAAAGGCAGCCACCAGCCGGAACTTGATCCCGGACGAAGGCCTTGCGGAAGACTGAGGAACCCTTCCGGCAGGTGGTTTCGCTTGAAATCACGGCCATTTTATAGTATAACCTAATAATGTATGCGATCTGCCTGCCCTTTCCGGAACCCGGGGAAGGGCAGGTTCATATATCAACTGAGAGAGGAAGTTTGAAACATGGTACAGCGTAGAGGCGTAAATGAACTCCGCAGGATGTTCCTGGAATATTTTGAGAAAAACGGACATCTCCGTATGAAGAGCTTTTCACTGGTTCCGCACAATGACAATTCATTGCTGCTGATCAACTCCGGCATGGCTCCCCTGAAGCCCTATTTTACGGGACAGGAGATCCCCCCCTGCCGCAGGGTCACCACCTGTCAGAAATGTATCCGTACCGGAGACATCGAAAATGTAGGTAAGACAGCCCGCCACGGCACCTTCTTTGAGATGCTGGGCAATTTCTCCTTCGGAGACTACTTCAAGCACGAGGCGATCCCCTATGCCTGGAATTTCCTGACAGAGGTAGTGGGCCTGGATCCGGAGCGCCTTTATCCCTCCGTTTATGTGGATGACCAGGAGTCCTTTGACATCTGGGTAAATGAGATGCACATCGATCCCTCCCGGATCTCCAAATTCGGCAAGGAGGACAACTTCTGGGAGCACGGGGAAGGTCCCTGCGGTCCCTGTACCGAGATCTATTATGACAGAGGAGAGAAGTACGGCTGCGGAAAGCCTGACTGTAAGGTAGGCTGTGAATGTGACCGTTATGTGGAGGTATGGAACGTCGTATTCTCCCAGTTCAACAATGACGGCAAGGGTCATTATACGGATCTGGTTCAGAAGAACATCGATACGGGAATGGGACTGGAGCGTCTTGCCATGGTGGTACAGGATGAGGAATCCATCTACACCGTGGATACCAACCGGGCCCTGCTTGAGGATGTATGCAAGCTGGCAGGGATCAGCTACCACGAGGATGAGGACAAGGATATCTCCCTGCGTATCGTAACGGACCATACCAAGTCCTGCACCTTCATGATCTCAGACGGTATCATGCCCTCCAATGAAGGAAGGGGGTACGTGCTCCGTCGTCTGATCCGCCGGGCTGTCCGCCACGGAAGAAAGCTGGGGATCACCCATAACTTCATGACGGATATGGCAAAGAACGTCATCGAGAACAACAAGGACGGCTACCCCGAGCTCCACGAGAAGGAGGCCATGATCCTGAAGGTCCTTTCCGAGGAGGAGGAGAAGTTCAATAAAACCATTGATGCCGGTATGGAGATCCTCTCCCAGATGGTGGAGGAGACAAAGGCTTCCGGCAAAAAGGAATTCGATGCCCAGGATGCCTTCAAGCTCTATGACACCTACGGCTTCCCCTATGATCTGACGGAGGAGATCCTCCAGGAGCGGGGCCTTACCGTAGACCGGGCAGGCTTTGACGCCTGCATGAAGGAGCAGAAGGAGAAGGCCAGAAAGGCCAGAAAACATTCCAACTATATGGGAGCGGACGCTACCGTATATGATGAGATCGATCCGCACATCACTTCCGAGTTCACCGGCTATGACAGACTGGAGGACCGTTCAGTCATTTCCGTCCTTACTACAGAGGATGAGATCGTGGAGGCCCTTACGGACGGCCAGAAGGGTACCGTCATTACGGACATGACTCCCTTCTACGGCACCATGGGCGGCCAGTTCGGAGACGGCGGTGTCATCAGAAACGAAGAAGGCTCCTTCCAGGTGGAGGAGACCATCCATCTGAAGGGCGGCCGGATCGGTCATGTGGGACATATGATCTCCGGTATGCTGAAGACAGGAGATCAGGTGGAGCTTTCCGTAGATGAAAGCAGACGGATGAATACCGCAAGGAACCATTCTGCGACCCACCTCCTTCAGAAGGCCTTAAGGACGGTCCTGGGAGATCACGTAGAGCAGGCCGGTTCCTATGTGGATCAGGACAGGCTTCGCTTTGACTTTACCCACTTCCAGGCCATGACCCCTGAGGAGATCAGGAAGGTGGAAGAGATGGTCAACCAGCAGATCGACCGGAACCTGAAGGTGGAGACGGAGATCATGGGACTGGAGGAAGCAAAGAAGTCTGGCGCCATGGCCCTTTTCGGTGAGAAATACGGCGACCGGGTAAGGGTCGTACGGATGGGCGACTATTCCACGGAGCTTTGCGGAGGTACCCACGTTCTGGAGACGGGATCCATCAAGGCATTCCGGATCCTTTCCGAAGCAGGCATTGCTGCCGGTGTCAGAAGAATCGAGGCCCTGACCGCCGACGGACTCATGCGCCATTATGCCCATGAGGAGGAGGAGCTCTTTGCAGCAGCCAAAACCGCAAAGACCACTCCGGAGGAACTCATCAGAAAGATCGAGGCCATGCAGGAGGAGCTCAAAAAGCTCAAGGCAGAAAATGAACAGCTGAAGGCAGCCAAGGCAAGGGCAGCCCTTTCCGATATCGAAAATAATATCCGGGAGATCTCCGGCATCAAGGTCCTCTGTGCAAAGGTTCAGGCGGAAGATGCCAATGCCCTGCGTTCCATGGGAGATGACCTGAAGGATAAGCTTAAGGATGCGGTGATCGTTCTTTGTGTAGAAAACGGCGGAAAGGTAAGCCTTATGGCTACGGCGACGGATTCCGCTGTGAAGAAGGGCGCCATGGCAGGAAACATCATCAAGGAGATCGCTCCCCTTACGGGAGGCAAGGGCGGCGGCCGTCCCAACATGGCTCAGGCAGGCGGAAATGACGCCTCCGGCATCGAGGCTGCGCTGGAAAAAGCCTTTGAGATCATTGAAAAACAAATCGGATGATTTTGCTTGCATATCGGAGATTTTTGTGCTATCATATCATTCAGTGCATTAAACCCCGCACATTGTTGCACGTAAATTAGTTTACAGATACCTTGCAACAGGAGGGAGGTCAGGGGTCTTTGTCTAACGTAATCGTGAAAGAGAACGAGTCACTTGATTCTGCTCTTCGCCGGTTCAAGAGAAACTGCGCAAAGGCAGGTATCCAGCAGGAGATTCGTAAGAGAGAGCATTACGAGAAGCCTAGCGTAAGACGTAAGAAAAAGTCTGAAGCAGCTAGAAAGCGTAAGTACAATTAATATGGAGCCGTTCTACGGCAGATGAGAAAAAGGCTGTATGTAAGCTTGCTTACTTACAGCTTTTTTGTTATACTCTTCAACATAATAAACGGAGGTTTTGTTTTGACAGAAGAGATGTTGCTTGATATTCCCGCAGAGCACGAAAAAAACGTCTGCGGGAGTTTTGACGTATTTTTAAAGAAAATCGAAAAGGCCCTGTCCGTGGACATCATCGAGCGGGACGGAGCCGTAAAGATCCTGGGAGAGGCCCCGTCCGTAAAGCGGGCAGGAGCTGTCTTAAAGAGCCTTGTGGAGCTTTCCGAACGGGGCAGTGAGATCAATGAACAGCAGGTGGACTATGTGCTGGAGCTCTGTGCCGGAGACCAGACCCAGGATATCCTGGAGCTTGACCGGGAGATCATTGCCAGAAGCATCACCGGAAAGCCCATCAAGCCGAAGACTGTGGGGCAGAAGAACTATGTGGATCTGATCCGTAGCTGCATGATCACCTTCGGTGTAGGTCCCGCCGGAACGGGAAAGACTTATCTTGCCATGGCCATGGCCATCAAGGCCTTTAAATCCGGCGAGGTACAGCGGATCATCCTGACGCGGCCTGCCATTGAAGCAGGAGAGAAGCTGGGCTTTCTTCCGGGAGATCTCCAGCAGAAGATCGATCCCTACCTGCGTCCTCTTTATGACGCCCTTTACAGCATCATGGGGGCAGATGCCTTCATGGCAAATTCTGAAAAGGGGCTTATTGAGGTGGCCCCTCTGGCCTACATGAGAGGCCGCACCCTGGACAACGCCTACATCATCCTGGATGAGGCCCAGAATACCACTCCGGCTCAGATGAAGATGTTTCTGACCCGTATCGGCTTCAATTCCAAGGTCATCGTCACGGGAGATCTGACCCAGAAGGACCTGGAGCGGGATCAGCAGTCCGGCCTGGAGGTGGCCCTCCGGGTACTCCGGGGAATCGACGGCATCGGCTTCTCGGAGCTTACCGCCGCCGATGTGGTACGGCATCCCCTGGTACAGAAGATCGTCAAGGCCTATGATGAGTATGAAGCCAGACAGGCCCTCCGGGAACAAAACAAAAAAGGCAGGCATAAACAGTCATGACCATCAGTATCGAAAACGAATACAGGGAAACACTCGATCTGCCCTATGAAGAGATCATCGAAAGGGTCGTAAATGCTGCCCTGGATCAGGAGGGCTGCCCCTACGAGTGTGAGGTTAATGTGCTCCTGACCGATGACGGGGCCATTGAGGAAATGAACCGGGAATTCCGGGAGATCCAAAAGAGCACGGATGTCCTGAGCTTTCCCATGATAGACTATGTAAAGGCTGCTGATTTTGAAGGCTTTGACGACCGGGGAGAGCTTTTCAATCCGGAGACGGGAGAGCTGCTTCTGGGGGACATCGTGGTCTCCATGGATCATGTGAAGGCCCAGGCCAGAGAATACGGCCACAGCGAAAAAAGAGAGCTGGCCTTTCTCGTGGCCCACAGCATGCTGCACCTTCTGGGCTATGACCATATGGAGGAGGATGAGCGGATCCTGATGGAAGAGAAACAGGAAACCATCCTGCAAAGCTGCGGTTATGTAAGAGAAGAAAATGAAAGCGCAGGAAGCACTGTATGAATGAAAACCAGCGTAGCGTAAGCTATTACTCCATAGAAAGCAGTTTGTTTTTCGGAACGGCCCTGGTGTCGTTCCTTCTCTGCGTGGTATTCCGGCTTCCTCTTCTGATCCGGGGAGGTGCCGCCGCCCTGGGATATCTGAATCTGTCCCTGATCCTTTATCTCGCCTTTCTGTTCCTATCCGCCTTTGCCCTTCCGGTTTCCGTAGCCAGGCTGGTTTCCGCGCGAATGGAACGGAAGCATCCGGCGGATGCAGTCCGGGTCCTTCGCTCCATGATCATTGCCGCCACAGCCCTGGGAGCTGTCCTGACCCTGTTCTTCTGGCTTTTGGGGCCATGGATCGCCCGACTCACCGGCATCAGCTATTCCGGCAGATCCCTGCGTCTTATGGGACCGGCTCTCTGGCTGATGAGTTATCTTGGCCTCATGAGGGGGTATTACCTGGGACGGGGCAGTACCGTGCTGGGGTCTCTGTCCGTTGTGCTGGAGCAGATCTGCGGCGGGATCGCTTCTCTGATCCTGTCCGCTTTCTTCATCCGTTACGGAGAAAAGGCAGAGCTTCTCTATGGACAGACGGGCTATGTTGCCGCTTACGGAGCTGAAGCCACGGTCCTTTCCTTTTCCCTGGGAGCTGTCCTGGCCCTGTTCTTCCTCTGGATCCTTTCCCGGCTTGGAGGAGGAGTCATCCAGGAAGCCAATGAGGGCAGGCGTATGGAGAGCCTGGAGAGCGTACATCGCTCCATCCAGCGGAATGTGATCCCGGCAGCCTCCACAGTGCTGCTCCTTGGCAGCATCTTCCTTTTTGATAACCTGATCTTTACTCCGAAGGCAGCCTCCATTTACGGAGAGGGCCTTGAGACAGCTAAGATCCTTGGCAGTTTTTCCGGGATGCTGCTTTGTTTTTCCATCCCGGTCTTCGGGGTCTGCGGCCTGTTCTGCGGCATCCTTCCGGGACTTCGCATTGCAGCTCTTCAGAAAAACGGAAAGCTCCTGAGGCGGCGTGCAAAGAGCGCCATGAAGTTTTCCTTCCTGTTTGCCCTCTTTTGTTTCCTTCTGCTTTTTGTTTTTTCCAGGAACCTCTCCAATCTGTTTTTTGCCGGAGAGGACACTCATCTGATGCAGGGGCTTCTGCAGTACGGATCCGTTTTTGTGCTGTTCATGGCGCCTGCCATGGCAAAGTGCGGAGTCCTCTGGGGACTGGGACATTTTATTGAACCGGTAAAAAATGCCCTCATGGCTTTGCTTACACATCTGCTGGTCCTGGTGCTGGCGATGGTGATCCTGAAGCTGGAGATGTTTGCCGTACTTCTTGCATGCCTCGTATCTGCGGGGATCTTCTGGCTCCTGAATACACTTACCCTGATGTATTGCCTGCATCTGCGCAGGGATCTGCGGAGGGGGCTTATCCTTCCGGTGCTTTGTGCTGCCCTTTCGGGGCTTTTGCTTTACGCCCTTTTGTATCTTCTCGGGCTGCTGCTTCCGGAGGCCATTTATAACAGCCGGATCCTTTCCGGGCTTCTGCTTGTCCTGCTTACCGTAGCGGCCTTTGCCGTATATCTTTTTTCCCTGGCCTTTACCGGTGCCATCAGGAGGGAAGAGCTTACGGACATGCCCCTCGGACTGTTCCTCTACCGCTTTGCTGCGGGAGCAGGCCTCATGTAAGGAGAAAAACATATGAAAAAGAGAATCGTGATCCTTGGTGCCGGAGCCGCCGGCCTCATGGCCGCCATAAAAGCCGGAGAAACAGGCGCAGAGGTGGTGGTCCTTGAACATACGGACGCCATTGGAAAAAAGCTTCTCATGACGGGAAACGGCCGCTGTAATTATACAAATACAGATCTGTCCCTGTCTCATTTCCACAGCCTTTCCGATCCGGATAAGACCTTTATCGGAAAAGCCCTTTCCAGCTTCGGTTATGGCGAGACAATCGATTTTTTCCGGTCCCTTGGTATCGAACCCCGGATCCGCCGCTATGGCTATGATAACGGAGGCTATGTATATCCTGCCTCCGGTGAAGCCAGATCCGTCCTGAAGGCCTTAAAGAGCGAGGCGGATTTTCTGAACGTAAAATTCTATACCGGCTGCTGGGTCAGGTCCGTTGCCTATATGAAGGATCAGGACGGAAGGCCGATTTTCCATCTCGATACGAACCTGGGAATGATCCGAAGCGATTCCCTGATCATCGCAGCAGGAGGAAAGGCCATGCCAAAGACCGGCTCTGACGGCAGCGGATATGAGCTTCCCGCCACCTTCGGCCACCGCTTCTGGGAGTTTATGCCTTCCCTATGTGCCCTGCGCTGCGTAGGAAGCTTTTTCCGGGACATCAAGGGAGTACGCTGTGACTGCAGGCTGAAGCTGCTGATCAGCCCCCCTGATGAGGGCGCTGCCGCCGTAAGAGAGCAGGAGCATCTGGAAAGCCCCATGGATATTTACGGCTTCCTTCGGGACGATATGCTGAAGGAAACCTACGAGGCCTATGGAGAGGTCCAGTTTACGGATTACGGGGTCTCCGGGATCCCCGCCTTTCAGCTTTCCCGTTATGTCAGCCTTGCAGTGAAGCTCCGCCGGGAGCGGTACATCCTTCTGGATGTGATGCCGGATATGGATCCTGAAGAACTTCGGGAGCTTCTGTACAGGCGCCGTGACAAGTTTTCCGACCGGAATGCAGATAACCTGCTGAACGGGCTGCTTCCGGAAAAGCTTGCCTTCATGTTCCTTTCAAAGGCAGGGATCAAGCCCTCCCAGGGAGTGTATTTCATCACGGACCAGACCATTGAGAAGCTTGCAAGGCTCCTGAAGGGACTTCGGATTAGTGTGCTGGATACCAACGGATTCGACAGCTGTCAGTGCTGCGCCGGGGGACTGGATACTACGGAGCTGGATCCTTCCACCATGGAATCCGAACTGATGCCGGAGCTTTTCTTTGCAGGTGAGCTCATCGACGTGGACGGAGACTGCGGCGGCTACAACCTGCAGTGGGCCTGGACCAGCGGCGCCATTGCCGGCACAAGTGCCGGGAAGGTACGGCGTTACCGGAATTACCCGGAGATCTTCCCCACCAACTCCATCACCTATCAGCATCTGATGCCGGAGGCAGAGGAGCTCCATAAGAAAAAAGGTAAAAATGATAAGAATCAATCAGCTTAAAATACCCATATTTGAAATCGGAACGGATCCGGAGGAGGAACGTCTTCTTCTGCGTAAAAAAGCTGCAGCCCTGCTGAAGGTAAAGGAGACGGGGATCCGGAAGCTTCGGATCCTGCGTCGCTCCACCGATGCCAGGGACAAAAGCCGGATCCTCTTTGTATATCTTCTGGAGGTCCGGCTTTCAGACAGCCTTTCCGGACCCAACCGCAAGACGGAAGAGCAGTTTGTAAGAAAGCTCAGAAATAAAAACATCACCGTTGAGGAGCAGATCCCCCTTCAGATCCCGGTCCTGAAGCCGGAAGAGGCAGCGGCCTATGAAAGTCGCTTTGGAAGGCCCATTGTGATCGGAAGCGGTCCCTGCGGGCTTTTTGCAGCCCATACCCTGGCCCTTTCAGGCCTGCATCCCCTGGTCATCGAACGGGGAGAGTCCGTGGAAAAAAGGGTCCGGAGCACGGAGCGCTTTTTTGAGACAGGCCGCCTGAATCCGGAAAGCAACGTGCAGTTCGGAGAGGGAGGCGCCGGTACCTTTTCCGACGGAAAGCTCAACACCTCCGTAAAGGGACAGGAAAGCTATATCCGCTATGTCCTCCGGACCTTTGCGGACATGGGTGCCTGCAAAGACATCCTGTACGAACAGAAGCCCCATATCGGCACCGACGTCCTGGTCACTGTGGTGCAGCGCCTCAGAGAAAGGATCCGCTCCCTGGGAGGGGAATTCCTCTTTGAGACCCGTCTTTCCGATCTTGTGATCCGGGAGGGAGCCCTTTCCGGCCTCCTGCTGGACGCTCCCAAAGACCACGGTCTCCGGAAAAAATACGAATCCCTCCTCGGACAGAAGGCGGAGGAAGGACATTTCCGTATTTCCGCCTACCGCTGCATCCTTGCCATCGGACACAGCGCCAGGGATACCATCTCCATGCTTTATGAACGTTCCCTTGCCATGGAGCAAAAGCCCTTCGCCATGGGGCTTCGGGTCCAGCACCCCCAGAGGCTGATCAACGAAGCCCTTTACGGCAGGGACAGGCTTTCGGAAAAGGAGGCCATCCTGGGGCCCTCCCCCTACAAGCTTACCCACAAAACCGGGGACGGCCGAAGCATCTACAGCTTCTGCATGTGTCCCGGAGGATATGTGGTCAATTCCTCATCGGAAGAGGGACGGCTCTGCATCAACGGCATGAGCGACCAGAAACGGGACGGCAAAAATGCCAACGCCGCCCTGATCGTAAACATCCGTAAGGAGGACTTTCCCTCGGAGCATCCCCTTTCCGGAATCGAGCTTCAGCGGGATCTGGAGGAAAAGGCCTACCGGCTCTGTGACGGTGCCATTCCCTCCGAGACCTACGGGGATTTCAAAGAACACAGGACCTCCGATTTTTCCGTTTCAGGATATGAGCCTGCCTTCCGCGGCTATTTTTCCTATGGGGATATCCGTTCCATCCTTCCTGACTTCATGCAGGAGGCGGTCCTTGAGGGCATGGAGGCTTTCTCCAGGACCATCCTGGGATTCAACAGTCCGGATGCCCTGCTGTCCGCCATCGAAGCCAGGACCTCCTCCCCGGTACGGATCCTTCGGAATGAGGAAGGCGTATCCTCTCTGCCGGGCCTTTATCCCGCAGGAGAGGGGGCAGGATATGCCGGCGGCATCACCTCCGCCGCCATTGACGGGATCCGGACAGCCCTGTGCCTGATCCGGGAAGCAGCATCTGAAAAAACAACGACAGAAGAGAAAGAGGCCTGAATTGAACAACAAAAAAACCTTGACAGAACAGGAACTGAGAGACAGACTCAGCTTACGGAAACGGATCATCATCAAGGTGGGTTCCTCCACCGTAACCCATAAAAACGGGGATCTGCACCTTTATCGTCTGGAGAAACTGGTGCGCCTGCTGTCGGACCTAAGGGGCAGCGGACATGACGTCATGCTGGTGTCCTCCGGAGCCATCGCCGTAGGACGGAAGGCCATGAGCATCACCCAGCGCCCAGCCACCACGGAGCTTAAGCAGGCCCTGGCAGCCATCGGCCAGGCAAGGCTCATGATGACCTATCAGAAGCTGTTTGCAGAATATAATCATGTGGCGTCCCAGGTACTTCTCACAAAATTCACCCTGCTGAATGAAGAATCCCTGAGAAATGCCCGCGGTACCTTCGAATCCCTCTTTGCCTTAAACTCCATCCCCATCATCAACGAAAACGATACGGTCTCCACTTCGGAGATCTCCTTCGGGGATAACGACCGGCTGGCAGCCCTTGTGGCCTCCATCACCGGTGCGGATCTTGTGATCCTTCTGAGCGATATCGACGGTCTTTATACGGATGACCCCAACCGGAACCCGGAGGCCTCCTTCATCAGCTACGTACCCTATATCGATGATTCCCTGCTTCAAATGGGAAAATCCAGTTCCACCTCCGATGTGGGAACGGGAGGCATGCGTTCCAAGATCGAAGCGGCCCGCATCGCCACGGACGCAGGCGCGGACATGCTGATCATGCACGGAAAGCCTGTGGAGCGGGTCATGGATGCCCTTGGAGGCGCCCAGGTGGGGACCCTTTTTGCAGCCCATAAAAATCCGGACTTCGACCTTCACCGGTATATCCGGGAAGAGTATTAAAAAGGAGGCAGTCATGCAGGAACTTCAGGAATTATGCTTAAAAGCCAGAAAAGCTTCCAGGATCACGGCCCTGCTTTCCGGCCAGGAAAAGGACCGGGCCCTGTCTCTCTGTGCAGAGGCTCTGCTTTCACACTGTGAGGAGATCCTCTTCGCCAACAGGCAGGACATGGATGAGGCGGAGGACCAGGGCATGAGCGAGGGCCTGCTGGACCGGCTCGCCCTGACGGAAAAGCGGATCGCCGATATGGCTGCCGGCATGAGAGCCGTAGCCGCTCTGGAGGACCCGGTAGGAAGGGTCCTGGAACGCTTTACAAGACCAAACGGCCTTGTGATCACTAAGATCAGTGTCCCCTTCGGGGTGATCGGCATGATCTATGAGGCAAGGCCCAATGTAACGGCAGACGCCTTTGCCCTCTGCTTCAAAGCCGGAAGCGCCTGTATCCTGAAGGGGGGCTCCGCAGCAAAAAGGAGCAATCAGGCCATCCTTTCCGCCCTGCGGAGGGGGCTTTCGGAAGCAGGCCTTCCGGAGGAGGCCGTCACCCTGCTTCCCGGGACGGACCGGGAGAGCACCCTGGCCTTCATGGGAATGCGGGGCCTGGTGGATGTGCTGATCCCAAGGGGAAGCGCCGGACTGATCCGTTCCGTAGTGGAGCATGCGGCGGTGCCGGTCATTGAAACCGGCACCGGCAACTGCCATGTCTACGTGGATGCCTCCGCAGATGTGGATATGGCCCTTAAGATCATCCTTAATGCAAAGACCCAGCGGGTGGGGGTATGCAATGCCTGTGAGTCCCTGCTGATCCACAGGGACATCGCCCCTGAGGCAGTTCCCCTCATCGCCCGGGGCCTGATGGAGCATCAGGTACAGATCTTCGGGGATGAACCCTGCCGGAGGATCTTTCCGAAGATCTCTGCAGCCACGGAGGAGGACTGGGGCATGGAATACCTGGATTACAAGATCTCCATGAAGGAGGTGGACTCCCTGGAGGAGGCCATTGCCCATATCAATCATTACGGCACCGGTCATTCCGAATGCATCGTCACAAGGGATCCCGAAGCCGCCAGGAGGTTTCAGCAGCAGGTAGACGCCGCCTGCGTATATGTCAACGCCTCCACCCGTTTTACCGACGGCGGAGAGTTCGGCTTCGGTGCGGAGATCGGCATTTCCACCCAGAAGCTTCACGCCAGGGGCCCCATGGGCCTTCGGGAGATCACAAGCTATAAGTATCTCATTGACGGAAAGGGCCAGGTGCGATAAGCTAAAGGCAGAAGAGAAAAGGAAGGTTTGAGACGGAAGAATATGAGAGAAATCACAAAGGAAACCATAGACCGGATCAACGAACTGTGGCACAAGTCCCAGACGGAGGCCGGCCTCACGCCTGAGGAAAAGGAGGAGCAGTCCGCTCTCCGCAAGGACTATATCGAAGCCGTTAAGGCAAACCTGCGGGGGCAGCTCAATAACATCGATATCCAAGAACCGGATGGAAGCATTACCAATCTCGGTGAAAAATATGGAAAACAGCTTAAGGAGGAAAGCCGTCATGGAGAAGAACCGTGATATTTATGTCAGCCCCTTCTCCGGCAGATATGCCGGAAAGGACATGCTGTATGTTTTTTCTGAGAATTTTAAATTCAGGACCTGGAGAAAGCTCTGGATCGCCCTTGCAGAAAGTGAGAGAGAGCTGGGCCTTCCCATTACGGAGGAACAGATCGCGGAGCTTAAGGCCCATGCCGAGGATATCAACTACGAGGATGCGGAGGCCAGAGAAAAGGTGGTCCGTCATGATGTCATGAGCCATGTATACGCTTACGGTCTCCAGTGTCCAAAGGCTGCAGGCATCATTCATCTTGGAGCCACCTCAGCCTTTGTGGGAGATAACACGGATATCATCCAGATGAAGGAGGCCCTGAACCTGGTCCACAGATCCCTCATCAACGTGATCTCCGAGCTTACTGCCTTCGCGCTGAAGTACAAGGACGTACCGACCCTGGCCTTCACCCATTTCCAGCCGGCACAGCCCACCACCATCGGAAAGCGCGCCACCCTCTGGATCCAGGATCTTATGATGGATCTTTCCGACCTGGAATATGTAAGGGACAGCCTGAGGCTCCTGGGCTCAAAAGGTACCACCGGTACCCAGGCCAGCTTCCTGGAGCTTTTTGACGGCGACCACGGAAAGTGCCGGGAGATCGACCGCAGAGTAGCCCGCAAGCTTGGATTTGACAGCTGCTACGACGTTTCCGGACAGACCTACTCCAGAAAGGTGGATTTCCGTGTGCTTTCCGTACTTTCCGGTATCGCCCAGTCTGCCCATAAATTCTCCAACGACATCCGCCTTCTGCAGAACTTAAAGCAGATCGAGGAGCCCTTCGAGAAGACCCAGATCGGATCCTCCGCCATGGCCTACAAGCGGAATCCCATGCGCTCCGAGCGTATGGCCTCCCTGGCAAATTATGTCATGAGCGATCTGATGAACCCTGCCATCACCGCAGCCACCCAGTGGTTCGAGCGTACCCTGGATGACTCCGCCAACAAGCGCATCTCCGTTCCGGAGGCCTTCCTGGCAGTGGATTCCATCCTCCGTCTCTACTCCAACGTGGCTGACGGCCTTGTGGTCTATCCGAAGGTATGCGAGAAGTACCTGAGAGCAGAGCTTCCCTTCATGGCAACGGAGAACATTATGATGGACTGCGTAAAACGGGGCGGTAACCGTCAGGAGCTCCACGAGCGGATCCGTGAGCTGTCCATGCAGGCCGGAAAGCGGGTCAAGGAGGAAGGTCTTGACAACAACCTTCTGGATCTGATCGCAGCAGATCCCCTCTTCGGACTTAAGAGAGAAGAGGCTGAGAAGCTTCTGGATCCCAGCCTTTATGTGGGACGGGCACCCCGTCAGACAGAGGATTACATCCACGATGTGGTAGAGCCGAAGCTCTCCGCATACGGACAGGAGATCGGTTCCGCAGCCGAGATCTCCCTTTGATTTTTCTCTGTACGGCTTTTAGTGCTTGATGAAAAAAAGCGGAACGAGTATAATAGATTGTATTCCCATCAGGGACAGGTTGCGTAGTTTGAAAGGATCGTCATGAGAGAAAGATGTGCAGTGTTTGCTGAATACAGATGGACTGGCAGGATCGCTCATGCTGCGGGTAAGCTTAACGGGCTTACTGCGTCCTTTTCTGTAACCACGTCCATTCTGGGATACGGAAAAACCATAGAATCATAGGATAAGTCTAAGAGTAGCCCCGGTCGGCTGCTCTTTTTCTTACGAAAAAAACAGGGTCAGGTAAGGAGAGAGCTATTATGAAAAAAGTCGGTATCATTATGGGAAGCGACAGTGATTTCCCCGTTGTGGAAAAGGCTGTGAATACCCTGAAGGAATACGGTGTGCCCTGCAGCGTACACGTTTATTCCGCCCACAGAACGCCCCTTGAGGCAGGAGAGTTTGCAAAAAATGCCAGAAAGGACGGCTACGGTGTGCTGATCTGTGCCGCAGGCATGGCAGCCCATCTGGCAGGTGCCATTGCCGCCAATACGACCCTTCCGGTCATCGGGATCCCCATCAAGGCCAAGGCCCTTGAGGGAATGGATGCCCTGCTTTCCACAGTTATGATGCCTCCGGGAATGCCGGTAGCCACCGTTGGGATCGACGGAGCCCAGAACGCAGGACTTCTGGCCGTTGAGATCCTGTCCGTTACGGAAGAAGGCCTTGCGGAAAAGCTTCAGGCTGCAAGAGACAAGAAAAAGGCGGATATCCTGGCAAAGGATCAGGCCCTTTCCGCTCAGTACTCCACCATTGAATAAAGAGGAAGAGAACAGGATATGATTAAAAACGAGATTCATGAGGAATGCGGCGTATTCGGCGTATGGGCTCCCTCCGAAGCCGATGTGTCGCTGACAGCATATTACGGTCTTTACGCCCTTCAGCACAGGGGGCAGGAGAGTGCGGGAATCGCCGTAAACGACGACGGGATCTTCCGCTATTACAGGGATCTGGGCCTGGTGAACGATGTCTTTACGCCGGCGCAGCTGGAGAAGCTGGGAAAAGGCCGCATGGCGGTGGGCCACGTGCGTTACTCCACCTCCGGCATCACGAACCGAATCAATGCCCAGCCCATCGTGGTCAATCATTCCAAGGGCCGTATGGCTCTTGCCCATAACGGAAATCTGGTCAATTCCTACGAGCTCAGGACAGAGCTTGAGAATGAGGGATGCATCTTCCAGTCCACCACGGACACGGAAGTGATCTCCTATATCATCACAAGGGAGCGGATCCGCACCGGAAGCCTGGAGGAGGCAGTGTGCCGCGCCATGGACAAGATCCGGGGTGCCTATTCCCTGGTGATCATGTCCCCCTCAAAGCTGATCGCAGTCCGGGACGAGCACGGTTTCCGTCCCCTTTGCTACGGTGTTACGGAGGATGGCCAGTATGTAGTGGCTTCAGAGAGCTGTGCCCTGGACGCCGTAGGCGCAAAACTGATCCGGGACATCAAGCCCGGCGAGATCCTGATCTTTGACGACAACGGGATCCGCAGCATCGAAGAGCACTGCGGCAGGACCTGCCCCAGCCTCTGCGTTTTCGAATACATCTATTTTGCCCGTCCGGACTCCGTCATCGACGGCTGCAGCGTCCATGAGGCCCGGGTACGGGCCGGAGCCTTCCTTGCTCTGGAGCACCCGGTCCAGGCGGATGTGGTCATCGGTGTTCCCGATTCCGGCCTGGATGCCGCCATCGGCTATTCCAGACAGTCCGGCATTCCCTACGGAGTGGGACTGATCAAGAACAAATACATCGGCAGGACATTTATCGCTCCTACCCAGAAGGCCAGGGAAAACCTGGTACGCATCAAGCTCAATCCGGTTGCTGAGGTGATCCGGGGAAAGAGGGTCATCCTCATCGATGACTCCATCGTCCGGGGAACCACCTCTGCCAGGATCGTAAAGCTGATCCGGGAAGCCGGTGCCAAGGAAGTGCATATGCGGGTATCCGCACCTCCCTTCCTGAATCCCTGCTACTACGGAACCGATATCGATTCCAGGGAGAACCTCATTGCCTGCCACCATACGGTGGAGGAGACCGCAAAGATCATCGGTGTGGATTCCCTCGGATATCTTTCCGTAAGGAACGCTCTGGAGATCGCAAAGGGCGCTGCCGGAAACCAGAACTTCTGTGCAGCCTGCTTCAACGGCGAATACCCCACGGAGATCCCCAGCAACACCGCCAAGAACCGTTTTGAGGAGAAGATCCCCAAGGCATGGCGGGAAAAGGAAGCAGCCAAAAAAAATAATTCTGGAAAGGAATAAGCAAGCTATGAAAAGTTTCAGCGAAAGCTATAAGAATGCCGGCGTTGACATCACTGCCGGTTATAAAGCCGTGGACCTGATGAAGGCCCACATCGCCAGGACCATGACCGAGGGCGTCGTATCGGACATCGGAGGCTTCGGAGGCCTCTTTGAGCTTCCCTCCGGATACAAAAAGCCGGTGCTGGTTTCCGGTACCGACGGAGTGGGAACGAAGCTCAAGCTCTCCTTCCTGATGGAAAAATACGACACCGTTGGGATCGACTGTGTTGCCATGTGCGTCAACGACGTGATCTGCTGCGGCGCAAAGCCCCTTTTCTTCCTGGATTATATTGCCTGCGGCAAGAATATCCCGGAAAGGATCGCCGACATCGTCAAGGGCGTGGCGGAAGGCTGCGTTCAGTCCGGTGCAGCCCTGATCGGAGGAGAGACCGCGGAGATGCCCGGTTTCTATCCGGAGGATGAGTTCGATCTGGCAGGCTATGCAACGGGAATCGTAGACAAGGATCAGATCATCGACAACAGACAGATGCAGGCAGGGGATGCGGTCATCGCCCTGGCATCAAGCGGAGTGCATTCCAACGGATTTTCCCTGGTAAGGAAGGTCTTTGACATCGATCACATCACCAAAGAGGAGCTTACAAAGCCCCTTCCGGAGCTTTCCGGAAAGAGCCTGGGAGAGACGCTCCTGACTCCCACAAGGATCTACGTCAAGCCGGTCCTTGCCCTTCTGGAAGAGGTAAAGGTAAAGGGGATCTCCCATATCACCGGCGGCGGATTTTATGAGAACATTCCCCGTTCCATCCCCAAGGGCCTGGGAGCACGGATCGAAAAGAAGAACGTCCGCGTCCTGCCCATCTTTGACCTGATCAGAGAGCGGGGCGGCATCTCGGAGCACGATATGTTCAACACCTACAACATGGGCGTTGGAATGAGCATCGTGGTGGCAAAGGAAGATGCAGACCGTGCCATCTCCATCCTGAATGCCAACGGCGCGGAAAGCTATCTCCTGGGAGAGATCATCCCCTCCGAGGACGCCGTTGTCCTGGAATAAGAGGCGTAAAATGAACAGAACCGTAAAAACAGCCGTCCTGATCTCAGGCGGCGGAACGAACCTTCAGGCCCTGATCGACGCAAAGGCGGCAGGAAAGCTGCCCCATGTGTCCTTCTGTGCCGTCATCTCCAATAAGGAGGAGGCCTATGGCCTTGTACGGGCAGAAAAGGCGGGGATCCCCACCCATGTGGTAAAAAAGGAAAAGGGCCGGCAGGAGGCTTTTGAAAAAAAGCTTGTGGAGATCCTTGAGTCCTGCGGTGCGGAGCTCATCGTCCTGGCAGGCTTTCTGGCCATCCTGAGTGAGGATTTTGTCAAAAAATATCCGGAACGGATCATCAACATCCATCCCTCCCTGATCCCTTCCTTCTGCGGACAGGGCTATTACGGACTCAAGGTCCATGAGGCAGCCTTATCCTATGGTGTAAAGGTCACCGGAGCCACGGTGCACTTTGTAAACGAGATCCCCGACGGCGGAAGGATCCTCCTGCAGAAGGCCGTGGAGATCCAGGAGGGAGACACACCTGAGATCCTTCAGAAGAGGGTCATGGAAGAGGCGGAATGGAAGCTCCTTCCCAGGGCTGTGGAAATGGTAGCAGCGCAGCTTTGCGCGGAAGAGGAGGCATCATGAAAAACATCTACGACATCAACGACCCCGGCAGCCTGTTAAAGGAGAACAGCTACCCGGGAAGAGGAATCATGGTGGGTAAGACCCCGGATGGGAAAAAGGCGGTCTTCGCCTACTTTATCATGGGCAGGAGTGCCAACAGCCGCAACCGTGTCTTTGAGGAGACGGGAGAGGATCTGATCATTTATCCCGCTGACGCCTCAAAGGTGGAGGACCCAAGCCTCATCATTTACCGGCCGGTACGGAAGCTTGGAGATCAGCTGATCGTAACAAACGGAGACCAGACCGACACCATCTATGACTTCATGAAGGAAGGAAAGAGCTTCGAGGAGGCCCTGCGCAGCAGATGCTTCGAGCCTGACGCTCCCAATCTTACGCCCAGGATCAGCGCCCTCCTTACCTTTGCTGAGGGGGCCTTCACCTATAAGATGAGTATCCTGAAGTCCGCAGATCCGGAGGGCAGCGCCTGCAACCGTTATACCTACGAGTATGCAGCCCTTCCCGGCCTGGGACATTTTATCCATACCTACGAGTGCGACGGAAATCCCATCCCCACCTTCCAGGGAGAGCCGGAACGGGTGGCCATGGAAAATGACATCGACGCCTTCGCAAACCGGATCTGGGAGAACCTCCATGGGGAAAACAAGATCTCCCTTTACGTCAGATACGTGGATCTTGAGAGCGGAGCGGCAGAAAACAGACTTTTCAACAAAAATAATAAAATCGGTTAAAGGGGGATATTGAGATGAAGGAATTTCAGTTAAAGTACGGCTGTAACCCGAATCAGAAGCCGGCAAGGGTCTATATGGAAAACGGAAGTGATCTTCCCTTTGAGATCCTCAACGGAAGACCGGGTTATATCAATTTCCTGGATGCACTGAATTCATGGCAGCTGGTGATGGAGCTGAAGAAGGCCACAGGACTTCCCTGCGCCACCTCCTTCAAGCATGTTTCTCCCACCTCGGCAGCCGTGGGCCTGAAGCTTTCCGACAAGCTGAAGAAGGCCTGCTTTGTGGATGACATCGAGGGACTGGACGATTCACCCCTTGCCTGCGCCTATGCCAGGGCAAGAGGAACGGACCGCATGAGCTCCTTCGGCGATTTCGTTGCCCTTTCCGATGTCTGCGACGAGACCACTGCGAGGATCCTGAAAAGAGAGGTATCCGACGGTGTGATCGCTCCCGGATATACGGAGGAGGCCCTCAAGCTTCTGATGCAGAAAAAGAAGGGGGCCTATAATATCATCAAGGTGGATCCTTCCTATGTGCCTGAGGAGATCGAGCGCAAGCAGGTATTCGGCGTTACCTTTGAACAGGGCAGGAACAATTTTGAGATCAATGAGTCTCTCCTGGAAAATGTGGTAACGGAGAACAAGGACATTCCCCAGGAGGCAAAGAGGGATCTGCTCATCGCTCTCATCACCCTGAAATATACCCAGTCCAACTCTGTCTGCTTTGCAGCGGACGGCCAGGCCATCGGCGTGGGAGCAGGACAGCAGTCCAGGATCCACTGCACGAGGCTGGCAGGACAGAAGGCAGATATCTGGCATCTCAGACAGTCCGACAAGGTCCTTTCCCTGCCCTTCAAGGAGGGACTTGGCCGTGCGGACAGGGACAATGTGATCGATGTTTACATTTCCGACGAATGCGACGACGTCCTTTCGGAAGGAAACTGGCAGAACTACTTCACCCGGCGTCCCGAGCCCTTTACCAAGGCGGAGCAGAAGGAATATCTTTCAAAGATCACCGGGGTCTGCCTGGGCTCCGACGCCTTCTTCCCCTTCGGCGACAACATCGAGCGGGCAAGGAAATCCGGCGTAAGCTATATTGCAGAGCCCGGCGGAAGCGTACGGGATGACAATGTGATTGCTGTCTGCAACAAATATCATATGGCTATGTGCTTTACCGGCATGCGTCTGTTCCATCATTAATGGACGGCCGGTTGCGGAAAGGAGAGGGAAAGATGAAAATTGCTGTGATCGGAAGCGGCGGCCGGGAGCATGCCATTATCAAAAAGCTTCGTGAAAATCCGTCCGTTACCACCATATACGCCCTGCCGGGGAACGGGGGCATGAAGGAGGATGCGGAATGTGTTCCCGTATCCGCCACGGATATTGAGGGGGCAGTGTCCTTATGTAAGGAAAATGGCGTTTCCTACGCTGTGGTTGCCCCGGACGATCCCCTTGTAATGGGCATGGCAGACGCCATGGAGGAAGCCGGGATCCCGGCC
This sequence comes from uncultured Lachnospiraceae bacterium, assembly GCA_944377405.1. Taxonomy (GTDB): domain Bacteria; phylum Bacillota; class Clostridia; order Lachnospirales; family Lachnospiraceae; genus Avilachnospira. Next base: position 132,778 of record CALWES010000001.1, on the reverse strand, counting down.
TTCGGTCCCTCCGCTGCGGCGGCTCAGATCGAGGGCTCCAAGGCCTTTGCCAAAAACCTTATGAAGAAATACCACATCCCCACAGCGGATTATGAGATCTTTACGGATCCCGCAGAGGCCTATGCCTATGTGGAGACCTGCCGGATCCCCGTGGTACTGAAGGCCTCCGGTCTGGCCCTGGGAAAGGGCGTCCTCATCGCCAATACCAGGGAAGAGGCCCGGGAAGCGGTTCACACCATCATGGAGGAGCGGAAGTTCGGAAAGAGCGGCGACGAGCTTGTTATCGAAGAATTCCTTACGGGTCCCGAGGTATCCGTCTTAAGCTTTACCGACGGAAAGACCCTTGTGCCCATGATCTCCAGTATGGACCATAAGCGAGCTCTGGATGGAGACCAGGGACTGAATACCGGTGGTATGGGTACCATCGCTCCCAATCCATACTACACCAAAGAGATCGCAGACCGCTGTATGGAGGAGATCTTCCTGCCCACCATGGAGGCCATGAACAGCGAAGGCCGGACCTTCAAGGGCTGCCTTTATTTCGGCCTCATGCTGACGGAGGATGGCCCGAAGGTCATCGAATATAACTGCCGTTTCGGAGACCCGGAGACCCAGGTGGTCCTGCCGCTTCTGAAAACGGATCTGCTGACCATCATGCAGGCCGTTACGGAGGAGCGTCTGTCCGAGATTTCCATTCAGTGGAAGGAGGAGTGTGCTGCCTGCGTGATCCTTGCTTCCGGCGGTTATCCGGAAAGCTATCAGAAGGGATATCCCATTACCCTTCCAGCGGACCGGAGCAGCATCTATATGGCCGGCGTTGCAGACAAGGACGGCACTCCCGTTACGGCGGGAGGCCGGGTACTGGGAGTCACGGAAACCGCTCCCACCCTGCGGGAGGCCATCGAAAAGGCCTATCGGAAGGTTTCCGAAATCAGCTTCCAGGATATGCACTACCGGCATGATATCGGAGCAAGAGCCCTGCAGGCATCCAGAGAAAACTAAAGGAGTTCCCACATGGTATACCGTATCTATTCAGAAAAAAAGCACGGTCTGGAGAATGAAGCCACAGCCCTTCTTCAGGACGCCAGGAGTTTCCTTGGCATCAGCTCCCTTCAGGCTGTCAGACTGTTTAACCGATATGACGTTGACCGGATCTCACCGGAGGTCTTTGAAAAGGCAAGACATACCGTCTTTTCCGAGCCTCAGCTGGATCTGGTAACGGACCATCTTAATTCCATTCCCGCAAAGGACTATTACAGCGCAAAGGCAGAGGGCGGGAGACTGACGGAGGAGGACCAGGTCCTTTCCGGCCTTTCCGAGTCCGAATGCTCTGTTTTTGCCGTGGAATATCTGCCCGGTCAGTATGACCAGCGGGCAGACAGCGCCGCCCAGTGTATCCAGATCCTTTCCGAGGGAGACAGGCCCCTTGTACGGACTGCAAGGGTCTACAAGCTTTACGGAAAGCTCTCCGAGACGGAGCTTGCCGCCATCAAGCATTATGTGATCAACCCTGTGGAGGCCAGAGAAGCCTCTCTGGATCCCGTGGATACCTTGGACGTAAAGTATGAGATCCCCACGGAGGTAAAGACCCTGGAGGGCTTCATCGATCTTTCCGAGGATGCCCTTTCCGCCCTGCGGGATGAGCTGTCCCTGGCCATGGATTTTGACGACATCCGTTTCTGCCAGGAGTATTTCCGCAGTGAGCACAGGGATCCCACCATTACGGAGATCCGTATGATCGACACCTACTGGTCGGATCACTGCCGCCACACCACCTTCCTGACCACCATCGACAAGGTCAGCTTTGCAGATCCGGAGCTTTCCGCTGCATGGCAGAGGTACATGGATACCCGTTCTGCCTTAAACCGCACAAAGCCCGTGAACTTCATGGACATCGCCACCCTGGCTGCTAAGTATCTCCGGAAGGAAGGAAAGCTGGAGAAATTGGACGAGTCCGAAGAGATCAACGCCTGCACCGTAAAGATCAAGGTCAATGTGGACGGAGAGGATCAGGACTGGCTCCTGCTCTTTAAGAACGAGACCCATAACCATCCTACGGAGATCGAGCCCTTCGGTGGAGCAGCCACCTGTATCGGCGGCGCCATCCGGGATCCCCTTTCCGGTCGTTCCTATGTATATCACGCCATGCGCGTGACCGGTGCCGCAGATCCCACCAGGTCCCTTTCCGAGACCCTTCCCGGCAAGCTTCCCCAGAGAAAGCTCGTTACCACGGCAGCGGCAGGCTATTCCTCCTACGGAAACCAGATCGGCCTTGCCACGGGTATCGTAGACGAGCTGTATCATGACGGCTATGCGGCAAAGCGTATGGAGATCGGTGCCGTTGTGGCAGCCGCTCCTGCAGAAAATGTAAGACGGGAACGCCCCCTTCCGGGAGATGTGATCATCCTTCTGGGAGGCCGTACCGGCCGTGACGGCTGCGGCGGAGCCACCGGTTCCTCCAAGGCCCACAATCTTCACTCCATAGAGACCTGCGGTGCAGAGGTCCAGAAGGGTAATGCACCGGAGGAGAGAAAGCTGCAGCGTCTGTTCCGGGATCCGAAGGCCTCCCGTATGATCAAGCGCTGTAACGATTTCGGTGCCGGCGGTGTTTCCGTTGCCATCGGAGAGCTGGCAGACGGACTTCTCATCAACCTGGACAAGGTACCGAAAAAATATGACGGTCTGGACGGCACGGAGCTGGCCATTTCCGAATCCCAGGAGCGTATGGCAGTGGTAGTTGCTCCGGAGGACGCAGAAGCCTTCATGGAGCTTGCCCACAGGGAGAACCTGGAGGCCACCGTCGTGGCCACCGTCCAGGAGGAGCCCAGACTTGTCATGAGCTGGAACGGCAGGAACATCGTGGATATCAGCAGAGAGTTCCTGAATTCAAACGGCGCTGAAAAGCATATCGAGATCGAAACGGAAGCTCCTGCCTCCATCCAGAAGGAGGTCAAGGGCGGGTTTACGGAGAACCTCAGGGCCCTTTCCGAAGACCTTAACATCTGCTCCAAGAAGGGACTTTCCGAACGCTTTGACTCCACCATCGGTGCCGGAAGCATCCTGATGCCCTTTGGCGGCAGATACCAGATGACCCCTATCCAGGCAATGGCTGCCAAGGTATCCGTAGAAAAGGGCCACACGGACGACTGCTCCGTCATGGCCTGGGGCTATAATCCCCTGATCGCGGAAAAGGATCCCTATAAGGGCGCTTATCTGGCAGTTGTGGAATCCGTATCAAAGCTTGTGGCTGAGGGTGCGGAGTTCTCCGATGTATATCTTACCTTCCAGGAGTACTTCAAGAAGCCGGGACATGACGGGAAGCGCTGGTCCCAGCCCTTATGTGCTCTTCTGGGTGCCTTCTCCGCACAGCTGGATCTGGAGATCGCAGCCATTGGCGGAAAGGACAGTATGAGCGGAAGCTTTGAAAAGCTGGATGTACCGCCCACCCTGGTTTCCTTTGCCATCACCACGGAAAAGGCACAGAATATCATCTCTCCTGAGTTCAAGCACACCGGAAGCAGAGTGCTCTGGCTCAGACCCAGGTATCTGGAAAACGGTCTTCCGGAGATCGGCTCCCTGAAGGCCCTTTACGGGACGGTCCACAAGGCCATCTGCAACGGAAAGCTCCTTTCCGTTTACACTCCCTGCATGGGAGGCCCCGCAGAGGCCGTTATGAAGCAGTGCTTCGGAAACATGATCGGCTTCCGCTTTGCGGAGAGTCTGTCCGTGGAGGACATCTTCGGCTATGCCTATGGCTCCTTCATTGTGGAGACAGACCAGCCGGAGACCGCAGATCTCATCTATCACTGCGACGCCGTAAAGGAAGGCGGCTTTGAGGTACGGGATCTGGGTACCACCAATGAGAGCGGAGAGATCAGCTATAACGGAGAGAGCCTTTCCCTTAACGGACTCCTGAAGGATTATGAGAACCGTCTGGAGAAGGTCTTCAGCTGCAACATGAGCACGGAAAGACCTGCGGGAGAGGGCACCAAGGAAGAGGCCTTCGTCTATGAGGCAAAGGAGTGGCCGAAGCCCCTCGTAAAGCATGCTGCACCGAAGGTCCTGATCCCTGCATTCCCGGGAACCAACTGCGAATATGACAGCGCAAAGGCCGTTTCCGACGCAGGTCTTGATCCGAAGATCATGGTGATCCGGAATCTCTCTGCGGAGGATATCCGGGAATCCGTGGATGCAGTGGCAAAGGAGATCGCAGACAGCCAGATCATCTTTATCCCCGGCGGTTTCTCCGGAGGAGATGAGCCTGACGGTTCCGCCAAGTTCATTACCTCCTTCTTCCGCAACGAGCGGATCCGGGAGGCTGTCATGAAGCTCCTTACCCAGCGGGACGGCCTCATGTGCGGTATCTGCAACGGTTTCCAGGCACTGATCAAGCTGGGGCTGGTTCCCTATGGCGAGATCATGGATACGGATGAGAATTGTCCCACCCTTACCTTCAATACCATTGCCAGACACCAGTCCAAGATCGTCCGCACCAGGATCGCCTCCAACAAGTCCCCCTGGCTCATCAACACAAAGCCGGGCGAGGTATATAACGTTCCCATCTCCCATGGAGAGGGCCGTTTCCTGGCCTCCGAGGAGCTGATCCGCAGGCTTGCGGAAAACGGACAGATCGCCACCCAGTACGCAGACCTGCAGGGAGATCCCACCATGGATATCCGCTATAATCCCAACGGATCCATCTGCGCCGTAGAGGGCATCACCTCTCCGGACGGCCGCGTATTCGGAAAGATGGGCCATGCAGAGCGTATCGGAGACCTGCTTTACCGCAATGTCCCCGGAAACTACGACATCGGCATGTTCCGGGCTGCAAAGACCTATTTTGAATAAACCGTAAGGCCGGCGGATCAGGAGACTTTCCTGACCCCGGCAAAAAGGGGCGTCCTGTTTTCCATGGAAGACAGGGCGCCTTTGTATTTTTACAGAATATGATGTATAATGATTCAGAATTTATCAGGAGGTATGGGAGAGATGAAGGTATTACTTGTAAATGGCAGTCCCCACCAGAAGGGCTGCACCTATACGGCCCTGCAGGAGACAGCAGAGGAGCTTCAGCGTCAGGGCATGGAAACAGAGCTCCTCTGGCTCACCACAAAGGCTGTTCCTGGTTGCATGGCCTGCGGAGCCTGCTGGACAAGCGGTCAGTGCGTCCGGGGAGACCTGGTAAATGAGGTCCTTGCACGGCTGGATGAATTTGACGGCTTTGTTTTCGGTTCTCCGGTCTATTATTCCGGCCCCAGCGGCCAGCTCTGTTCTTTCATGGACAGGCTCTTTTATGCCGGCGGCTCCCGTATGGCCGGAAAGGTGGCTGCATCTGTGGTTAGCTGCCGGAGAGGCGGTGCCACCGAGAGCTTTGAACGGCTCAACCAGTATTATCTGATGAACAACATGATCCTTCCCGGTTCCCAGTACTGGAATCAGATCCACGGGAACTCTGCAGAGGAGGCCAGACAGGATCTGGAGGGCCTTCAGACCATGCGCACCCTGGCCCGGAACATGGCCTGGATCCTGAAGTGCATCGAGGCGGGAAAGAAGGCCGGAATCCCCCTTCCGGAGCAGGAGCAGAAGACCTTTACCAACTTTATCCGCTGATAATCCCTATCCGGCGGACCATGGAACTGAGAGAAAGAAGGCAGAAAAAACATGAAACCAAGAACCATCGATAAGACCAATCTTCCAGGGCCGGACTTCGGCCATACCCCTCCGGGGCTCATCAGCCGGAGCATGCAGCCCTTCATCCGGAACAATTCCGCCATCCGGGCCATGTTCGAGGAGGGCCTCCGGATGCAGCAGGAATTCGGAGCTGAAAATGTTTTTGATTTTTCCCTGGGAAATCCCAACGTACCGGCTCCCGGAGCCGTGGAGGAAGCGATCCTCAGGCTCGTGAAGGACTCGGATCCCGTGGTGCTTCACGGCTATATGCCCAATGCCGGTTTTCCCGAGGTCAGGAGGACCCTTGCGGAGGATCTGAACCGCCGCTTCGGCACCGGATTTTCCGAGGACAATATGATCATGACCGTGGGAGCTGCCTGCGGACTGAATATTCTCCTTAAGACCATCCTGGACCCTGAGGATGAGGTGATCGTCTTCACCCCCTATTTCATGGAATACAGGGCCTATGTGCAGAATTACGGCGGCCTCCTGCGGGAGGTGCCCACCCTGCCGGAGACCTTCCTTCCGGATCTGGAGGCCTTGAGGGAGTCCTTAAGCAGCAAGACGAAGGCGGTGATCATCAATACCCCCAACAATCCAACGGGGGTGGTCTATGGCAGAAAGACCCTGCAGCAGCTTTCGGAGGTGCTTCTTGAGGCAGAGGAGCGTTTTGGCAGAGAGATCCTTCTGATCTCCGACGAGCCCTACCGGGAACTGAGCTATGACGGCTGTGAAGTCCCCTTTGTTACGGAATTCTATCACAATGCCGTGGTCTGCTATTCCTTCTCCAAGTCCCTTTCCCTGCCGGGAGAGCGTATCGGCTATCTGCTGATCCCGGATACGGTCACGGGATGGAAGGAGCTTTTCAACGGAGCAGTGATCGCCAACCGGATCAGCGGCTTCGTAAATGCCCCCTCCCTGATGCAGAAGGCAGTGGCAGAGGTGATCGGAACGGATCTTACGGAGACAGTGGGATATTATGACAGAAACAGGAGATTTCTTTATGAGGAGCTCTCAAAGCTCGGTTTTTCCTGTGTCTATCCGGAGGGAGCCTTTTATCTCTGGATGAAGGCACCGGAGCCGGAGGCGGATTTTGTTGCCCGGTGCAAAAAACACTGTATCCTGGTGGTTCCCGGATCCTCCTTCCGGGGAGAGGGATATGTGCGGATCGCCTACTGCGTTTCCCATGAAAAACTTCAGGCTTCCATCCGGGCCTGGAAACAGATCGCAGAGGAGCTCTTCGGATGATCCGGTCCCTGCATTCAAAAAAACGGAAAAAGGGCATTTTCCCACTTTACATCACTAAATGATTATGCTATGATTGATGGCGTAAATTTATTTTGGAGCACGAACATGAAGCAGATCGTAAATGCAGCTGCATATTACTTTTACTTTTACTTTACCTTCGAGAAGGGTAAGGTTTATTCGTGTTTTGCTGCAAAATAAAAACTCAACATTTTTGTCAGGATATCAAAACAAAAGCTGAGCTTCGCAGGAAAACACTGCGGAGCTTTTTTTATGAAACCGGGGCTCCGCGCAGGAACAGGCAGGACTGCCGGAGCGGAACAGGATAAGGAGGAAGAAAATGATACTTGTACTGAAGGAAAACACACAGCAGAACCAGATCGACAATCTGATCACCTGGCTGAAGTCCATGGGGGTGGAGACCCACCTTTCCGTTGGAAAATACCAGACGATCCTTGGCCTTGTGGGGGATACCTCCGTGGTGGACGAGGACCTGCTGCAGGGTTTGGAATTCGTGGAATCCGTCAAGCGGATCCAGGAGCCCTTCAAAAATGCCAACCGTAAATTCCATCCCGACGATACCATCGTGGAAGTGGGAGGAAGCCGGATCGGAGGCGGCTACTTCCAGGTGATCGCCGGTCCCTGTTCCGTGGAATCCGAGGAGCAGATCTGCACCATTGCAGAGGAAGTGAAAAAGGCCGGCGCCACCATGCTCCGGGGCGGGGCCTTCAAGCCCCGCACCTCCCCCTATGCCTTCCAGGGAATGCGGGCAGAGGGACTCAAGCTTCTTCTGAAGGCCAAGGAAAAGACGGGGCTTCCCATCGTAACGGAAATCATGGACGCCTCCCACCTGCCCCTGTTTGAAGATGTGGACGTGATCCAGGTAGGAGCCCGGAACATGCAGAACTTTGAGCTTCTGAAGGAGCTTGGACATATCCGGAAGCCCATCCTTCTGAAGCGGGGACTGGCCAACACCATCCAGGAGCTTCTCATGAGTGCGGAGTATATCATGGCCGGCGGCAATGAGCAGGTCATCCTCTGTGAAAGAGGCATCCGTACCTTCGAGACCTATACCAGGAACACCCTGGACCTGTCCGCCATCCCGGTGATCAAGGAGCTTTCCCATCTGCCGGTGATCGTAGATCCAAGCCATGCCACAGGCATCGCCCGGATGGTCCGCCCCATGTCCCTTGCGGCGGCAGCGGCAGGAGCAGACGGACTCATCATCGAAGTCCACAACGATCCGCCCCATGCAAAATGTGACGGGCCCCAGTCCATCACGCCGGATGCCTTTGCATCCCTGACAAAGGAGCTGAATCAGATCCTTCCCGTAGTCGGAAAGAAGGAGATCGCTTTATGATCATTGGAATCGCAGGCCTGGGCCTCATAGGCGGATCCATGGCAAAGGCTGCCTCCGCCTTTACGGACCACCGCGTCCTGGGCTTTGACCTTGATGAAGCCGTGCTTTCCGCAGCCCTTTCCGACGGAGGGATCCAGGATGTCCTTGGGGAGGAGAACCTTCCGGACTGCGATCTGCTGCTTCTGGCCCTTTATCCGGCAGCTTCCGTGGAATATATCCGTTCCCACCTGGAGAGGCTCCGGCCCGGCTGTCTCCTGATAGACCTCTGCGGCGTGAAGCAGGCAGTCATGGGCCCCATGGAAGAGCTTATTTCCTCCCCGGAGGGCTCGAAGCTTCGCTACCTAGGAGGCCATCCCATGGCGGGAAAGGAAAAAAGCGGCTATGAAAATGCAGACAGGGATCTGTTCCGGGGAGCTTCCATGATCCTGGTTCCGCCGGAGGGCAGGAGAGAGGACCTTGAGCAGAACGGCACCCTGAAGCTTGCGGAAGAATTCTTTCTGTCCCTGGGCTTCGGAAGGATCACCCTGACCACAGCTCAGGAGCACGACCGGGTGATCGCCTTTACCTCCCAGCTGGCCCACGTGGTATCCAGTGCCTATGTAAAAAGTCCCACGGCCAGGCAGCACTACGGATTTTCCGCCGGGAGCTATAAGGATCTGACCCGGGTTGCAAGGCTCAATGAGACCATGTGGACGGAGCTCTTTCTGGACAACCGGGACAGCCTCCTTACAGAGGTGGATGGGATCATCCAGCGTCTTACGGAATACCGGGATGCCCTGTCTGATGGAAACAGGGACATGCTCTTCCGGCTCCTTAGGGAAGGCCGGGAATGCAAGGAGGGAATCGACAGCTATGAAAACAGTTGATGTCAATACAAATACACCTTACAGGATCCTCATCGGAAAGGGTCTGCTTCCGGATACGGGAGAACTGATCAGGGAAGTAAAGAAGCCCTGCCGGATCGCCCTTGTAACGGATGATATCGTGGATGGGCTTTATAGCTCCACCGTGGAGGATTCCCTGGAAAGGGCAGGCTACTCTGTCTGCAAATACGTATTTCCAAACGGAGAGGCCTCAAAGAACGCCACAGTCTACATCGATATCCTGGAATTTCTGGCCAGGGAACAGCTTACCAGAAGCGACCTTCTGGTGGCCCTTGGAGGCGGTGTGACGGGAGATATGGCAGGCTTTGCCGCCGCCACCTACCTGAGGGGGATCCCCTTCGTACAGATCCCCACCACCTTCCTTGCCGCCATCGATTCCTCCGTTGGTGGAAAAACGGGAATCGATCTTCAGAGCGGAAAGAACCTGGCGGGTGCCTTCTGGCAGCCTTCCCTTGTGATCTGCGATCACGGGACTCTTTCCACCCTTCCTGAGGAGGTCTTTGCCGACGGCTCCGCAGAAGCGGTAAAATACGGGATCCTTTCTTCCCCGGAGCTCTTCGGAATCTTTGAGTCAGGAGATGTGAGGGAAAAGCTTCCGGAGATCATTGAGGAGTGCGTTTCCATCAAACGGGATGTAGTACTGACGGATGAATTCGATCATGGGACCCGACAGCTTCTGAATCTGGGCCATACCATAGGCCATGGGGTGGAAAAGCTGAGTCACTTTACCGTCACCCACGGCCATGCAGTCTCCATCGGCACGGTCATTGCCGCAGGCATTGCCCGTCACCTTGGCCTCTGCAGCCCGGAGGTGCCGGAACGGATCCGCAGGACCCTTCTGCGGCAGGGACTTCCCGTGACCTCCCCCTACGGACCGGAGGAACTGGCCCAGGTGGCCCTGTCAGATAAAAAGCGCCGGGGAGATGAGATCACCCTGATCCTTCCTGAGTCCATCGGAAGCTGCCGCCTCTATCCGGTACCGGTGTCCCGCCTGTCTGAGCTTATAGCTTACGGAATAGAAGAAGGGAGAGGATAAGCATGGATATCAGAATCTATCCCGGAAGGCTGTCCGGAACCCTTTCTGCCATTTCTTCCAAATCCGATGTCCACAGGGCCCTGATCTGCGCAGCCCTGTCCCACAACCCCTGCAGCATACGCTGTAATGTCTATTCCAGGGATATTGAGGCCACGGTCCGCTGTCTCAATGCCGCAGGTGCCGGGATCCGCTATTCGGAGGAAGAGGCACTGCTCCGGGTAATTCCTATTTCCGGAACAAAGGAAGGTACCGCCGGGATTTTCTGCGGAGAGAGCGGATCCACCCTGCGCTTTCTGCTGCCGGTCATGTCAGCCCTGAAGCTTCGCTGTGACTTCAGCGGAGCAGGGAAGCTTCCGGAGCGTCCCATCTCCCTTCTGACCTCCCTTCTGCGGGAGCACGGAGCAGTGGTTACGGGAGATCAGCTGCCCCTTACCACAGAGGGAGGACTCAGAAACGGGAGCTTCCTTCTTCCCGGCAATATCAGCTCACAGTATATTACAGGGCTTCTTCTGGCCTTTCCCTTACTGGGGGGTCCTTCGGAGCTTCAGCTTACCACGGAGCTTCAGTCCGCTGCCTATGTGGACATGACCCTCGATACCATGCAGCGCTTCGGCGTAAGGATCCGCCGGGAGGGAAACCGGTTTTTCTATGACGGATCCACCGGATATCATGCCCCGGAGCTCTATGAAGCGGAGGGAGACTGGTCCAACGCCGCCTTCTGGCTCTGCGGAGACCGGATGGGAGAAAATCAGATCCGGGTCTCGGGTCTCAGATCGGATTCCCTTCAGGGAGACAGGGCAGTGAAGGAGATCCTTTCCGGACTTTTCTCCGGTCCTCCCAGGGATGGTGAGCGGGTGATCGACGCCTCCGGTATCCCGGATCTGGTACCGATCCTTTCTGCCCTGGCTGCCATATCCCCCGGCGTCACAAGGTTCATCCGGGCGGAACGTCTGCGGCTTAAGGAAAGCGACCGTCTGGCAGCCGTTTCCGGACTTCTTTCAGCCCTGGGGGCCGATGTGGCCGAGCTTCCGGATGGCCTTCTGATCCATGGAAAGGAGAGGCTTCCTGGAGGCGTGTCCGTAGATGGCTGCAACGATCACCGTATCGTCATGACTGCAGCCCTCCTGGCCTCCGCCTGCGACGCTCCCGTGGTCATTACCGGGGCAGAAACCGTCAGCAAATCCTATCCCGCCTTTTTTGCGGATCTGAATCAACTTGGAGGTAAAACGGATGTCATCTGAATACGGTAAAAATATACGGATCTCCATTTTCGGTCAGTCCCATTCCCAGGGCATCGGAGTGGTGATGGATGGAATCCCCGCAGGAGAGCGCTTCGACATGGAGGCGGTAAAGGCCTTCATGAAGCGGAGGGCTCCGGGACAAAACGCCTATTCCACCGCAAGGAAGGAGGAGGACCTTCCGGAGATTCTTTCGGGACTGCTGCCGGAGGAAGGAGATGCAGGCACTTCTACCGGAGCCTGCGGCTGTCTTGTTAGCTGCGGTGCTCCCGTCTGCGCAGTCATCCAAAACAGAGATCAGCGCTCCAAAGATTATTCCGGCCTTCGGGATGTGCCAAGGCCATCCCATGCGGATTACCCCGCCTATGTGAAGTATGGGAACTTCCATGATATCCGGGGCGGCGGGCATTTTTCCGGCCGGCTGACAGCCCCCTTATGTTTTGCCGGGGCTCTTTGCCGCCAGATGCTGGCAAAACGAGGCATCCTCCTGGGAGCCCATATCGCCGCCATCGGCTCCATCCAGGATCAGCCCTATGATCCCGTGAATCTGGATCCGGAAGTCCTTCTTTCAGCCGGAGCCGGAGACTTTCCGGTAAATGATCCGGGACAGGGAGAGAAAATGCAGGATCTCATCGCCTCCGCACGGCAGGAGGGGGATTCTGTGGGCGGCATCATCGAATGCGCCGCCATCGGTCTTCCCTGCGGCCTGGGAGAGCCCATCTTTGACGGCGTGGAAAATAAGATCGCCCAGATCGTCTTCGGGATCCCTGCGGTTAAAGGCCTTGAATTCGGAGAGGGCTTCCGGGCTGCAGTTCTCCGGGGAAGCGAGCATAACGACCCCTATGAGATCGCAGATGGAGAGGTCCGTACAAAGACCAATCACGCAGGAGGGATCCTTGGGGGTATCACCACCGGCATGCCCCTGATCTTTCGGGCCGCCGTTAAGCCTACCCCTTCCATTGCAAAGGAGCAGGCCTCCGTATCCCTGTCCCGGATGGAGGAGACAGGGCTTCAGATCCATGGAAGGCATGATCCCTGCATCGTCCCCAGGGCAGTCCCCTGTATGGAGGCAGCCCTTGCCATCGCCCTCTGGGACCTTTATCTGGAGGCAGAACATCAGAACAGCAGAATAAACAGAAATGGAGTATAAAAAAATGGATTTACAGGAAGCAAGAAACAGCATCAGCCGGATCGACGAGGAGCTTACCTCCCTTTTCGTAAAGCGTATGGAGCTCTCCAAGGAGATCGCGGCCTACAAAAAGGATAATCACATGTCCGTATTTGACCGCAGCCGGGAGCGGGAGGTGATAAACCATGTCTGTGACCTGGCGGGAAAGGATTTTGAAAGCTATATCCGGGTCCTCTACGGCACCCTGCTGGATGTGAGCCGTTCCTATCAGAGACAGCTCATCGGCGCCACCTCCTCCCTGAAGGAGCGGGTGCAGGAAGCCATCCGGAATACGGATCCCGTATTTCCCTCGAGGGCCGTGGTGGCCTGCCAGGGCGTGGAAGGGGCCTATTCCCAGAATGCCTGCGACAAGCTTTTCTCCCTTCCCAACATCATATATTTCAATAGCTTCTCCGGCGTATTTCAGGCAGTGGAGAGCGGACTGTGCCGCTATGGCATCCTGCCTATTGAAAACAGTACGGCAGGCTCCGTCAATGAGGTCTACGACCTGATGAAAAAGCACAACTTCTATATCGTCCGCAGCATCAAGCTCCGCATCGATCATAACCTGCTGGCGAAAAAGGGTACGAAGCTCTCCGACATCAAGGAGATCTATTCCCATCAGCAGGCCCTGGACCAGTGCAGCGAATTCCTGAAGAGCTTAAAGGGCGTCAAGATCACCGTATGCGAGAATACTGCCGTTGCCGCAAAATTTGTGGCGGAATCAGAACGGAACGACGTGGCAGCCATTTCCTCCAAGAACTGCGCAGAGCTTTACAGCCTTTCCGTCCTGTCCAATACGGTCCAGAACAATGACAACAACTATACCCGTTTCATCTGCATCTCCAAGTCCCTGGAGATCTATCCCGGGGCCGACAAGGTCAGCATGATGTTCTCCATTGCCCATAAGCCCGGTACCCTTTACAACGTGGTTTCCAGATTTTCCACCCTGGGGCTCAACCTGACCAAGCTGGAGAGCCGTCCCATGCCAGGAAAGGACTTTGAATTCCTTTTCTATTTCGATCTGAATGCCAGCATCTATGACGAAAAGGTACCGGAGCTTCTGGGAGAGTTCGACGATGAATTCGATCCGTTCACCTTCCTGGGAAGCTATTCTGAAATGATCTGAGGAGCATAAGATGAAGTACGGACTTCTGGGAGAAAAGCTGGGACATAGCTTTTCTCCCCTTATCCACAATATGCTGGGAAACCCGGACTACGGTCTGATCCCACTGCCAAAGGAAGCCCTTTCCGATTTTTTCCGGAGAAGGGAATTTTCCGGCCTCAACGTTACCATCCCCTATAAGCGGGAGGTGATCCCCTTCCTGTTCCGGATCTCTCAGCGGGCCGGAAAGATCGGGAGTGTCAATACGGTGGTAAAGCTTTCCGACGGAAGCCTTTACGGTGACAATACGGACTATATGGGGCTTGCCTGCATGGCCCATGAGACAGGGATCAGCTTTTCCGGGAAAAAGGTCCTGATCCTCGGCAGCGGAGGCACCTCCCTGACGGCACAGGCTGTGGCGGAGGATGGGGGAGCAGCTGAGATCATCGTGGTATCACGGAAGGGCGAACATAACTACAATAATCTCTCAGCTCATTATGACAGTCAGGTCATAATCAATACCACCCCTGTGGGCATGTATCCAGGAAACGGGGAAAGCCTTATCAGGCTTTCCGATTTTCCAGCATGCGAAGGGGTGATCGATGTGATCTACAATCCCCTCAGGACCCCTCTGCTTCTGGAAGCGGAGGAGCTTGGCATCCCCTGTACCAACGGTCTTTTCATGCTGGTGGCTCAGGCCAAATTTGCTTCCGACCTGTTCTTTGCCGGAGACGAAACGCTTCTTTCCGGCAAAGCTGAGGACTTTTCCCCGGAACGGATCCCGGAGGAAGACCTGGAGCAGATCAGAGGGATCTACAGAAAGCTTACGGAAGACCTTACAGATCTGGTGCTCATCGGCATGCCTTCCTCCGGCAAGTCCACGGTTGGCCGGATCATTGCCGAGGAGCTCGGGCGTCCCTTTGTGGACCTGGATACGGCTCTGGAGGAGGAATACGGCCAGTCCATCCCGGAGATCTTTTCCCTGGAGGGAGAGGAGGGCTTCCGGAAAAAGGAGAGCCTGATCTGTCAGAAGATCGGAAGCCGCCAGGGGATCGTCATCGCCTGCGGCGGCGGGGTAGTGCTGCGAAGGGAAAATTACGGAGCCCTTCGGCAGAACGGCCGTATCTTTTTCCTGGAACGGGAGCTTCAGTCCCTGGAAACAGAGGGGCGTCCCCTTTCCAGGGATCATGAGACCCTGTGCCGCATGTACCGGGAACGGCTGCCCCTGTATCAGGCCTGGGCGGAGGCGCAGGTGGAAAATAACGGTTCTGCAAAAGCCTGTGCAGAAGCGATCCAAAGACTTTTTGAACATCAGGGCAAAGGAGAGGAGAAGCCATGAAATTTCTGATCATCAACGGTCCCAATCTGAATATGCTGGGGATCCGGGAAAAAAATATCTACGGAAGCGAGACCTATGAGGGACTTCTGGATTTTATCCGGGAGGTCTGCAAAAAAGAGGACATCCAGGCGGATTTCTTCCAGTCCAATCATGAGGGGGCCATCGTGGACGAGATCCAGCGGGCCTACGGTCTGTATGACGGCATAGTCATCAATCCCGCCGCCTACACCCATACCAGCGTCGCCATCCTGGACGCCCTGAAGGCAGTCAGTATCCCGGCCTGCGAGGTACATCTTTCCAATATCTATGAACGGGAAGAATTCCGGCATCACTCCTTCATTTCGGCAGCCTGCCTGAAGACCTTCTATGGAATGGGCTTTGAGGGTTACCGGGAGGCGATTCTCTGCCTGAAGGACTATTGCCTTTCCCGGTAATAACCGGTATGACTTTTGGTTATATAAAACATCCCTCTAGCTGATATCTAGCTGATATTATTAATAATGTGATAAAAAATATTATGAAGTTTTGCCAGTTTTATTGACAAAGCTTCTTTTTTTATGTTATTTTTAGCGAAGAATTAAGATGAATAAAAATTCATCTTCTGGAAATTAATAAGGGAGGACCTACAAATGAAAAAGAGACTTCTTACCGGCCTTATGGCTATGTCCATGGCCGCATCTCTTCTGGCCGGCTGCAGCGGCACTGTAGTGGAAGAGGCTGCACCCTCAGAAACTGCTGCTGAAGGCGCTGCTGCCACCGGAACAGAGGGAGCTGCTGCCACCACCACCGGCGGCGGAAGCACCTTCACCTACGCCATCGCAGGTGATACCGGAAACACCCTGAATCCCCTTACGGCAGACGACCGTTACGGTCTTATGACCTGTAAGGTACTGTACGCTCCGCTGTACTACATCAACCTGGACGGTACCGTGGACTACATCCTGGCTGAGAGCATGGAGGCCAACGAGGACGCTACCGAGTGGACCTGCAAGCTGAAGCCGGACCTGAAGTGGTCTGACGGAGAGCCCCTCACTGCTGACGACGTGGTATTCACCATCAACGCCCAGAACGAGAATGGACCGCTGCTCTATGTCAACAACCAGCCCATCACTGTGGAGAAGGTTGACGACCTTACCGTAAAGTTCATCCTTCCGGCACCCTCCGCCTCCATGTTCGAGCTGCTTTCCGCAGAGCTCTTCATGCTTCCGGAGCACTACTTCGCAGATAAGGGAACCTTTGATGTGAACATGCTGGAGGAGCAGCCTGTAGGAAACGGCCCCTATGTACTGGAGAAGTACGAGACCGGCCAGTATCTGCAGTTCAAGGCAAACCCGAACTATGTACTGGGTAAGCCCAGCATTGAGAACGTGGTATACAGAGTCGTTGAGAACGAGGATACCGCAACCCTGGCTCTTCAGAACGGCGAAGTTGATGCCTGGATGGCTTCCACTCCGGAGCAGCTGCTTCCCTATGAGGGCAATGAGAACTTCAACATCTACAACTACACCGAAGGCCGTGTGGCTTACATGGCTCTGAATCCCACCTCTGAGAAGATGCAGGATGCAGACTACAGAAGAGGTATCTTCTATGCCCTGAACAAGGACGAGATCCTCATGGCTGCTTACTCCGATCCGGAATTCTACGAGGCAGGCTACACCTTCCTTCCGCCGGTCAACGAGTACTACGATGATTCTGCAGTAGAGAAGTATGAGCAGAATGTAGAGCTTGCAAAGGAACTGACTGCAGGCGGCCCCACCGATATCAACATCATGTACCTTGTCAGCGACGCACAGCAGGAGCGTATGGCTCTTACCATCCAGGCTGAGCTGAAGGCGATCGGCATCAATGTAGAGCTCAACGGTGTTGAGTCCGCAGCATGGACCGCAGCTTACCAGGATAAGGAGAACGGCGACTTCGATATGTACCTTGGCGGCTACATCATGGGCACCGACCCGAACCTCTATGCACCTCTGTTCTCACAGGACGGCGACAACAGCTTCCGTTACAGCAGAGATGATGTGGATGAGCTCTGGGTACAGGCAGACCAGGTTACCGACGTCGAGGCCAGAAAGCCTCTGTACAGCCAGATCCAGGCTATGCTTCAGGAGGATGCGATCTTCTATCCTCTGGGATCCAACATGAGGACCCTTGTGACCAACGCAAGAGTCGGCAACGTAGAAGAGGCCGGACTTGTTCCGATCTACTCCATCAAGGATCTGTCAAAGCTCACCATCAACGAGTAATTTATGAACATGTCTCCCTTCCGGGAGGCGATGCAGACAGTGAGTTACCATGCAAGCGATTACATGGTAACTCTCTCTGTATTAGGCCCGTCCATGGAAACAGAAACCATGGGCCGAAGGGCATTTGAAGGAGAAATGACATGCTAAAGTATATCATTAAGCGTATTGCCCAGGCGATCCCGCTTCTGATCCTCATCACCGTGATCTGCTTTGTCCTGATCAATATGGCCCCCTACGATGCAGTGGACGCCATTACCACTCCGGACATGAGCGCCGCTGAGATCGAAGCGAGAAGAGAAGCCTATGGACTGAACGATCCCGTTTATGTTCAGTATATCCGCTGGCTCAACAACATTCTGCACGGAAATTTCGGTTATTCCCTGCTTTCCCACACCAGTATCAAGTACGATCTTCTGATCCGTATCCCCAACACCATCAAACTGGTGCTGCCATCCTATGCGACCGCATACCTGCTTTCCATCGTGCTGGGCCTTCTGGCAGGAAGCAACAAGAACAAATGGGCTGACAAGATCATCGACGGTCTTTGTTCCATCGGTATCTCCATGCCCACCTTCTGGTTCTCCATGATCCTGATGTATCTTTTTGGCTTCAAGCTGAAGATCCTTCCCATCATGGGTATGCATACGGTGGGAGATAACTCCATCGGGGATTTCCTTTTGCATTTCGTACTTCCCTATGTGACCCTTACGGTAGGCTTCCTGCCGGATCTGACCCGTTTCGTCCGGGGATCCACCATCGGCCAGTTCAAGGAGGACTACGTTACGGTACAGCAGGCCTTTGGTGCCAAGAAGGTGGAGATCCTGTTCCACCATATCGTAAGAAACGTCATGATCCCCCTTGTAACGAAACTCGGCATGGCCCTTCCCCAGCTGGTGACAGGTGCCGTTATCACGGAGACCGTATTCTCCTGGCCGGGGATCGGAAACTATTTCGTTAAGGCAGTCCAGGGACTGGATTATCCCATCGTTATGGCGATCCTGGTCCTTTCCAGCAGCCTTGTTATTCTCGGAAACCTCCTGTCGGATATCCTCTACTGCGTAGTAGACCCGAGAATCAAATCCATGCAGTAAGGAGGGGAGCAGGATATGAGTAAAGAAACGACCAGCAAGAAAAAGAACCGGCGTATTGAAAACGTCATCTATGAGTTCAAGCATAATAAGCAGGCCATGTTTGCGGCCATCTACCTGATCCTTGTCATCCTCGTAAGTATCTTCGTGGTATTCGTTCCGAGCCTGGATCCGGACGCCATCGATGTGGTGAACAAGCTCCAGGGCCCCAGCGCAGCCCATTGGTTCGGTACCGATAACATGGGCAGAGACTACTTTGCCCGGGTACTTTACGGCGGCAGGATCTCCCTTGTGGTAGGTGTCCTTGCCATGCTGACCTGTATCGTATTCGGTGTTGTGGTGGGAACCGTATCCGGTTATTTCGGCGGTTTCATTGACAGCCTCCTGATGCGCCTTGTGGATGTATTCCAGTCCATTCCCTGGATCATCATGGTAACGGTAGTAGGTATCATCTTCAAGAAGGGCCTTTTCTCCATCATCTTCGTAATCGGTCTCTTCTCCTGGATGCCCATTGCCAGACTGGTGCGCTCCGAGGTGCTGAGCTCCAAGGAGCGGGAATATGTGCAGTATGCAAAGTTTATCGGCGTCAATTCCTTTGCCGTCATGCTGAAGCACGTGCTGCCTTCCGTATTCCCCACCATTATCACGGCGGCAACTGCAGCCATCGCAAATGCCATCATGACGGAGTCTTCCCTTTCCTTCCTGGGTCTTGGTATCCAGCAGCCCATGTCTTCCTGGGGATCCCTCCTGCAGCAGGCCCAGCAGTACCTGCAGATGGCTCCTTACATGGCTATCCTTCCGGGTGTACTGATCATTTTGACCGTATACTCATTTAATAAACTGGGCGACGTGCTCCGCGTATTCGTAGAGCCCAGAGTACAGGCAGGTGAGAAAGATGCTTGATAACAGGGAAAAAGTATTAGAAGTCAGAGACCTGAACGTCACCTTCCATGCCAGAGGTCAGGAAGTAAAGGCTGTCAGAGGCGTGAATCTCGACGTTTATCAGGGTGAGATCGTCGGCATCGTAGGAGAGTCCGGTTCCGGAAAGTCCGTCACCATGAAGGCTGTTCTGGGAATCCTCCCCGACAATGCCACCATCCAGGCCGAAAGCCTGAAGCTCCACGATACGGAGATGACGGCCCTTTCCGATGAGGAGTACAGGAAACTCCGGGGCCGGGATATGACCATGATCTTCCAGGATCCCATGACGGCCCTGGATCCGGTCATGACCGTCGGCAGGCACATGGAAGAGGTACTTCGCAGAAATCTGGGCATGACGGATAAGGCTGAGATCCGTAAAAAATCCATTGAAATGCTGGACAAGGTGGGCATTCCCGCACCAGAGTCCAGACTGAAGCAGTATCCCCACGAGTTCTCCGGCGGTATGCGTCAGAGAGTTCTGATCGCCATGGCCCTTGCCTGCAATCCCAAGATGCTGATCGCAGACGAGCCCACCACGGCCCTGGACGTGACCATTCAGGCCCAGATCCTGGACCTTCTTCAGGAGCTGGAGGAGCAGTACCATACCTCCATCGTTCTCATTACCCATGACATGGGTGTGGTGGCCACCGTATGCCAGCGTATTGCCATCATGTACGGCGGACTGATCATGGAGACGGGAACTTCCGATGAGATCTTCTACGATCCGAAGCATCCCTATACCAAGGCCCTCCTTCGGGCCATCCCTTCCACGGAACTGAAGGAAGGAGAGCGGCTTCAGGCCATCGAAGGCCTTCCGCCTTCCCTCATCGATCCTCCGGCGGGCTGCCCCTTCGCAGAGCGCTGTGAATATGCGACGGAGCGCTGCCGCAAGGAGCTTCCGTCCTACCATACCTTCTCCGACACCCACAGGGCCATGTGCCATCTGTGTGAGGAGGAATCCCGGAAAGGAGGCAATTAAATGAGCGCGGAAAAAATGTTTGAACTGAAAGACCTGAAAAAATATTTTCCGGTAAAGCGCTTCCTTGGCGGAAAACCCCAGTATGTCAAAGCGGTAGACGGCATCACCATGGATATCTATAAGGGCGAGACCTTCGGTCTTGTAGGAGAGTCCGGATGCGGAAAATCCACCCTGGGACGTACCATGATCCGGATGTATGATGTAACCGGCGGAACTGTCAGCTATAAGGGCACCGACATCACCAATGCCACCCCCAAGGATATGCAGCAGTTCCAGAACAAGATCCAGATCATCTTCCAGGATCCCTACTCCTCCCTGAATCCCTTCTGGAACGTGGATGAGATCCTGCAGGAGCCATTAAAGCAGATCGGAATGGGAGAGGGCGAACGGAAGGACCGGATCGAATATCTCCTGAATAAGGTGGGAATGAAGCCCGACGATATGGTGAAGTTCCCCTATGAGTTCTCCGGCGGACAGCGTCAGCGTATCGGTATCGCAAGAGCCCTTACGGTAAACCCGGAATTCATCATGTGCGACGAGCCCATTGCAGCCCTTGACTGCTCCATTCAGGCTCAGGTGGTCAATATGCTGGAGGATCTGCAGCATGAGATGGGACTGACCTATCTCTTTGTCTCCCATGACCTCAGCATGATGCGTTACATCAGTACCCGTATCGGCGTTATGTACCTCGGCAATCTTGTGGAGCTTACGGAGAGCGATACCCTTTATGAGCGCCCCATGCATCCCTATACAAAGGCCCTGCTTTCCGCAAGGCCCGTGGCGGATCCGAAGCGGGCAAGGGCAAACCGCCGTATCAAGCTGGTGGGAGAGCTTCCAAGCCCCCTGAAGGTGCCGGCAGGCTGCCCCTTTGCTCCCAGATGCCCCTATGCTACGGAGGTCTGCAAGGCAGAACGGCCTCAGCTTCGGGAACTGGAGAAGGGCCATTTCGTGGCCTGCCACAGGGCAGAGGAGATCACGGACTGATCCCAAAAAATTTCATCCATCAGGAAGGCCTCTTTGGCCTTCCTATTTTTTATGGTTCTGTGCTATAATATATGGTCAGCATGCCCGGATACAGAGCGGGCAGACAGGAATGAGGAAATTGCATGAATCATCAGACAGATTTAACCAGATATGAAGAGATCCTGCGGGAGGCTCCTTCGGAGGAACCGGCAAGACAGTACTATTTCATAGACGCACTAAAGCAGATCATTTCCAGCCAGGGGCAGGAGAGGGGCGGACAGGCTCCCTCCTGCTGCGTGGTGACCTTTGGCTGCCAGATGAACGCCAGGGACAGTGAAAAGATCCTGGGAACCCTTAAGGCCGCAGGCTACCGGGAAACGGACCGGGAGGAGGATGCAGACTTTGTGCTGTTCAACACCTGTACCATCCGGGAAAATGCCAACGAGCATCTTTACGGCCGCCTCGGACACCTGAAGCACTGCAAGAAGGAACACCCTGAAAGGATCATCGCCATCTGCGGCTGCATGATGCAGGAAGCAGACGAGGTGGAAAAGGTACAGGAGAAATATCCCTATGTGGATCTGATCTTCGGGACCCATAACCTCTACAGTCTGGCGGAGCTTCTGTTCCGGCTTTTCATGAAGCGGCAGGATGAACACAATAAAAAGGCCCGGGAGCGCCGGGTGGTGGAGCTTCTGCCGGAGGCGGAGCGCATCGTAGAGGAGCTTCCCAATGCCAGAAAGTATCCCTTCAAGCAGGGGGTCAATATCTCCTTTGGCTGCAACAATTTCTGCACCTACTGTATCGTGCCCTATGTCCGGGGACGGGAGCGGAGCAGACGATCGGAGGATATCCTTTCCGAGATCAGAGGCCTTGCAGCCGACGGAGTCCTGGAGGTGATGCTCCTGGGACAGAACGTCAATTCCTACGGAAACGACGATCCCTCGGAGATGTCCTTCCCGGAGCTTCTCAGACAGGTCTGCCGCATCGACGGGATCCAGCGGGTCCGCTTCATGACCTCCCATCCCAAGGATCTCTCCGAGGAGCTGATCCGGGTCATGGCAGAGGAGCCAAAGATCTGCCGTCATCTCCACCTTCCCATGCAGTCCGGCTCCAGCCGGATCCTGAAGGCCATGAACCGACGCTATACCAGAGAGGGCTATCTGGAGCTGGTGGAGAAGATCAGAAGGGCCATCCCGGATATCAGTCTCACCACGGATATCATCGTGGGATTCCCGGGAGAGACCGAGGAGGATTTTCAGGATACCCTTTCCGTGGTGGAGCAGTGCCGCTTTGACGCAGCCTTCACCTTTATCTATTCCAAGCGGACCGGAACCCCTGCTGCCAAAATGGAAGACCAGGTGCCGGAGGATGTGGTGAAGGAGCGCTTCGACCGGCTTCTGAAGCTGGTGGACCGGATCGCAAGGGAGGAAAGCGGACGGGACCGGGGAAAGACCCTTCCGGTCCTTGTGGAGGAGCAGCAGCCGGAAACGGGGCTCCTTACAGGCCGCCTTTCCAACAATATCCTGGTACACTTCCCGGGACCGGCAGAGCTTGTGGGAAAGATCCTTCCCGTAAAGCTTGTGGAGTCCAGGGGCTTTTACTACATCGGACAGATGGTCTGATGGGATATATACCGATCACGAAACGGAGCTTTTATGAGTGAAGAAAAGCTGTCGCCCATGATGGCGCACTATCTGGAAACGAAAAAACAGTATCCCGACTGTATCCTTTTTTACCGTCTGGGAGATTTTTATGAAATGTTCTTTGAGGACGCAAAGACCGCTGCCTCAGAGCTGGAGCTGGTGCTGACGGGAAAGGACTGCGGCCTTAAGGAGCGGGCCCCCATGTGCGGGATCCCCTTCCATGCTGCGGAAAACTATATCACCCGTCTGGTAAAGAAGGGCTACAAGGTGGCCATTGCCGAGCAGATGGAGGATCCGAAGCTGGCAAAGGGCCTCGTGAAGCGGGAGGTCATCCGCATCGTTACCCCCGGTACCATTACTGCGGACGAGGCTCTGGAGGAGGGCCGGAACAACTATCTCATGAGTATTGCCTATGTCTGCAATACCTTCGGCATCTCCACCCTGGACATCAGCACGGGGGACTTCCTTCTGACCCAGGTCCGGGAGCTGAAGGAGCTCTGGGATGAGATCAGCCGTTTTTCCCCTTCGGAGATCATCTGCAACGATGAATTCCTCTTTTCCGGGGCAGACATCGAGGAGCTTAAGCACCGCTTCCACGTGACCCTGAACACGGCCCCAAGACATTACTTCGACGAAGACCAGGACCGGCAGCTTCTGAAGGAGCATTTCAAGGCGGATCTGTCCGGCCTTGGGCTTACGGATTATTTTGCCGGCGTTATCGCCGCAGGGGCAGCCCTGCGCTATGTCTACGACACCCAGTTTTCCACCGTGGAACACATTACGGATATCAAGCCCTATCATGTGGGCCAGTATATGATCCTGGATTCCTCCACGGTACGGAACCTGGAGCTTCTGGAGACCCTGCGGGAAAAGGAAAAACGGGGAAGCCTCCTGTGGGTCCTGGATAAGACCAGGACAGCCATGGGAGCAAGGCTTCTGCGCAGCATCATCATGGAGCCCCTTCTTTCCAGGGAGGAGATCCTCCGCAGGCAGGAGGCGGTGGCGGAGCTGAATGAACGCTTTATCGACCGGGAGGAGATCCTGGAATACCTGCGTCCTGTTTATGACCTGGAGCGGCTTTTGTCCCGCATCAGTACCCAGACTGCAAATCCCAGGGACCTGCTGGCCTTCCGCCAGTCCCTGCAGATGGTGCCTGCGGTAAAGACCGTCTTAAAAAGCTTCGAAGCCCCCCTCCTTCGGGAGATCTTTGAGGGCCTGGATGAGCTGCCGGAGATCGCGGACATGCTGGAGCGGGCCATTGACGAGGAGGCTCCCGTTTCCCTTCGGGACGGGGGCATGATCAAACGGGGCTACTCCCAGGAGGCGGACCGGCTTTTCGATGCCAAATCCCAGGGAAAGGACTGGCTCCTGAAGCTTGAGCAGGAGGAGCGGGAGCGCACCGGTATCCGCACCTTAAAGATCAAATTCAACAAGGTCTTCGGCTACTGCATCGAGGTCAGCAATTCCTTTAAAAACAATGTGCCCTCCGACTATATCCGCAAGCAGACCCTGACCACCGGGGAGCGCTATACCACGGATAAACTGGAGGAACTGGCCCAGACCATCCTGGGAGCGGAAGAGAAGCTCCGGGCCCTGGAATACGAGATCTTCTGCCAGGTCCGGGACCGGGTAGGGGCGGAGGCTTCCAGGATCCACCGGCTCAGCCGTTCCCTGGCAATGCTTGACGTCCTCTGTTCCCTTTCCGTGGTGGCCCTGCGGAATAATTACGTACGGCCAAAGATCAATGAAAACGGTCTCATCGATATCCGGGACGGAAGGCACCCTGTGGTGGAGCTTATGATCTCTGAGGGGCAGTTCGTGGCTAACGACACCCATCTGAACAGCGGAGAGGACCGGCTCAGCATCATCACGGGCCCCAACATGGCGGGAAAGTCCACTTATATGCGTCAGGTGGCCCTCATTGTCCTGATGGCCCAGATCGGCTCCTTCGTACCTGCCCACAGTGCCAACATCTGCGTCTGCGACAGGATCTTTACCAGAGTGGGGGCCTCCGATGACCTGGCCAGCGGCCAGTCCACCTTCATGGTGGAGATGACGGAGGTGGCCAACATCCTCCGGAACGCCACCAGAAACAGCCTTCTGATCCTGGATGAGATCGGAAGGGGCACCTCCACCTTCGACGGCCTTTCCATTGCCTGGGCTGTGGTGGAGTACATCGCAGGAGAGGCCATCGGCGCAAAGACCCTCTTTGCCACCCATTATCATGAGCTGACGGAGCTGGAGGGCAAGATCAGCGGGGTACACAACTACTGTATCGCCGTAAAGGAAAATGAAGACGATCTGGTATTCCTCCGGAAGATCATCCCCGGCGGAGCTGACAAATCCTACGGTATCGCCGTGGCAAAGCTGGCCGGCGTCCCCCTGGAGGTGATCCGGCGGGCAACGGAGATCTCCGAAGAGCTTTCCGACGCAGACATCACAAAGGCAGCTGCCCGGATCGGAGCAAATGCCTCCGGAAGCCATGAAGGAAAGCTTCGGGTAGACCTGACGAAGGAAGAATTCAAAAAACAGCAGGCAGTCCTTAAGGAGCTTCAGGAGCGGGATGTCCAGAGCCTGACCCCCATCGAGGCCCTGCTTTTCATCAATCAATTGCAGGATAAACTGAAATGATCAATTTACTGAACCGGGAAACCATAGACAAGATCGCTGCGGGAGAGGTGATCGAACGGCCCGACAGCGTGGTAAAGGAGCTTCTGGAAAATTCCATCGACAGCGGTGCCAAAAGCATCAGCATTGAGATCCGGGAGGGGGGCACAGGCCTGATCCGGGTCACCGACAATGGCTGCGGCATCGAAAAGGAGGATATCCCGAAGGCCTTCCTCCGGCATGCCACCTCGAAGCTTTCCGAAGCTTCCGATCTCTTCCGGATCCATACCATGGGCTTCCGGGGTGAGGCCCTGGCCTCCATCAGCGGCGTATCCGAGGTGGAGATGATCACCAGAGAGCAGGGATCCATGTTCGGCTATCGTTACCGGATCAGCGGCGGCAGGGAGCTGGACCTTACGGAGATCGGGGCTCCCGAAGGGACCACCGTCATCGCCAGGAACCTTTTTTACAATGTGCCTGCCAGAAAAAAGTTCTTAAAGTCAAAGCAGACCGAGACCTCCCATATTACGGATATGGTGGAAAAGGAGGCCCTTTCCCATCCGGAGATCAGCTTCCGGCTGACTGCCGACGGAAGGAACCAGCTCCACACCGCAGGCTCCGGAAAGCTTCTGGATGTGATCTATACCATATACGGACGGGAGATCTCTGAAAATCTGATCCCCGTGGAGCACAGCAGGGAGGGCATCACCGTCAGGGGCTATATCGGAAAGCCCGTGATCGCCCGGGCAAAGCGGGACTTTGAGGTCTATTTCGTGAATCGGCGCTATGTCCGTTCTTCCATCGTGGAAAAGGCCGTAGAGGATGCCTACCATCCCTTTATGATGCTCCATCGCTTCCCCTTTGTGCTCCTCAATATCGAAACCGATCCGGAGCGGGTGGATGTGAACGTTCATCCGAAAAAGATGGAGGTGCGTTTTTCCGACAACGAAGGGATCTATCAGGCGGTATATGAGACGGTCTCCAATGCCCTTATGGGCCGGGAGCTCATTACGGAGGTAAAGCCGGAGCCGGAAAAGAGCGAAAAGCCTTCCATGGGCATAAGCTCCCTTCCCGTGGAAAAGGAACGGAAGGCGGAACCCTTTGAGGAGAAAAAGGAACGTTATGAACAGCAAAGCCTGCTGCTTAAGACAGCTCCCCTTCCCTCGGAGATCCCCTCTGAGCTCCCGGTCCTCTCTGACAGGGCCCCGGAGACGGGTTACCAGAAGGCTCCCAAAGGAGCAGAAGAGAAGCAGCCGGAAAATCCCGGTAAGAAGTTCCTGGACCCGGCCTCCCTTCCCTCCTTCCGGATGATCGGCCAGCTCTTTGAGACCTACTGGCTCATCGAGTTTTCCGACAAACTCTATATCATCGACCAGCATGCCGCCCATGAGAAGGTCAATTACGAACGCATGATGGCAGCCTTCCGGAAGAAGCAGCCGGAATCCCAGATGATCCTGCCGCCCATTTTCCTAACCCTGAGTGCAGGAGAGGCCCTGCTCCTTCAGAAGAACCTGCAGCTCTTTCAGGACCTGGGCTATGAGATCGATGAAAACGGCGACCGGGATTTCCTGGTCCGGGCCGTTCCCTCAAACCTGTATTCCATAGCTTCAAAGGAGCTCCTTCTGGAAATCCTGGACGGCCTGTCGGAGGAACGGGGAAGCAATCTGCCTCCGGATCTTCTGCGGGACCGGATCGCCACCATGTCCTGTAAGGCTGCGGTAAAGGGGAACAACTACCTGTCCCGGGAGGAGATGGAAGCCCTGATCCAGGAGCTTCTGACTCTGGAGAACCCCTATGCCTGTCCCCACGGACGGCCCACCATCATCAGCATGAGCAAATACGAGCTTGATAAAAAGTTCAAGCGGATCGTTTAAGGGAGGACTGCCATGGATAAGCAGAAGCTGATCATCATTGCCGGCCCCACAGCCGTTGGAAAAAGCGGGACGGCAGCAGCCCTTGCCCAGGAGATCGGCGGCGAGGTGATCTCCGCAGACAGCATGCAGGTCTACCGGGGGATGGACATCGGCACCGCAAAGGTGACTCCTGAGGAGACCCTTGGGGTCCCCCACCACCTCATCGATGTCATCAGTCCCTTTGAGGACTACAATGTGGTCCGTTTCCAGTCCATGGCAAAGGAGGCCATCCGACAGGTGGCGGAAAGGGGACATGTCCCCATCATCTGCGGAGGAACGGGCTTTTATATCCAGGCCCTGATCTATGACATCGACTTTACGGAGGAGCCTTCCGCAGAGAAGGACAATCCCTTCCGGCGGGATCTTCTTAAGGAAGCGGAAAAGCGGGGGCCGGAGGGGGCAGCCTTTCTCCACCACAGGCTTCAGGAGGTGGACCCGGAGGCGGCTGAAAAGATCCCGAAGAACAATATCAAGCGGGTGATCCGGGCCCTGGAGTTTTTCGAGCTCCATGGAGAACGGATCTCGGAGCACAACCGCCGGCAGGAGGCCCGCAAGGCGGATTCCCCCTATGATCTCCGGTTCTTTGTGCTGACGGATGACCGCGGGGCCCTCTATGAAAGGATTGACAAACGGGTGGATCTTATGGTACAAAACGGTCTGGTCCGTGAGGTCAGAGGCCTGATGGAAGCAGGGGTCCCCCGGGAGAGCACCGCCATGCAGGGCATCGGCTACCGGGAGATCTATGCCGCCCTCCTGGGAGAATGCAGTCTTCCGGAGGCCATCGAACAGATCAAGCGGAACTCCAGACACTATGCAAAGCGCCAGCTCACCTGGTTTAAGCGGGAGCCTTCCGTGATCTGGATCGACAGAAGTAAAACAGAGGATGTATTGAATGAACTCAGAAAATATCTATAGGGATTTCGGGATCTGTGACGAGGTATTCCATTACTGTCAGAAGATCGCCGATTCCCTGAAGGAACGATTTGCGCAGATCGATGAAACTGCGGAATACAATCAGATCAAGGTCCTCCGGGCCATGCAGGAGGCGCATGTTTCCGAAGCCTGCATGCTGGAGACCACCGGCTACGGCTATAACGACATCGGCCGGGACACTCTGGAGGAGGTCTACGCCAGGACCTTCCATACGGAGGATGCCCTGGTGCGGAGCCAGATCGTCTGCGGCACCCACGCCCTGGCCACGGCCCTCTTCGGGAACACCCGTCCGGGGGATGAGATCTTTTCTCCCGTGGGCCTTCCCTACGATACCCTCCAGGAGGTGATCGGTCTCCGGGATTCCAGAGGCTCTTTGAAGGAGTACGGCGTCAGCTTCCATTATGTGGACCTGCTGCCTACCGGAGCCTTTGACTACGAGGGAATCCGCCAGGGGATCAATGAGCGGACCCGTCTGGTCACCATCCAGCGCAGCCGGGGCTACGCAGACCGGCATACCCTTTCCGTTCCGGAGATCGGAGAGCTGATCCGCTTCATCCGGGGGATCAAAAAGGATATCATCATCATGGTGGACAACTGCTACGGAGAATTCATCGAGCGGACAGAACCCACGGATGTGGGAGCGGATATGATCGTAGGTTCCCTCATCAAAAACCCCGGCGGCGGTATCGCTCCTGTGGGCGGTTACATTGCCGGAACCAGGGAATGTGTGGAGAACGCAGCCGCAAGGCTTACGGCTCCCGGCCTTCTGAAGGAGGTAGGCCCCTCCCTCGGAAACAGCCGGCTCCTTTATCAGGGTTTCTTCATGGGACCCCATGTGGCGGCCTCTGCCGTAAAGGGCGCCATTTTTGCAGCCAATATCTATGAGGGACTGGGCTTTGACGTCACCCCCAACGGTACGGAACCCCGGGACGATATCATACAGGCCATCACCTTCCACGATCCCAGAGGCGTCATTTCCTTCTCAAAGGGGATCCAGAAGGCGGCTCCCGTGGATGCCTTCGTGACTCCGGAGCCTGCCCCCATGCCGGGATACAGCGATCAGGTCATCATGGCGGCCGGCTGCTTTATCTCCGGATCCTCCATCGAGCTTTCCTGTGACGGCCCCCTGCGGGAGCCCTACACCGTGTATTTCCAGGGAGGACTTACCTGGTACCACAGCAAATTCGGCGTCATGATGAGCCTGCAGCAGATGGTGGAAGACGGTTTCGTCAAAAAAGAGCAGCTCCTTTAATCTTACATTTTTTTTAAAGCAGTGTGTTTTTTGTTCACACTGCTTTTGTTTTGTGATAAAATTATCTAATATGCATTAAAGTGCCTGAAGAGAGGACCCGGAAAGGGGACCGGCAGGAGGCTTCCCCGCCCCTGCGGAAAGGAGCTTTATGCAGGAAAAAAGAATCATGGATCTTCCGGAAGGCCAGCGGCCCTACGAAAAATGTGAAGCTTATGGAGCGGAGGCCTTAAGCGACGCGGAGCTTCTTGCGGTGATCCTTCGCAGCGGCTGCCGCCATAAGAATTCCGTCCTTCTTTCGGAGGAGATCCTTCGTCTTCACGACTCTGAAAACGGGCTGCTGAATCTGATGCACTATTCCCTGGAGGATTTTCTCTCCGTAAGGGGAATCGGCAGGGTCAAAGCCCTGCAGCTTCTCTGCATTGCGGAACTTTCCCGGCGCATCTGGCGGCGGGAGGCCATTAAGCGGCTGGATCTGAAAAGTGCCGCCTCCGTAGCTGATTTTTATATGGAGGAACTCCGGCATCTGGACTATGAATGCGTCTGTCTGATGCTTCTGGACGGGCGGGATAACCTGCGGAAGAGCCTCTGCATCGCAAGGGGCAGCATGCAGGCTGCTGCCGTCTCCTCCAGGGAGATCTTCAAGGCCGCCCTGGCCCATCGGGCCTGCGGCATCATCCTGATCCACAATCACCCCAGCGGCGATCCCTCCCCAAGCCGGGAGGATCTCATTCTTACCTCCAGGGTCAGAAGGGGCGGAGAGGAGCTGGGCATCCTACTGAGGGATCACGTGATCATCGGGGATAACTGTTATTTCAGTTTTCTGGAAAGGGATATTTTAAAAGAGGTATAAGCGGATATGGACAACAGAGCTTCCAAATATATGCTGATCGTTCTGACGGTGCTTTGCGTCGTGCTGATCGTTCTCAGCTCCATTGAAAGCGGCTACATCAATCCCCTGCGGAATGCGGTGGGATATGTTCTCGTGCCGATCCAGAAGGGGATCAACTCCGTAGGGACCGGTATCTACAATGCAGTCAGCGATGCGGAAAGCCTCCGGAACGCCTCCCGGGAGAACCAGGAGCTCAGGGCCCAGATCGATACCCTGCTGGAGGAGAACAACCGTCTGAAATCCGACACTCTGGAGCTTGCCCGGCTTCGAGAGCTTTATCAGCTGGATCAGGACTACATGCAGTATCCCAAGGTGGCTGCCAGAGTCATTGCAAAGGACTCGGAAAAATGGTTCCAGGTCTTCCGGATCGACAAGGGCTCTGCCGACGGCATCGAGCCGGACATGAACGTGCTCTGCGGCGGCGGCCTTCTGGGGATCGTAACGGACGTGGGAGCCAATTACGCCACGGTCCGTTCCATCATAGATGACGAGTCCAGGGTCTCCGCCATGTCCCAGGTGTCCGCGGATACCTGTATCGTGGCAGGGGATCTGCAGCTTTTTGAGGACGGACGCCTCCGGATCTCCAACATCGACAAGAACGCCGGTATTTCCGACGGAGATGCCATCGTCACCTCCAATATCAGCACCAAGTTCCTTCCGGGTATCCTCATCGGCTATGCGGCGGATATCCAGGTGGATGCCCAGCAGCTTACCAAGTCCGGAACCCTGATCCCGGTGGCTGATTTTGACAACCTTCAGGAGGTCTTTGTCATCACCCAGAAAAAAGCAGATATGCAGCAGGAGGGAGGAGAGGAGTCTTGAGCCTGAAGATCAGACGTACCCTGAAGCGTATCCTGGTTTATATGCTCCTGATCCTTCTGGCCTTCATGATCCAGACAGGAGTCTTTCCGCTGCTTCCGGTCTTTTCATCCGTGCCGAACCTGCTGCTGATCCTTACTTTTTCCCTTGGCTTCATCTACGGCAGTGTCACGGGAATGCTCTGCGGGCTCTTTGCCGGGATCCTCATGGATCTGTTTTCCGGCGGCCCCTTCGGCTTCTACAGCCTGGTATTTATCTATATCGGGTATTTTAACGGAATTTTCACAAAGTATTACTATGATGACTTCATTACGCTGCCGCTGATCCTCTGCGGCATCAATGAACTCGCCTATCACCTTTATATCTATGTAGCCCGCTTCCTGGTAAGGGGAAAGCTGGACATCGGCTTTTATTTTGTTGATATCATCCTGCCGGAGCTTCTGTTTTCCCTCATCGTGACCCTGTTCATCTACAGGATCTTCCTGAAGGCCAACAAGCGGCTGGATACCATAGAACAAAAACGGGGACAAAACGTTGCTTAGAGAACTTCTTGAGATCATAAAAGAATTTTTCGTCCGGCTTTTCCAGAGCCGGATCTTCGCTGTGGGGGTCCTCCTCACAGCCCTGTTCTGCATCCTTACGGGCCGGCTCTTCCAGCTCCAGATCATCCAGGGAGATGAGCTGCAGCAGCAGCATATCGCGGATATCGAGGTCACCACCGAGATCCCGGGAAGCCGCGGCAATATCTATGACGCCGACGGGAACCTGCTGGCCTATAACCTGCTGAGCTATGATGTTACCATCCGGGACAACGACGCTTATCTCGGAGACTACAACGCCAGAAACATCATGCTCTATGAGCTTGCAGGGATCCTGGAAAAGCATGAGGTCCCGGTGGTCTCCCAGTTTTACGTAGATCTGGACGATTCCGGAAACTTCGTCTATACCACCAGGAGCGAATCCGCAAGACGCCGCTTCGTGGCAGCAGTTTACGGAGTCTCCCAAGACAGCCTGGATGACGAGTCCGGGGAGCATCCGTCGGATATCAGCGCCTATGATCTTTTCATGTATGCTGCGGATAAATATGCCTTCACCTCCATCAAGGGAGAGGACGGCCTTCCCATCGTGCCGGAGGAGGCCACCATGCTGGACATGGTCAAGATCCTCTTTACCATGAGACAGACGGCCTTCCAGAAATATGAGACCACCACCATTGCCCGGGGCATCGATGAGATGTGCATGGCTGAGATCCTGGAAAACCAGGCCAACCTTCAGGGCGTGGATGTGGAGGAGAACTACATCCGCCGCTACAATAACGCAAAGTATTTTTCCCATATCATCGGCTATACCGGTGCCGTGCAGGATGAGACCCAGCTGGCGGAGCTGCAGAAAGCCAATCCCAGCTATTCCATCAACGACACCGTGGGTGCCACCGGTGTGGAAAAGACCATGGAGACTGCCCTCCAGGGCGTAAAAGGACAGCGGAAGATGTATGTGGACAGCTACGGCCAGATCCTGGAGATCATTTCCGAAACGGAGTCCCAGGCAGGAGATAACATCTATCTTACCATCCAGCAGAACCTGCAGATCGGTGCCTACCATATCCTGGAGCAGCAGCTTGCCAGCGTCCTGGCAGGAAAGATCGTAAATCTTCCCAATGATCAGATCGAAAAGTCCACGGACGCCTCCAAGATCCAGATCTCCATCGACGACGCCTATTACCAGCTCATCAACAATAACGTGCTGGATACCAACGCTTTCTTTGACAGCGATGCCGGATATGCGGAGGGCAGGCTTGGAGCCGCCTTTTCCGCCCACAAGGAACAGGTCCTTGGTCAGGTGCGCTCCGAGCTGGAGGATCCAGGCGCAAGAACCATGGCTGAGCTTCCCCAGGAGCTGGCCTCCTACATGGTATATATCTACAATTACCTGTCTTCCCAGGATGTAGGGATCGTACGGACAGAACGGATCGATACCCAGTCCGACACCTACCTGGCCTGGAGAGAGGATACCATCAGCCTGCGGAATTACCTTTACTCCGGTATCTCTGCAGACTGGATCGACACCACGAAGATCCAGAGTGAGGATCAGTCCCTTTACACCAATGCGGATGAGCTCTATCAGCAGCTGGTGGAGTACATCATGGACGCGATCGCCAATGATCAGGGCTTCGATAAGACCATTTACCGGCACATGATCATCTCCGGAACGGAGGTTACGGGAAGTCTCCTCTGCATGGCCCTTTACGAGCAGGGCGTCCTGGAGATGAACACGGATCTCTACAATGCCCTTGGAGGGGGAGATGAGAGCTATGCCTACAGCTTCTTCATCGACCGGATCCTGGACATCGACATCACTCCGGCGCAGCTGGCCCTGGATCCCTGTATGGGATCCGTGGTGGTAACGGATGTGAATACAGGGGAGGTTAAGGCCCTGGTGACCTATCCGGGCTATGACAACAACCGGATCAATGATGCAGACTACTTCAGCAGATGCCTGAACGACCTGTCCCTGCCCCTCATCAACTCCGCCACCCAGACCAATAAGGCCCCGGGTTCCACCTTCAAGCCCCTGTCTGCCATCGCGGTACTGGAGGAGCAGAAGATCGGCACCAGCGATCTTGTGGACTGTACCGGTGAATATACGGAAACGGATCCCCCCATCAAATGCTGGCTGGGGGTTCCGGGCCACGGCCCCCTTACCGTGGAGGGCGCCATCGAAAACTCCTGCAACTACTGCTTTGCAGACTTCGGCCACCGGCTGGCAACGGATGAGGAAGGAAATTATTCCACCACCCTGGGTATCGAACGGCTGTCCAAATATGCGGCCATGTTCGGACTGGACCGTAAGAGCGGTATCCAGATCGACGAACGGGAGCCTCATATCTCCGACGAAGACCCGGAGCGAAGTGCCTTCGGACAGGGTACCCATTCCTTCAACAACGTACAGCTGGCCAGATACACCACGGCCCTTGCCAACAACGGAAAGGTCTTTGATCTGACACTTCTGCAGAAGGAAACGGATTCCCAGGGCAACCTGGTCCAGGAATTCCCCGCCACCCAGACAGGTACCGTAGATATCTCTGAATCCAGCTGGAACGTAGTCCACAGCGGACTCCGGAAGGTCATCACCACCGGTGTTGCAAGCCGTGTGTTCAGTGGCTTTGATACGGTATCCATCGCCGGAAAGACCGGTACGGCGGAGGAGATGAAGACCAGGGCAAACCATGCCTTTTTCATTTCCTATGCGCCTTATGAAAACCCCGAGATCGCCGTTACGGTCTCTATTCCCTTCGGTTACACCTCAGGAAATGCAGCCAACGTAGCGAAGCGGGTATATGAGCTTTATTACGGTGCAACGGACCTGTCCACCATCACCGGTTCCACAGCCCGGGGCATCCAGACCATAAACATTTCCGCAGGTTGATTTTCCGTGACAATCTGCCAAAAAAAGTGTATACTTAACCTAATAAGCAAATGAAGATCGATTACGACATCAAATACTATAATTTTTTCCTGCTGATCCTCATCGCGGCCCTGAATATCTGCGGGATCCTCATCGTGAGATCTGCTTCCAACATGGATGAAGCAGTGGTTTCCCGACAGATCATAGGCTCCCTTGCCGGAATCTGCTTCTGTATCGTATTTTCCTTTATCGATTACCGGAAGCTCCTGAAGTATTCCAACCTGATCTACATCGCCTGCGTCATTATCCTGCTGGCGGTCCTGGGTTGGGGTGCCGTCCATAAGGGTGCCGGCCGCTGGATCGTACTGCCTTTCCTGGGACAGGTTCAGCCTGCAGAATTCGTAAAGATCGGTATCATCATCTTTTTTGCCGGCTATTACGAAAAGCACGGAGATACGGCCCGGACAGCAAAGACCTTCTTTAAGGCCTGTGTGCTGTTTGCGGTTCCGGCTCTTCTGATCCTGCTGGAGCCCAACCTGAGTACCACCATCATCATTGCGGTGATCTTTGCCTCCATTGTTTTCTGCGGAGGCCTGAATCTGCGGTGGGTTCTGGGGATTCTTCTGGCAGGGGGTGCCTTTGTGGGGCTGCTTCTCTATACCTTCAAGACAGGGCTTTATGAAAAGCTTCCCTTCCTTCTGGATTATCAGAAGCAGAGGATCCTGGGATTCCTGGATCCTTCCTCAAATCCGGATACCTACAGGCAGCAGCTTCGGTCCATTACGGCCATCGGCTCCGGAGGACTTGCAGGAAAGGGACTTTACAATACGGATATCAGCTCCGTGAAGGCCGGCAACTTCCTCATTGAGGAGGATACGGACTTCATCTTCGCCATCATAGGAGAGGAGCTTGGATTCCGCGGTACGATGCTGATCTTCGCAGGTTTTCTTCTGGTGATCCTGCTGACTCTGAGCCTTGCAGCAAAGGCAAAGGATACGGGAGGTAAGCTGATCTGCGTAGGCATGGCCATGTGGCTGGGATTTCAGACCTTTACGAATATTGCAGTTGCAACAGGTCTTTTTCCCAACACCGGCGTCACGCTTCCGTTCTTCAGCAGGGGTGTATCCTCCCTGTTGAGTATCTATATCGGAATGGGGATCGTCCTGAACGTGGGACTCCAGAGAAAATCCAAAGCTTATAAATAACAGATTCAATCTAACAGGCATTTTTCCTTCCCCGGGGTATATATGGGGTTTATATGGGAAGGAAGGAATGAAACAGAAGGGAGAAGTGTATGAATGTCGGCCTGATCGCACATGACTCAAAGAAAAAACTCATGCAGAATTTCTGCATCGCATACAGAGGGATCCTTTCAAAGAACGAACTGTATGCCACCGGTACCACCGGAAGACTGATCGAGGAGGTCACCAACCTGCGTGTCCACAAATACCTGGCCGGACATCTGGGAGGGCAGCAGCAGATGGCAGCCCAGATCACGAATAACGGACTTGATATGATCATATTCCTCAGGGACCCGCAGCATCCGAAGTCCCATGAGCCTGATGTAAACGATGTGGTAAGGCTCTGCGATACCTATAACATTCCCATCGCCACCAATCTGGCGACGGCAGAGCTTCTGATCAGAGCACTTGAAAACGGAGATCTTGAGTGGCGTGAAATGTAAAAATCAGATCCTGGCGGCCCTGTGCCTCCTGTCTTGTCTTTTATTGTCCGCATGCGGCGGAAACAACTTCAAAAATGCCTACAATATGCAGGATCTGGACCTGGCCCAGTTCGATGTGGGCAGTGATTTTCTGGCGGATGGCTTTGCTGCGGATCTGTGTATTCCCGGCAACTACGAACAGCTCAATGCCGACGGCGTTGAGGCAGAGGCCTTTGCCCTGTTTTCCCTGGACGATCAGTCCGTGATCGCCCAGCAGAACATCTTCAGCCGGGTCTATCCTGCCTCCACCACGAAGATCCTGACCTGTCTGATCGCCCTGGAGGAGGGCGATCTGAATGATACGGTGACGGTCCCGGAGGCTGCGAACATCACGGTATCCGGTTCTTCCATGGCAAACCTGCGGGTAGGCGACAAGATCAGTCTGTCGGACCTGCTTTACGGCCTTATGGTCCCCAGCGGAAACGACGCCGCAGAGGCCATTGCCTATCATATTGCCGGAAGCTCTGAAGCCTTTGCGGAGATGATGAATCAGAAGGCCAGAAGTCTCGGGGCCACCCAGTCTCATTTTGTCAATCCCCATGGATTGCCGGATGATAACCATTATACGACGCCCTATGACATGTACCTGATCTTCAATGCAGCCATGAAGAACGACACTTTCCGGGAGATCGCCGGTTCCCGCAGCCACGAGGCCCAGGTCACCGGTGCAGACGGAGAGAGCCGCACCATCCGCTGGGACAGCGGCAATCTGTACCTGAGAGGGGAGTATGATCTTCCTGCAGGGATCAGCTATACAGCCGGAAAGACCGGACATACGGAGGCTGCCGGCTACTGCCTTGTCATGGGAGAGACTGCTGATGACGGCAGAGATTATATTTCCGTTGTATTCAAAGCTGGAAGCTACAGCAAGCTTTATACAGGGATGACCACACTGTTGGAAAAATCCAGAAGCTGAAACCGTTCTGACCGCTTATAAATTACACATTGCCCTTGATAAAGAGCGCAGTCTGTAATATAATTTATTCACAAAGACATATACACCTTAGGAGGAGAGTTATGGTAGAGTTAATCGTTGGAAGCAAGGGAAAAGGCAAAACAAAAGAGCTTCTGAAGAGAGCTGACGAGGCTGTAAAGGCAGCAAACGGAAGCGTTGTATATCTGGATAAGAGTTCCCAGCATATGTACGAGCTGCCGAACCGCATCCGTCTGATCAATGTCAGCAATTTCCCGGTAGATTCAGAGGATGGTTTCATCGGATTTATCAGCGGTGTGATCTCTCAGGATCATGACCTTGAATATATGTTCCTTGACAGCTATTTAAAGATCGCCAACCTGTATGGCGCAGACATCACCGGATCCGTAAACAAGCTGGCAGAGCTTTCCGAAAAGTATCACGTCAACTTCATCGTAAGCGTTTCCATGGACGCAGAAGAGCTTCCTGAGGACTGCAAGAAGTACGTAAGCGTTGTTCTGTAAAACTGAGGGATGTCTAAAAAAAAGAAAAAGAACAACAAAATAATCCGACTGCGAAGGCAGTTAAAATTCAATGTAGGCACGCTGATGTTTTTACTCATAGCTGTCTACATTGTTTTTAGCCTTTCGGCATATATGAAACGGGACCAGGTCAAGTTCTACGAGGTAGAAGAGGGGAGCATCGTAAAAGAGCATACCTACAGCGGTCTGATCCTGCGTCAGGAAGAAGTGGTGAATGCCGCTTCCAGCGGATATCTCAATTATTATATCCCTGACGGAAAGAAGGCAGCCAAAGGCACGAACGTATACTCCATCGACGAGACCGGAAGCCTCAATCAGTATTTGAGCGACCACCCGGAGGACCTGAATACCCTCAGCGATTCCAATGTTTCCGAGCTGCGTTCCATGCTGTCCAATTATGTGAACACCTATTCTGACGTCAACTTCCGGGAGCTTTACGACGTAAACGCTTCCCTGACGGCCCAGGTGCTGGAGTATTCCAACTTCAATACCATGTCGGCCCTTTCCGACAAACTGGCGGAGGCAGGCATCGTATTCAGTTCCTTTGCCGCCGACAAGTCCGGGATCGTCTCCTA
The DNA here is from genome assembly GCA_944377405.1 of uncultured Lachnospiraceae bacterium. Taxonomy (GTDB): domain Bacteria; phylum Bacillota; class Clostridia; order Lachnospirales; family Lachnospiraceae; genus Avilachnospira. The sequence continues at coordinate 94,322 of CALWES010000001.1, read as the reverse complement.
TGCCGTGGACGGTATGGAGAGTATCACCCTGTCCGATATCACGGGAGTCCTGTTTGACAAATCCCAGTATCAGAGGACCATTGCCAAGACAGGGGACCAGATCGCCGAGGGAACTCCGGTCTACAAGCTCATCACCTCCGACGAGTGGAACATCGTATTTCCCATGGACCGGGAGGATATCCACGAGTTTACGGATGTGAAGGAGCTGAAGATCCGTTTCCCGGAGAACAACATCTCCACCATGGCGGATTTTACCCAGATCCAGGGAACCGACGGAGCTGATTACGGCGTGCTGACCCTCAGCCGCTATCTGGTACAGTTCACCTCTCAGCGCTATCTGGACTTTGAGATCGTTACCAATGACGTTTCCGGCCTGAAGATCCCCGAAAAATCCATCACCACAAAGGATTTTTACGTGATCCCCGTTTCCTATCTCCAGACCATGGAGAACGGAGAGCAGGGCTTCCTGAAGGAAGTCATCTCCGAAAGCGGTACCACGACGGAGTTCGTCCAGCCGGAGCTCTACAATATGGATGAGGAATACTGCTACATCGACACTGCCGAGGATTCACCCTTAAAGGCAGGAGATTATGTGGAAAGCCCCCTGGGGGATGACCGGTATCAGATCGGTCCCACAAAGGCTCTGGAGGGCGTATACAACATCAACAAGGGCTATGCCGTATTCAAACGGATCGAGCCCCTGGAGAAGGCCAACGATTACTGCATCATCCGGAAGAATTCCAGCTACGGTCTGTCCGTATACGATCATATCGTACTGGATGCGGAAACGGTAAACGAAGGACAGCTGATCTACCGTTGACCGATCATACAAAAGGATTTCTGATCATAAAAAGACTTCCACAGAGAGGCCGGATATACCGGTTCCTCCGGGAAGTCTTTTTTCGTGTTTATGGCCTTATTTTTCATAGCGGGGATGGGCCACTGCCTCCGGCCAGCCCGCCAGGTTTCCGTCCAGGATCGCCCGGAAAAGCCGTTTGTCCGCTCCTGGATTCTCCCGGTAGATCTGCCCCAGGAGTTCCTTTGTATACTGCCGCTTGGTATTGCCGTCCACCGGGCAGGGATTTTTGCAGACCGGAAGCTTCATGTCCCTTGCAAAGCTTACGATGTCTCCCTCCTCCACAAAGAGGAAGGGGCGGATCACATAAAGCTGCATCCGGTCCAGGTAAGTAACGGGAGAGAAGGCATGGAAGCGGCCCTCGTAGATCAGGGACATCATCATGGTCTCGATCAGGTCATCCCTGTGATGGGCGTAAGCGATCTTTCCGGCCCCGATCTCCTTTGCCTTGTCATTGAGAGCACCCTTGCGCATCTTGGCGCAGAGAGAGCAGGGGTTCGTTTCCTTCCTGGTCTCAAAGAGAATCTCTCCGATCCCGGTCTCCACCACGTAGTATGGCACATCCAGATCCCTGCAGAGGGCCCTGACAGGCTCCAGGAGCAGATTTCCCAGTCCCAGGTCAACGGTAATGGCTGAAAGTTCAAAATGCTTCGGATAGAAGCGCTGGAGGGCTTTCATGGCATAGAGAAGGGAGAGGGAATCCTTTCCGGCGGAAACGCCTACGGCAATGTGGTCCCCTACATTGATCATGCGGTAGGTATCGATCCCTTTTCTTGTAAGACTTAATAATTTCTGCAGTTCCATCCTTTTGCCTCCCGTCTGCTGTATCGTTCTTAGTCAGGGCTTTATTATACAGGATATGCTTCCCGCTGAAAAGCACAATCTGAAAAAATGATTTTTCTGTTGACAAATCCATATTTGGCTGTATACTTGTATTAGATAACTAATACAGCAATGCAGTTAAAGGAGTTCCAAATGAAATGGAAGATCAATGACAGCAGTCCCATCTGGATGCAGCTTGCAGAACAGCTCCAGACGGAGATCATATCCGGAGGCTTTCCTCCCGGAAGCCGTCTTCCTTCCGTCAGAGAGTTTGCTGCGGAAGCAGGGGTCAACCCCAATACCATGCAGCGGGCCCTCAGTGAGCTGGAGAGCAGGGGCCTCATCGTCACCAACCGGACAGCCGGCAGGAACGTCACCGGAGATATGGAAGCCATTCAGAAGCTCCGGGGAGAAAAGGTCCGGCAGGAGGTCCTGGGCTTTCTGAAAAAGATGGAGGATCTGGGCTTTAGCTCCGGAGAGATCCGCTCCGTTCTGGAGGACACCATGAAGGAAAAAAAGGAGGAAGTGTAAATGGAAGCAGGATTTGTAGAGATAAAAGGACTTGAAAAACATTTTGGAAAGACAAAGGCCCTGTCGGATATGGATCTGAGCCTCTCCCGGGGCAGGATCATCGGTCTTCTGGGGCCTAACGGTTCCGGAAAAACCACCCTCATGAAGCTTATGAACGGCCTGATCAAGCCGGACCGGGGAAGCATCGAAATCAATGGGCTTAGGCCCGGTCCCGGTACCAAAGCCATTGTTTCCTACCTGCCGGACCGGATGTATATTGCAGATTGGATGCGGGTACGGGATCTGCTGAAGCTTTTTTCAGACTTCTATAAGGATTTTAACCGGGAAAAGGCGGAGGGCATGCTCAGAAGCCTTGGGATCGGTGAGAAGGACAGGATCCGGACCATGTCCAAGGGAACGAGGGAAAAGGTACAGCTGATCATGGTCATGAGCCGGGAGGCGGAGCTTTATCTTCTGGACGAGCCCATCGGCGGTGTGGATCCCGCCTCCAGGGATTTTATCCTTCGTACCATTCTGACCAACTATTCGGAAAATGCCACCGTAGTGATCTCTACCCATCTGATCGCAGACGTGGAAAAGGTCCTGGATGAGGTGATTTTTCTGAAAGAGGGACGCCTTGTGAGGCAGGAGCTGGTGGATGACCTGCGGGAAAAGGAAGAGAAGTCCGTGGACAGCCTGTTCCGGGAGATCTTCGCCGTAACGGATCAGAGCTCAGGCCTTCAGAATATGACAGACAGCAGGGAAGGAGCGTAAACCTATGTTTATAAAACTTGTCAAATACGAATGGATCGCCATGATCCGGAAGATGGTCCCCATCTATGTTGCAGTGATCGCCGTGGCAGCACTGAATTATTTTCTTTACAGGGATATCCTCTGGACGGATCTGCCTCTGGAGGACACCCTGTTCGGAGCCATCCAGGCCCTCAGTGCCTTTGTTTACTTCGGACTTATGGTAGGCCTTGTGGCCATCACCATCCTTTTGGTGGTACAGCGCTTTTATAACGGCCTTTTAAAGGAAGAGGGCTACCTGATGTTCACACTTCCGGTAAGATCCTGGGCTCTGGCTCTTTCCAAAGCCCTGGTGTCCATCCTGATCTGTATCCTATCCTTCCTGGTGGCAGTCCTTTCCATCTGTATCCTGGGGGGTGTGGATTTCATCGATGCCTTCCTGTCCATACCCGGAGCCCTTATTTTCCTGAATCAGGAGCTCAGCCAGGTCCCGGAGCTGATTCCCCATGCAGTTTTCTTTTGCCTGGAGCTCCTGCTGATGGCCGTCATATGGATGTTCACCTGGGTATATCATTTTTACCTTTCCATGTCTCTTGGACAGTTATTCCGGAATAACCGGGTAGTATGGTCGATTCTTTGGTACATCGGGATCTCCGTAATACAGTGGATCGCAAGCTGGACCGCCCTCAGCATCCTGGCAACGGGTTTTACGGGTGTCCCGGAGATTTTCACAGACACGCTGACAGCAGCACATGCGGTCATGATCCTGATCATCCTGGCAGAGGGACTGTGGCTGGCCGCGGAAATGCTTCCGACCCACTATATACTGGATAAGAGGCTGAACCTGGAATAACTGATAAGGATAAAAGGATTAATTAAAGGAAGAAAGTAAAGAAAAGCTGCAGGCTCCGGCTTGCAGCTTTTTTTTGGCTGCAGTATAATGGTAAATAGATCTATTCGCAAAACATACTGGAAAAATCGAATAGATCCAAAACCAGAAAAACCTGCAAAATAAGGTATTTCCACCGATAACTATTCGTTAAACCTGTGTTAACGAGAAATTTTCCGGAGAAGATTCTTGATAAGCTTACGACGTCGTACAGCTTCAATCCGTTCCTTGTACGATATAGTAGGATTATCAAGACGACCATCATAAAAAGTAAATTCATTCATCAAGAGGTACTCCAAAAAGAGTACCTCTTCTTTGTTTAGTTTAATTTTCATGCAGCCAAGAAAAACACAACGCCCAAAAAACAAAAAGAAACAACAAAAAGAGCAAAAGAAATGATCAAAGCCGAACAAGCAAACTTATAAAACCGATCCACAGACTTACTAAGATCCACAAGCGTAGAAGTTAAAAAGTCGATACGGTTACAAAAAAGATCCTCACGCTGATCATCAATCATAACTTAAGTTCCTCCACGTTTCCACGCCGATCATAATAAACCTGCTGGATCTCATCGCCGGCCTGCAGCATAGGGATCTGACCGAAAGCTGCAGAAGACTTACGCACCTTCTCAATCCGGACACGTTCACCGCAGCAGTTCTTAGTACCTGCCGGATGAGGCATAGAAAGATACAGATAATAGCCAAGATACGGCTTGCCCTCAAAAACACCTGAATACTCATTCCAACCTATAACCTTCATACACACGAACCTCCTTTTGACTTATACCACCGTGGAATGGTATAATTAATAAATTTATAGTTTTCTAGGGCCCTATGTAGGGCCCTAATCCATTTATAGCACAGTAGGGCCCTAGTGTCAAGAAAAGGAGGAAAAATGGCAAAATACGGCAAATACAAATGCAGAGAATTCAAACTAAGAATACCAGACGAACTATGGGAATTTATTGACCAAGAAAGAGAGAAAAGAAAGATGAATAGAACGGAATACATAAAATACATACTAGAATGTGAAAAAGAAAGCATAGGGGGGGGCGCTAAATAGAAATGCAGTTCATTCAAGATTTTATAGAAATAGGAAAATGGCTGCTAAAATTGATAGATATGCTAAAAGACTTCATCTGGTCCCAACCAATCTTTAGAATACCAACAATAATAGCAGCCATCGCAACAGTGATCATCATAGCAATCAAGAAGATCACCAAATAAAAAGTTGTCCTCCGTCCCACGCTTGTGCGGCTTGAGAAGCAGCCACACAAGGGGGATGGTGGTACTACGGACAACAATCCCCATTATTGACCGTATAAATATACTTACGTATAGACACATTAGGGAAATCAACCCTTTTACAGAAACTACTGTTATCATACAGCTGAACCATAAAGGCCTGCAACTGATCATCCGGAACAAAGTATTTAGTATCAACCGGATCCAAGAGATCCCGGGAATACCAAAACTTTTTCTTACCCTTGGGAACTGAATTAATCAGCTCCTTAGTAAGATACTTGGAAAGATACTTGGCAGCACCCTGACTATCATAAACCTCAACAACAGTAGTAAACCCGAAAGAATAGGAATCCCAATTATAAACTTTGTACCTCTTACGTTTACGCCACTTATACATGGCAAAAGTAAGTTCATCCGGAGGAATCCCACTCATAAGCGCATGGAAATGATACTTTAAACCATCGCTATGAAGCTCAGGAACGACCAAATACGAGAGTTTAACGCCCTTACGCTTATATTTATGCGCTAAGGCATCAAACCACTGAGAAAGAACCTTAGAACACGCCTCATAAGATGTACTATCAACCACAGAGGGATTAAAAGTCAAAGTAACGAAATATTCCCAATCATTACAACGGGCAAGATCAAAGATCCTGTTTATGGACTTATTACAGTTCCAGATCTGGAACTGATCAGATCTATCATCCTCAAAATAGATCCCGGAAAAATCCTCATCATCAAAAGGAGAAACAGGACACTTTAAAAAACCATCTCCAAGATCTGACCGAGGCAGTTTTACAGATCTTTTACGCTGCCGAACGTCACACAAATCAGCACCATCAAATATATCACTGGAATACACGTAAAACTCCGTAAAATAAGGAAAATCACGCTTTAAAACATTATACATAAAACCTCCGAAACGTCGGTTAAGTTACTGTACAATCAAGTATAGCAGCACAGCAAGCTGTGCTGTTCCGGCGGTTTTTTTCTAGCGAAAAGAAACCGTCGGGAAGAATCATCAATCCCAAAGATCTGAGCACAGGAACGGCAGCTCATCGCCCGCCTGGCGGTCCCCCGCTAAAGCCGGGGGATCCCCCTGCGGGAACTGTTTCTCCGGAGCTCCGGCCGGAAGCTTCTTCGGCCGCTCCTTCGACGTCTCCACACGCTGCACTATCATCCGACGCAGCCAAAGCACCACCTTCCGCAGGATCAGCACATGAGCCACGAGGCCCGACAACATAAGATACAAGACGAGATAATATAGTGACATTTTCAACCGCCTCCACATAAGTAAAATCACCCTCCGGCAGAGCCGGGGGATCAAAAGATTTAAAAAACTTGACCCAATGGGGAACCCATGTAAATATGGCACCACCAAAAGGCCAGGACAAAACACTGCTAAACTCCAATTTTTCCCCGATCGTATCAGATCCATCAGTCTGCGATTGAACAACCTTAGGGGCCTTACGGATCCGGAGAGCCACAGAGATACAATTAAACCAGATTTTCAATATATAGAGATAATCAGTAAGATCACGGATCTTCTTATCGACGTCGAACGCCTGTGAAAAAAGATAGATGATAATACGGTACTGGCGCTGATACTTGAAAAAGTCACGCTTATTCTTACTGAAAGTCTTAAAATCACGGTTATCAAAAACAATGCCAGCTTCATCACAGAAGATCACACTGTTAGGCTCAAACCGAATAGATCCCATATCATCAGTATTGAAATAATAGACGCCAGGAACCCAGACGGAAGAATAAACCTTCATGCCCTTTTTACGATACTTAAACGACAACTTAGTAATAAGGGTAGTTTTACCGGAACCCTTAGGACCAAAAACCAAATACAGCTTATAAGGATTCCGGAACTTCCACATATTCCAAAGCAGGAAAAGCAGCAGAAGAAAAAAAGAAAAGAGTATTACATAGAACATATACTATCCTTCAAAAGCTTTAAAAGACCAACAACCCCAACAGGTAAAAGAAGATAGAAGGGCAGTACAAGCACAGATTGCGAAAAGCTCTGCAGCGACACAAACTCATACAAAACGGTAAAATACGAGGATAATAAAGCTAACATACTGCCCTCCCGAAATTCAAGTTACACAGACATCTTGATCCGGACAAAGAAAGCGATGACCGCACCAACGATAAACAGTGAAAGACCAACCGCAAGAAACGGATTAGCCATTACAAAGGAGATAAGATTCCCCATCTCATCGAGGATCCAAGCAAAAAGGGTAGAAGATGTATCAAGGAAAGAGCTAATATCAGCTGCCTCAGCCTCACCACCCCCACCAGAAGCCAGAGCCGGAAACGCCATAACAGCAGAAAAGCCAAGGCCGAACATAAGAGAACATGCAGCCTTACAATCTGAAACCATACGTTTCACACGATTTTTAAAAGCGGTAAACATATAAACCTCCTTATTTTTTGATAATATGAAAAGCTTTCGCAAACTGCCGAATTAAAAGAAAACCAACAAGAGCAAAACCCAAAAGGCCAAAATCCCCAGAAGTACAAGCAGAAAAAAGAGAAGTAAGGGACTCAACAACCCAGTTCAAAGTTGAATTTAATGCCTCCACTTAAAGATCACCCCCAGAAGAAAACGGAAAAGATCAAAGATCTCCCGGACACCAAAAAGAAGAAGATAAAAGCATAGAAGATAAGCCAGCGGGACAACCTCCGGAGGAATAGGACCAAGAAAAGCCTCAAAAAGATCCAACAAAGAAATTAATGCGGTTGTCTGCATATCCAAGTACCTCCTATCAAAGCAGCCAAGATACAGATCAGAATGTAATAAGTACGATCCGCTGCGCCATAATGCAGCACAGTATCCTCTACCTCAAACGCCCCATAAGTACGAGACGATGTGATCCGATCATAGCGGGAATCCTTATAATAATGAGTCATGTAATTAAGGCTGCCATACTCATATACGTTCTGAGAACTGCCATATACAGGGCTTAATGTATAAGTCATGTAATCATATTCCGAAGGATCAATGACACCACCTACAGGCTCCAGACGACCAACCACGGTATCGGGTCCAACATTAAGCAGCAGGCCATCATATACATCCAACACGGAATAAGCAGAAAATGGGACTATCAAATCATATTGCGTATCTCCGAAAGTACCCGTATAAACAACAATATTCCTATGGTAAGTATCGAAAACAGACGGATCAGAAAATGCTTCCAGTTCATCGCTATGCCTCTCAATATAATCAATATACTCAACCGGAACCGAGCCAGTAGAGAAATCCGAAGGATCATCAAGCTTGCCAGCACCGGAGCCACCAATAACCTCACCATCATCCGGAACCCAGGAAGAAGGAGCTTCGGAATCATAAGGATTTACATCCTGAACCGGATCCACGCTCTGATCCACGCTCTGATCCTCCTGCTGGACAGCTGCCGAAGGTGTAGCTTCAGCAGCATATACAACAGCAGGAGAGGAGAGTATGGATAAAGCCAGGCAAATTGTAAAACGAAACTTAATCACGAACACGCAACCTCAAAGCACCGATCAATATTACAACAACCATAATCGCAACAAGAAAATCACCAACGGAAATACCGGAAAAAAGATCCCAGGAAAACAACATGGAAACCAATGAACCAATAGCAGTAATAAAAAAATCAAGAAAAGCTGTCATCAGTCACCTCCATGATTCACGACCATCAGCAGAGCCGACACAGAAACCGATACTATAATGACCGGAACCATGAAATCCGGAAGATAACCGACCAAGGTAACAATATAAGTAAGGCCCTTCGGGATCAGTAAGAAAAGATTAACAATCATCATAAAGATAGATACAACGAAATCTATAATAGATCCGAAGAAATCCGCAAGAGACTGCAAGAAACCGATCATATTAATCCCCCTTATACTTAAAGTAACCGATCAACTGCATACATACGGCAAGAACCAAAGACAAAAGAACCGGAATACCAAAACCACCCAGGGCAACATAGATCCGCTGCAGGTAATCCCCAATATATCCAAGAGCAGCTAAAGAAGTTACATCATCCGGATCCGGTACAAAATCCTGAACATTGCCTAATACAGAATCAGTTATAGCAGACTCAGCCTCATTCATATCAGAAGTCAACTGATCCATTTTATCAGTAGCCTCCTGAAATCCGGATCCAGCGTCCCAGTCATCAGTTTTATAAATCTCACCCAAATACCAAGTGATGTTATACAAAACACCTGCTAAATTCGTAGCTTCCTGCTCACCGGTATCAGTATTCCAATAACGCCAGTAAGGCGCATCAGGATCAAGTGGATAAAACCAGTTAGAAAACATTGTGCCAATACTATTAAGAGTAATTCCAAGACCGCGAAAATAAGCTTGAATAGCACCGGGAAAAGAGCAATAATAAGTTTCTTCGGTATAAACTAAATGTTCATCCTGATAATAATAAGCAACAACAAAGACGTTAGGAAGATAATATTCCGAATAACCGGGTTCTAAAGAAACAAGAGTAGGCTCATACTCAAGACGATAAGAAGTTAAAAAATCTTGAATAATCCTTAATTGAGACATGCCCCAGTAAAGCTTACTAGCTACAGTATTAAAAAACCATTGCATAAGAGAATAGAGAGGCGAAGAAGTACCTAAATACCGATCCATAATATCCTCATTAGCCAAATTAATAACACTGTCATTAATAGATAGAGTGCCACCATCGGCGACATTAATATCCGTATTATCCTGAAATGTAGATCCGGAAATTTCAACACCGGGAGAACCACCATCAGACTGCGGATTAACAGCAACAGAAGTACTATCCCGAAACAACGAAGTAGTTATCTCGTACATACCGTCCTTAATAGCATTTCCATTAAGGTCAGTATTAGAGATCTGAGTACCATACTTACCATCATCAGATTCAAACGTGGAATCAACGATATTGTAGTAACCACCACCATAAAAAGCATTTATAAGACCGATATAATTAGTACCGGTAAATTTAACGGAATCCATATCAAAGCGAGACGGACCCCAAACATACATAGGAGAAGCAGGATCAAGAGGATCCCAATCCGGATTTACTTTGAAATACAGATTCCAGTCACCTAAAGTATTAGTTCCACGCCATGAATTACCCTTAAAGTCACGAATAGTCGGCCCCATTTCAGACACCGGAGAATCATAATAGTTATACTGATCAAATTCAGCATAAGAAAAGAAAGGCACAGAAAGACAAATACCCATTGCACAAACTAATAACTTAAGAGTATAATTCTTCATAGCAATCCCTTCATCTATTCGCAAAACATACTGGAAAAAGCGAATAGATCCAAAACCAGAAAAAACCTGCAAAATAAGGCATTTCCGCTACTAACTCTTCGTTAAACCTGTGTTTTGCGAATAGTTTGATATGGGACAATGCCCCTCTGCAGTTTCACAATCAGGCCCTTCCTACAGGGCCCGGGAGGTACAAAACCATGCCTAAAAATCTCTCCTATCACGATCAGCAGGACCGGATCAACCATGAACGGCTCAGGGAACTGATCTGGAAGCTTCCGCCATTCTGTAAGCAGTTTTTCCGGGGCATCGAACCCAGGACCCAGTCCAGGACCCGCCTTGCCTATGCCTATGATCTGAATGTGTTCTTTCATTTCCTGCTTCAGGAAAATCCCTCCTTCCATAAGCGCTATCAGGATATCTCCGATTTCCGGATCCGGGACCTGGACCGGGTTGGTGTCCAGGATCTGGAGGAATACATGGAGTATCTCAAATACCGCCCCGGTGAGGAAGGTGAAGAGATCGCCAACAGAGAAAACGGGATCAAACGCAAGATTGCATCCTTAAAGTCCTTCTACAACTATTTCTATAACAACGAAATGATCGATACGAACCCCGCCGCCAGGGTCCGTCTGCCGAAGCTGCATCAGAAGGATATCGTGCGGCTGAACCGCTCAGAAATGAACCGTTTCCTGGAGGAGGCCGATACCGGCGCTCATCTGTCGAAGCGTCAGCAGGATTATCACGAAAAGACCAGAATACGGGATACTGCTCTTCTCTCCCTCCTCCTGGGCACCGGCATGCGTGTATCCGAATGTGTGGGAATCGATCTTTCCGACCTGAATCTGGAGGAAAACGGCGTGCGGATCCGCAGGAAGGGCGGCAAGACTGCCACCGTCTATTTCGGAGACGATGTAAAGGAAGCGCTCCTGCCCTATCTGGAGGAACGGCACCACACCATTCCGGAAAGCGGCCATGAGGATGCCCTCTTCCTCTCCCTGCAGAAAAAACGTTTAAGTGTCCGCAGCGTGGAAAACCTGGTGAAAAAATATGCCCGGGCAGCCGCTCCCTTAAAGCACATTACCCCTCACAAGCTCCGGAGCACCTACGGCACCGCCCTTTACCGGGAGACCGGGGATATCTACCTGGTGGCGGATGTACTTGGACATGCAGACGTCAATACCACGAAAAAACACTATGCCGCTATTGAAGATGACCGCCGGCGGATGGCCCGGGATGCGGTGCATCTGCGGGAGGACTGAAGCGCTGTAAAAAGTACCATGACTCCAATCCGCCATGGACAGAACCAGGGAGGCGTAATATATAAGGATGGGGACGGGATCTGCGATCACCCTGGCACAGGATGCGGAGGGCATTCCGGCCACGGACACGGCAGACACTGCTAACAAAGGATTTATAAAAATCCGTAATAAAAGACTTCCGGTATATAAAAAAATGCAATACTTCGCCGGAAGTCTTTTTTTAATGGTATACTTTATCTCATGATATGAAATGGAGAAGCTTATGTACTATACAGGAATTGATATCGGCTCAACAGCCGCCAAGATCGTCGTCCTCTCCGAGACCGGAGAGGTCCTTGAGGAATTTGTGATCCCCACAGGATGGAGCAGCCGCATGGCTGCCAAAAACATTGCCGAGCTTCTGTCCGGCAAGGGAATTTATGTCACGGATACAGAGGAGCACGGGAAGAACTCCGTGGTAGTCTCCACAGGCTACGGACGGGAAGCCGTGGATTTTTCCGATAAACAGGTCACGGAGATAACCTGCCATGCCAAGGGCGCTCAGGTCCTCTTCCAGAAGGAAAAGGCCGTCAGCGTCATTGATGTAGGCGGACAGGACACCAAGGTCATTCTGGTGGAAAACGGCATTGTCTCAGACTTTCTGATGAATGACAAATGCGCTGCCGGCACAGGCAAGTTCATCGAGGTCATGGCAAACCGCCTGAACGTAGACATTGACGATATGTTCGCACTGGCCAAGGCAGGAGAGCCTATCCCCATCTCCGCTCTCTGTACCGTCTTTGCTGAATCGGAGGTCATCAGCTACATTGCCGAGGGCCGCAGCCGTGAGGACATTGCCAGCGGCGTCATCGCCTCCGTAGCAAATAAGGTCGCCACCATGTGCAAGCGTCAGAAACTGGCGGAGAAGGTGGTTCTGACCGGTGGATTAAGCAGCAACAGCTACTTTGCTGCACTGCTCTCCGACCGTCTCGGACAGCCTGTGGAAAATTCCTCTGAAGGCCGCTATGCCGGTGCTCTGGGGGCTGCCATGACAGCCAAAAAGCTTGGAGAACGCCGCAGCAGGCTTCAGGCGGATTCATAATCACGAGAAATGTCTTTGAAAAAATAACGATCAATCATATATGCGAAGGGAGACAAAAAGACATGCAGAAATTACCCGGTAATTTTGAAACCTACGATGAGACCAGAAAGGCCGGTTTCCTGAAGGTAAAGGAGCTTAAGGAAAGCGGAAAACGGGTCATCGGCACCTTCTGTTCCTATGTGCCCTGTGAGATCATCTACGCGGCCGACGCAGTTCCCTGCGGCCTCTGCGCAAGCTCCGAGGAACCCATTCCGGAGGCAGAATCCGTTCTGCCCAGAAACCTCTGTCCCCTGATCAAGGCCAGCTACGGCTTTGCCCTGACGGACAAGTGCCCCTACTTCTACTATTCCGACCTGATCGTAGGTGAGACCACCTGCGACGGTAAGAAAAAAATGTTCGAGCTCCTGAACGAGATCAAGGAGACCTATGTACTGAAGCTGCCCAACAGCCGGGATTATCCGGAGGCTCTGAAGGAATGGCGCAGCGAGATCATCCGCTTCAAGGAAAAGCTGGAGGACTTCTACGGCATCACCATCACCGAGGACAAGATCCGGGAAGCGATCCGCATGAAGAACAAGGAGCGTGAGGTCATGACAGAATATCTGAGCCTTGGAAAGCTCTACCCCGCAGCCATCAGCGGCTACGAAATGGGCTCAAGGACGGATGCAGCTGGCTTCAGCTTCGATATCGAAGAAAGATGTAAGACCTTTGCGGCCCGTACGGAGGAACTGAAGCAGTACTGGGAGGAGCATATAAAGGGTACCACCTCCGATCGCCCAAGACTGCTGGTGACCGGCTGCCCCAATATGGGTGTGCGGGATAAGATCATAAAGGCCGTTGAGGAGCTGGGAGCCGACTGCGTCGTGATCGATACCTGTAACGGTATCCGCACCCAGCTGGACAAGGTGGAGGAGACCGGAGACGTTTACGATGCTCTGGCAAAGAAGTACCTCAATGTGACCTGCTCCGTCATGTCTCCCAACCAGCCCCGCTTTGAAGAGATGGGCCGTCTCATCGATGAGTTCCGGGTAGACGGAGTCATCGAGGTAATCCTGCAGGCCTGCCATACCTTTAATATTGAATCCTACAATGTAAAGCGCTACGTCACCGAGGAAAAGGGCCTGCCCTATCTGGGCCTTGAGACCGACTACTCCCAGGCTGACAAGGGCCAGATCGCCACAAGGCTTGGTGCATTCCTGGAGATGCTGGGGTAAAACAGGATTCTGTAAAATCTCTGCATATATCCTATCGTAAATAAAAAAGGAGGACCCGTTGGGGAAGAACATTCATTCTTCTCTCCCAACGGGTCCTTTTCATCGGTATCTTTCTTTAATTTTTAAATGAATAGATTTAATAGAATACGTCCTGGAGGATCAGCATGAAATAGTTATCCAGTCCTTCTCCGCCAGTCTGGAAGTCTGCACCGGTAGGCATATGCTCTTCCGTAAACTTGTTCAGGAACTCTACGCTCCTTACGTCATCCGGAGTCAGATCATTATCGTGCATATACTTGGCAAGCTCAACCTGCAGCTGCGGAACGTATACGGAAGAAGGCATTGCCCATCCGGAAAGACGTCCTGTCATATCTGCTTCTGCAGCCTTCTCAGAGATCATATTGTTGATCTTGGTATAATCTCCCAGATCATCTTCCGTGATCTCAAGGTTCAGTACTGTGGGATATGCCTGTGTAGGCGTCGGGCAGCACTGCTCAGCCACGATAAACTTCAGCTTGAAAGCTTCATCCAGAATCACGTCATACATCGGGCAGTTGGTTCCAAAAATGTTCGTATTGGGGCCGTACTCTTCGATCTTTCTCGGAATATCCTCCCTCAGATACTGAAGCATGGCAGCAGTTCCGTTTCCGGTCTGGGGATCCGGTGTGCTCTCCTCTACCCAGGTCATACCCAGTTCTTCGCAGGTCTTCTTCATATTGTCTCTCATGATAGACTTGCTCTCTGTTGCCATATGTGTTGGGAAGGAATAGAACACAAAGGTCTCAGCTCCCATCTCGTGTGCCTTCGTGGGAATGGTAACGCCTCTTCTGTTCCAGTCGGTGGTCAGGGAAATATCTACATATTCATTTAACAGAGCAGGATCGTCATTACAGGATACCATGGTCACGATATCCGGTCTCTTTTCCCGGACTGTCTGGAACGCAGGCACGATTCCCTCCATTCCGTTATTAAACAGGATATACTTGATTTCCGGATCATCAGCCAGACTGGTTACAACGGAAATACAACCCTCTTTGTCTGTGGCAAAGTTTTCCGGAAGCGTCTTGTGAACGACGATATCCGGATATTTCTCTACCATTTCTGCGGCTCCCCGGAATTCGTCCTCGCTGACGGTAAGCGTCGGGGTAACGATACCGATCTTATAAGGTTCAGTCTCCTCGCTCTCCTGGCTTTCTTCAGCAGCTGCAGTATCCTCAGTTTTCTCTGCTGACTGCTCCTGTGCCTTGGCTTCCGTCGTAGTTTCCGGAGCTGCACTCTCTGCCGTATTTGCCCCGCAGGCTGCGATTACTGTGGCAGACAGCAGCAAAGCCGTACATAAAAGTTTTTTCTTCATACTTCCTCTCTCCTTAAATTGATTTATAGTTATGGGAATTCCCCTAACTTTCCATATTTAGGCAAAAGATGCTTTTTTCTTTTCTGTTTTCAGATTCATGATCAGAGCAATGATAATGACGCCATATGCCAGGAAGGATCTGAAGTACTCTCCTACCGAAGGATTCTGGAACAGATTCTGTCCCGCCATGGGAGATGTAATAAACAATGCATGGAACAATATGAGCCCCAGAAAACAGTTTTTCATGGATGCCCCCTTTAAGGTGGCTCCTCCCACCAATATGGCAGCTGCCGCATTCGTATCCATGCCGATATGGCCTGTATATACATTCACTGTCCCAAAATCTGTCACATATAAGATCTGACTCATGGCTGCAAATATGGTGGAGATCACGATACAAAGACTGCGGATCTTATTCGTCTTCAGTCCAAGGACATCCGCTGTATGGATGTTTTTTCCAACTGCCTTTGCCAGGACTCCAAGCCTGGATCTCTGGATATAAAATAGCAGCAATGCAAAGACCGCTATGATGATCAAAGGGAACAGAGAATAGGTCTTCCCATCCAGCTGAAAGGGAAAGATCCCGTCGATCACGGAGCTGATGTTTTTTGCATCGATCATGCTCCTGACGCCGATCCCCCGGTCCAGCAGGATCGCCTCGTTATGGGGCGTTATGATCAGGCCAAAGGCAACCATAAAGACAAACTGGTACAGTACGGAGCTTAGCTGGCCGATCATGATCGATACGATCATCTCCCGCCCCTTTGCCCGATTCAGAAGAGCCGCCACCATAAGCCCGAAAACGATCGACAGGA
This sequence comes from uncultured Lachnospiraceae bacterium, assembly GCA_944377405.1. Classification (GTDB taxonomy): domain Bacteria; phylum Bacillota; class Clostridia; order Lachnospirales; family Lachnospiraceae; genus Avilachnospira. The sequence continues at coordinate 78,253 of CALWES010000001.1, read as the reverse complement.
AAATGCTCACAGACATGGTAAACAAAAGAGCTGCAGGTCCCTCCAGCATAAGGTCTATGGCAAAGACGATGGCCATCTGCGCCGATATCGCGCCTACTACGATGGCAAAATTGATTCCCATTCCACAGCTGATGGGCAGGATCAAAGCCAGTACGAAAAGCGCATTTCTGATAAACCGTGTGTAAATTTCACTGGCCAGGTATTTCCCGCTTACATCCGCAAAATAAAATGAGATCACTGCCAGTAAGAAGATACATACCGGCACTAAATTGTTCTTGATATGTTTCATGCTCTTTTAGGTTTCCTCTCAAAGATGAAGGCGTACAGAATAATACCGCTGGTGATGATCGTTCTGAAGATCTCAGCCATTTCCGGGATAAGCAATGCATTGGCCACCGGTATGGACAGCAAATACGTTGTCTGATATAAAAAAGTCCCGATCATGGCATTTGCCACGGTAGCTTTTTTGGGGGATGCTCCCCCTATCACGATGGCTGATACCGCAGGAAAGCTCATCATAAAGGGGCCGTCATAAAGATGCAGGATCCCGTAACTCTGAGAGTACACCACTACTCCTATGGCTGCGATCACGGTTGAAAGGATGATGCCAAGAGTCCTGTAAAAATTCACGTTGATCCCGGAAAGTCTTACAAAATTTTCGTTCTCTGCAATGGCAGAAAAAACGAGTCCTGTCCTGGTTTTCCCAAATAACCAGATAAGCCAGGCGATCCCGAAGAAAAATAAGAGCAATCCCAGAGGGATCACCACAGGCCCGATCCGAAGCTGCAGGAAATTATCCAGGATCTGTCCGAAATACTGATCCAGGTTCACCTTTGGCCGCAGTCCCTGTCCGCCGATGGGGTAAAGCATCTGCCGGTTCGTCACCGGAACAAAGGTGTAAAACAGATTCATAATGGGAATAAAGGAGTACCCGGCAAAGGTCCCTACAATCTCTTCATTCAGCTTAAGACGGTTCAGAAGCTTGGCATATAAAAAGCCGAACACCACCGCTACAAGCATTCCCAGAAGGATCGATGAGAAAAAGCCAATCCAGCTTGTAAGCCTCCGATCCAGGGCAAAGATCATTCCGCACAGGCCGGCAGAAAGGCCGATGGGGATACCAAAATTCCTTCCCGCTCCCACATTGATCATTGGGATCAATGAAAGAACGATCACCCCATTCATTGCCCATTTAATAAGAGAATCATTCAGTATGCCCGCCAGGTCCATGTCGATAAAAAAGGCCATGGCCAGCAGTAACAGCATAAAGCAGAACATAATGATCTGCGGCGGATTCAAGGTAAGTCTTTTCATGATGCAGCCTTTCCGTACAGTGCAAGAGAAAGCTCCTCAGGAGAAACTCCCGTATTAAAGATACGATGGATCTTCCCCTGATACATGACCGCAATCCGGTCACAGATACGCATAAGCTCTTCCAGTTCTCCCGATACTACCACTACTGTTGTATTCATCTCCTGATTCATCTTTAAGATCCAGTTCAAAATAAGCTCCTTGGAATAAATATCGATCCCTCTTGTGGGCTCTCCAATGCCCAGGAGCTCCGGCTCAAAGGTAAGGGCTCTTCCGATACATACTTTCTGTTGATTTCCACCGCTGAGCTCCCTGACCGGCTGCTGAGGGTCCGCGCAGACGATGTTCAGTTTTTCTATCATCTGTTCCGTATAGGATCTGATCCTGTCCCTTTTCAGAAAGGACAGTCCCGGTATACGGGACAGGGACAGAAAATCCTGATGCTTTCCCTCTGTCCCGAATATCATATTTTCCCAGATACTGCTGTCCAGAAGCAGGCTGTCTACTCCCCTGTTTTCAGAAATATAATATATCCCTTTTCCGATCAGCCCATGGGTATCTCCATCCTTCAGCATCTCCCCCTTGAAGCTTGTGGTATAGTTCGTTTTTGCAAGGCCGAAAAGACCGGCCAAAAACTGCTCCTGCCCTTGCCCCGCAAGTCCTGTGATTCCCAGGATCTCTCCTTTTTTTATAGTCAGCGTATTTCCATCGTCATCCCTGCACCTGTACTCCAGTATCGTTTCTTCCGATAGCTGTCTCCTCTCTCTGGCTGCCTTTACGATCTTCTGTCCCACCATATCTTCTGCAAACCTGTTCAGATCGAAATCCGCTTTTTTGTATGTGGAGATCAGTCTTCCGTCTCTGAATACGGAAACTCTGTGACAGATCTTCTCAATCTCTTCCAGTCTGTGGGAAACGAAAATGACAGAGATCCCTCTTGATGCGATCTCCTGTACACAGGAAAGGAGCTTTTCTGTTTCTGTAATATTCAGAGAACTGGTTGGTTCATCCAGCATCAGAAGCCGGATATTCTGATGATCCAGCTCTCTGGCGATCTCCACAAACTGCTTCTGATTCAGGCTCAGATTATCTATATTCCTTACCGGATCCAGCTCCGTTCCGATCCTCTCCAGAGCTGTTTTTGCATCTTCCAGATTCTTTTTTTCGTCCAGGCGGGAAAGCTCCGGAATGACCGGCAGCTCCCATTTAACATTTTCATGATTGATCTTGATGTTATCCACAGCACGCATACCTGGAAAAAGGGCCAGTTCCTGGTGTACCATGGAGATTCCGTGGGAAACGGAATGCTGGTGGTCCAGAATCCGGACCTTTTCTCCATCAATGAAAATGTCTCCTTCATAGCCTCCGGTTTTAACGATCGTGTCTTTCCCGTTCAGGATATTCAGAAAAGTACTTTTTCCTGATCCGTTTGCACCTATGATTCCATATATTTCTCCGTCTTCGATCTGAAGATCTATGTCCTTCAGAACATATCCGCTGTCAAATTTTTTTGACAGACCCTTTACTTCTATCATATAAATGGAACCCTCCAAGGATGTATTGATGTCAGAATAGCAAAAAATTTACAAAAAATACACGATTTGTTCGCAATTCATTATTTCATTTTCCCATATATAAAAATACATTTATAAAATTTTTATATAAATATAGACAAAGCCAATATTTATCCATACGCTGAACGAAAATGCTTAAAAAATGAGGAGATTATAAGTTATGCAAAAGCTTCCGGATAATTTTGAAACTTATGACGAAGCCAGACAAAGGGGCTTTCTGGCATTGAAGGAACTGAAGGATCAGGGCCGCCGTGTAGTGGGTGTCTTCTGCTCCTATGTTCCCACCGAACTGATCTATGCGGCAAATGCGATTCCTGTCGGACTTTGTGCCAGCTCTGAAGAGCCGATCCCCGCAGGAGAAACACGGCTTCCCAGAAATCTTTGCCCTCTGATCAAAGCCAGCTACGGATTCGCTCTGACCGAGAAGTGTCCTTACTTCTATTTTTCTGATTTTGTCATCGGTGAGACGACCTGTGACGGAAAGAAAAAAATGTTCGAGCTCATGAACGAACTGAAGGAGACCTTTGTCATGAGTCTTCCAAACAGCCGGGAGCCAAGGGAAGCTGCTGTAGCTGCCTGGCGTTCCGAGATCATACGTCTGAAAGAAAAACTGGAAGATTTTTACAATATTACCATCACAGAGGACCAGATCAGAGAAGCTATCAAACTGAAGAACAAAGAACGGGTAGCCTTTCAGACCTATCTTGAGCTTGGAAAGCTGGTTCCGCCGGCCTTAAGCGGTTATGAAATGGGCACCAAAATGGATGCCTCTGCTTTTACCTTTGATATCAATGACCGGATCCAGTCCTTCGATACCCGGACTGCAGAGGTGCAGCATTATTGGGAGACGGAGCGAAAGGGTAAATTCTCTGACCGGCCCCGCATTATGGTAACAGGCTGCCCCAACGGCGGTGTCCGGGACAAGCTCTTAAAAACCATTGAGGAGCTCGGAGGAGATATCGTTCTTATCGATACCTGCGGCGGTATCCGTACCCAGATGCAGAAGGTAGAAGAAAGCGGCGATGTATATACCGCTCTGGCCGAAAAGTATATCGATATCACCTGTTCCGTCATGTCTCCCAATAAGCCCCGCTTTGACATGATGGGAACACTGATGGATGAATTCCAGGTAGACGGTGTCATCGAAGTGATCCTTCAGGCCTGTCACACCTTCAACGTGGAGTCCTATAATGTTAAACGCTTTGTAACAGAACAAAAAGGCGTACCCTATCTGAGCCTCGAGACCGACTACTCCCAGGCAGACAAGGGCCAGATCGCCACAAGAATCGGTGCATTCCTTGAGATGCTGAGCTAATAGAAGATTGACTCTTCAGCAACTACCATGTATAATAAATTTACCGAGTAGAAATACTCAAAAAGCGGTGTACCCTACCATGAGTGGGAGCTAAAAAAGCGGTGTACCCTACCACAAAGTGGGAGCTAAAAAAGCGGTGTACCCTACCATGAGTGGGAGCTAAAAAAGCTGGGCTGGATCCTGCGATCCGGCCCTTTTATATTCTTGAGAGGAGGTCAACATGAATTTTTCTTTTTATACGGTTGATACCTGCTACTGCGACTATTTGAGAAAATCCGATCCTCGTGTTCCCTATACAATGGATCGTAAGGAAAATCGCCCGTTTATCGGGATTGTCTTTTCTGTCAACGGTTTCCATTATTATGCACCTCTTACATCTCCAAAGCCAAAACATCTGCATATGAAAAATCAGATCGATTTTATAAAAATCCAAGGTGGAGAATGGGGTGCCATAAATCTCAACAACATGATTCCTGTGCATCCCTATAGTTTAACCAAAGTCGAAATGCGCATTTCTGAAACTGACTCATCGTCTGACAGGGCTTATAAAAACCTTTTATCAAACCAGCTGACCTGGTGTAATTCCCATAGAGAACTGATCTTAAAGCAAGCGGAAAAGCTTTACCGTCTAATTGTGGATGAACAGGCATGGAGTACTCTCTCCAACCGTTGCTGCAAATTTACCGTGGATGAGTCCTTATGTACTGCATATATAAATAAAAACTTTTCTAACACAAAAGGCTCTCTCATCTAAATCCAACCTAATCAATAGAAGAAGGATCCCGCTCCGGCCTGCTGCTTCTGCAGCCGCCGAAACGGGATCCTTCTTTTCATTTATCTACTTGGGAGAAACGCTATTGGTAATAGCCTGTTTTAACGATCCTGCTCTTTAGAGGACCGGAGTCCATGCAAGGCTCATGATCTCATCTACATCGTCCATATTGGTGATCAGGCCAAGGCGAACGTAACGCTCCGTTACATCCCTCAGGGAGTTACCGGTGAAGTCCTGATCTACGCCAAACTGCAGAGAGTTGTTGATCATAACGTTCATCTCATAATCTCCGCCGTTCCATCCACGCTCCAGAAGCAGCTCGGTAGCTTCCTCCGGGTTCTCACGCATCCAGGAATGTGCCTTCTGGACTGCCTGAACGATCTTCTTTGCGTGAACCGGGTTATCCTGAACGAAGGTACGGTTCATGGCGATCACGCAGCAGTTCTCATCTGCAAAGTCCTCATCCAGCAGGGAACGGATGCACTTAAGCTTTCCGTCCTTCATCATGGCATATGCGAAGGTGTCGCTCAGAAGCGCTGCAGAGATCTCTCCACGCTCCATAGCTGCCACGCAGGCATCAGATGATACCTGAGTCAGCTCCAGATCTGTCTGGGGATTGATTCCGTCCGCATCAAGAAGCAGACAGGTGATGTTATAGTCGGAAGCACCGATACCGTTCGGTACGGAAACCTTGGTTCCCTTCAGATCCTCTGTGGTATCATACTCGCTGTCTGCAAGGACATACAGGGATTTGCATCCAATATGAGCACCGCCTACGAAGGTCAGGTCAACGCCGTTTGTGATGGGTACCAGCATGGTTGCGATATGGCCAACCGCTACGGTCGCCTGCTGTGTACCAAGGGCCTCTGTGTAGGAGGTTCCCTTGAATCCCTCTGCGGTAAGTCCTGCTTCCTCATAGTAACCAAGGTCATCAGCCACTGTGGGGCCTGCAGTACATCCATCAGACATATAGTACTTTACGGGCTGTCCGTAAGCAGGCTCTGCCTCCATGGCCGCCTTCTCTTCCGCTGTGGGAGTCAGATCGATGTCAGCCATGTCGATGGCACGGCCGTCCACCTCAATGGGAGTAAACAGGGCTTCCCAGTTGCCGGATGCAGAAGCATCTGCTGCATTCATGTGGACATCTGATACATTAACGTCCACTTCTACGCCATCCTGCCCCATTTCGATCTGTCCGTCATTGTTCAGATCTCCTGCCAGCTGTCCATCCGCCTCTGTTACTGCAGATGCATCGGAAGATGCACCGCCGCAGGCAGTCAGTGCCATGGCAGTTGCCATGGTAAGAGCACAGATCTTTTTGCTTGCTCTTGCTTTGTTCATAACTCAATCTCCTCTAAGAAAAATAATTTATCCAAATGCGGACGATCCGCCGCAAGTTGAACCGATCTCAGTGATTACATCCATTCTGTTTCCAGGTCCATCAGGCCTCCTCAGCCTTGCTGGTCCCGCCAAAATGAAGCTTGTTCAGGATATCATTCCTGTAGGCCACGAATTCTCTGGAGGATCTGTCCCTTGGCATGGGCAGATCAATGGTGATATCGGAGATCACCCGTCCCGGATGGGCATCCATGACCAGGACCCTGGTCCCCATGTAGATTGCTTCATCCACATCGTGGGTCACCATGATCGCAAGCTGCTGTCTTCTCTGCCAGATCTTCAGGATCTCATCCTGCATATTCATACGGGTGAAGGCATCCAGCGCCCCCAGAGGCTCGTCCAGGAGCAGGATATCCGGTTCATTGATCAAACAGCGGACCAGAGCAACTCTCTGGGCCATACCTCCTGAAAGCTGTCCGGGATAGTCATCCCTGAAGTCCTTCAGTCCGATGACGTTGATCATGTTTTCCACCTTATCCTCGTTGCCCTTCAGCTTTCCCTGCATCCGTAAGGAAAAGGCAACATTATCCCATACCGTAAGCCAGGGAAACAGGGTAGCCTTCTGGAACATCAGTCCTCTGTCCGGTCCCGGCTCTCCCACCGGCTTATCATCTATGGTGATGGTTCCCGTTGTGGGCTGGATCAGTCCCGCGATCAGCCGCAGGATCGTTGATTTTCCGCAGCCGGAAGGACCAACCAGACTGATGAACTCTCCGCTCTTCATGGTTGCGGATACCTGATTCAGGGCATTGGTGACCTCATCCGTTTCTATCTTTGCAAATCCCTTGGATACATTATCCATTTTTAAAACAACATTCTTACTCATTACTTTTCCACTCCTACCTGCCAGCGCAGTACATGGCGTTTTACAGCCTCCAGGGTCTTGGTTACGATGGTGAAAATAAAGCAGATCACAAACAGGGCTGCAAACATTTTGTCATAGCTCGCCCAGGATTTGCTCCAGTTCATATACCAGCCCAATCCTGATTTAACACCAAGCATTTCTGCGATCATAATGGCTGTACAGGAGCTGCTCATGGCCTGAGTACAGCCCTGGAAAATAGAAGGCATGGCATGAGGAATGGCTACCCGGAAAATAAGCTGCCGGTCAGAAGCCCCGAGGGTCTTTGCAGCCTCAAAGTATTCCGGATCCACATTTGAGATCCCCGTCATGGAAGCCACCGTTACGGCAAACCAGGAGCCAAGGGCGATGATAAATACTGCTCCTCCATACAGAGAGGATGCAACGACCATCATAATGGGGATCCAGGTAGAAGTGGGGATCGGCCCGAGGAATTTGATCACGGGGTCTACCCAATAACGGCAGCGTTTTGAATAACCGCAGGTAACACCTGTGATCAGTCCAAGAACCACACCGATAAAATATCCTTCAAACAGCAGGACCAGAGTGTGAAGCGTACAGTCTATGATCATAGCTCTGTCGCTCCAGGCGGCATTGATCACGAAATTCAGACAGGGAACGAAGGGCTGGGTCAGGATCCCCGTTTTTAAAGTCATATAATCATAGAAGGCCAGCAGCAGGAACAGGGCAGAAAAAAGGGGCGCCCGATAGCGCTGCTTATCAATGATATCCCTGTTCCCTGCCCGCAGAGCGATCAGAGAAACGACGCTGTAAACGCCATATGCCACGATCAGAAGGATCAAAAATACCAGATATACCTGCGGATTCCTGTTCATGCTGTTATCCGGGATCTGGGTATATTCCAGTACAGCAACGATACCTGCTGCAAAAGGCAAAAGCCAGATGATCAGATCCAACCAAAGCTGGAGTTTTGTTTTTTTCTCTCTTTCCAGCTCCAAAAGCTGCCTTCTGGTCAGTTCCTGAAGATTGCCGGTTTCATTTTGTTGTGCCTGCATCTTACACTCCTTGCTATTTTTTTCTTTCTAAATAAAAATTCATTTTGTATTGTATTTTATTTATAAATTGCAAGTAAAGTTTTATAAATTTTTTCAATAATGTGACAAGGGCTTATTAGAATTTTATATGCAAAGCCAGCCGGTATGGTAAAGCCACTCCTCCTATGATAGACTTTCTTTTGTTCTTTAATATTAAGGAAAAACAAGGAGAAAGAAATGCTGAAACTTATATGGAAGAATATCGCCCGGAGGCGGGCCCGTTCAGCTCTGACGGTCACCATCACCATGCTGACCGTCCTGGTCTTCGTTATGGTAATGGGGATCTTTCAGATCGTAAATCAGGGGCTTTCCCTGAGCCGGGAACGGCTCGGCGCAGATGCCGTACTGGTTCCCCAATACTCCACTGCCGACGGCGGAGATCTGCTGTTTACCGCTCTTCCGGAGAACATTTACATGCCCATTGAAACCATCGAACAGGCAAAGGGCCTGGATGGCATCGCAGCCATGACGCCCCAGTTTTACTGTCAGACCCTGGCCCTTTCCTGCTGTGAGCCCGGTGAAGAGGCAAGGATCATAGGCTATGATTCCTCTACGGACTTTATTCTGAAGCCCTATCTGGATGATGCGAGCCGCAACGGGATCGGCCCCGAGGAAATGGTGGTCGGCCGGAATTTTGAGGATGACGACCTGGTGGGCTATAATTACCTGGTCCTGGGAAAGCAGTTCAAGGTAGTAAGCATGCTGGAGCCTACCGGGACAGGTATGGACAGTACCCTTTTTATGGATTTCTCCACTGCCCAGGACATCTGCCTTTCATCGGACGTACTCAAGGCAGACTGGCAGGATAAGGATCCCCATGATTATGTTTCCGTCATCCTGATTAAATTTAAGGAAGGAGTTGACCCGGAGGCCTTTTTGCAGCAGGTGGAGGATTCCGGTATCGAAGCCAAATGCCTCCTGACGGGAGATACCATATCTTCCCTGCAGGAACAGCTGGATACCATCATGCAGGTCATGTTTGCGCTGTGGATCGCGCTTCTGCTTATTGCGGTCCTCTCCCTTACGGGACGGTTCAATGCTCTGGCACGGGAACGTAAGAAGGAGATCGGCCTTCTCCGCGCCATTGGACTCACCAGGGGCCAGGTCTTCTTCCTGATTATTGGAGAGACCTGTCTTATGGCCCTGATAGGCGGATTCCTGGGAAGCACCATTGCCCTCTTATGCATGGACCCCATGATCAGTCTTCTGAAGGATGCCTTCAGACTTTCCAATTCGATCTGGACGGTTCCACTTGCCTTATCCTGCGGAGCAGCAGGGCTTCTGGTGGCAGTGCTGATCAGCTTTATTTCTGCAGTCCCGTCTGCATGGAAGAGCGCTTCCATGGATCCGCAGGCTGCGATTACACAAGGGGAGGTAAACTGATATGGAGATCTGCAGACTGGAACACATTCATAAGGACTACCGTATGGGGGAGATCGTAACTCCTTTAAAGGATATTTCCCTTACCGTCGATTCCGGTGATTTCATCGCCATTGAAGGACCCTCCGGCATCGGAAAAAGCACCTTGCTTTATGTCATGGGAACTTTGCTGAAAAGTGATGAAGGAGACTATTTCTTTGAAAGAAAGGATGTCTCAAAGCTCAGCGACAGGGAAAAATCGGTCCTGAGAGCCAAAAAGATCGGATTTCTCTTTCAGGACAGCACCATGCTCCAGGCACTTACGCTCCGGGAAAACCTTGCCTTTTCCCAGAGCATCGGAGAAAAAACGGACAGCCATCGGATCGATGCCCTTTTGGAGCGCTTTGAGCTGAAGGACCGGGAGAACTTTTTTCCCTTCCAGCTTTCCGGAGGCCAGCGTCGTCGCGCCATGGCTGCAAGAGCCCTGATCCATAAACCGCAGCTTATCCTGGCAGACGAACCCACCAATGACCTGGATGAGCATTGGGCTGAGGAGATCATCTGTATCCTGAAGGAACAGGCTGCCCAGGGAGCCGCAGTCGTTATGGTAACTCATAATCCCTTATTTGCCGGTCAGGCAGACAGACGCTACAGACTGGAAAATGGGCTTTTGATCAATGTAATGGAAGAAAATAAGGAGGATCCGAAACATGAAAACGAAACTGTCTAATCTTCTGCTCCTGCTGCAGGCAGCAGCCGCCGTATGCACCATGGGAGCCATAAAGCTCTGGGCTCCCACCTGCAGCGGACTTCTGGAGCTCGCAAACGGCAATCAGACACCCATGAAATGTCACTATGCAGGCCAGGCTGCCCTTGGAATCGCCGTCATCATCCTTGCAGCTGCCGTGATCGGACTGCTCCAGAAAAAGGGTGGACATAAAGGCCTCATGGCAGTAAACGCCGTAGCTGCCATTGTTCTGTTCCTGGTATTCGGCAGCCTGATCGGTATCTGCGCCAATGCGGAAATGAGCTGTCATGGCACTGCTCTTTGGAGCAGAGGCGCCGCAATCCTCATCCTGCTTGCCTCTCTGATCGAGTTTTTTACAAGTAAGGAGGGGCAGATCCCTGATTGATGACACGGCAGTTTGCTTTTTCCCCTCCGGCATGATAAAATAAAACAAATACATGTTCGGAGGTAAAGCCTATGCCAAGAAAGCGCAGCGAAGGCCTCAGTCCCAAGCAGGCTGAGATCCTTGCCTATATCAAGGACTATATCCTGACGCGGCATTTTCCGCCTTCTGTCCGGGATATCTGCGGAGCAGTGGGCCTGAAATCCACCTCCTCCGTTCATGCCCATCTGAACGCCCTGGAGCGCTTCGGCTATATCCGGAGGGACCCTTCCCTTCCCCGCTGTCTGGAGATCCTGGATCCCGATTTTACCGGCATGGAAAAAGAAGTCGTGATCCTTCCCCTCCTTGGCACCGTAGCCGCAGGCCAGCCCATCCTGGCGGAGCAGAATATCATGGATCATGTTCCGGTACCGGCTGACAGAGTCGCCGGCAAGGATGCCTTCATGCTCCGGATCCGGGGGGATTCCATGATCAATGCCGGCATCCTGAACGGAGATCAGGTCATCGTATCCCGTCAGTCCACTGCGGAAAACGGTGACATCGTCGTAGCCCTTGTGGAGGATTCCGCCACCGTAAAGCGTTTCTTCCGGGAGGAGGGCCATTACCGTCTGCAGCCGGAAAACGACAGTATGGAGCCCATCATCCTTTCCCACTGCGAGATCCTGGGAAAGGTCATCGGCCTGATGCGTTTCCTATAGGACCGGCGCATATATCCCGTTTCAATTTCAGAACACAAAAAACTGCCGTCACGGCAGATGCACGCTTTTCCAATGCATCGCCGCAGGCGGCAGTTCTGATTCTTATATGATTTTGTCCTACTGTACCAGCTTCCGGTAATAGGGCCAGTTGGCAGACATCTCTGAAACCGTTACGTTATTGGTAACGCCTCCTGTCTCATGTACCACGATCATGTTTCCGTTCCCTGCCCATTCCAGGAACATCACAACATGGGCGTCCGCTCCTGTACGGACGATGATATCTCCCGGCTGCAGATCTGCTCTGGCGATCCTTTCGCCGCAGCCGATCAGGGTTCCCGTACTCTCTCCTGCCAGTCTCTGGCCAAGGACGGACCAGTAGACCCAGTTGATCCATCCGGAGCAGTCAAGACCCCGCAGTACCCTTCCCTTGGTATCCGGTGCCACCAGGGTCCCGAAACCGTTTCGTTCATAGCTGGGGGCACTGGGCTTTCCTCCCCAGTAATAGGGTACCTTGCCCACGGAATGAAGGGCAAAGCTTACGATATCCTTCCTCTGCTGGGAAACGCTGTCCGGGATCCGGTTCAGGTAATCCTGGATCTCGCTTTCCGTCAGCGGATTGGTCACATTGATGGCTGAAATGGTCAGACCGTAGCGCTTGAACCAGTCCTCAGCGTTCAGCTGTCTGGCGTATTCCTTCATCTCATCCGTCCAACCCTGCCACTCCTCATTGAAATTGGCAGGATCGTTGCCTATGGTGTCGAACTGCATCAGTCCGTTGATGTCATCGATGCCGTAGATCGTAACGGTAATGTAGAGGTCGATGTGTCCCGGGCAGCCGGATACGGTGGTGCTGCGGCTGGCCTGGCTGCTCTCCTCCACAGCTGCCAGGGTCCCCTCCTCCGGGCTCTGGGAAGAGCTGCTTTCCAGGTCTGCTGCAGGGCTGGCTGTCGTCTCCCGGGCCGTGCTTGTCTCAGGAACCGTGGCTGCCGCAGCAGCAGTTGTTTCCGGTGCCTGGGTGGCTGCAGCGGTTTCTGCAGGAGCCTCTCCTCCGAACATGGTCGCTTCATTGCCCTCAGCCAGGATCAGTTTTCCCTGATATCTGAGGCCTTCAGCCCCCATGGCTGCGGAAAAGCCTGCAAGAGTTGCCTCAGGGGCGGTTTCCGGAGCTTCCGCAGCCGGAGCCGCCGTGACGGGAGCCGTTGTTTCCTGGGCTGCTGTCTCCGGAACGGTGGCGGGAGCTACAGTGGTGGAAGAAGCCGTGGTGCCTTCCGTGGTTCCTTCCGTCCTGTCCTCTGCGGAAGCACCGTTCCCTGCCATGATGACTGCAGGAGTCTCGGAGGAGCTTTCCTCCGTGGTCCCCAGGGCAGCATCCTCTTCGCTGCTTTCCTCGGAGCCGGCATCAAAAAACAGGGTCGCTTCCTCTGCCTCAGCCCTCTCTGTCATATCGTTTGCCGGTCCGTCCGTGCTGGCCGGCATATATATCGTCACATCGCCTGAGGAAGCCGCTGTCCGCTTTGCAAGGGATTCCTCCAGGAGCCTCTGCTGCTCTTCCTGGGCAATGGCCTCCTCAGCCTCCTCCTGGATCGTCTTGTTGAGACAGCCTGAGCAGTAATAAACATTTCCCATGCTGATCTTATAGCTGTGAGAATGCTTCCAGAGGTTCTCCGCATAGGCCTTCATTCCCTCTGCATCGTGCATGTCATGGAAATAGGAATACACGGAAGCCATGGACATGATCTCCTTTACGGCGGAGTAGGCGTTGATCCGGTTTCCGTCTCCGTCATAGAAGGCCACGTTGGCATTCTTGAAATTCTTTATGATCCAGGTAGCCGGATTGTCCGGATCCTGGGAGGGATCCGTGGGATTATACTTTCCCATGACCCTGGCCGTGGGGAGCCCAAGCTCCTTTGCCATGGTAAGGGGCTCCCGGTCGCTGAGATCATAAAGATCCGCCAGATATCTTGCCTCCTCCGTGGTCAGCTCCGTGTAGAGCCTTCCTGCGTAGGAATTGATAACATCCGAGGTGTCCGCCCCCTCCGGGTAAAAATAGGCAAGGTTCAGTACGGAGGGTGTAGGCTCATAAGGGGTCTCCTCCACGATCTCCGTAAGCTTTGATGAAATATCCGCGTACTGATAGGCTTCCCTGCTGCTGGAGGCAGTGGATACCGTTGCCGTCTCCTCTGCCCTTCCCTCGGGCTGTGCCTTGATCAGCATATCGACGCCCACTGCAGATCCCACAAGCAAAAGGGATATCAGTGACACTGCAATGATCTGTTTTTGATTCAATCCGTTCGTCTGCATAATGATATACTATAGCACAAGGCCTTCCGGCCTTTTTTAAGTTTTCCAAATATTTTTTTTAATTATTTCGCAGCTTCTCCAGCATCCGGCTGAAGTACTCCGGAAGAGGGGCTGTAAACTCCATGTATTCCCCTGTGGAGGGATGCCGGAATCCCAGCACTGCCGCATGAAGGAACTGTCCTTCCCCGATGTAGGGATCCTTTTTGATCCCGTAGACCGGGTCTCCGAAAAGGGGGTGTCCTATGTGGGCCATATGGACCCTGATCTGATGGGTCCTGCCCGTCTCCAGTCGGCACTCCAGAAGGGCTGCGTCCCGGAAATGCTCCAGCACCCTGAAGTGGGTCACGGCCCTCCGTCCCTTTCCGGGGGATGCCACCGCCATCTTCTTACGGTCCTTGTCGGAGCGGGCAATGGGCAGGTCCACCGTACCCTCCTCCTGGCGGATGTTTCCCCGCACCAGGGCCAGGTACCGTCTTGTAATGCTGTGGACCGCCAGCTGCTCCGAAAGGGCTGTATGGGCTGCATCGTTCTTGCACACCATCAGAAGCCCCGTGGTGTCCTTATCGATACGATGGACGATACCGGGCCTCAGGATCCCGTTGATCCCGGAGAGACTGCTTCCGCAATGATACAGAAGGGCATTTACCAGAGTCCCCGTGGCATGCCCCGCCGCGGGATGCACCACCATCCCCTTGGGCTTATTAATGACGATCACATCCTGATCCTCATAGACGATGTCCAGGGGGATATCCTCCGGTTCCGCCTCCATGGGCTCCGGCTCCTCTTCCTCCGGAAGGGCGATCTCATCCCCCTGGGAAAGAAGGAAGCCGCTTTTTACCGGTTTTCCAAAAACCGTGATAGCGCCTTCCCGGATCTTCTTCTGTATATGAGAACGACTCATATCTTCAAGCACCTCTGAAAGATATGAGTCGATCCGCGTTTTTTCAGGTTTATCGTATTTCAGGATCATAGAAACTGCAATTCATCTTCCTTATAATAGAACAGGAACAATAGCACCAGAAGCAGACAGCCACAGGTGATATAGATGTCCGCCACATTGAACACAGGAAAGTCGATGGGTTTGAAATAGATAAAATCCACCACATAGGACTGCTTCATCCGGTCGATGAGGTTTCCTATGGCACCGGCAATGATCATGGAGGTAACTCCGTAAAGAGGCAGATACCGCCTTCCGGAGGGCATCCTGTTCAGGGCAAAGAGCGCCCCCAGGGTGACGCCGATCCCGATCACATAAAAAAAGCCGTGCATGCCCTTCAGCATTCCAAAGGCTGCTCCAGTGTTTTCCACGTAAAGAAGCTCCAGGATTCCCTTCACAAGAACGAAAGGCTCTCTCCCCTTCAGACAGCTGACTGCCAGTCCCTTTGTCCACTGATCAAAAAGAACAAGCAGGCAGACAACTGCCAAAACGGCAGAAAGCCTTTTGAGCTTCCATCTGCTGTGATTATACATTAAATCCAAGTCCGTTTACAGGCTGTGCCTTTCCTCCTCCGGAAAGGATATCCTGGAAGTCCCCGGAAAGCTCCACGCTGCCCGGAGTTGCAATGAAGATATACTTCGAGATCATCTGGAGGTTTCCGTCCATGGAATAGGTTGCACCGGAGGTGAAATCGATGATACGCTGTGCCACGTCCATGTTCATGCCTTCCATGTTCAGGACCACTGCCTTACCTGCCAGAAGGTAATCGCAGATATCTCTGGAGTCCTCAATGGAAGACGGTTTGATCATGGTCACTTCCATGCCGCCTGCACCCTGTCTGATGGGAACCACCTTCCTGTTCAGGAAGCCGCCGGATCTGCGCTCTCCTGAAGGCTTCTCCTCATAAGCAGCCTTCTTTCCGAAAAGGCCGCCCTTTCTGCCCTCAGAGCCCTCGTCATATCCCTCATCATCATATTCGTCATCTAAGAAGTAGTCGTCGTCCTCATCTTCGGAATTGAACTTCACACTGTCCATGAATTTACCTAAAATACTCATTCCTGTTTCTCCTATTAAAACTGTGTGCAATGCACACATATATCTCTTATATTATCAACAAAAGCCCGGGATATGTCAACAAGGAATTGCCGTTTTTTCGATCAAACACCACAAAATATGGGGGTATTAAGAAATTCTTAACTATTTGCCCCGCTCCTGTAAAGCCCCTGCTCCCTGATAAAGGCCTCCACGGAAGCAGGCACCAGTCCCTCTATGGATTTTCCTTCCCGGACCCGTTCCCGGATCTCCGTAGAGGAAAGGTCCATTTCCCTGCAATGGATCAGGCGGATATCGCAGCCGCTGTGGGAAAAATCCCTCTTCAGGGCCCGGATCTCCTCCAGAAGGGCCTGACCCCGCTCCTCCTCATCCGGACCCTCCGGCCGTTTTGCACAGAGGATCACCCCGTAACGGAAGAGGATCTCCGGGTGATACCAGTGCCGGAGCTGTAAAAGGGCGTCCTCACCGATGATAAAATAAAACCGGTCCTCCGGATACTCCCGGCAAAGCCCCTGCAGGGTCTCTGCCGTATAGGTCCTTCCTTCCTTCCGGATCTCGTAATCCGAGGCGAAAAAACCGGGCCGCTCTCCTGCCGCAAGGGCTGTCATCTGAAACCGCAGGGGAGCCGGCGTCACCGGATCTCCCTCCTTGAAGTAGGGATTTCCGGCAGGCATAAGCCAGATCTCCGTAAGCCCGTATTCCTCCTTTGCCTGGGAGGCGATCCACAGATGGCCCTTATGGATGGGATCGAAGGTGCCTCCCAGAATGCCGATGTGTCTCAAGAAAGGGCCTCGATATCCGTAATGGTCTTACCGTCTCTCCATACCCGCTCGATGTCGTAAAAGGCCCTGTTCTCCTTATCGAAAATATGGATGATCACATCATTGTAGTCCATCAGGATCCAGTTTGCCGCAGCCTTTCCCTCCACCTGTCTGCAGGGGAATCCGGCCTTGTACAGCGCCTCCTCCGTGTTGTCACAGAGGGCTGCCGTCTGACGGATATTTTCTGCGGAAGCAATGATGAAAAAGTCCGCCACGGTGGATACGCCGCTGATATCGATGACGGTGATATCAGAAGCTTTCTTTTCCTCCAGTGCCTTAACGGCTGTTTTTACCAGTCTGACGATGTTCTCACGTTCGCTCATGGGCGCTCCTCCTTTATCAGCCTCTCAAAATAATGTAAAGCCTCTATACTGTCCGGATGGATCCCGGATCTTTTTTTCTTCAGATAAGCTTCCGTTCCCAGAAGCATCTCATACATGCAGCGGTCCAGATCCCGAAAGGCCAGCTCCCGCATCCGGGGGAGGTCCTCTGCCTTATCCCGGAGGGGTTCGATGTAGTCCGCTATGAAAACGATCTTCTCAAGCCGGGACATGCCTGCTCTGCCTGTGGTATGATAGGCCACCGCATTCAGGATATCCTGATCCCTGATACCGTACTTTGCTTCCGCAAGATAACGGCCGTATTTGGCATGGATCACTGCCGGACTCTTAAGTTCAGCCTCCGTAAGGGTTACGCCGTTCTTACGGCACCTTTTGATCAACGCCTCCTCCGTGCCGTATTTTCCACAGTCATGGAGGGTCCCTGCCAGCTCCGCCTTACCGATATTCTCTCCGTAACGCATGGCCAGGGCTGCCGCCGTAAAAGCGACTCCAAGGCTGTGCTCATACCGGAAGGGATCCAGCTTCCTCTTCAGTTTTTTTCGGATCTCAAGTATCTTCTGAAGCTCTTCCATATCAGTCCGTACCGCCGGAAAGCTCGATCTTTCTCTTTTTCGGGTCCTTCTGATAGCGGAACAGGACGATCTTCCTTCCGATTACCTGAACCACCTCGGAGCGGGTACGCTCCGCCAGGGTCTCTGCAATGGCGTTCCTGTCGTCATCACAGTTCTTCAGTATGTTGATCTTTACAAGCTCCCGCTTCTCCAGGGCCTCATCCACTGCCTTTGTGAACTCAGGGGTCAGGGATTCCTTACCCATCTGGAAAAGGGGGTCTATATTCATGGCCAGGCCCTTCAGCCGGCTTCTTTCCTTACTAGTCATAATATTCAAACTCCATTCCCGCAACTCGCACCGTATCTCCCTCTGAGAGACCCAGCTCCTTCAGTCTGTCGATGATGCCCTGTTCCTTCATATAGTTCTGGAAGAAATTGAATCCCTTCTCGGATTCCAGGTTCGTATAGCCCAGCATCTTATCGATCCGGGCGCCCTCCACCGCATAAAGGCCCTCGCCTTCTCTGGTGATGCTGATGGGAAGTTCATCGTACTGATGAGCGTTCACGTCATATTCCTTTTCGTATACCATGGGCTTCTGATCCGTTTCGGAAAGGAGCCGGGCTACATGATACAGAAGCTCGGACACGCCCTTTTTCGTAACTGCCGAAATGGGGAATACCTTCACGCCCTTTGGCTCCCAGATCCTGCGGATGCGCTCCACCGGATCCTCCTCCCCCTCAAGGGGCACATAGGCGTCCATCTTGTTGGCCGCAATGACCATGGGCTTTTCCAGAAGTGCCGGATCATAGCTTTCCAGCTCCCGTTCGATCTTCTGGATATCCTCCACCGGATCCCTGCCTTCGGTACCTGCCGCATCCACAACGTGGATCAGCACCCGGCAGCGGTCGATGTGACGAAGGAAATCATGACCCAGGCCGACTCCCTCTGCGGCACCTTCGATAAGTCCCGGAATATCCGCCATTACAAAGGAGACTCCGTCCTCCAGGTCCACCACGCCCAGGTGGGGATTGATGGTGGTGAAATGATAGTTTGCGATCTGGGGTCTGGCATTGGAGGACACGGAGATCAGGGTGGATTTGCCCACGTTGGGGAAGCCCACCAGGCCCACGTCCGCAATGACCTTAAGCTCCAGGGTCACGTTCAGCTCCTGACCCGGCTTTCCGGGCTGGGCATACTTGGGAGCCTGCATGGTGGCCGTGGCAAAATGCTGATTGCCAAGTCCGCCTCTGCCGCCCTTCAGGATCACCTCCCGAAGGTTGTCCCCGGACATGTCCGTAATGACCTTACCGCTTTCCGCTTCCCGCACTACCGTGCCGTAGGGCACTTTTACCACAAGGCTTTTTCCGTCCTTGCCGTGGCAGCGCTTTTTGCCGCCCTCTTCCCCGTCCTCTGCGATGTACTTCCGCTTATGGCGGAAATCGGAAAGGGTATTGAGTCCCTTGTCCACCTCGAAGATCAGGTCGCCGCCCTTGCCGCCGTCGCCGCCGTCGGGGCCGCCGTTGGGCACATAGAGTTCTCTCCGGAAGGAGACATGGCCGTCGCCGCCCTTGCCGCTTCTGATATAGATTTTTGCAGTATCTGCAAACATATTTTTACCTCGATATAAAAATCAGGACTGTGCATATATCCGATATAACACAGTCCCAAATCTCAAAAAAGCAATATTATTCCGCAGAAGATCAATCAGCTGCTGCGGTCTCCGGGTATACAGAAACCTGCTTGCGGTCTCTGCCCTTTCTCTCGTATCTTACAATTCCGTCTACCTTAGCGAACAGGGTATCGTCCTTGCCGATGCCTACGTTAACGCCCGGATGGATATGAGTGCCGCGCTGTCTGTACAGGATGTTGCCAGCCAGTACGAACTGTCCGTCTGAACGCTTTGCTCCAAGACGCTGGGAATTACTGTCTCTACCGTTCTTTGTAGAACCCATACCTTTTTTATGAGCCATTTATAACACCTCCCTTGTGCTCTGGAATGACCTCCGCTTCAAAAGCGGCAAAATCTTACTTGCAAATCTCGTCGATCTTAACTTCGGTGAAAAGCTGTCTGTGACCGTTCTTCTTGTGATAACCGGTCTTCCTCTTGTACTTGTAAACGATCACCTTTCTGGCCTTACCGTTCTTGGTTACGGTTGCCTTTACAGATGCGCCCTCAAGATAAGGATTTCCAACAGTTACTCCGTCCTCACCGATCAGGAGCACCTTGTCGAAGGTTACCTGTGAGCCTTCCTCAGCTCCCAGCTTCTCAACCTTAATGACATCTCCCACGGCTACCTTGTACTGCTTTCCGCCCGTTGCAATAATAGCGTACATATAGGTACCTCCTTCATCATTACTCGCTAATTTCGGTGGCGTCCATGGACGCACTTATACCTCGTTATGCGGCATACCTTAGTATATTAGCAAAACACGCTTCCCCTGTCAAGTAGTTTTTCCGGAAGTACCCTGCCTTTCTGAAAGGTCCCTTGCCAGGGGCTCCAGGTAGTGGCACAGGTACTCTCCCTTTCTGCGGATGGGATAGTCCTTTGTGATCTCCTCATAGGTGAAGGACTTCCTGCCTCCGGCCTCCATCCGCCTCCAGATCCTGTCCACCTCCCGGAAGGGAATGTAATACATCTCGTCCTTTGCCGTATAGTACAGGATAATAAAGGCGATCCCCTGCTGGGCCTCGAACTCCCGCATGAAGCGGATCTGATGCTCATGGATATTCTGCAGGGGAAAGGTGCTTACGGCGCATTCCTTGGCGTCAAAGCAAACCGGGATCCCCTGTACGGTGCCGATATAGTCCACGGTACTCTTTTTCTCAAAGTAGGCCAGGGTGATCTGCCGCTGCCGGTTCATGTCCACCGGGGTTATGGGGGTGGGGATCTTCTGGATCAGTCCAAGGCCGTTCAGCCGGTAGGCCTCATTGGTCCGGTTCAGGATCTCCTCCAGCATGGATCCCCTTAAGCCGTGTCCCTTCCATGTTGCCATCTGTCTTATGCCTTTTGGGAGAGCTTCCTGCTCCAGTCCTCGATGAGGGCGCTGTCCTCGAAATAGTTGATCTTCATGGCAGCTTTTACCTCCCGCAGAGTGACATCCGTGGTCAGCCTTGCCCGTTCCGTACCCTTCTTCAGGATCTCATAGACCGCCGGGATATCCGCCTCCCATCTGGCTCTTCTCTCACGGATGGGCTCCAGCTCCTCATTGAGCACCTTCTCCAGGAACTTCTTGCACTTCACGTCTCCAAGGCCGCCTCTTCTGTAGTGCTCCTTCATCTCCTCCAGATTCTTATATTCCGGAAGATACTTTTCAAAATGTCCGTCATTGGCAAAGGCCGTCAGATAGGTGAATACCGCATTTCCCTCCACCTGTCCCGGATCCGTGATATTGATATGGTTGGGGTCCGTGTACATGGACATGATCTTTTTGTGGACCTCCTCCTTGGGATCGGAAAGATAGATGCAGTTTCCAAGGGACTTGCTCATCTTTGCCTTGCCGTCCGTGCCGGGAAGCCTTCTGCAGGTCTCGTTATCGTTCAGCATGACCTTCGGATCCACCAGGGTCTCGCCGTATACGCTGTTGAACTTGTGGACGATCTCCTTGCACTGCTCCAGCATGGGAAGCTGGTCGTCGCCCACAGGAACGCAGTCTGCCTTGAAGGCGGTGATGTCCGCTGCCTGGGAGATGGGGTAGGTGTAAAAGCCCACCGGGATGCCGGCTCCGCCGTCATCAAAGCCCCTCATGCGGATCTCCGTCTTTACCGTAGGGTTCCGCTCAAGGCGGGCCGTTGTCACCAGATTCATATAGTAAAAGCTGAGTTCCGGAAGGGCCGGAAGCTCCGACTGGATGCAGATGGTGGTCTTTTCCGGATCGATACCGCAGCTCAGATAATCCAGGGCCACCTCAATGATGTTCTCCCGGATCTTCTCGGGATTGTCCGCATTGTCCGTAAGAGCCTGGGCATCTGCGATCAGGATATAGATCTCATCAAAATCGCCGCTCTCCTGCAGAGCCACTCTTCTTTTCAGGGAACCTACATAATGTCCGATATGCAGCTTTCCCGTGGGACGGTCTCCCGTCAATATGATGTGTTTCTTGTTCTCAGCCATTTTTATATTCTCCTGTTCTCATCTTTGATGGATAAAAAAGCAGCCAGATTGCCCCGTCGGGTCCCCAGCAGTCTGTGGGACCAGAGGAGCTCCGGATTACAGCGGGTGCAGATATTGGTCACATGGATGTGTTCCTTTCTGACACCTGCCGAAAGCAGCACCAGCTCATTGGCCCTCCAGAGGTCGATGCGGTACTTTTCCTCCCCTGTCCGGCTCTGGTACGGTCCGTAGATCAGCTCCCGGTGATGCTCCTCCGGGAAGACCTCCCGGAAGGCCTCCGCCACCTCAGGTCCCACCTCAAAGCAGTCCCTGCAGATGCTTGGGCCGATGCAGCAGATCACCCGTTCCGGATCGCTGCCGTAAAGCTCCCGGAGCTTTTTCAGGGTAACAGCCCCCATTCCTCCCACGGTGCCCCTCCAGCCGCTGTGGCTCAGGCCTATGGCCCGTTTCTCCGGATCTGCAAAATAAAGAGGGACGCAGTCCGCATAAAAGGTCACCAGGGTGAGGCCGGGAACATTGGTCACAAGGCCGTCCACGGATTCGTAATCCCGGGGCCTCAGGATCCCTTTTCCAAAATCCGCCTCCGTGGCCTCCCGCACATTCGTGGTATGGGTCTGATGGGAAAGGACCATCTTCTCCAGGGAAAAGCCCGCCGCCTCGCTGATGCGCCTGTAATTTTCCAGCACGTGCTCCGGTTCTTCCTCTTCCTTCTGGAAGGTAAGATTCATGCTGGAAAGGTAACCCTCCGAGACGCCTCCAAGCCTTGTGGAAAAAGCATTTGGGAAGATCCCTGTCTCATCCAGGGCCCGGAAACTCAGATAGGGAGTCCCCTCCTCATGGATGTTCCATACCTTATCCTGATTTTTAAACTGAAAATCCAAATGCATTTCTGATCACTCTGATCCTGTTCCCCAGGATCTCCACCACGTCGTAACGCAGCTCCTTGCCGCCTTCCTCCGCCTCCTGCAGATAGCTTATGGAGGCTCTGCGGATCCGCTGCTGTTTTTTTCTGTCCACCGCTTCTCCCGGCATACCGAAGGCCTCGGAGCTCCGGTATTTGACCTCGATAAAGCAAAGGGCATCTCCCTCCCTTGCCACAAGGTCGATCTCCCCGGATGGGCAGCGGTAATTCCGGTGCAGGATCTCATAGCCCTGCCCCCTCAGGAAATCCGCTGCGATCCCCTCGTACCGTCTTCCCTTTCTGCTGCTGCTCTCCCTCAAGCCTCTTCCTCCGGAAGGATGTTTTTCAAAAAGCTCACCCTGTGGATCGGTGTCTTTCCCAGGCGTCTGATAGCCTCCATGTGCTCCTTCGTGCCATAGCCTTTGTTCTTTCCAAAGCCGTATCCCGGATAGAGCCTGTCATACTCATACATCATCCTGTCCCTGGTAACCTTTGCCAGGATGGAGGCGGCTGCAATGGACAGGGAACTGGCGTCCCCCTTTATGATGCTTTCCTCCGGCAGGGAAAGTCCCGGGATCACCTTGTTTCCGTCCACCAGCACTATGGGGGAGGGATCCGGAGTTTCTTCCGGAATGCCCGTTTCCTGCAGCTTTTCTGTAAGCATCTGCCGGCACTGGTCCACGGCGGACCTCATGGCTTCAAAGGTGGCGTTCAGGATGTTGATCTCATCGATCCGGGCGGGCTCTGCCAGTCCTATACCATAGGCCAGGGCCTTTTCCCTGATCTCATCAAAAAGCAGCTCTCTCTTTTTTTCAGAGAGCTTTTTGGAATCGTTCAGAAACAGGATCTCACAGTCCGGCGGCAGGATACAGGCGGCGGCAGCCACGGGGCCGCAGAGAGGCCCCCTTCCTGCTTCATCCACGCCTATGACATATCCGTAGCCCTGACGGAGCAGAGCTTCCTCGTGCTTTCTCATGGCAGAAAGCCGTTCCCGTTCCTGAAGGAGTTTTTCTTCACTGAGCTTCTTCATGCTTATGGCCTCTCCAGGGAGATCCTTCCCAGCCGTCCGCTGCGAAGGTCGTCGATCAGAAGCCTTGCAGCCCTCTCATAATCCGGAAGGCCGCCCTTGCGGATACATTTCCGTTTTTCCGCGATCAGCTCCAGATAGCAGAGGGATTCGTGATCCAGCCCGATCACATCCATGTCTCCCCGTTCCGAAAGCCGCTCCTTGAGCTCCTCCTCCATGATACCGTAGCGCTCCGGCAGCAGGCTCGGATAATGTATCCGAAGCTCTCCTATGAGCCGCATGGCCAGTTCTTCCCGGTTTACGATCTCATCGTTGATGGCTCCGATCAGGGCCAGATGGATGCCTACGGTCTCATCGTCGAATTTTGGCCACAGGACCCCCGGTGTATCCAGAAGGATAAATTCGTTGTTTACGGTGATCCACTGATTTCCCCTTGTGACACCCGGCTTGTCCCCTGTCTTTGCGGAGGCCTTTCCCAGGAGGGAATTGATAAAGGTGGATTTTCCCACATTGGGGATACCGCAGATCATGGCCTTTACGGGTCTCCTCTGGGTCAGCCCCTTTTTCCGGTCCCGTTCCCATTTTTCCGCAGAAAGCCGGGCCGCTGCCTGGCGCACAAGGCCGATGCCGTCCCGCTTTCTGGAATCCAGGGCCACCACCTCGCAGTTCTGGTCTCTGAAATAGTTGATCCAGAGTCCCGTAGCCCTGTCGTCAGCCAGATCGGACTTGTTCAGCAGCACAAGCCTCTTTTTCCCTTCCGTGAGCCGGCGGATGTCCGGGTTTTCCGTGGAAAGGGGAGCTCTGGCATCCAGAAGCTCGATCACCAGATCCACCAGCTTCACGTCGTTCTGCATATTTCGTTTTGCCCGGGTCATATGACCGGGATACCACTGTATGTTCATTATCTGATCAGTCCTATATTTCTAAAAGGTTTCAGCCGGAACCATACCTTGCCCCGTATGGCCTCCCGCCGGACATTTCCCACATTGGAGAAGCGGCTGTCCTCCGAGGAGTCCGCATTGTCCCCCAGAAGGAAGTATTCTCCCTCGGAGAGCTCCACCGGATTTTCCGCGATCCCGGGAAGGGATACGTTTCCGATCCTTGGGTCGTTCAGCTTCCGGTTATTGACGTAAACGGATCCCGCCACGATCTGGATCGTATCCCCGGGAAGTCCTATGACCCGTTTCACATTGGTCTGCTTCGTATCCTCCCGTTCAAACACCACGATGTCGTAGCGCTTCGGGTCCCCCACGTCATAGGCAAGCCGGTTCACCAGACACATATCCTCCGCCTCCAGAGTGGGGGACATGCTGTGTCCGCTGATGATGGTCTGATTCAGGAATCCGTATACCAGAAACCAGGCAAAGGCCACCACCACGATAAGGTCGCAGATCCAGTGGACCACGGATCTTAAGATTGAATTGTCTTCGTATGTATATAATCCCATGTCGAGTATTTTAACATATTTTCAGTTTATTGCAAAGCGGAGTGGATCAGAAGGCCGCCCTTCTCCACCTGTATCTCCGACCGTACAAAGCTTCCCCCGTATTCCCCGTCCAGGGTCCAGGCAAGGCTTTCCCCTTCAAAGGAAAAATGGCTTCCCTGCCGGTACTCGATAAGGGGGGAATCCAGGATCTTCATGGACATGGCGGATTCCGCCATCCCCCTGAGGTCCGAAAGATGCTTGGGCCTCCGGATCAGCAGAAGCTCCAGCTTCCCGTCGTCCAGCTTCGTCTCCTCCTGTACCAGGGACTTCATTCCCGCCACGGACATGGAGTTCGTCACCATTCCCAGGATAAAATCTCCGGTAATGGTCTCCTCATCCGCCTGTACCGTAAGCTTCTGGGAGCGAAGCTCGGACAGGGAACGGAGCCCCTCCACCACATAGGCCAGATAGCCAAAGGCATTCTTCGAACGCTGAGGTGTCTTATAGGAGACATCTGTAAAGATGCCAAAGCCTGCCACGTAGGCAAAATATCTGCCGCACAATACCCCCGCATCCAGGCTCTGCACCTCCGGAACGATGCTGTTGACAAGCCGGTCCTGCAGGTCCTGGGGGATCCCGATGCTCCTGGAAAAATCATTCGTGGTCCCTGCGGGGATATATCCGAAGGGCATCAGCTTCTTTTCCCGGTGCATGGCGTTCAGGAGCAGGTTGATCATACCGTCTCCGCCGCTCAGCACAAGTCTCGTATCCTGGGAGACCGAGGCAAGAAGCTCCCGGAAGTCCTCCTCCGGGTGCGTAAAATAAACAGCCGGAAGAAAGCCCTCTTCTCCGTAAAAGCGCAGGATCTCCATCAGCCTTTCCGGAGACATGCCCCTTCCGGCCTTCGGATTACAGATCAGCAACAGTCGTTTCATCATAGTCCGTTCCCCACATCTTATTTCTGGATAAAGAAAGAGCCGTACAGTCCGGAGACCGTACGGCATTCGGTTCTTTTCAATTATTTGATCAGCTCTTTTACCTTTGCAGCCTTGCCGATTCTGTCTCTCAGATAGAAAAGCTTTGCACGTCTTACCTTACCTCTTCTAACAACCTCGATCTTGGCAACGAAGGGGCTGTGGATGGGCCAGGTCTTCTCAACTCCTACACCGTTGGAAAGCTTTCTTACGGTGAAGGTCTCACGGGCGCCGTGACCCTGTCTCTGGATAACGGTTCCCTCATAGATCTGGATACGCTCACGGTTTCCCTCGCGGATCAGATTGTGAACTCTGATGGTGTCTCCTACGTTGAAGTCAGCCAGAGCTTCCTTTCTCAGCTGCTCTTCCTCGATCTTTGCAATGATCTCCTGCATGTCTGTTCCTCCTTAAAATAATCCGACGTTCTTAACACCCTTTTGCGCCAGCGGAGCGTCATACTTTTAATGATTTCTGTCACAGAGGGACTCCGGTCCCACTGCAACTTAAGTATGTTATCATACTTTTCCTTCTTCGTCAAGCTTGAAGATACGGACTTTTTCTACCCTGGTATCGTTGGCTGCTTCCACCACGAACTTCAGGCCCCCTTCGATCACAGCCTCCCCCTTGTTGGGCAGGTGCTCGAAAAGCCCCGTCAGGTATCCGCCGATGGAATCATAATCCTCGGATTCCAGTTCCGTTCCAAGGATCTCGTTCAGATCGTTCAGCTTCATGGAGCCCTCAACCAGGTACTCATGGTCTGAGATCCGGATCTTTCCGATCTCCTCCTCTTCCTCTTCGTCGTACTCGTCGTGGATGTCTCCCACGATCTCCTCCAGCATGTCCTCCAGGGTGATCATACCCACACAGGAACCATACTCATTCAGTACGATAGCCACGTTACTGGAGGATTTTCTCATCTCATTGAGAAGCTTTGAGACTTTTTTCAGTTCAAAGGTGAACAGAGGCTGCCGCATCAGACTCCGGAGGGAGAAGTTCCTCTCCTGTCCCTTCAGGAACACGTCCTTGATGTTCAGGATACCGATGATGTTATCCGTATCCTCTTCATAAACCGGCATACGGGTATAGCGTTCCTTGCGGAAGATCTCCAGCACTTCCTGGAAGTCCGTCTCCACGTCCACACAGGTCATCTCCACCCTGGGGATCATGATGTCCTTTGCCACCTGATCTCCGAAGTCGAACACATTTGTGATCATCTTCTTTTCATCCGTTTCGATGACGCCCTCTTCATGGCCCATATCCACCAGGGTCCGGAGCTCCTCCTCCGTGATGGCGTCCTGCTTCTTGCTCAAATCGATGCGAAGCAGTCTCTGAACTCCCTGGGACAGCAGGTTGATGCAGTAGATCACCGGCGTCAGGATCTGCATGAGAAAATATACATAGCCTGCATAGGCCAGAGCAATGTCATCCGATTTCTGGGAGGCGATCCCCTTGGGGGTGATCTCTCCGAAGAGCAGGACCAGCAGGGTCAGGATACCGGTGGACAGTCCTACCGCGCCGCTTCCGAAGGTGTTTGTGGCAAACACCGTTGCCAGGGCAGACGCACTCAGGTTCACCAGGTTGTTTCCGATCAGGATAGCGCTGAGCATCTTCGGCTGGTTCTCCGTTACCTGTAGGACCTTTGCCGCCTTCTTATTGCCGTCCTCCGCCAGATTCTTCATCCGGATCTTGTTGCAGGCCATAAGGGCCGTCTCCGCCGATGAGAAAAAAGCCGAGAGCCCGAGTAAGATCACAATGACCAATAGCTGTATGGCACTTCCTCCGTCCATGTCTTTTAATTACACTCCTTTTTTCGTTCCTCTGCTTCTGCAAGCAGGCTTTCCAGGTATTTCTGTTCTTTTTTATTCAGGTTGGCTTCCGGCAGAAGATCCGGCCGGAAGGCCAATGTCCTTGCAATGGATTGTTCTCTCCGCCATTTTTCCACATTGGCATGGTGGCCGGAAAGGAGGATCTCCGGCACTCTCCGTCCTTCGTAGATCTCGGGCCTTGTATACTGGGGATATTCCAGAAGGCTGTCATGGAAGGTCTCAATGTCTGCGGACTCCTCCTTGCCCAGGACCCCCGGCACCAGTCTGGAGATACAGTCGATCATGACCATGGCAGGAAGCTCTCCGCCTGTCAGAACATAGTCGCCGATGGAGACGTTTTCCGTCTGCAGGATCTCCAGGGCCCGTTCGTCCACTCCCTCGTAGTGCCCGCAAAGAAGGATCAGGTCCTCTTCCTTCGCCAGTTCCTCCGCGAGCTTCTGATCGAAGACCCGGCCCTGGGGCGTCATATACAGGACCCGGGGCTTTTTCTGCTCTCGCCCCTCTGCCTGCTGTCCCTCCAGGATCCGTTTTTCCAGCGCTCTGTAACAATCACAAATAGGCTGCGCCTGCATTACCATACCGGCGCCGCCTCCATAAGGGGCATCATCCACATGCCCATGCTTTTCATTTGTATAGTCCCTGATGTTCACCGCTTCCACGCTGATGGCACCCCTGGCCATCCCGCGCCCGGTGACGCTGGTGGAGACTCCCTGCATGATCATCTCCGGAAACAGGGTCATAACATAAAAATTCATATATTCAATATCAAAGGTTCAGAAGTCCATCCATGATATGGACCGTCATCCTGTTATTTTCCACATCCACATTCCTGATGCACTGATGTATGGCAGGAAGCAGCAGGTCCTTTTCTGCCTCCCGGCTCACGATGTAAACATCGTTTGCGCCGGTCTCCAGCACATCCTTCACCGTACCGATCCGAAGGCCCTCTTCGTCGTAGACCTCCATGCCGATAATATCCGCGATATAATACTCGTTTTCCCCCAGCTCCTCTCCGTCGCTGCGCTTTACGTAAAGCTCAGCACCCTTCAGAGCCTCCACATCCTCGATGTGATCCAGGCCGGCGAACTTCAGTATCACCAGATTTTTAAAATAGGAGGCATGCTCCAGCTTAAGGAGCTTCTCCCGTTTGCCAAGCTTGGCGATCACTTCTTCGATCTCATTAAATCTAAGAGGAGAGTCGGTCGTTGGATAAACCTTCACCTCTCCTCTTATTCCATGAGTCCTCGTTATGACGCCAACTCTTAAATCCGCGTTCATCAAATGTCCTCACATTGCGGGGCCCGTCCATCAGTCTCCGATGTCCACGACCACCTTTGTATTCTCTCTGGATGCCGCAGCATTAAGAACCTGCCGCAGCGCCTTGGCGATGCGTCCGGACTTTCCGATCACCTTACCCATGTCGGACTGAGCGACCCGAAGCTTCAGAACCAGCAGGTCTCCCTTTTCTTCCTGGGTCACCGTAACCTCCTCCGGGCAGTCCACCAGTGACTTTGCCATCACCTCGAGTAATTCTTTCATAGAGTCACCTCGCACTCTGCAAACAGCCTTTCAGGTTCTTTTTACTTGGAAATACCTGCAAGCTTTAAAAGCTTAGCTACAGTCTCTGTGGGCTGTGCGCCGGTGCCGAGCCACTTCTTTGCTGCCTCTGCGTCGATCTTGATCACGCTGGGCTCCTGGTTGGGATCATAGTATCCGATCTCCTCGATGAATCTGCCGTTTCTGGGAGAACGGGAATCTGCTACAACAACTCTGTAGAACGGTCTCTTCTTCTGACCAAGTCTTCTTAATCTGATCTTAACTGCCATGTTTTTGATCTCCTTCGTAAAATAAAATGTTGATTTATATATAAAAGCTCCTGGCTTCTATATGCCTGATCAAAACGGAAGCTTCAGTCCCTTGAAGGGATTGCCTCCGGCCATTCCCGGAAAACCT
The DNA here is from genome assembly GCA_944377405.1 of uncultured Lachnospiraceae bacterium. Lineage (GTDB taxonomy): Bacteria > Bacillota > Clostridia > Lachnospirales > Lachnospiraceae > Avilachnospira. Next base: position 48,555 of record CALWES010000001.1, on the reverse strand, counting down.
CCGCCAAAGGGCCCGCGGCCCTTCTTGCCCATCATGCCGCCCATCTGCTTCATCAGCTTCTGCATCTGGTCGAACTGCTTGACGATCCGGTTTACCTCAGCGATATCCGTTCCGGATCCCTTCGCGATACGCTGCTTCCGGGATGGATTCATCAGCTTCGGGTTCCGCCGTTCCGCCGGGGTCATGCTCAGGATGATGGCCTCTACCCGGTCCATCTGACTCTCATCGATGGCATCTGCGTTGAAGCCGTTCATGCCGGGCATCATGCTCATAATGGCGGAAAGACCGCCCAGCTTTTTCATCTGCCGCATCTGCTCCAGGAAGTCGTCATAGGTGAACTCTCCCTTCCGGAGGTTCTTGGCAGCTTCCTTCTGCTTTTCCAGGTCCATCTCTTCCTGGGCCTTCTCAATGAGGGAGAGGATATCTCCCATGCCCAGGATACGGGATGCCATACGGTCCGGATAAAATTCCTGCAGGTCCGAAAGCTTTTCTCCCATACCTGCATAATAGATGGGTTTTTCCGTAACGGCTCTTATGGAAAGGGCTGCACCGCCCCTGGTATCACCGTCCAGCTTTGTGATGATAATGCCGTCGATGCCAACCTTTTCAGCGAACATGGATGCCACATTTACCGCATCCTGTCCCGTCATGGCGTCCACCGTCAGCACAGTGGTATCCACCGGGATCCGCTTCTTGATCTCGGAAAGCTCCGCCATCATATCCTCGTCGATATGCAGTCTTCCGGCGGTATCCAGGATCAGAACATTCATGGAATGCTCTTTGGCATAGCGGTAGGCTTCCTCAGCGATCCTTGGGGGCTCTGTGTCCGTTCCCATGGAAAAGACCTGGATCCCCAGCTTTTCTCCGTTTACCTGGAGCTGCCTGATGGCCGCAGGACGGTAGATGTCGCAGGCTGCCAGAAGCACGTTCCGGCCCTTTGCCTTGAGCTTTGCTCCAAGCTTGGCCGCCGTGGTGGTCTTACCGGCACCCTGAAGGCCCGCCATCATGATCACCGTGATCTCATCTGAGGGCTTCAGCTTAAGCTCTGCAGGCTCACCGCCCATGAGCTTCACCAGCTCCTCGTTTACGATCTTGATGACCATCTGGGCCGGCGTCAGGCTGTTCAGGACCTCTTCGCCCACAGCCCTGGCTTCCGTGTCCTTGATGAAACGCTTGACGATCTTGAAGTTCACGTCCGCTTCCAGAAGTGCAAGCTTGACTTCCTTTAAGGCAGTCTTCACATCCTCTTCGCTAAGGCGTCCCTTGCCCCGGAGGTTCTTGAAGATATTCTGGAGTTTATCGGATAAGCTCTCAAATGCCATAATCAGTCCTCTTCTCCGGTCTCTTCCTCAAGCTTTCTGGCCAGCAAATGGAGCTTTTCCTCGTAGCCCTCCAGCTGACGGTCACAGCGCTTGATCAGATCATGTACGCCCTGTCTGCTGATGCCGTATTGCTCTGCCAGCTCCGAAAGGGACATATCGTCGTTCACAAGGCAGCCGTAGATCTCCCGCTGATGCTCTGTCAGCAGTTCACCGTATAAATCGAATAACATGCCCTGTCTTACTATTTTTTCCATAACATGCGCTATTATACCCATAAGGAGGATGGGTGTCAAGTAGTTTTTCTTTACAGTGTTTTCCAGCCCGGATCAGTCTTCTCCCCCTACGGTTTTATTGATGTAAGAGCTCTTTGTTTTGGAATACATGATCCTCTGGGAGGCATAGAGCCCCGTGTAGCCGGAAAAGCAGAAGGATATGGCGATCACAAGGCTGTAATAGGGAAGGGCTCCCGGCTCCATCAGCTCAAGGGCCAGGATCAGGGTGGAGACGGGGCAGTTCGTCACCCCGGCAAAAAGCCCTGCCAGGCCGCAGGCCGCACAGAGGGCCGGCGAAAAGCCCGTGATCATCCCGAAGGCACAGCCAAAGGCAGAGCCCACACAGAACACCGGCACGATCTCTCCGCCCTTGAACTTTCCCCCTACGGCAATGGCCGTAAAGAGCATCTTCAGAAGGAAGACCTCGTAGCCGATCTGTCCTCCCAGGGAGGCTCCTATGATCCTCATGCTGGTGCCCTCATAAAGGTCCGTCCCGCAAAGCAGGGTCAGGAGAATGAACAGCAGGGAGGCCAGAAGGATCCTGCTGTAGGAATTCTTCGTATAGCGGCCGTAAAGCCGGTCCGAAAGTGCCAGGACCCGGCAGAAAAGCTGGGCGCAGAGGCCGCAGAGGATCCCCAGGAGGATGATCAGGGCAGCGCTCTTAAAATCAAAGGCCGGAATGTCCGATACGTCAAAATGCTCAAAGGACACCCCCAGGGTCCTGGAAATATAGTAGCCCGTAAAGGCGGATAACACGCAGGGCACCAGGGCGGAAAAATACATGATCCCCACGGATATGACCTCGATGGAAAATACCGCTGCCGCAATGGGGGTCCCGAAGACGGCGGCAAAGACCGCGCTCATCCCCGCCATGACCGCCACCTTCCTGTCCTTCTGGTCAAATCCAAGCTTCTCTCCAAGCCAGCCGCCCAGGCCGCCTCCGATCTGGAGGGCTGCTCCCTCCCGTCCCACGGAGGCTCCCACCAGGTGGGACAGGATGGTGGATATGAAGATCAGCAGGGGAATAGGCCTGTCCACCGGCCGGTCTCCCGTCACCGCTTCCAGCACCAGATTGGTACCCCGGTTTCCTTTTTCATGGAAGATCTCATGAAGGAATACGATCAGGATACCTGCCACCGGCATGAAAAAAAGGAGCTGCGGATGCAGCTCCCGCACATCCGTGGCCCAGGCCACCAGCTTTACGAAGGCGGCTCCGATGGAACCACCCGCAAGGCCGGCCATAACGGCGAACATGCTCCATTTCATAAAATATCCAAGATTATCCAGAAACTCTGTCTGGTCGTTTTTGATCTCCTCCTGTAAAAATCGTCTCATGTCTCCTGTCCTTTATTCTTCAAAAAGTGCCTTTACAAAGTTTTCCGGATCAAATTTCTGCAGATCCTCCGCATGCTCTCCCACACCGATGTACTTTACGGGAATGGAAAGCTCGGCGGAGATGGCCACCGCGATGCCGCCCTTGGCAGTTCCGTCCATCTTCGTCAGTATGATCCCCGTGGCGTCCGTCACGTTCAGGAACTCCTTTGCCTGACTCAGGGCATTCTGGCCCGTGGTCCCGTCAAGGACCAGAAGGACCTCCTTCCGCACATCAGGAAGCTCCCGGCTGATAATACGGCCGATCTTGGAGAGCTCCTCCATCAGGTTCTTCTTATTATGAAGGCGGCCCGCAGTATCGCATATCAGGATATCCGCATCCCGCTTTTTATAGGCTGCAATGGCATCGTAAACCACAGAGGCCGGATCTGAACCCTCATGCTGGCTGATGATATCGATGCCGTCCCTCTCTGCCCATTCCGTAAGCTGTTCGATGGCTGCCGCCCGGAAGGTATCCGCCGCGCAGAAGAGCACCTTTTTTCCCGCATTCTTCAGGTTAAGGCCCAGCTTTCCGATGGTGGTGGTCTTGCCCACGCCGTTCACACCGATGACCAGAACCACGGATTTCTCCTCCTCAAAAGCATAGGCGTCCTCCGCAGGCTTCATCTGGGCTGCGATGCTTTCGATCAGCAGGCTGCGGCAGGCTGCCGGCTCCTTGATGTGCTGCTCCCTGATCTTTGTCCGGAGATCCTGCAGGATCCGTTCCGTAGCGGCCACTCCCATGTCCGCCATCACAAGCTGCTCCTCCAGCTCCTCGAAAAAGTCGTCATCCACCTGGGAATAATCTCCGAATACGCTGTCCAGTCCGTTTACAATATTGGTCCTTGTCTTGCTGAGTCCTTCCTTCAGGCGTTCAAAAAATCCTGCCATGGGTTTTTCTCCTTTCCCTCTGCTGTATGTTTATGATCAGTTGTCCAGCTGGCTGCTGACCAGGTCCACGGATACCAGAGCCGTAACGCCCTTTTCCTGCATGGTCACACCGTAAAGTCTGTCCGCAGCCTCCATGGTTCCCCTTCGATGGGTGATCAGAATAAACTGGGTATGCTCCGTCAGCTTGTGAAGATAGCTTGCAAAGCGTCCTACGTTGGAATCGTCCAGAGCTGCCTCGATCTCGTCCAGAAGGCAGAAGGGTGAAGGCTTCAGGTTCTGGATGGCGAATAAGAGGGCAATAGCCGTAAGGGCCTTCTCTCCGCCGGAAAGCTGCATCATGTTCTGCAGCTTCTTTCCCGGAGGCTGGGCGATGATGGAGATCCCTGCCGAAAGCACGTCTTCTCCTTCCTCCGCAACCAGCTCGATGCTGCCCTGGCCGCCGCCGAAGAGCTCCTTGAATACCTGATCGAACTCCTGGCGGATCCTGGAGAAGGTCTCGTTGAACTGACGCTTCATTCCCTCATCCAGTTCCCGGATGATCTGCAGCACCGACTGCTCCGAAGCCGTCAGATCCTCATGCTGGGTCTTCAGGAACTGATAGCGTTCCGATACCTCCTTATAATCCTCAAGGGCCTGGATGTTGACCGGCCCCAGGGCCCGGATCTCATTCTTAAGGCCTGACGCCCGGTCCCGGATCTCCGAAAGGGATCCAAGATCCTCCCGGTACCATTCCCCTGCTCCATCTCTGGACAGCTGATATTCATTCCAGATATATTCCGTTTTCGCGTCAAAGCGCTGTTCTTCCTTTTCCTTCTGGTTCTCAATCCTGAGAAGCTCCTTTTCCAGAGCCACGGTTTCCTCGGAAAGGGCCTCCCGCTTTGCGAAATACTCCTTCCGCTCCGCAGCCAGGTCCTCCCGCTTACCTGTGGTATCCTTCAGGGACAGGGAAAGCTTCTCCGCCTCCTCCTTTACCCGGAGGATGTGCTCTGAAAGCTCCCGGATCTCCTCTTCCTTCTGCCGGATGACCTCAAAGCTCTGCTTTCTTGCCGCAAGGTTCTGCTCCCGTTCCTCCGAAAGCTCCTCCAGCTCCTGGCTGAGCCTGCCGATATTCTCAGCGATAAACTCCGTTTTCTGGGAGAGGCCGCTGTAACGCAGCTTCATATCGCTCATGATCCCCAGGGTCAGGCTGTTCTTTTCCAGAGATATCTCTGAAAGCTCCTCCCGAAGCTCGGCGATCTCCGCTTCCTTTTCCGATACGGCCTTTTCCGCTTCCACGATCTCCTGGTTCAGCCGGTCCACTTCCCTGAGGATCCGGTCCATGGTCTCCTTCAGTTCGCCGATCTCCCTCTGGCGTCCGATAAGATTGGAGCTGTTCTTATATGCACCGCCGGAAATGGATCCTCCCGGGCTCAGAAGCTCTCCCTCCAGGGTCACGATCCGGAGACGGTGCTTATACTTTCTGGCAATGCGGACGGCATTGTCCATGGTATCCACCACCAGGTTCTTCCCCAGGAGATACCGGTTCAGTTCCCCGTAGGCTTCCTCCGTCTCCGTAAGCTCCGAGGCAAGGCCGATGACTCCCGGCTCCCCTTTGGCCTCTTCGTACTCCTTTGCCGCTCCTCCGCGGATGGCGGAAAGGGGTAAAAAGGTAGCCCGTCCGAAGCGATTTTTCTTCAGATGTTCGATCAGGATCTTGGCGGTCTCCTCAGAGTCCGTCACGATATTCTGGATGCTTCCTCCCAGAGCCGTCTCAACGGCCGTCTCGTACTCCTTCCGGGTCTTGATCAGGTCAGCCACAACACCGTGGATGCCCCTTACCCGATCCCGGACCTCCATGACCCTCCGGATGCTCTGTCCGTAGCCCTCATAGCGCTCGGCGATGTTCCGGAGGGAATCGTAACGGGTGGCCGCCACATGGTATTCCTGCTGGCGGTCGTTTAAGCGGCGGTTCAGATCCTTTACCTGGAGCGCCGCCTGTTCCTGCTCCTTGCCGGAACGGGAAAGCCATTCCCTGGTCCGTTCCTCCCTGTCCCGGATGGAGCTTAGGGCGCTTTGCTTGGTACGGATCTCGGAAAGCCACTCCGGCTCCCCGAAGTCGTCCTCCTCCGTTCCTTCCTCCTCCGGACCGGGCTGCTGCAGAGCAAGCTCCGCCTCCTCCGGACTCAGGGACAGGATCTCCCGGAGCTTCTCCGAAAAGCTGTCGGTCTTCTCCAGTAGAGCAGACAGCTCTCCCTCTTCCATGGGAAGCTCCTCCTGCCCCTGTCTCTCCCGGATCAGCCTAAGCTGCTGGGACAGAGCAGACAGGGACCGAAGATAGGAAAGCGCCAGCTGCTCCTTCTCCGATACCGACTGGCCGATCTTTTCCAGGCGCTGCTCATAATGGCCCGTACTGTTCTTTTCCGTTTCGATCCGGGCCTTTCCCAGGTCGATCTGATTTTCCAGATTGCTGACGAGGAGGTCCGCCTTCTGCAGGGATTCCCGTTCCTCAGCCATGGACCGTTCCAGCTCGGAAAGGCTCTCGTCCAGGGATTCGTACTCCGCCCTCAGTTTTTCGCTTTCCTGCCTGGTCTCCTCCAGGGAGGCGGCTGTTATCCGCCGTTTTTCCTCCGTCTCCGCCACTTTTTCCAGGATAGAGCCGGTCTCCCGCAGGAAAAGGTTCAGGTCATAGAGCTTCTGCTCCTCCCGAAGGCGCAGATATTCCCTGGCATTCTCAGACTGCTTCCGCAGGGGCTCCACCTGCCGCTCAAGCTCCGAAAGGATATCGCTGATCCGCAGAAGGTCGGCCCGTTCCGTTTCCAGCTTTTTTTCCGCGATCTGCTTTCTCCGCTTGAACTTGACGATGCCGGCAGCTTCGTCAAAAAGACCTCGGCGTTCCTCCGGCTTTCCGTTCAGGATTGCGTCGATCTGTCCCTGGCCGATAATGGAGTAGCCCTCCCGGCCGATTCCCGTATCATAGAAAAGCTCCTGTACGTCCCGAAGGCGTACCGCCTGCCCGTTGATCATATACTCCGACTCTCCGGAACGGTACAGCCGTCTCGAAACAGTCACCTCCCGGTAATCCACCGGCAGGACCCTGTCGCTGTTGTCCAGGGTGATGGCCACATAGGCAAAGCCCTGGGGCTTCCGAAGCTGAGTGCCCGCAAAGATCACATCCTGCATGGATGCGCCCCTCAGACTCTTCACCTTCTGTTCTCCCAGGACCCAGCGCACTGCGTCTGCAATATTGGATTTTCCGGAGCCGTTAGGCCCTACGATGCCCGTGACGCCCTCGTGGAACACAAGGACCGTCTTCTGGGCAAAGGACTTGAAGCCCTGGATCTCAATACTTTTTAAATACATATATTACTTAATTCCTGATTCCCATGATCCTGATGGCTTTCAGTGCGGCGTCCTGCTCCGCTGTCTTCTTGGAGTGTCCGTTCCCCTCAGCCACCAGCTTCTCATTGATATAGAGCTCCGAACGGAACTTCTTCTGATGATCCGGACTGTCCAGGGAAAAGGTATTGTAGCGGAGCGACATGTTCTCGAACCGCTGGGTATACTCCTGGATCAGACTCTTTCCGTCCCGAAGGAGGCTCATCTCATCGATGTCGTCGATGAGGAAGGTGTAAATGAACCTTTTTGCCGCTTCCACTCCCCCGTCCAGATAGATGGCTCCGATCACCGCCTCAAAGGTATCGGAAAGGATCGAAGGCTTCTCCCTGCCAAAGGAGGAGTCCTCCCCCTTTCCAAGGTAGATATAATCCCCCAGACTGATATCCCTGGCACAGACCGTAAGGGCGGCCTCAAAAACAAGGGAGGACCGCATCCTTGTCAGTTCTCCCTCTTCCACATCCGGATGAGCCCTGTAAAGATAATCCGACACGACCAGCTCCAGCACCGCATCCCCCAGGAATTCCAGGCGCTGATTGGAACGCTCTCTTCCCCAGCGCATCTCCCCTGAATAGGAGGGATGGTAGAGAGCCTGGCGCAGGAGCTCTTCATCAGAAAAACGGTATTTGATCGTATCTTCCAGTTCTCTTAAATTTGTATTCATATCTGTTTCCCGCAATTATTTTTCCGAAGGAGCCGTAAGTTCCTTATCCCGAAGGAGGGCCTCGCTGATCTTTTCGTTGATCCCGAGTTTTACGAAGCTCTCACACTGCAGAAGGGCATTGGCGATCTCCTTCCTGGTGGCATTGCCATGGCACTTCATCACCAGGGCTTTCAGTCCCAGAAGGGGTGCTCCGCCGTACTCCGAGGTATCGAACTTCTTCAGGGTCTTTTTCAGGGCCGGCTTGATGAGAAGTGCTCCGATCTTTGAACGGAGGCTGCTCATCAGTCCTTCCTTCACCGCCTTGATCAGAGTCCCGCCGGTACCCTCATAGAGCTTCAGGATCACGTTCCCCGTAAAGGCGTCCGCCACCACCACGTCTGCACCGTGATGGGGGATCTCCCGGGCCTCGATATAGCCCTGATAGTTGATATCCGAAAGGGCCTCCATCAGGGGCTTCGTCTCCTTGATGAGGTTGTTGCCCTTTTCCTCCTCCAGGCCGATGTTTACAAGCTTCACGGAAGGATCCTTGATGCCGCAGACATTCTCCATATAGATCTGTCCCATCCGGGCAAACTGCAGAAGCCACTGGGGCTTTGCATCCACATTTGCGCCGCAGTCCAGAAGCAGGGAGGGGGAGGACTCTGTGGGGATCAGGGTAGCCAGAGGCGTACGCTCTACCCCCTTGATCCTTCCGATCTTAAGCTGTCCTCCTGCCAGGATGGCCCCGGAGGAGCCTGCAGACAGGAAGGCATCCGCCCTTCCCTCCTTCAGGAGCATCAGCCCCTTTACAATGGAGGAATCCTTCTTTTTCTGGATGGCCTGGACCGGTGCCTCGTCCAGAGTGATCACTTCTGAAGCGGCTTCGATCTGAAGCCGCTCCTTATCATACTGGCAGCCCGCAAGCTCCTTACGGATCGTCTCCTCAGGGCCTGTGAGAATCACGGAGATCCCGCTGCTCCTTTCCAGAGCGTCCAGAGCTCCCTTTACGATCTCTCCCGGGCAGTTATCTCCGCCCATTGCATCCAAAGCGATCCTTATCATCTGTTCCTCCTGTTAATCCAGCTCAAAGGCGCCGGTATAAAGCCTGTAGTAGGTGCCCTTCTGCTCCAGCAGTTCCTCGTGGGTGCCCCGCTCGATGATGCGGCCATGCTCCAGCACCATGATCACGTCGGAGTTCCGTACCGTGGAAAGTCTGTGGGCAATAACGAATACGGTCCTTCCCTGCATCAGGGCGTCCATGCCCTTCTGCACGATCTCCTCCGTCCTGGTATCGATGGAGGAGGTGGCCTCATCCATGATCATGACCGGTGGATCCGCCACTGCCGCTCTGGCAATGGAGAGCAGCTGTCTCTGTCCCTGGGACAGCATGGCGCCGTTTCCCGTGAGGAAGGTATCATATTTTGCAGGAAGCTGCATGATGAAGGAATGAGCGCCTACCATCTTGGCGGCTGCGATACAGTCCTCATCGGTAGCTTCCATATTGCCGTAACGGATATTGTCCATGATGGTGCCCGTAAACAGGTTCGTATCCTGCAGCACCATACCCAGGGATCTCCGCAGGGAGTCCTTCTTGATCTTCTTGATATTGATGCCGTCGTAGCGGATCTTTCCTTCCTGAATATCGTAGAAACGGTTGATCAGGTTGGTGATGGTGGTCTTTCCGGCACCGGTGCTTCCTACGAAGGCCACCTTCTGGCCGGGCTTCGCATAAAGGGAGATATCGTGAAGTACAGTCTTCTCCGGCGTATATCCGAAGCTTACGTCCATGAAGCGCACGTCTCCCTGGAGCTTCTCGTAGGTGACGGTACCGTCCGCCTTATGGGGATGCTTCCAGGCCCACACGCCGGTACGTTCTTTGGACTCCGTCAGGGTACCGTTCTTCTCCGTGGCATTCACCAGCTCCACATATCCGTCGTCCACCTCCGGAGCCTCGCTGACCAGAGTGAATACACGGTCTGCACCGGCCATGGCCATAACTACGAAGCCCAGCTGGCTGGAGATCTGGGTGATGTTGTTGGAGAACTGTCTGGTCATCTGAAGGAAGGCCACCACAATGGCGATGCTGAAGGGAGCGCCGCTTAAGCTCAGGTTTCCGGAACCGGAAAGGAGCAGCACGCCTCCTGCAAAGGCTACCAGCACGTAGATCACATTTCCCATATTGCCTACCAGAGGCATCAGCATGTTGGCGAAGCGGTTACCGCTTCTGGACTCCATGTAAAATTTGTCAGAAATATCCACAAAGCCATCCAGGGCTTCCTTCTCGTGGCAGAATACCTTTACCACCTTCTGGCCGTTCATCATCTCCTGGATGTAGCCCTCCATGGCTCCCATGTATTTCTGATTCGTCATGAAATGGCGGGAAGCGGTGGTTCCGAACTTCTTGGCCACGATGGTCATAAGGATGGAGCCCACCACAACGATAAGGGCCAGGGGGATGCTGTAATAAAGCATGATGAAGAAGACACAGAGCAGGATCGTTCCCTGCATCAGGGCACTGGGCACCACCTGGGTGATCAGCTGACGCAGAAGGTCGATATCGTTGGTGTAATAGCTCATGATGTCTCCATGCTTATGGGTATCAAAATAGCGGATGGGAAGCCGCTGCATGGATGCGAACATCTGGTTACGCATGGCCATCAGGGAACCCTGTCCCATAATGGCAAGGGTCTGCTGATAAAAGGCAACGATCAGCAGGGAGAAGACATAAAGTCCCGCCAGCACCGCCACATAGGAAATGATCGTTCCTCCTACCTGGCTCCAGTCCTGGCCCTGGGCCAGACCGGTCTCGATCACATCAAAGATCCGCTCCATGAAAATGGAGGGGATGGCCGTTATGCCGGAGCTTACCAGGATGCAGACGATGGTCACCGGCATCAGGACCGGATAGGTCTTGAAGATCTCCTGGAAGACCCAGCCCATGGCTGTTTTCGGTTTTTTCTGCTGCTTACTCATGCTCTTCCACCGCCTTTCTCTGCTGAGATTCATAAACCTCCCGGTAGATCCTGTTGTTCTCCAGGAGCTCCTCATGGTTTCCGATGCCGTTGATCCGTCCCTCATCCAGAACGATGATCCGGTCACAGTCCTGCACGGAGGAGATACGCTGAGCGATGATCAGCTTGGTGGTCCTGGGAAGGGACTCCCGGAAGGCCTTTCTGATCAGAGCGTCCGTATAGGTATCCACGGCACTGGTGGAATCGTCCAGGATCAGCACCTTGGGCTTTCTCAGAAGCGCCCGGGCGATACAGAGCCTCTGCTTCTGTCCGCCGGACACGTTGGTGCCTCCCTGTTCGATATAGGTATCATACTTGTCCGGGAAGGTCTGGATGAATTCATCCGCCTGGGCCAGCCGGCAGGCCTCCACAAGCTCCTCATCCGTTGCCTCCGGGTTGCCCCAGCGCAGGTTGTCCTTGATGGTGCCTGAGAACAGCACGTTCTTCTGCAGCACCACTGCCACTTCCTTACGGAGGGTGTCCAGATCATATTCCCTGACGTCCCGGCCTCCCACGAGGACTCTTCCTGCAGTCACGTCATAAAGCCTGGAGATCAGGCTGATAAGGGAGGTCTTGGAGGAGCCGGTGCCGCCTACGATACCGATGGTCTCCCCCTCCCGGATGTGAAGGTCGATGTCCTTCAGCACATCCGCAGTTTTCTCATTGTATGCAAAGCTCACATGATCGAAGTCGATGCTTCCGTCCTTTACCTCGTAAACGGGCTCTGCCGGATTCTTGATCTTCGGCTCCTCGTCCAGGATCTCCTCGATACGCTCTGCGGACTCCATGGACATGGAGATCATGGTAAATACCATGGACAGTATATTCAGGCTCATAAGGATCTGCATGCCGTAAACCACGATGGAGGAGATGCCTCCTACGTTCAGCAGAAGTCCCTGGGAATCGATGATGGTCTGGGCGCCGATATAAAGAGCTGCCGTAATGACCGCATAGATGCAGAACTGAAGCAGGGGCGCATTCCAGGCCAGGATCCGCTCTGCCGTGGTAAAGTTCGCCTGCAGGTCCCGGGAAGCCTTCCGGAACTTCTCTTCCTCCAGGTCCTCATGGACATAGGTCTTCACCACCCGAATGCCTTCGATGTTCTCCTCTACGGAAGCGTTCAGGTTATCGTACTTCCGGAAGGCTCTCCGGAATACGGGCATGACGATCCGTACGATCAGGAACAGGAGGATCGCCACGATGGGGATCATACCCAGGAACATCATGGAGATCTGGCTGGAGATCCTGAAGGACATGATGGTTGCAAATACGATCATAACGGGAGCCCGCATGACCATTCTGATCACCATCATGAAGGACTGCTGGACGTTCATGACATCCGTGGTCAGCCTCGTAACGATGGAGGGTGTGGAAAACTTGTCGATATTTTCAAAGGAAAAGGACTGGATCCTCTCAAACATGTCCTTTCTCAGATTCCTGGAAAGTCCCGTTACCGCATCCGCCGAAGCGATACCGCCTCCGGCTCCGCAAAGGAGCGAAATGATCGCCAGCAGGATCAGGATAAGACCGTAGCGCCTGATACCGTCCATGTCGGCGAGTCTCACCACTGAGATCAGCTGGGCAATGGTGTACGGAATCATACATTCCAGGATTCCCTCAAAGATTACCAGGATCATGGTAATGATGGCCGGAGTCTTATACTCCCGCAAACTATGTCTGATAATTCTGATCATAATAATCTCCCTCTCACTAACATTCTATCGCAGACAGCCCTTCCGAAGCTTTCCGCAATGAAAAGGCAACCCTAAAGCTGCCTCGTTGAGATTTATTCTACCTCATATAAATTTATATGTCACGCTTTTTCTTTACGATCGCAAAAAAGGCTGCCCTTCCGGACAGCCTTTTTGTTCCTTTACTCGCAAATCTGCAGGCAGGAGATCAATCCTCAACCTTGATGATCTCGCGCTTGTTGTAGGACCCGCAATTCTTGCAGACCCTGTGGGGCATAACCAGAGCTCCGCACTTGCTGCACTTTACGAGGTTCGGCGCACTCATCTTCCAATTTGCTCTTCTGGAATCACGTCTTGCTTTAGAAGATTTATTCTTTGGACAGATTGACATGTCTACACCTCCTTTTTGCTCAACATCAATGAAACCGCAGATCCTTTATATATATCATCCAACAGTTTTCATTTTTAGACAACATCAGATATTATACATACCAGATATTGTGTTGTCAAGTAATTTTTCCATATAGCAGAGAGCTACCCCAAAAAGGGCCGCTCCCTGAAGTGCTGATTCTCTTTCAGAGCCTGATTACTTTACAAGTGCCTCGGTATCCATGGCGATCTTCAGCTCCTCGTTGGTGGGAAGCAGAAGGACCTTTACCTTGGAATCGTCAGCGGAGATCAGGGTCTCCTTACCTCTTACATCGTTTCTTGCGTCATCGATCTTAACGCCAAGGTAGCCAAGGTACTGATCGCAGATAGCCTTTCTGGTGCCCTTGTCGTTCTCACCTACGCCTGCGGTGAAGCAGATGCAGTCAACGCCGTTCATGGCGGCTGCATAAGCGCCGATGTACTTTGCTACTCTGTATCTGAAGGCCTCCAGTGCAGTTGCTGCCTTCTGGTTGCCCTCCTCTGCTGCCTTCTCGATGTCACGGAAGTCAGAGGAAACGCCGCCGCTCATGCCAAGTACGCCGGACTTCTTGTTAAGGATGTTCAGCATCTCGTTGACATCCTTGCCCTCCTTATTGCAGATGTACTGCACGATGGCCGGATCAAGGTCGCCGGAACGGGTTCCCATGATCAGACCCTCAAGCGGGGTAAGGCCCATGGAGGTATCAACGCAGACACCGCCGATGGATGCGGAAATGGATGCGCCGTTGCCCAGGTGGCATACGATCACCTTTGCATTCTTGGGATCCAGTCCTGCGAACTCAATGGCTCTGTGGCATACATAGTCGTGAGAGGTTCCGTGGAATCCGTAACGACGTACGCTGTACTTCTCCAGGTACTCGATGGGGATGGCATAGGTATATGCCTTGGGCTCCATACCCATACCGAAGGAGGTATCGAATACGGCTACATTGGGCTTTCCGGGCATAGCTGCCTCACAGGCCTCGATACCCATCAGGTTTGCCGGGTTATGCAGCGGTCCAAGGTCAAAGCACTCTCTGATGGCTGCCTTTACCTCATCGTTTACAATAATGGACTTGGTAAACTTCTGGCCGCCGTGAAGGACTCTGTGGCCGATGGCGTCGATCTCGTCAACAGACTTCAGAACGCCGTGCTCAGCATCCGTAAGAGCTGCCATAACCATTTCTACTGCTCTCTTGTGGTCCGGCATAGCCTCCACCTGTACAAAGTCCTCCTTGCCGGGAACCTTGTGGGTGAGCTGGGATCCCTCGATGCCGATACGCTCGCAGAGACCCTTACACATCACCTCTTTGTTTTCCATATTGATGATCTGGTACTTAAGTGATGAACTTCCGCAGTTCAGAACTAAAATCTTCATTGGACTTTTCCCCTTTTTTTCTTTATTAAAACCCTGTGGTTTTTACAATATTGATGTGTGGAAATGATCAGCAGATCGTTCCCCGCATATCTCTGCCGCAGGCAGCCGCATTGGACTCGTCCGTATCGATATGCATGGCCAGAGCGTAGCTTCCGGATACGCGGATCACCGTGTCGCCGTAGATGGTGGCTCTGCCGTTTCCGCTGTCCAGCTTCACGCTTACGATCTGTCCGTTTTCAACGCCGAAGCGCTCTGCGTCCTCCGGTGTCATATGGATATGGCGCTTTGCCACGATAACTCCCTCGGAAAGCTCCACCTCTCCTGCCGGTCCCACAAGCTTGCAGGCGCCGGAGCCCTTGGTATCGCCGGACTCGCGGATCGGTGCGTCAATGCCCAGAGAACGGGCGTCGGTAGCAGAAAGCTCTACCTGGTCTCCGCTGCGGCAGGGGCCCAGGATGGAAACGTTCTTAAGCTCCTTTTTCGGTCCAACAACAGTGATGCGCTCATTGGAGGCAAACTGTCCCGGCTGGGAGAGTTCCTTTTTTACCGTGAGCTCATAGCCAGGACCAAAAAGCTTCTCAAGAGTTTCCTTCGTCACATGTACGTGACGGGCGCTTGTTTCTACCATAAAATCGTTCATTGCTTCTCTTCCCTCCAGATATACGATTTCTTCCGTCTTATTTAGAACTTTTCAAAACGATCTACGTTTACTACAAAAATAGTGGCTCCGCCTACCTCTACATTCATGGGCATCGTGGCATAGTTCACCATGCTGGTGCCGGAGATATAGGGCATATTTACCGTAATGTTCTGGCTGTTGCCGCACTCCTTGCGGATGATATTGATGGCGTGATCCACCTTCTCATCATCGGTTCCGATCATCAGGGTGATATTCCCCTTTCTCAGGAATCCGCCGGTGGTGGCAAGCTTGGTAACGCTGTACTTTTCCTTGTTAAGAGCGGAGATCACGTCGTCCTCGTTGTCATTCCTCACGATCGCATAAATCAGTTTCATCGTATTTCTCCTTTCCCGCAGTCTTCTACAGCATCGATTTTGCCTGCGGATTTCTTTCATAATAACACAAAAGCACCTAAAAATCTACTTTACGATTGTATAAAATTACGTATATAATGGGCCCTATGAAGACTACAGCCATTATTGCAGAGTTCAATCCATTCCATAACGGCCATGCCCATCTGATCCGTCACGCAAAGGAGGACCTCTCCTCTGATCTGGTGCTGATCATCATGAGCGGCAACTTCGTACAGCGGGGAGAGCCCGCTGTTTTTGACAAATTCCAGAGGACCCTCATGGCCCTTTCCTGCGGTGCGGATCTTGTTTTTGAGCTGCCTGCGGTTTTCGCCACCTCTGCGGCCCGGGAATTCGCCATGGCCTCCGTGGCCCTGGCCGATAAGACCGGCGTTGTGGATCAGCTTCTCTTCGGAACGGAGGGAATCGGAGAGCTTTCCCTTCTTTCCTCCATGGCGGATACCCTCCTGCAGGAAGCCCCCCACTACCGGGAAGCCCTGCAGGCATCCCTCAGAAAGGGAGAAAGCTTTCCTTTGGCCAGGGAGCGTGCCCTGCTTGCATCGGGTTTTTCCAATCCCGGACTTTTATCCATGCCAAACAACATCCTGGCCTCGGAATACCTCAGAGCCCTTAAGCTCCGCCATTCCTCCATAAAGCCCCTCTGCCTTCTGCGGAAAGGGGACGGATACCGGGCCCAGGATCCCTCAGGAAGTCCCTTTGCATCGGCAACGGCCCTTCGCAGGCTGATCCTCTCCGGAGACAGTCCTGAGGCCCTTTCCGCCTATCTTCCGGAATGTCTGCTGCCCCAGTACCGGAAGCTTCTCAGCACACCCGGAGCTGCCGTTTCCCCTGAGGCCCTGTCCTCCATGCTGACGGAACGGCTCCTGCGACTTGCAGCCTCCGGCAGTGACTTTTCTGAGTTTCTGGATGTTTCTCCCGAGATCGCCCACCGGCTCTCCCGCAGCGCGGAACAACTCATGAGCTTCTCAGAGCGGGTGGAGAGCCTCTGGACCAAGCAATACACCAGAAGCCGGATCAGCCGCGTGCTGCTCCATATCCTTCTGGGCTTCACAAAGGACATGGCCGATGGCCTGAAGCAGGAGGATTATATCCCCTGTCTGCGGCTTCTGGGATTTTCAAAGGCCGGAAGCGTCCTGCTTCCGGCCCTTAAGAAAAATGCCTCCGTGCCTGTGATCACAAGGCCTGCTCCCTTCCGCCAGGTCCTGGCTGCCGACATCCTGGCCTCCAATCTCTATTACGGCGTCCAGACAGGCCACGGAAGCCGGATTCCCAACGAATATGAACGCCAGATTGTCATCCTATAATTCTTACATGCGAAAGATCTCCGACAGCCCGTCATGGGGCGCCACGGAGATCCTGGGTCCCCTGTCCGGATCCTCCCGGCTGAAGACCCGGTACTCGGACTCCACCGTATCCAGGGCGATCTTCGGCGTATTGTTATCCCTGGACAGATGTCCCAGAAGCACCTGCTTCAGGGAAGGACCTGCAATCTCCGACAGAAGCCTGCCACAGCTGTTGTTGGACAGGTGTCCCTCCCGGGACATGATCCGCCGCTTCAGATACATGGGATAGGGGCCGTTGGCCAGCATGCCTCTGTCGTGGTTTGCCTCAATGAGGGCTGCATCCAGCCCCAGCAGGTGATCCCGGACACTATCATCGTAATAGCCCATATCCGTGGCCACGGCGGTACAGAAGTGGCGGAAGCCCGCTTCCTCCTCTCCGAAAAATGCGGACAAAGCCTCACTTCCCTCCATCCGATAACCGAAGGGCTGTGCCGCATCATGGGATATGGCAAAGGGAAGGACCGAGAGACTGCCGATCCTTGTGGGGCTGTCCGCCCGCAGAGGATTCATGAGCTCCCTGCCCCCATAATTGAAATATTCATCCTTGAGAGCCCCTGCAAGGCTCCTTAAGGTCCCCTCGGATGCGTATACCGGAATGCGGTAGGCGCTCATCAGCCGTTTCAGACCCTTGATATGGTCCGTATGCTCATGGGTCAGGAACACGGCGTCGATCTTATCCACACATAAACCGAGAGCCCGAAGGCCCTCGTCGATTCTCTTTGCACTGATCCCGCAGTCGATCAGGATATTGGCTGTATCTGTCCCAAGAAAGGTACAGTTTCCACTGCTTCCGCTGGCAAGACTTACAAATATCATTCAGTTTCCTCTCTCTGCTGCACCTCTTTTTCGGAAAGGAGCTCTCCGATCTGCCCTTCCGTCTCCTCAAAGGATCTGCCGTTATCGATCACCACATCTGCATAAGCGGCATAGCCATCCTCCGCCATCTGCTGCCCCATGATCTCCAGGCACCGTTCAAAGCTGTAGCCCCGGTCCCCCATAAGCCGGTTCATGCGGACCGGTCTCGGGGAGAACACATACCATATCCTGTCACAGAGGCGGCGGAACTCCTCCCCCGGCAGGGCGGTCTCCACTGCTGCCCTTCTGCCTTCGGCCCGGATCCCCTGAAGCCTTTTTTCCACTTCCTTCCAGACGGCAGGATGCACGATGGCATCGGAGCGCCGGCGCATTTCCGGATCCCCGTAGATCAGCCTTCCGTAGGCAGCCCTGTCGATGCCCCCTTCTTCCGAAAGGATCCCTCTGCCAAAGGCCTCAAGGAGCGCCTCCCTGCAGGGTCCCTCCGAATCCATCAGTTCCTTTGCGATCTCATCGGTGCGCAGCACCTGATATCCGTATTGTTTGGAAAGCAGGGCCAGCACCATGGACTTTCCGCTGCCGATGCCTCCCGTGATTCCCAGTACCTCCATTATTCCTGTCTCCTCTTTTCCAGTTCCTCATTCAGCCAGAGGATGCTGTCCTCGATCCCCGGATCTGAAAAAGCAAAGCTTTTTCTCACGATCTTCTCCGGATCCGTCTCCTCATAGGCAAAGGGCTCCGGCCATACGCTGCAAAGAAGCACCGTCTGCTTCTCCTCCTCTTCGCCTTCCTCCGCCTTCTCCATGCGGAAGCGCATGCCTCCCTTTGAGCCTGTATAGGGAGACTTCTTCAGAAAGGACAGGGGCAGAATGTCATGTCTTGTGATCTCTCTGCTGATAAGCTCCTTATGAATGACAGTCATACCAGTTCTCTCCTGACTGGACGTCTGCCGCAAGCCTGACTGCCAGGTGAGCGGCGTCCTCCATGATCTCCTTCACCATTTGTTTTACCTGCTCCAGCTCCTCCGGGGCCGTTTCGATCAGAAGCTCGTCATGGACCTGCAGGACGATGTGGGAGCGCATGGGCTTTCCTGTCTGCTTTCCCTCCGGTGACAGGCCGGAAAGAGCCATGTTCACCCGGTTCATGGCGATCTTCATGATATCCGCAGCAGTTCCCTGGATCGGAGAATTCATGGCCACCCGCTCTCCGAAGCTCCTCTGCATGAAATTGGAAGAGCTGATCTCCGGGATGGGACGGATACGGCCAAAGAAGGTCCTGACATATCCCTTCTCCCTGGCCTGGGCCACCTGGCCATCCAGATAGGTCTTAACTCCCGGGTAGGTCTCAAAATATTTGTTGATATACTCCTGGGCTTCCTTCCTGCTGATACTCAGGTCCTCGCCCAGACCGAAGGCGGATATGCCGTAAACGATGCCGAAGTTCACCGCCTTTGCATTCCTGCGCATCTCCGGGCTCACTGCCTCCAGTGGCACATGAAATACTTCTGAGGCAGTCAGGGCATGGATGTCCACTGCATTCTTATAGGCGTTGATCAGCTTCTCATCCCCGGACAGGGAGGCCAGGATCCGAAGCTCCACCTGGCTGTAATCCGCATCCACGAAAACATAGCCCTCTGCAGGAATAAATACCTTCCGGAACTCCTTTCCTTCCTCTGTACGGACAGGAATGTTCTGGAGGTTCGGATCCGTGGAGGAGATCCTGCCGGTGGCGGTAATGGTCTGATTGAAGGTGCCATGGATCCGCCCGTCCTCCCGGATATAGGCGGAAAGGCCCACTGCATAGGTGGAATAAAGCTTTGTAAGGGCCCGATAGCGGAGGATCCGCTCCACCACCGGATGCTCCGGGGCCAGCTTCTGCAGCACATCCGCTGCCGTGGAATAGCCCGTCTTGGTCTTCTTTCCGCCCTTTAAGCCCATTTTTTCAAAGAGCACATGACCCAGCTGCTGGGGAGAATTGAGATTGAAGGATTCCCCCGTCTCCTGGAAGATCTGTTCCTCCAGGGCGTCGATCTCCTGCTTCAGGCGGTCCGCATAGGCGGACAGGGCCTCCCGGTCCGTGCGGATCCCCGCCTGCTCCATGTCATAGAGGCTGTATATAAGGGGCATCTCGATATCCTGGAAAAGCCCCCACATCTTCTCCTCCTTCAGCTTCCGGATCACAAACTTTGCCGCAAGATAGGGAATGGAGGCCATAAGTCCCAGGAGTCTCCTGCCCTTCTCCCTAAGCTCCTCCTCCGGTTCCTGCTTTCCACCGGTGCCGAAAAGGGCGGACAGGGGATCGTTCTTCCCCAGAAGCTCCTTTACGGAGGGGACCGCCGCCTCCAGGTAGTCCCTGGCCAGGTCCTCATGGTCATAGGTGTCCTTCAGGGGATTCAGAAGGTAGGCACCGATGGCCAGATCCAGGATCCGGCCGCTGCGCCTTACGGGCAGATAGGGCAGCTGGCGTTTCAGCTCCATAGTATACAATTCCGCATTTCCCTCTGCGGCTTTCCGAAGCATCTCACCCACGTCGGAAAGGAGCTCCTCCGAAGGATATTTCTCCGAGGACTTCAGGACATAGAGCCTGTCCCCGGAAAGGCAGAGACCGGCTGCGCTTCCTTTTTCATCCCCGAAGATCACAAAGGAAAGCTTCTTTTCCAGCAGGGCATCCTTAAGAATGACCCCTGCCATATACTTATCCTCCACCAGCTTCGGCTCCGGAAGGGAAAGCTCCGGCTCCTGGGTATTCTTCCCCGCCTCTGCAAAGCGGGCGGCAATGGTCTTGAACTCCAGGCGCTTGATGAGGGAGAGGGCCTTTTCGTTATAAAGGTCCTTCACCTCTGCCTCCTCATAGGAAAAACCGATGGGAGCCTCTGTATCGATGGTGGCCAGGACCTTAGAGAGCTGCGCCATGTCGTAGTGCTCCAGAAGGGCTTTCTTTGCCCTGGGAGGTGTGATCTCCTCCACATGCTCATAGGCATTCTCGATGCTGTGATAGCGCTCAATAATGGCTCTGGCTGTCTTTTCTCCGATGGAGGGAACTCCGGGGATATTGTCGGAGGTATCCCCCTGAAGGGCCTTTACATCTATGAATTCCAGAGGCGTTACGCCGTACTCATTCTTTACGTCCTCGGGATAGTAATGAAAGACCTCCGTTCTGCCCTTCGAGGTCTTTGGGATGCTGATCTTGATGTCCTCGTCCGCAAGCTGCAGAAGGTCCCGGTCTCCGGAAAGCACCGTAACGGAAACGCCCTCCTTCTGGCTGCGTTTTGCAATGGTCCCCAGGATATCGTCCGCCTCGAAGTTCTCCAGGGTAAGGATGGGGATATTCATGGCAGAAAGCACCTCTTCTATGATGGGCACCTGCTCCCGGAGCTCCTCCGGCATGGGCTTTCTGGTCCCCTTGTATTCCGGAAAAAGATCCGTCCGGAAGGTCTTTCTGGACAGGTCAAAGGCCACTGCCAGATGATCCGCCTGCTCCTCATCCATGACCTTGAACATAATATTAAGGAACCCGTAGACCGCGTTGGTATGGGTTCCCTGGGAATTCGTCAGCGTGGGTATTCCGTAAAAGGCTCTGGACAGGATGCTGTGTCCGTCCATCAGCAGAAGTTTCCCTTTCATTGCTCCTCCTCATAAAAGCCGTGCTCAAATGGCCTGCAGCAGGATCCGCAGGCACAAAAGGGCGCAGAAAAAGACGCCCCAGAAGGCTAGGGTATCGATGATATAGGTGAAGACCCTGGTGACCCTCACAAGCTTCAGATGCCTGCGGTCCTGCCGGAGCATCCGTTCATAGGCGCGGCTGATATTATAGTCGTGGTTCTCCTCATCGAGGATCCCGATGCCTTCGCTGACGATATAGTTGATCTCCAGCTCCTCCCGGCACTTTT
This sequence comes from uncultured Lachnospiraceae bacterium, assembly GCA_944377405.1. GTDB lineage: Bacteria > Bacillota > Clostridia > Lachnospirales > Lachnospiraceae > Avilachnospira. The sequence goes on along the minus strand of CALWES010000001.1, from coordinate 27,101 downwards.
CGCAGGAGGAAAGGTGCTGTAGAAAGGCGTTCAGCTCGTCATCCGGCAGGGACTTCCCGATATAGGCATTGATGTTTTTTCTGAATGTCAGACAATCCATGGGCCAATCATACCATTTCCCAGGGCAGAATTCAAGTTTCCAGGAGACTCAGACCCCCTCCATCAGATGCATATTCCGGATCCTTCCGTCCCGGATCCGTTCCGTCACGGAACGACCCTGGGCCTCCAGGAAGTCCGAAGGGCTGTCGCTTAAGCCCTGTTCCCGAAGGCAGCTTCCGATCCTTCTGCAGATCTCCTCCACCAGCTCTCCGGTCCCCTCCTTCAGGGGACCGCGAAGGATCAGCTCCGAAAGGGCTTCCGCCTCCTTTCTGCAGAAAGGAAGCTCCCGCAGCAGACGGAACTGCCATTTATAATAGGGCATATAGGTATCGTTCAGAAGGAAAAGCATGGCCAGACAGTGGCCGGTGAATTCCTGCAGGGACAGGGCAGCTGCCTCCTGTTCTCCATGGGCCAGACAGCGCCGGTAATTATACTGTCCGGACTGGGCCATAAGGGCTGCCCGGGCGGCGATCTTCTTAAGCTTCACATCCTTGGGATAGCCCAGAAGAAGCTGCTCCCGGATCCGGCTGAAGCTGCCCGGAGGATCCCGGAATACCGCTCCGTTTGTGGCCTGGGACAGGGCATACTCCGGGATCCGGAACCAGTCCATCGGGTCCTCCGGCACCCTGCTGCAGCCCAGAAGCCTTCCGTAGAATTCCGGAATGGAAAACACCCCCTTCCTGCCGGGGCCGATGAAGTCTGAGGGCAGCCGTTTCCGTCCCTCAAACTCCCGGGGAAGCTTCTCATAGGCCCGGTACAGCCGAAAACCGTACTTCTCATAGTCCTCCGGCAGAACCCACAGGCAAAAGCCGGGATCAAAATCGTGGTCCTCGGAAATCTCGTCGTCAAAGCCGTAGCACTCCGAGCCCTCCCCGCAGAGCCCTGCAGCCATTCTGCCGGAAAGCTCCGGCACCGCCTTAAGGAGGGTATCTTCATACAGTTCAAAAAAGCGGCGGGAAAGAGTCAGCCCCTTTCCCGTCCTGTTACTCATCTTCATGCCCTCTCCTGTCCTGTTCCTTCCTGTTTCTCTGATAGATCTCCTCTGCCCTCATGCGAAGCTCCTCCTCCATGAAGAAAAATCCGTAGTAGCCGAAGGTACCGGCACATTTCCTGCAGTTAAAGGCGTAATAGGCGTTCCGCCTCACCCCGGGATCCTCAAAGCAGTCCCAGGCCCGGAGCAGGCAGTCCCTGACCCGTTCTTCCCCCTGCTGCCAGCTGTCATAGAGGGTGGCCAGATTGACCAGGGTGACGCCGATCTCCAGGGTGCTCTCCGGAAGTCCTTCCATGATGGACATGGCCCTTTGAAAGCATTCCTCCGAGCGGCGGAAATCCCCGGTCTCCATGAGGGCCAGGGCATAATTATTGTAAAAGCCTGCCAGGCGGTAATCCCCCGCCGGCAAAAACCTTCCGTAAAGCCGCTCCGCCTCCTCATAGCAGGGGAGGCTCTCTTTGGTCTTCCCGAAGGCCTTCATGGTGGTGGCGGCGTTCAGAAGGGTGGTGCCTGCGGTAACGCTTTCCCTGATACCACGGGTCCCCAGGAGGCGGATCCCCTCCTCCACCGCAAGAAGGCCCTTCTTCCGGTCTCCCTGATTCCGGTAAAAGCCCATCATTTCATTCAGCACCGTAAGCTCCGTCTGCCAGTCCTCCTGATGCCGGCTCTCCGAAAGGCAGCGGCAAAGCCAGTCTGCCGCCTCCTCCGCCCTGTCCTGGTCCAGAAGCCGGTCCAGCTCCCGGACCACCAGACTTCCGTCCAGGGGGCTTCCGCTCTTGTGGTTTCCATCCATACACTGTCCCATTACAGCAGGACCCTTTCCCGGTCCGGATGCTCTCCGGACCATCCGGTCTGGGGCATGGTGGAGATCCGGTACAGATCCTCCTTCGTGATCTCAAAGGAGAATAGGTCCATATTCTCCCGGATCCGCTCCAGGGAGGATGCCTTTGGCAGAGGCTGTACATTCCGCTGCAGGGCATAGCGGAGGCAGAGCCTTGCGGGGGATACGCCGTATTTGGCGGAAAGCTCCAGGATCAGGTCATCCGCAAGCACCCGGCTGCGCCCCAGGGGGCTCCAGGCCTGTACCAGCATGCCCTGTTCCTCACAGAAGCGAAGGGCCGCCTCCTGGGTATAGCCCGGATGGAATTCCAGCTGGTCCACCATGGGCCTGATCCGGCAGTGCTCCAGCAGGGGAAGGATGTGCTGGGGAAGGAAATTGCTGAGTCCGATGGCCCTTACCTTTCCCTCCTCATAGAGCTCCTCCATGGCCCTCCAGGTCTCCCGGTCCAGCTCCCGCCATTCTCTTAAGCCCAGCTCCGGCCTTGGCCAGTGGATCAGATAAAGGTCCAGATACTCCGTACCCAGGTTCTCAAGGGTCCTCTGAAGGGCGGCCTTTGTCTCCTCATACCCCATTTCCGTCTTCCAGGCCTTGGAGCTTATGAAGAAGTCCTCCCTGGGAAGGCCGCTTTTTCTGATGGCCTCTCCAAGGTATCCCTCCGTATCGTAAAAGGAGGCCGTGTCAAAGTAGCGGTAGCCTGCCTCAATGGCAAGCTCTATGGCCTCGCTTCCCTTTCCCTCCGCAGCCTTATAGGTGCCGTAGCCAAGGACCGGGATCCTGACTCCGTTATACAGTTCAAAGCAATCGTCCTTTTTCATCATCAGCCTCCGATCAGTCTTGCCACGGCAGCACTGATATCCTTCAGGGGCCTGCTGCCGGTATTGACGCAGAGATCATAATTCAGCCGGTCCCCCCAGACCAGACCGGTGTAGAATTCGTAGTACTGTTTCCGCTCCTTGTCCACCTTCCGGATCATCTTCTGAAGGGCCTTGTCGGAAAGGTCCTCTCCCTCCCGGGCTCTGCTGCGGCACCGCTCCATGCGGCTCTCCATATCCGCATACACGAAGATCCTGAGGGGATCCAGATCCCGCAGGATATAATCTCCGCACCGGCCCACGATCACGCAGTCCGACTTTTTGGCCAGCTCCTGGATGATCTCATGCTGCTGCCGGAAGATGGCCTGGCTCTGTTCAAAGGCGGCGTCTCCCACAGGGGAAAAGCTCCTGCCGATGGTGATGGGGAAGGAAATAAGGGGCCTGTGCTCCATGATCTGCTGGACATATTCCTCAGAGAGGGCCGTCCTTTTGGCGATCTCCGAAACGATCTCCTTGTCATAGTAGGCAATGCCCAGCTGCTCGGAAAGCCTGCGTCCCAGCTCCCGTCCTCCGCTTCCGAATTCTCTTCCGATGGTAATGATACGTTTCATTTTTCCCTCCTTTACCTCCTTGTCCGCTGAAAGCGCCCGTAAAGACAGATGCCCGTGACAAAGACCAAAAGCTCCGTGGCCGGGAAGGTCAGCCATACACCCCACATCCCCAGAAGCGCGGACAGCAGGAAGGCCATGGGCACAATGAGGACAAATCCCCTCAGCAGGGAAATGATGTGGGCGGGCAGCGCCCTTTCCACAGAAGTGAAATACATGGATATGATAATATTATATCCTACAAACACCATAGAAGTAAAATATATTTTCAGGCCCTCGGAGGCAATCTTCTGAAGGGCCTCATCCCCCTCGCTGTTAAAGACCGCCGTAATGGGATCCGCAAAGAAAAAGAGGAGGGCATAAAGGGCCAGGGAGATGAGCACCATGGCCCAGAGATCATAGCGGAGGAAGGCGGTCTCCTTCCTGCGGTTCCCCCTTCCGTATTCCCGGCTCACCAGGGGCTGGATGCCCTGGGCCATACCCGTATAGATGCCCACCACCACAAGGGAGATGTTGGCGATCACCCCGTAGGCAGCCACCCCTGTATTACCCGTAAGGCCCAGGATGATGGCGTTAAAGACGATAATGACGATACCCGTGGCAAACTGTCCCAGAAGGGAGGGAAAGCCCAGGGAGAAGATGATCCCTGTCCTTTTCCCGGAAAGAGAGGCCTTCACCAGGTGGAAGCCCCTTGTTTTTTTCATCCAGTGGGGGATCAGGATCAGGATGCCGATCACCGGAGAAAGGCCCGTGGCAAAGACGGCGCCGAAGATCCCCATGCCCAGGGGGAACATGAAGAAATAATCCAGGAAGATATTGGCGATGCTGCCTGCCGCCGTGGCGATCATGGCAAGTCTGGGGTCCCCGTCGTTCCTCACAAAGCACACAAGGAGGTCGTTGAGGATAAAGGCCGGGGCAAAAAGCAGCATCACCTTAAGGTAGGTACGGGTCATGTCAAAGATCTCTTCGTCGGCCCCCAGAAGCCCCGTGAGAGCCTCTGAAGCCAGAAGCCCCATGATCACAAAGAAAAGGGATGCCGCCAGGGAAAGGCGGAAGCTGTCCGTAAAGATCAGATCCCCCTCCCGGTCCTCTCCTCTGCTTTTGCAGACCGCATAGCGGGTGGCCCCACCCATGCCCAGCATCAGCCCCGTGCCGTGGATGAAGTTATAGGCGGGAATGGCCAGGTTCAGGGCAGCAAGGCCCCGGGTCCCCAGGCTTTTCGACACAAAGAAGGTGTCTGCCAGGATATAGCAGGACACGGCCAGCATGGCGATGACGCTTAAGCTTACGTATTTTCCAAATTCCAGAAGTGTTGTTTTCCGATCCATAGTCTCCTCCCCTTCCGACAAAAAAAGCGCTGAACCTTTGTATCTGCTAACGGCCTGACGATACAAAATCCAACGCTTTACCCGGCGGTAAGTTTTATTTGATTGTAATATCCTATAATTCGTAAATATGATAGGCACCGCTGTAATAGGCCGGGGCCGATTCCTTTGCCCGGACAGCCCGGATCAGCTCCTGCATGGAGCGCACCTCACCCGGAAACCAGGTGGCGCAGATCCCCACGGTCCTCGGCACATGGCAGTCACTGGCTCCCACGGCTCCAAGACCGAGCTTTGCGGTATACTGGGCTGCCAGAGAGGTGGCGTCGGGAAGGGTACTTCCGTTCAGCACCTCCACCGCATCCAGTCCGGTCACCTCCAGAAGGTGCTCCTTCAGTCCCCTCTGATTGTTCCGGAAGGGATGGGCGCTGATGGTGATGCCGTCCCTGGCTCTGACATAATTGATAAAGGTCTGGGCATCCACCCGGTGATCCGGGTATTCATCGATGCCGAAGGCCACGATATCCCCCTGAAGGGAGAAGAACTCGATCCCCACGAAAATGGGAAATCCCGTCTTCCTGCTGAACTCCTCTGCATAGCCCTTAAGGCCCATGCTGTCGTGATCCGTGATACAGATCCCGTCAAGGCCCTTTTCTCTGGCAATGGTCACCATCTCCTCCAGGGACAGGACGCTGTCCGGAGAATAGGTCTTCTCGTGCATATGCATATCCAAAAGCATGGGAGTGCCTCCTTTCAGAGATGCGTGCCGCTGGCCGGACTCGAACCGGCATGGTTTCCCGCTTGATTTTGAGTCAAGTGCGTCTGCCAATTCCGCCACAGCGGCAAACAAGCATGTAATATCATACTAAAATCCCAACATGCTTGTCAATCGTTTTGTTTACTTGGTCCCGAAGATCCGGTCTCCCGCATCCCCAAGGCCCGGGCAGATATAGGCGTTCTCATTGAGGCAGCGGTCGATGTGTCCCACATAGATCTCAATGTCCGGATGGGCCTCATGAAGCCGCTTTACCCCCTCGGGGGCACCGATGATGGCCAGGAACTTGATCCTTTTTCCCCCGTGCTTTTTGATCTGGGATACGGCGTCCACTGCGGAGCCTCCCGTTGCCAGCATGGGATCCGTCACCACGATGGTCCGCTCCTCAATGGGCTGGGGCAGCTTGCAGAAGTACTCGTGGGGCTCATGGGTCTCCTCGTCCCGGTACATGCCGATATGGCCCACCTTTGCAGAAGGGGTAAGGGCCAGGATCCCGGGCACCATGCCGAGGCCTGCCCGGAGGATGGGCACGATGGCCAGCTTCCTTCCGGCAATGACGGGGCTCTTGCAGGTCTCGATAGGGGTCTCCACCTCGATCTCCTTGACCGGCAGATCGGACAGGGCCTCAAAGCCCATCAGCATGCCGATCTCCTCCACCACCTTCCGGAACTCATTGGTTCCCGTATTCTTATCCCGCAGGATCGTGATCTTGTGCTGGATCAGGGGATGGGTAAATTCATAAACGTTCTCGCAGATCTGTTTCATCTTCAGTCTCCTTTCAGTCTGCCTGTTTCCGGGCGATCTCTCCCTGTTTTTTATAAATGCTGCCCTCCGGTACAAAGCCCCTTACGGAGGACAGGGGGTAGATATTCGTATTTCTGCCGATGAGGGTGCCGGGATTCAGGACGGAGCCGCAGCCCACCTCCACATGGTCTCCCAGCACGGCGCCGAACTTCTTGAAGCCCGTCTCCAGATCCCCTTCCGGAAGATGGACCCGCACCGACTTTTTGTCCGATTTCACATTGGAGGTGATGCTTCCCGCCCCCATGTGGGACTTATAGCCCAGGACGGAATCCCCCACATAGTTATAGTGGGGCACCTGGACGCTGTCAAAGAGGATCACGTTCTTAAGCTCCGTGGAATTTCCCACCACGCAGCCCTGTCCGATGAGGGCGGAGCCCCGGATGAAGGCGCAGTGCCGCACCTCTGTCTCCGGTCCCACGATACAGGGACCTGCAATGTAGGCGGAAGGAAATACCTTCGCGCTCTTATGGATCCACACATCCTCTGAAGGGTGCAGGTATTCCTCCTCTGAAAGCTCCTGTCCAAGCTTCAGGATAAACTCCCTGATCTTCGGCAGCACCTCCCAGGGATAGCTGCATGTGCCGAAAAGCTCTGCCGCCGCCGTATGGGACAGATCCAGCAGATGTTCTGTTTTAATCGCCTCTGTTTGCATCATCAGGCTTCCTCCTTCCGGATGTTTTCTTCTCCGTTTTCTGTTTCTGGTAGAAGGCCGGGATCCTGGCCAGATACCCCCGCATCTGGGCCTCATTGTGCACCGCCTTCACCGCTTCCGTCCGCCTTCTTACAAAGTCGTCCAGCTTCTGCATGTATTCCGCCTCGCTGACGCTTCCCTCCGCCACATAGGAAAGTCCCTTTTCCCAGCTGGCGGTAAGCTCCGGGTTCAGGAGCTTGGGGATGGAGGCCTGAACCACGTCGTTGACCATCTCTCCGAACATGGTGGGGGTAATGACCTGGGTCTTTTCATTGAGGCTGAGATAGCGGATGTTCACCAGCTTTTTCAGGATCTCTGCCCTGGTGGCGGAGGTACCGATGCCGGAGCCCTTGATCTGGGCCCGCAGCTCCTCGTCCTCGATGAGCTGGCCCGCGTTTTCCATGGCAAGGATCATGGATCCCGAGGTGTAACGCTTCGGTGGAGAGGTCTCTCCTTCCTTGATGGAAAACTCCCTGAAATTTATTATATCACCTTTTTTCAGTTTTTCCGCAATGGTTTTCGCCTCTGCTTCGGAAATGGACTGATCCCCTTCCTCTCCTTCCCGGTTCTTCTTCTCCGTCTCCTTTTCCGTCTCCTGGTCTACTCCCATGACCGTAAGGTAGCCGGGGCTCATAAGGGCCTTGAGGTTCGTAAAGAAGCGTTCCCGGCTCTCCTTCCGGCCTCCTTCCGGTCCCTGGGGCCAGGAGGCCTCTGCCTCCGCCGTAAGGGATACCTTCCGGTACTCCGCCGGAGGATAAAAGATGCTCAGGAACCTGCGGCAGATCCGTTCATAGACCTTATAGGAAAGGGGGGACAGGGAACGAAGGACGGAAAGGCCCTGCCCCGTTGGGATAATGGCGTAGTGGTCCGTAATGGCCTTATCGTTCACATACCTTGTCTTTGCGATCCCTCCGAAGCCTTTCTTCTCCAGGATCTCGGAGGCATAGGCCGCCACCGCCGGGACTCCCCGAAGGCCGGAAATATTTTTTGAGATCTCCTTTGCCACTGCGGAGGAAAGGACCCTGGCATCGGTCCTGGGGTAGGTGGTGAGCTTTTTCTCATAAAGCTCCTGGGCGATCTTCAAGGTGTTGTCCGGGCTGATCTTATAGAGCCTTGCACATTCGTTCTGAAGCTCCGCCAGGTTGAAAAGAAGGGGCGGATTTTTGCTTTCCTTCTTTTTTACGATGCACCCGATCCGTCCCTGCTCCGGCAGGCCCCGGATCAGTTCCTCCGCCTCCTCCCGCTTCCGGAAGCCGTTTTCCTTATAGAGCAGGGGGGAATCCTCGTAGCGGCTCCCCTCTCCGGCCTTCCATTCCGCCGTAAAGGAAGCCCCCTTCCCCTCTGCCGCGGCCTGCACCCGGTAAAAGGGGGTCTTTACGAAGGCCCGGATCTCCCGTTCCCGCCGGACCACCATTCCCAGGACGCAGGTCATGACCCGGCCTGCGGATACCACCGCATAGGACTGTCCCGTGGCCCTGGCCAGAAGGTTCCCGTACTTCAGGGTCAGGACCCGGGAGAAGTTGATGCCCATAAGGTAGTCCTCCTTGGCCCGCAGGAAGGCGGAGGCGGAAAGATTGTCATAGCGGCTTTCCGGAAGGGCCTCCCGGATCCCCCGGAGGATCTCCTCCTCCGTCTGGGAATCGATCCAGACCCGGAGCTTTTCCTTTCCCTCCACCTTTGCCATCATGTCCACGAGACGGTAGATATACTCTCCCTCCCGCCCTGAGTCGGTGCAGACGTAGATCCGCTCCACATCCTGCCGGTTCAGAAGCCCCGACACGATGTCAAACTGCTTTTTCACCGAAGGGATGATCTCATAGCGATAGGTCTCCGGAATAAAGGGCAGGGTGGAAAGGCTCCATTTTTTTAAGGCCGGATCATAGCTTTCCGGATAGCACATGGTGACGAGGTGCCCCACGCACCACGTCACCACATAGCGTTCGTTTTCCATATATCCGTCCTTCCGGACGGGATTCATTTTCAGTGCTTTGGCAAATTCTGCCGCCACGGAGGGTTTCTCCGCGATAAATAAACTTTTACCCATATCAGATCCGCTGTTTCGTTCCGCTGCCGCCGCGGGTGGCGGTCTTCAGGCTCTTCAGGTGGACCACCTTCTGCTTGTAGAGCACCACCGGATCCCCGGTGACGACTCTGGCTCCCTGGAGGCCTGCGTCCTTTGAGAGCCGGATGCCCTTTACGCCCTTTGTGGCCTTCTTCAGGATGGGTACGTCATCCAGGGCAAAGCGCAGGAAGTATCCATTGTCCGTCCAGAGGGCCACCGTATTGGTTCCGATCTCCGATACCGGCTCCACGGTGCATACCAGGTCTCCTTCCTCCAGTCTGGTGGCTGCCACGATCCTGTTGTTGGTCTCAAATTCCTCGATGGGGACCTGCTTTACGTAGCCGTTCCTGGTGGCAAACAGCAGGTTGTGGTCCTTCAGGTTCGCAAGGGCGTCCAGATAGATGATCTCCTCCTCGGAGGCGGTGTACCGGGACAGGTTGTCCACGGGGACTCCCTTATCCTTCATCTTCTTCTGGGGCACGTCCATGCATTTGATCTGGTGCATGTTGCCGTGATCCGTAAAGAGGAGGATCCTGCCCGTATTCATACAGGGCACCACAAAGCGGTTCTCGCTGTCCACCGCCTCCCGGTTCCTCTCATAAACAGCCGGATCCAGGAGCTTCACATAGCCCAGCTTGTCCATAACGAAGACGCAGGGGGCCTCCGTAATGACATTTTCCTCGTAGACCGCTTCCTTTCCGTCCTCAATGAGGGTGCGGCGGGGATATCCGTACTCCGCCTTGATCTGGGCCAGGTCCTGACAGATCAGCTCATCCCTCTTTTCCTTTCCGGAGATGATGGCCTTATACTCCCGGATCTTCTTCACCGTCTCCCGGTGGGCCTTCTCCAGATCCATGATCTCAAGGCCGATGAGCCGGTAGAGCTTCATCTCCAGGATGGCGTCTGCCTGTCTCTGGGTGAAGTGGAGCTTCTCCGCGTCCTCCCGGAGGCTCTCCTCCTTGAAGACCACGCCGCTGGTATCCCCCTTTGTCAGGCAGTTCTCCGCGTCCTTCCGGTTTCTGGAGCCCCGGATCACCGCGATCACCAGGTCGATGATGTTGCAGGCGGCGATGAGTCCCTCCTGGATCTCCCGCTTGCCCTCTTCCTTTTCCAGAAGCACCCGGTACTTCCGGTCCAGGATCTCATGCTGGAAGCGCAGCCATTCCGCAAGGATCCTGGGAAGGCTCATGACCTCCGGTCTTCCGTCGCAGATGGCCAGCATATTGACGCCGAAGGTGTCCTCCAGCTTTGTCTTTTTATACAGGATATTCCGGATCCTGTCGATGTCCGCATCCTTCTTAAGCTCCATGAAGATGCTGACTCCGTCTCCGGCAGTGGCGTTTCCGATATCCGTGATCTCCGGAAGCTTCTTTGCCTCCACCAGCTCCGCCGTATCGGACATGAACTTTCCGATGCCGGCGCCGATCATGGTGTAGGGGATCTCCGTTACGATCAGCTTGTCCTTCTCGCCCCGCTTTTTTCCCGGCTCGAAGGAAAGCTTTCCCCGAAGCTTCAGCCTTCCGCTTCCCGTTTCGTAGATGCTCTGAAGCTCTGAGCGGTTTGCAATGATGCCTCCCGTGGGAAAATCCGGTCCCGGCATGATCTTCAGCATGTCCTCCACGCTCATCTCCGGGTCCTTCACATAGGCGGCACAGAGGTCGCAGAGCTCGCTTAAGTTGTGGCAGGGGGTGGAGGTGGTCATGCCCACCGCGATCCCCTCGGAGCCGTTCAGAAGGAAATTGGGGATACGAACCGGCAGTACCACCGGCTCCTCCTCCGTATTGGTGTATGCCGGCATGAAGTCCACGGACTTGTCCAGATCCCTGAGGAACACCTCATCGGTGAACTTCTGGAGCTTTGCCTCCGTATAACGGTAGGCTGCGGCGCTGTCTCCCTCGATGGAGCCGAAGTTTCCCTTTCCCTCCACCAGGGGCACGGACTTCTTGAAGGGCTGGGCCATCACCACCATGGTCTCGTAGATGGAGGAATCTCCATGGGGATGGAAGCGTCCCATACAGTCGCCGGCGATACGGGCGGACTTCATTTCCTTTTTATCGTGATTCACATGAAGGTCGTTCATGTCGTAGAGGAGCCTGCGCTGTACCGGCTTTAAGCCGTCCCGGATATCCGGCACGGCCCTTGCGGTGATCACGGACATGGAGTAGTCCAGATAGGACCGCTGCATCTCCTCACTGTATTCTGTTTTTAAGATCTTTTCTGCCATTTACAGGATACTCCCTACCAGTCCAGCTCCGCCTCATGGGCGTGCTCATAGATAAACTGCCGTCTCGGACCCACGTCGGAGCCCATCAGCATCTCCGTCACCTCCGACGCAAGCCTTGCGTCCTCGATCTCCACCTGCTTCAGCACCCTTCTCTCCGGGTCCAGGGTGGTGGCCCAGAGGTCCGGGGGATCCATCTCACCGAGGCCCTTGAAACGCTTCAGATCGAAGGTGGAGGGGTCGTGCTCCTTCTGGTACTTCTGGAGCTCCCGGTCGTCGTAAAGATACCTGGGAGTCCCGCCCTTTCCCTTAGGGGTCACCAGATAAAGGGGCGGCATGGACACATAGACATGTCCGTTATAGATGAGCTCCGGCATGAAGCGGTAGAAGAAGGTCAGAAGCAGCGTATCGATATGGCTTCCGTCCACGTCCGCATCCGTCATGAGGATGATCTTGTGGTACCGGAGCTTCGTAATATCGAAGTCGTTGCCATAGCCCTCGGAAAAACCGCAGCCGAAGGTATTGATCATGGTCTTGATCTCCGCGTTGGCCAGGACCTTGTCGATGGAGGCCTTTTCCACGTTCAGGATCTTTCCCCGGATCGGCAGGATGGCCTGGAACTCCCGGTTCCTTCCGGTGCCTGCGGAGCCGCCTGCAGAGTCTCCCTCCACGATGAAGATCTCGCACTTTTCCGGGTCCTTGGAGGTGCAGACCTTCAGCTTTCCGTTGGAATCAAAGCTGAACTTTGAACGGGAAAGCATGTTGGTCTTGGCCTTCTCCTCCTGCTTGCGGATCTTTGCGGATTTTTCCGCACAGGAAATGATGCTTTTGATGACCTCCACATTCCGGTCGAAGTAATGCTCCAGCTTCTCTCCCGTCACCGCCGCCACCGCCGTGGCAGCCTCTGCGGAGGCCAGCTTTGTCTTGGTCTGTCCCTCGAAGATGGGCTCCGGGAACTTGAGGGCCACCACGCAGGTCATGCCGTTTCTGGTATCGGAGCCGGTAAAATTGTCGTCCTTTTCCTTCAGGAGCCCCAGCTGGCGGGCATAGAGGTTCACAAGCTGGGTGAACTTGGTCTTGAAGCCCGTAATGTGGGTTCCTCCCTCCTGGGTGAAGATGTTGTTGCAGAAGCCGTGGATATTTTCCTCGAAGGCGTCCACGAACTGGAGGCATACCTCCACCTCGGAGCCCTCGTAGCTGTCCTTGAAGTAGATCACGGGGGTCACCGTCTCCTGGCCCTTGTTGAGGCTTGCCACATAGGCCCTGAGACCCTCCGGCTCGGAAAAGGTCTGTTCCTCCTGGGTCCCCTCCCGCAGATCCCGATAGTGGATCGTAAGCTCCGGGTTCAGGTAGGCGGTCTCATGGAGCCTTGACTTCAGCCAGTCCGCCCTGAATACGGTGCGCTCGAAGATCTCGTCATCCGGCAGGAAGTTGATCTTCGTTCCCGTATGCTTTGACTTTCCCACCACCGGCAGAAGCCCCTTCTCCAGCTTTGTGGTGGGGATGCCCCGCTCATAGGTATCCCGGTATAAAAGTCCGTCTCTGGACACCTCCACGGTCATATATCTGGACAGGGCATTTACTACGGAAGAGCCCACGCCGTGAAGACCTCCCGAGGTCTTGTAGGAGTCATGGTCAAACTTTCCGCCTGCATGGAGGGTGGTGAGGATGACACGTTCTGCGGAGACCCCCTTCTGGTGGAGATCCACCGGAAGGCCTCTTCCGTCGTCCTCTACGGTACAGGAGCCGTCTGCCTCCAGAGTGACCCATATTTCCTTACAGAAGCCTGCAAGGTGCTCGTCCACGGAGTTGTCCAGGATCTCATAGATCAGGTGGTTCAGGCCCTTCTGGCCCACCCCTCCGATATACATGCCGGGACGGGCGCGGACAGGATCCAGGCCCTCCAGAACGGTAATGCTGTCTGCGTTATATTGTGTTTTTGCCATGTTTTCCTCCGACAAAAAATTCAATCAACTGAAAAGTATAACAAAAAAAGGAAAAGGAAGCAAGCTTCCCCTTCCTAGACGAAAAACATAAACAGGGGGATGGTAAAGAGACTTAAGACCGTGGTCATGGCAAAGATGCCGGAGGCTCTCTGCTCATCCTGGCCGTACTGCAGAGCGATCATGGGGATCACCGCCGCCGTCGGGCAGCAGGCCGCGATCAGCACGCAGACGGAGGCTGTGCTGAGGAGTCCGAAGGCCTTGAACAGAAGCACCAGAATGGCCGGCAGGATCAGGTTCCGAAGGGCCGTCACATAGAAGATCCTCCGGTTTTCAAAGAGGGCTCCCAGGCCGCAGGAGGCCAGAGAGGCTCCCGTCACAAGCATGGCCAGAGGCGTGTTCATGCCTGCAAGCCACTGCACCGGCTCCATAATGAGCCTGGGAAGGCGGATCCCCAGAAGATAAAGCACCAGGGAGACCCCTACGGTCATCACCGTGGGGCTCAGAAGCTTTTTGAGCCTGCCCTTCTCCTCTCCGCCCCGGGACAGGCTGCAGACCCCCTGGGTCCAGAGAAAAAGGTGGAATACGGTCACATAGATGGAAGCATAAAAGGCTCCCTGTACATCAAAAAGTGCAGTCAGAAGGGGGATCCCCATAAAACCGGCGTTGGTATAGGCCGCACACAGCCGCTCCATGGCAGCCTGGGGATTGTTCTTTTTCGGGATAAAGACTGAGCTTAAGAAGATCAGCAAAAGGTGCGCTGCCACGCTCAGAAGAAATGCCTCCAGAAGGACCTCAAGCTTTGAGGTATCGTTTTCCGCCTGAAAGGAATTCAGGATGACTGCGGGGATCACCAGATTGATCAGGATCCCGGAAAGGGACTTTTTGGCTTCGCCGAAGATCAGTCCCAGCTTCCAGAGCAGGGCTCCCAGAAGGATCAGGAGGAACAGTTCGAAGATCTGCCCGAAAGTGATCAGGAAAAAATTCATTTGCTTTGCTTCCTTCCCTTTTGATTTCCTTAGCCCCGGAGGGTGGCGATCAGCCGCTCCGGTCTTGTAAGGAGCAGGAGGGCATCCTCCATGCTGCCGCAAAGGACCTCCGCCGTCCCTGCCAGTTTTCCATAGCAGCCCTCAGGGCCGCATACCGCAATGGAAAGGCCTGCCTCGGAAAGCATGGGCAGATCGTTCCTGCCGTTTCCAACGGCACAGACCCCCTCTGTTCCAAGGCCCCGGATGATCTCCAGCTTGGAGGCCGCCGCCTTGTCCGAAGGAAAGGTCATGATCTGAATGGGAAGTCCCGTGGCGCCGCATTCCGCCGCCGCAGTCCCATGGGTATCCGCCGTCAGCACAAAAAGCCGAAGGTCCTTTGCAAGGGCCGCAAGGGGCTCCAGAAGCTCCGGCAGGATCTTTCCGTCCCGGGCGATGGTCCCGTTATAATCCATCACCAGATGGGTAAGCTCCAGCTTCCCGTATCCCGGTATGTCGATCTTAAGCATCCTGCTGCATGGCCTCCTCTGCCTTTTCGGCGATCTCCACGCCGTCGATGCCCTTGGGGCAGACCTCTGTGCAGGCGCCGCAGCGCATGCACTCCTCATAAAGCTCCGGGCTGTAGGCAAAGCCCTGCAGCGTCATATTGTGGTCCTTCAGGATGGCCGGGCACACCGCCGTGCACTCTCCGCAGTCAAAGCAGGCCCCTGCCAGCATCCGTAATTGATAAACGACTTTACTGTCCATTTGAATCCATGAACTCCTTGAACTTTTTCATACTGATTTTTAATACTGGTTTTTAATACCGATTTTTAATACTGGAAGGCGATCCCGAGGGCCCCCGGGCCTAGGTTCGCCGCCCCGGTACAGCCGATACATCCGGTGATCAGCTTTGCAGGCTGATACCTGTAGGAAAGCTCCTCCATGGCATACTCCAGAAGCTCCTGATCGTCTCCGTGAACGATGCCCATAAGCTTCCCCTTATGGTCCGTGCCGTACTGTCCTGCCAGCTTCAGGAGCCGTTCCACCGCATCCTCCGGCTTGTGCTCCCGCTCTACGATGGAGATCCTGCCCTGGGGATTGATCTCGAAGACAGGAAAGGCCTCCTGCTCCCCGAAGGGATTTGCCCCCGGCTTACAGGGGAAATATCCGGATAAGAACTCCGGGTGAGCCAGGGTGAAGATCAGCTTCAGGTGCCTGAAGTCAAAGTGGAGCTTGTTGATCACCCGGTCCCGGGAAGCTCCCTCCGCTGCATCCTTTGCGGCAGACAGCACCGGCAGTCCCAGGCCGAAGGAGACCTCCCTGGAATCCAGGATTTGAATATCCGCCTCCGGATAGCTTGCCTCCGCCCTGGCCTTTGCCGCCTCCGCATTCCGAAGATTATGGGAAAGCTCCCCGGAGGGACTGCAGTATACCGCTGTCTCTCCCTTTTCTGCACAGCTGCAGAAGGCAGTGTAATAAGCCTCCTCTGGGATCGGCTCCACCACTGCCCACTTTCCCTCCCGCAAAAGCCCATAAAATGACTTCAGGTCGGAATAGCTTTCCCCGTCGGGAAAGGTCACGGGCGCGGGGATCTGCAGGATATGATATTTTTTCGCCAGTGCCTCCGGAATATCCGCCGAAAGATCTGTGATACATCTTAGTTTCATGTTAAATACTCCTCCCGGATCCTGCCAAGGAATTCCGGACTCAGATAGATACAAAGTTTTTTCCAGGTGTCCGGATTCTTTGGCGCCCCGGAGCTCTCATCCTGATACTGGACCCAGGCCATGGCGGACCAGGTAAGGCCTCGCAGGCAGGTGATGGGAATAAAGAGAAGGGTCCTCCGCCGGATGCCTCCGGTATCAAAACGTCCCCCTGCCGCCCTCTCATACTCTGAAATAAAGTCCTCCGTCTCCCTGCGGGACAGGATGGAATCCGTCTTCCAGAAGGTGGTTGTGGGAGCCAGGAAGTGTCCCAGATCCTGGGCCGGCTCCCCATAAAGGGGCTTTTCCCAGTCGATGAGGTGATCCCCGGAATTGCCTTTCCCAGGACCAGCTTTCCCGGAAAGGTCTCCGGCGTCATTCATGAGAAAATTTCCGGAGTTGAGCTCCGTATTGATGATACAGCGGTAGCCCGAAAAGGCAGGGGCTTCCTCCGCCATCTGCTGCCCCAGAAGGAGCATTTCCTGAAGGCTCCGGCTTATCTTCGGATCCGCCAGGGGGGAATCCAGGTAATGGCCCAGCATCTCCCTGCATTCCGAAAGCACGGCTCCTATGGGGTCCTCCGGGCTGAGGAACTGATCGATAGCTTCCTGTCCAGGCCTCAGGCTGTGGATGTCCGCAAGCAGTGCCGCTGCCCTTGGCAGGTCACGCTCATAGCAGAGGGGACGTCCCGGCAGGTACTCATAGACCATAAGGCCATTTCCAAGTCCCGGGGCAGCCGGGTCCGCATAAAGGGGCACCGGGGTCCTTCCCGAAGGGGCAAGGGCCTTTAAAGCCCGGTACTCATAGCCGATCTGATCCGGAAGGTGCATCTGGCTCACCAGATTGACGCGGAGCACCAGCTTCTTTCCCGTCACGGGATGGGTGATCAGGTAATTCCTGTTACACTCCCCCTGGGCTAAGAGCCTGGGCACAAGCTTCACCTCCTCCGGCAGAGCGAGGGCCCTGCGGAAGGTGCTGCTGTTGAGATAGGTTTTCAGTGCATCCTCTGTAAAAAGCGGCATGGATTCTGTGTTTCCTTCCTTTATGCGTGCTTATGTATGCTCATGTATGCTTTTGCTTATGCTTTTTTCCATGGGATCACGCGCATGGAGGGACTTCAGCTCAGGCCCTGTTTCGTTTAATGATACCATTCTGTCAAAAAATTCTCAAGGGATATTCCGGTTATTGGGGGTTGATTGGGATTTGATACATCTTCACAGACAGGTTTTCAAACTGAATTCATCAAAGAAGTGGAAACTCCTTTCCGCATCCGGTATTCTTCTCTTGCTAAACTAGCTAATTTATTATATCATTAAATTAGCTAAAGGAGGTGTGTTTTATGAGCAGCATTACAACAGCAACCGCCACAGAAATGCAGAATAATTTTGGCCGCTACTTAAATCTCGTTCTTTCCGGCCAGGAAGTTATTGTAACGAAGAACGGGAAGGAAGTGGGCCGCTTTATTCCAAAGGATACGGCAGTCTCCTACCTTACGGATTCCCTTACCGGTATCTTAAAGGGAGACCATGATCTTGATAAAGAAAAAGCAGAAAGGTTAGCAGAAAAATATGAGACTGCTGATTGACGCTAATGTAATCCTGGATGTCCTTCAGAACCGCAGCCCCCACGTGAAGGATTCCTCCGTCATCTGGAAGATGTGTGAGACCCGGCAGGCCGAAGGCTTTGTTTCTTCTCTGACCTTTGCCAATCTTGTCTACGTCATGCGCAGGGAACTGGATCCGGGGCAGATCGAAGAAGTCCTGCATAAGCTCTCCCTGATCTTCACCTTCACGGAATTATCGCCCTCTGATCTCACCTCAGCTGCACGGCTGCAGTGGGATGACTTTGAAGACGCCCTGCAAAGCGTAACAGCGGAACGGATCCATGCGGATCATATCGTTACGCGGAATGTGCGGGATTTTTCGAGAAGCAAGGTTACTGCCTTTACGCCGTCTGAGTTGAGGGGGCGGATGGAGGGGTGATATTCAGTAATCAAATGGCAGGATCTATATAGGCAGATAGTTCCAACACGAAAATAGGGCAGGTATGATTGAGATAAAACTCTCATACCTGCCACTTAAGTTCTTACAAATCCAGACGATCAGCTATGTTGCTTGTCTTGTTTTTTGGGAGTTTTCTGCGTGACGGTCATGATACATCTGCTCAGTTTTTTTCCATAGGTGATGAGCTGCGGTTCTGAATTGCTGCGCTATACTCTCCCTCCTCCCGTTCTTAAGATCTAAAATTAGAAGATACCGGATTCCAAATTTACCCATAAAGCGGGACGAACACAAACATCGACATTGCCGACAAGGCTGGTGCCGCCCGAACCAGATGCTTCGATGCTTGATACAAGTCCTTGATTGTAGCTATCCTCTCGTAACCACCACTCGCAGGCTCCGGTATCATTTGTATATGCTCCATTCTGCACCGCATAAGCGGTCGGCATGCAGATTCGTTCTTCATCACTTGTAAAATAATCATAACATGCTTCTATATAATCTAACAGGAATACTTGATCTTCCTTATTATTTTGGCCTGTCATTTCATCTACCTTCATTCTTAAAATTGCTCTTTGCTCCTCCTCTGTAAAAGCTCTATTCATAAAACTACCATTCAGCCAGTTTCTGATATCAGATTGCTCCCAAGTAATATCTTCCTGTTCCATATTATACGCCCTTGCATCCAGGCCATATTTGCTCAGCAAAAAGGCTTTATCCCCCGTTCGGGCCAATATGATCCATTCAATGTCTTCTTCTCCATTTTCTGTATTTCCATCCTGTTCATAGCTGCCAAACATGACTTCTCTTCCAATTGCGTATTCAGAATTTATCCCCAATAGCTCATCAACATCCTTGTATCCGTGCAATTCATCCAATATAAAGTACGCTTCCTCATAATTGCCTTCCGCCATCAGGCTTTGCGCTTCTTCATATTTTATGTCTTTCAAAAATTCTTCATCTACATCCTTATATCCCAGCAATTCTTCAAACGCAGAATATGCTTCCTCATAATTGCCTTCCACCATTAAACTTTGAGCTTCTTTATATTTTTGGGGCGGCTGGATGATCATACTATTCACAAGAAACGCGACAATCACACCTACTGCAGCAATCGATGCGATGATTGCTATCTTTTTATTCTTCTGCTTTTTCAGCTGTTCTTCATGTTGCTCCGCTATATTGCGTCTCTGCTCTTCTTCTCTTCTTCGTTCTTTTTCTCTCTTCCTGCAGTCCTCCGCCAAAGTTGTGCAATCTTTATAGGCTCCAAGTTTTTCAAAATTTTTTGCCGCTGATTGGAAATCATCCGAACTTCTTGCCTTTTCCTTCTTTTCACAGGCTACAAGGTAGTCTGCCTTTCTTCTTTCCTGTGCCTCTTTGCTTTTCTCCTCAGTCAGCTTTTCCGCCTTTACAAGGAAATTCTCATACTCCTCCCTGATCCGCTTTTGGGTTTCCGCATCTCTCGCCTCTGCTTCTGACATTCTTTCATGAAAGATCCGGTCGATTTCTCCACAAATTTCATTGAACTCCTGGGCAAATACTCCCTTTGCATATCGACTTGCACGGACCAGATTTTTGTTTTCCTTCAGTCGGTTTTCTCCGTTCGACTGGAATAAACGCCGAATGGATACCGCAGAAATATAGCTGCGCATATTTCCTTCGGAAAAGTCCTTTCGGATTTCCTCCTTTGTCAGATATCCGGGGACCTCGTATCTGGAGGCAATCTCTTCAATCTGCTTCTCATCCCGAGGACAGGCTTCCAGTGTTTCTCCAACTTGCAGAAACGGGGGAGTTTCGCCTCGTTTAAGAGCAGCTTCCATCATACGGGTGGTTTCTGCAACCGCCTCCTTCCAGTTTTCCGCCGTCATCTTGATCACTTTTTGTCCCAGACTCGGAAGTGTCAGCATCTCTGATTTCAAATCCTCATTGGCAGAAACATCATCAATAAAGGCTTTTGGGTTCCGCTTTTTTTCGCTTGCCAGCTCTTTCCCAAAAAAGGCCTCTCCACACTCTGCATCAATATTCAGGGCCTGGTCAAAGAATCCATCTGCCTTCTCCCATTCCTCATCTTCCAGAGCCTGCCATCCACGTTTTAAAAGGGCTGCAAGGTTGACGTTTCCTTCTCCCTGCAGGACCACAGTCTCTTTTACTTCCTGTTTCTCCGGCTTCTTGTCCGCATCCAACACCTTGGCAATCCCCCGAATCAGATCCTGGATAAATCCAATCTTACTCATATCGTAGGACTGCAGCACAGAAAGCTGCTCCGGCAGATCGTAGGGATCCATATCCCGGTAGCAAGGGATCAGGAGTCTTTTTCTGTCATGCTTCATAAGAGTCAGGTAGCGGCTCCATTCATTCTTCACCCATACCGCGTTCAGATATTCCGGCTTTGTGCCTACCACTACCATTACTTTCGCTGAATGGAGGGCCGCAAAAATATAGGGCTCATACTCCTGCCCTGCCTTGTCCTCCAGTGTGATTCGGGCAAAGAATACCCGTCTTCCCTGGTCGGTAAGCTGATAGTATATCTCCTGGGCCAGAGTAGAATCCACAGTTCTGTTCCCACGCTCATCGCTTTCCTTATAACAGATGAATACATCAAAGGGCTGTTCCTTCTGAGAAATGGACAGAATCCCCTTCTGTACCTGAGCGATCTTTTCTCCATCTTTCTGGTACTGTTCTCTTGCCACCACGTCCGCATGTTCCAGAGCAGCCTGATAATCCACGTCCTCCAGAAAGCTGTCGAAGCTTGCCCGGTGGCAAGTGGGAAGGTATTCTCCGGTTGCCGGGTCTTTTACATACTCGATACCAAAACGACAAAGAGCGCAGCACCAGTGGGCCTCCGCATCTGCTTCGTTTTCCCGGACAATGCTTTCATAGACTGTCAGGGCCTTATCGAACTCCCCGATCCGACGGAAGTGGTTGCCCCGGTTAAAGGCTGCTGCTCGCTGTTCATCATCTATTTTCGGCAAAGTCATGGTGGAACCGCAGTATTCACACGTTCCCGTCAGCTGGTCGGCAGATATCTCCATATCCCCGCCGCACATCTTGCATTTAATGATCATTGTTTTTTCCTCACACTTCTTAGAATAACATAAATCAGTCAATTGCCGAATCCAGATTGATCCACAACGCGGGTCGAACACAAGTGTAAGCGTCGCTGACACCGCGGTCGTCGCGGATACCATTCGCGGATACCTCCATTGCATACTCCTGAGTACGGCCAGGCGACCGCAGCCACCATCTGCACTTCTCTCCGTTGTATCTCCATGCACCCTGAGCCAAGGCATAGTTTGTCCGAATGCAACATCTGGAATCATCATCTGAGAAATAATTCTCAAATGCTTCCTCATTGCTCAAAAGAAATATTTTGTCTCCAGTATCACTTGTTGTCTGAATCAATTTTTTTTCAAAATCAGAAAACGCTTTTTCCAAAAAATCTTTATTCAGCCATCTCCTCAAGGTACAATTTTCCCATGACGTTTTCTCATGTTTATCATTGTATTCTTTAGTATCAACCCCATATTCTGTGAGCAGCAGCAGAGTATTTTCTTTTTTCTCCAAAACACGCCATTGAATTCTCTGTATATTACCTGCTTTATCATAAGGATAGGTTCCTAAATATACCTTCTCGCCAACAGACGCCTTCATTAGATTTTTTAAAATATCCTGCAGGAAAACCTCCGCTTCTATCCGGCTTTTTATCTGGCTTTGAGGATGGATAACTTTGGGACAAAAGTTTTCCCGAAGCGGGATATTGTCGCGAGCCGGAGGCTCGCCCGGTTCTTGCGGAAATTCCATCGCGGCGAGATCAGCCTTTAGCACCGCTATATCACTTTCCAATTCCTTCCGTTTTTTTCCAGTAAAGAAGCCCTTTAGCAGTGCTTTTTCCTGTTCCAAGTTCGCAATCCTGTCCTGTAATGCTGACTGCTTTTTTGCCACAACACCACACTCTTCCTGATAGAGTATCTTTGCCTTTTCCCATTCTCCTACTAGTTTTGCATAATCATCCTCATAGTTACGCATTGCTGTTTGATAATCTTCCTCGGCCTTTTTTTCGGCCAGTTCGACTTCCTTCCTTTTCTCGTCTTCCTCTTTCGCTTTCCAGTTTTCAATATTATCTTCTGCTCTTTTCAGCAGTCCTGTTAATTTTTCCAGGATGTCATCTTTCTGTTTTATCTGCTCTATCTCCCGTAAAACAAAAAACAGTTTTTCTCTCGCAGCATCCTCATTCAATTCTTTTTGCATTGCACGAATAGTTTCACCAATCGCAGCATCTGCATATTTTTCTGCATATTTGAAATCAACATTATTTATCAAGCTATGTAATAAATCCTGACCTTTGCTTTCCGCTGATATCGCTTCAAAATATAAAGGATAATCTTTGTAGTATATAGGTTCTACTTCCTCAAATTTGCAAAGCATCAGATTTTTTAATTGGCTATCTGAAAAATCCGTAAGCATTCCTGTTTCTGTATCCGCTTCCCGAGCAAGCTTTACCAGATCAAAACCAGGTCTTATGATTATTTTTGTTCTATTTGCATAGGCAATTACCTGTTGTCTCAATCTTTGAATCAGACTTTCTGAATCATATACCTTCTTCGCTGCCAATACTTTTCCAAAATACGCCTGCCCGCACTCCGCATCATTATTCAGTACCTGTTCAAAAAACTCCGTCGCCTTCTCAAATTCTCCGTCTTCCAACGCCATTTTTCCACGCTTTAACAAGGCTTCTGTCTGTGCGTTCAACACCACCATGCCAGAGACTGCCGCTGTATTCACTGAGGAGGCGCCCTGTCCCCCGATCTTTCCAAGGATCTTCTCCAATCCACGCATCAGATCCTGCATCGCCCCTACTTTTCCCATATCCTGAGCCTGCAGCTTTGCAAACTCTTTAGGCATATCATAGGCATCCAGATTTTTATAACAGGGAATCAGAGTCTTTTTCTCTCCTGCCGCCATCAATTGCAAATAACGGCTCCACTCATTTTTTACCCATACTGCATCGTAATACTCATAACAGGTTCCCACCGCCACCATCACGCGCGCAGAATGAAGGGCAGCAAAGATGTAGGGCTCGTATTCCTGTCCCAGCTTGTCTTCCAGAGTAATCCGGCTAAAGAAAACCCGATAACCCCTATCAACCAACTCATTGTAAATGTCCTGAGCCAATACGCTGTCCAGGGTTCTGTTCCCATTCTCATCTGTCTCTTTATAGCAGATAAACACATCATAAGGTGCTTCTTTAGCTGATACTTCAACAATCCCTTTTCGGATCTCTTCGATCTGCTTGGCCTCTTCCCGATAAATCCGTTTTGCCACCACATCCGCATACTCCATGGCAAGCTCCAGGTTCTCATCCTCCATAACGGAATCAAAGGAAGAGCGGTGGCAGGTAGGAATCTTTTTCCCAGTAGCCGGGTCATCCACATATTCAATACCATATTTGCAAAGCACCAACCCCCAATAAGCTTCTGGTTCCTCCGGGAATTCTCCAACAATCATCTCGTATACACTCGCTGCCTTGTCAAACTCACAATTAAACCGCAGCCGATTTGCCCTGGCAAAAAGCGTCATTTTCTTTTCATTGTCTGGAGTCGGAATGGTCTGTTTTGTACCACAGTAGGGACACTCAGCTACTGTTGCATCCGGAATCAATTCAAGGTCTCCGCCGCACATCTTGCATTTGATGATCATTTTTTTCCTCCCAACTAATTCATGATTTTCCAAATCGTTTTACAGGTTGTCTGAATTGGACTTCCCTGAATGGATGTTTCGATTACCGCATCAAAAGCTGTCTTGACCGCTTCCTTTCCCAAACCTTTCAATTGTTTGTAAAGCGGCTCCGTATCCAGATATTCCTGATCACCGCCTTGCTTGCGGAACTCCTCCCGCAATTTTTTACGGATTTCCTTACGTTCCATTTCTTCCGAAACAGAAACCATCAGGTCAATAAAATATTCTGGTGATATCTTAAGCAGGTTTCGGGTCAAAGTTCCGTCAATGTATCCGCCATTTATCTCTACTGAATTTTTAATCTCGTTATACAGGTTGATGTCCGGTATCTGTATAAAAATCTTTCCGTCTTCGTAGCGGGCATTTGGGCTAACTTTTGCAAGAGAGTTCTTCCAATCAAATTTCCTTGGGTACTGCATCTGCTTTCTGACCTTCAGGCTGCTGATTTTCGACTGACTGATTCCAAGTTCCACAGCCAGTCTGTAATCGCTGTATGAGTTAAAATCATCTTCCTCTGTTTTTAAAATCTGCTCGATATAGATGCTAAACATCAAGGTCTCGATATCCGCTTTAGACATCGTTCCAAAATTTCTCTTGTAAAACTTTTCGGCTAGCTTATCAAAGGCCTCCGCCTTATCTGTTTCTGTGAAAATCACTTGATACCTGGAGAATCCACCGTTTGGTTCCTCTTCAATTTGCCATCCCATACAATCTACATTCCCTTCTATCCATCTTTTTTCGTTAATCAAGATTCTTATTCATCCTGCACATCTCATTCCGTTCCGCAAGGTCCCTCCTCGTCTTCCGGCACAGCTCCATTACCTTATCCTTCTCCAATAAGGCCAACACATCCTTCAACTGAGCCAGGTCTTCTTCCAGTTGATCTTCTAATTCCTGTAATGCCTCGCTGCTTACCGGATCGCTGTAACGGAAGGCCTCGGACAGCTCCCGAAGCGCCTCCTTTGCCTCCGGAATCTGCCCCTCCTTTTCCAGCATCTTCACATGGGCCTGGAACTTCCGCATACGGCTTACATCCTTTTTCAGGCGTACCTCCTGTCGCTCTGTTTCATCTCTGGCTGCCTCCGCTCCTATGAGGCCCACTGCCGCTGCTCCAAGAATCAACACGTAGATCACCAGCGGTACTGCAAAAGGTATGATCGATCCCAGCGCTGCAAACAGGAACCCCAGCACAAGCTGCACCATAAGATAGATCAAACCGATCTTTGCGATGGGGAACCCGTAAAACTTACTTCTTATGGCTTCTCCCTGAAAAAAGGCCGACCTTATCACATATATCTGAGCTCCCAGAGCTATAAGGGAAAAGATAAGGCTTAGAGCAAATACTCCATTTTTAGGAAATGGCAATGCAAACAGCAGGACACAGTAAACCACTGTCACGATAGCCAGTACCGAAAGCCATCTTTTTTCATTCTTCCTGATCTTCATCATACTGTTTCTCCTTCCGATGTCTCAGGTCTTTTTCTTCCGCATTCCGGGCAGAACTTGCTCTTGATCCCCTTGGTTCCGCATACACAGTCCCAGGTGTCGTCTTCTATCTTTTCCGGACGTTTTGCTCCACACTCAGGGCAGAACTTTCCCGTAAGGCCCCTGGCTCCGCATGCGCAGTCCCAGGTATCTGCCTTCACCGGCTCCGGGCGCTTAGCCCCGCACTCAGGACAGAACTTCCCCGTAAGGCCTCTGGCTCCGCATACGCAGTCCCAGGTGTCCGCATTGTCCTTTTCCGATACGGTTCCCGATAGGTTTCCGGCACCCTGTGGATTTCCTGCCTCTCCTCCGGCGATCACCGCACCAAGGCCCTGGCCTATCTGGTTCCCACCGGAAAGTATCGGATCCATGGCTTCTCTGGTCATGCCCATGACTCCGCCCATGGCTCCAAGGGCTACTCCAAGGCCTGCGATGTCCCCAAGGGCTCCGGCTCCGCTTCCTTCTCCTCCGGTAAGTCCGTTCTTCATGGCTTCCAGTCCTACCTGTCTTGTGGTCTCCTGCTGATAGGTGTAACCTTTCATCTGCATCTCTGCCGCTTCCGCTGCTGCCTGCATCCGGTAGGCTGCTGCCTCAGCTTCTTTCTGGATCTTAAGGGCTTCGGCCTCTCCCTGGGCTCCGATGATCTTCATCTTCGCTTCCGTTTCCGCTTCCACAGCCATCCGGGCCTGGGCGGCCTCCGCCTCGCTCTTTCTGATCTGCTCCTGCCGCACCAGCAGATACTGCTCCGCATACTGCTGCTTCATCCGCTTGTAATTGGGATCCTCATCAGGAGTCACGATGCGGCTCACGAAAAACTCCGGCATGGTTACGCCGTAATCCTTCAACCCCTCGTTGATCCGATCCCGCAGAGCTTCGGACAGCTCCATCAGCCGCTCATCGATCTCCAGCACGTTGATGCCGCTTTCTTTAATCGCCTGAGCAAGATAGCTTTTTACCTGCGTCATCACCAGTGCCCGGAAGATGCCCCTGGTGGTTCCTCCCCCAAGCAGGTCCTCCTGCCGAAGGGCACCTGTGGTTCCAACCACCTTCAGCAATAATCTTCTGGAATCCGTTACCCGGATATTGAACTCTCCGCTGGCTCCCAGCTCCACATGAAGCCCCGAAGCCGGATCAAAAAGCCGCACCTTGGAATCTGTCCCCCATTTGATTCCCATCTGGGTGGCAAGGTTGATGAAATATACCTCCGAATGGAAGGTATCTTCTGTATTTGTGGGAAGCTGATACAATTTTTCCAGAAGAGGCAGCTGCTGAGTCTCCAGGGTATATCGGCCCGCTCCAAAGAGATCCAGAGCCTGACCATCCCGGAAGAACACTGCCTCCTGACTCTCATGGACGATAAGCTGGGAGCCCATGTTGAAGTCCTCAATGGGGTGCTTCCACACCAGAGTTTCATTGTCCCCTTCATACTTGATGATGCTGGCAAGTCCCTCCTGCCTGATCCGCTCCGCAGTGAGCCGTTCCTGCACGTCATTTACATAGTCACATACCGGGCAGGTGTAGGTGGCGGCTCCCTTGTTGGCCCGAAGCCGTATCCCACACTGGCCACAGCTAAATTCCTCCACCTTGGACTGTTCCGACTGGCTGTTGATAGGCTCATGGCATACAGGGCACAGGGCCTTCTCCCCCTTGGACTGGTCAAAGACTACCTCATTGCCACAGTGAGGACAGGTACGGGCCGCAAGCTTGTTTGTCTTTACATTGATGGTGTACCCGCAGGAACACTCGATCTTCTTTCTGGAAAAGAACCCCGTTTTTGCTTCGGCATACTTGCCGCAGTTTGGGCATTCGATTACGAATTTGGACATGGTTATTCACTCCCTGTTTTTGCTTTTTCTGATAACAAAAAACGCATCACCTCTGCGGAAATCCGCAGACGCAATGCGCCTCTGAAAACTGTATAAAAATTTTTGAATGATTTACTGTTTCAAAAAGGACAGACTTAGTCTGTCTGTCTGTCTGTCTGTCTGTCTGTCTGTCTGTCTGTCTGTCTGTCTGTCTGTCTGTCTGTCTGTCTGTCTG